>JAIEQI010000113.1 GCA_019747875.1 Candidatus Obscuribacterales bacterium
ACTGAATTCGGTTCGATCCCGCCACTCTACTGAATTCGGTTCGATCCCGCCACTCTACTGAATTCGGTTCGATCCCGCCACTCTACTGAATTCGGTTCGATCCCGGGAGCGCCGGCATCTTGCCGGCTTCGAGCGAGATTTCCCTGAGGCCATGCGATGAATCGCCTGCCTGGTAAAGAGCCGCTAATCAGCTACGTCTTTGTTATGTTCAAGTTTCTGCAAAAGAACTTGCTCTCTTTTCTCGGCCTCTGAAAGAGCTTCAGCAAGCTCGCTAATGACGTTATCTAAATTCGCCAGGGCATCATCTTCGGCTCTGGCGATGTTTTGCTTCCTTGAATACTTGGCTGCATTATCTGCGATTTCTTTAAGTCTCTTGGGATAAGTCTTGAGTGCATAAATCAGGAGAGCGACTATGACGCCAAAATTCAAGAGAATTGTAGAAATAAAGAGCGGAGCTATTAGCAGTTCATCCCTCTTGAGGCGTTCTAGAGCTCGCTCTTCCTTGGCTAATGCTTCTCCTGTCATTTCCTCGACATACGCCAGCCCAAGACTGGAGAATTTCGATATTTGCATTCCGGTCCCGACATCAGCAAAAGTCATTTCCCGTTCGCTCCTGCTGATATCACCCAAAGGAAACAGGAAGTCACAGATTTGTTTCTCCAACGCCTCCATCTTGGGTCGCCAGCTATTCTTGAACTTCTTGTAAAACTTTCCCTTATCTTCCTGGTCATCTTTGATTATCGATTCGATGGTATCAAGGCCATCCGAGATCTTTGTCTTGTATGCCAGCATCCGCTCCTTGAACTTCTCACTCTTTGACCTATCTAAATAAACTGAAATGAAGAACTGCCTGCCATTCTCTGCAAAACGCAGAAAGCTGATTTGAATCAGACTAATCTCCTTAGCCACTAATCGAGAGTGATTTAGCTGCTTCTTATCGTCAGCGCCTCGAAAATACAAGTACATAACTGAGCCAAAGGAGATGAACGATACCAATGCGAGCGCAATTAAAATTGTTGGGGTGAAATTCTTTCGACTGGCCTTACTTTTGACTGCCGCTAACTGGTAAGCCTTACTCACCTTCTCAAACAAGCCAAGCCCTGATTTGAGCGAGAGGGCTCGCAATTGCGTTTCAACCTCGCTCATCTTCTGGGGGCGATCATCCGGCGATTTGGCGAGGCACTTCAATATCAGTAATTCAAGTCCGGATCGAATTTCCTCTGGAATCGAAGGCGCTACCAAGGGCGGTGGCGCTTCGTTCAAATGCTTGTGAATCGTATCGAATACAGTTTCACCGGAGAACGGCACATGCCCACAAAGTGATTCATACATAACACAACCAAACGAATAAAGGTCGGCACGTGTATCCACGCTCCCACCAGAGCACTGCTCGGGGCTCATATAGAACGGGCTACCAAATACCTCACCGGTTTGGGTGAGCTGCCCAGCGTCCTCCGGTCCGACCAACTTTGCGATTCCGAAATCAACGATTTCAGCACGCTCACCACCTTCAATTTTTGAAACCATGATGTTACTGGGTTTCAGATCCCGATGTACAATCCCCCGTTCATGAGCATGCCCCAGTGCGGAGGCGACTTGCTGCATAAGGTTAAGAAAGCGCTCTAAGCTTAACGGGCCTTCTGACTTTATGACCTGAGAGAGCGATTTCCCTGTCACAAGGTCCATTACCAAATAGGTTGTCCCGTCACCAGTTGCCCCGAAATCGTGTACGGCAACTATGTTTGGGTGCGAGAGCGAACTTGTGGCAAGAGCTTCCTGCCTGAATCTTCGAATCGATTGCTCATCTGAGGCTCTGCTGCCATGCAAAATCTTGATGGCGACATCGCGACTCATAGTCAGGTGCTTCGCCCGATAAACTATGCTCATCCCGCCCTGACCCAAAGGCTCGAGTATCTTGTACTTATCGGCGAATGTACTGCCGAGCAGCTTCTTATCTAACTCAGGAAAAGCTCTACTCAAAGGAGTTGGGGTAGCAGGAGCGCTTTCACCGTTGCCACTGACTGGTTCTTGCAGTAAAGATGCCTCAAGAGAGACCGACGTGAGTGTTTCGACAGCCTCAATGCTTTGGATATCCTGATGATCGTTTTGCTCTTTGCTCATAAGGTCGGCTCTTGGGACCTTATGAGATTATGCCCTGCACCTGCTCTTATTCCTAACAGCTAGCCTTTCTGAGGACTAGAGTCCTGCAGTGTCGATGGATACCGTCCGGCCGTCCTTGTCGAACACGAAGCGGCGAATCCTCTTGCTGCGCAAGAAGCGAGAGAGGAATGCACGATGAACGTCATCTGAAATGAGTTCATTATTGATACATTCAAGATTGAGCCTGATATTCGTATCGTTGTAGGTCATACTAATCCGATTAATGCTCGAACCGGCGAGCACACCGTTGAGGTGATTCATCAAAATATGGACATCTGCTTCCATTTCCATGTGGGACTCCAGTGGCGCAACGCGCCATGCGAAGGTGCTGATAATAAAGTACCGAATCCCAGTTGGCTATTGTTTGGCTAAGTACTTAAGTGGCAGAAACCCGCATACGCTTCGCTCACGTCTGGCAAGATTGCGAAGATTTCCAGGTTTCATACAGAACCTTCCAGTCCGCCAAAGGCACCAGTTCTTGGTCACTGATCATTTTCCGACGATGTCTTCTTTGCGACAGAAAAAGAAAGCGAGCCAAACGTAGCCGAAGAATATGCCGGTGAAGATGCCGCTTTCTGCCTTGCCGAAGTGAATTTGAGCAATAATTGAAAGACCGGAAAGGATGAGCGAGGGCGTGGTCGCCATTATGATGAGGCGCGTTGCGGCGAAGATTGAGTGCCTTGTCCGCAGGAGCTTCAACAGCAAAGCCAGCATCATCGATTTAAATAGTATAAAGAGGAAGCTACCGATGTTGAGAATTAGGAATATCGGCAGAACCGTCGCATTTGCTAAACTCTTGATCTGACCAAGTATTTGTTTGCCATCAAGGTCGGTATCTTTGTAAATTTTAGATAGCGGAATTACAGCTGGTTCCTTCGAATGGAGATGAACCGTCACATTCTTGGATTGAACTAATACCGTTGCTCCAGTGGAACCGATGTCAGCTACTGTGTCTCGGGGATCGACGATCATGAAGAGACTTCCGCTCTTCGGGTAAATAAGATCAACCCGGTCACCAGATGCGGTGCTCATAACCCCATTCTTAAAATGGAGACGCGGCATTTGCTCCATCATTGAGACGACTTCTGCCGAGCTTAGAGTCTGGACAACGCGATAATACATGCCACCCACTACGAGGGAGCAAAACAATACTGTGAGCAACAATAGATACGTAACGGAAATTCCGCTCCAATCACGTGCAACGCTCACATAACAATTGGAATCGAAAAATGAGCGCCAAAGAGCATCGAAAACTCCGACCTTCTTTTGACTCTGTTCTCCGACGAATTCGACCACAGAAGCCATACCCTTGTCCTGACATCAGCCCCAATATTAGCTTAAACTGACGTTTGACATCACGATATTGACCTGATTTTCAACCAAAGCATTGAAAATGATCCCGTTATATGGAAGATTATTCATCTTCCCAAGCCGCTTTGCCTTTAGTCGGAGAGTTAAAAATGACGGTTGAAACAAAAGGAAAAGAACTGAATCAGTACGTTCAGGACAGCAGAAAGAGTTTCGAACAGCATCTCAAAGAGTTGGTGGATATCCCGACTGTTTCGGCAGATCCCGCGCATCGACAAGACATGGACAAATGCGCCGCTCGCGCAGCCGAACTCTTAAAATCATTCGGCGCTTCGGCCGAGGTGATACAAACGAAAGGCAATCCAGTCGTCGTCGGCGAATTTCACAGATCAAAAGACGTTCCAACTGTGATGATTTACAACCATATAGATGTGCAACCGGCAGACGCCAGCGAATGGAAGTCACCGCCGTTTGATATGAAGGTAGATGGAGACAAGTATTTGGGACGTGGAAGCACGGACGACAAGGGACCGGCACTCACCGTGCTCTACGGCGCTAAGTACGCTTTTGATAACGGGGTGCCAATCAACATCAAGTTTTGCTGGGAATTGGAAGAAGAAATCGGTAGCCCCAATTTCGAACAGTTTCTGAAAGATAACAAAGAAAAGCTGCATACGGATTACATCGCCGTCTCAGACACCGTATGGATCTCTCGCGACAGACCAGCAATAGGTTACGGATTGCGAGGTCTGCTCGGCGTTATTGTCAAACTAAAAACAGGTACAAAGGATGTGCACTCTGGCTTGGTTGGCGGATTGGCAAGAAACCCAATTGGCGAGTTAGCGAAGCTAATCTCCAGATGCTATGACGCAACAACAGGTGAAGTAAAGATCCCCGGATTTTATGATGACGTCAACGCTGTTAGTGAAAACGAAGGAAAGGACTTCCTCGCATCCGGATTTACAGTCGATGCATTCAAGAAAGCTCATGAATTGATCAAACTTCGCACAGAAGACAATCTTGAAGGCGCCACACGAATTTGGGCAAAACCAACATTCGAAGTACACGGTATCACTGGTGGTTACAGTGGACCAGGAGTCAAAACGATTGTGCCGTTTCAGGCAGAAGCAAAATTGAGTATGAGACTGGTACCAAGCCAAGATCCCGAAAAGGTCTTCAAACTATTTGAAGACTTCGTGAAAAAAGAACTGCCCGAGGCGGAAATAATTCGAGAGGGCGCCTTATTCCCCTACATGGGTGAAAGAACTGGTCCTGAAGCAGAAGCTGCAGTGAAGGCAATGAAGGAAGCCTTCGGGAAAGAGCCGGCATTTGTTCGCGAAGGCGGATCGATCGGTGCAATCCTTAGCATGCAAAAGGTTCTCGGAAAGAGCTCCCTCTTCCTCGGCCTCTCGTTGCCCGAACACGGCTATCACGCCATCAACGAAAACTACGACTGGCAACAAGCATCCGGTGGCATGAAAATGTTCGTCAGCTACTTCAAAGCACTATCAGAACTAAAACGCTGATCGAAGACTAACACAACGGGCGAGGCACGGCCTCGCCCCTACAAATCGACCCAGGATGCTTAATGCCTGCCAGTTGAAATCGATTGACTTGGACTAAAGAATGGGCCCGTCGCAGCATCAATAAATCCATGATGCAGAATGCCTCCTGTTCAAATTATTGCATTCGCACTAACTATCAATCTTTAGGGGCGACGCCATGTGTCGCCCTATTGCGAACTGTCGAACCGTAATGGTTGCTTCTAATCGTTCTCAGCTATAGCACTCAAAGCTGGGTCCAGCGAGCTAGATGGCACCGAGGCGCTTGCGCCTTCCGGCTTATCTTCAATGGATTTGGATGTGTTGACCGTATACTGACGGCCCTTCCAGCTTACTTTTACTCCGCTGTGCACTAGATAAGCAGAGTGGAGGTAGAGCGCGGACATCGTTAGACTGCCGAAGGGCAGTAGGAAAAAGTGGCGCCAATCAACGCCGAGGTAATGCTCGGTTGTTCTTCGGTACCAGAGGAAGAGCAGTGTGAGTTGGTACACCGCTTGAGCCGTTAAAATATTGAGTTCCGTTCCTGACTCACCGCGCAACCACATCGAAGTAACAATGCCGGTAGAAACGAGGGGACCAAAAATCGCCAGGTTAATCAGCAAGATAACCAGCACCAGGAATATGACTTTGCACTCAATAAGTGCATACAAATTCTTCGTCCATCCTTGCCACAAGGATTCGAGATCCGTGTACATTCGCACTTTGTATAAAAGCCGACCGTCAGCCGAAAGAATCAAATATCCAAACGACTTCACAACACGAGCAAAGCTAATATCATCCAGGATTTGATCGTGAACGCTGTCGTGTCCTCCGACCTTTTCATAGACATCCTTACGAACGAGAATGTATTGTCCATAAGCGTAAGCGCGCTCATTTGTGTGCTCATTGATTGTGTTGAATGGATCACCACAGAGAAACGAGCCTAGCAAAACAGGCATCACCACTCGCTCCCAGAAGCTGCCTAGTTCCTGTACAGGCATGAATGAAATCAAATCAGCTTTATGTTCTATCGCGTACGAAACCGCATAACGCAGAGATTCAGGCGTGTGACACGTGTCCGCATCAGTGAACAAATACCATTGCCCCTGCGCATACTGCACGGCTTGAACAAGCGCGCTGCATTTTCCAATCCACCCGGGCGGTGCCTCTTTAGCTCGAACATATTTAATGACTGGATACTGCTCAGCCAATCCTTTAATAATCTCGCCGGTTCTATCCTGCGAGCGATCATCAACTGCAATTACTTCGTAGTTAGGGTAATTCTGCTTAGCCAGGGACTCAAGGCATCGCCCAATCTTGCCCTCCTCATTTCTGGCCGGCACAACTACTGTGATAAATGGCAGCTCATTTTCAGGCAATGACTTCTTTTGAAGCCGTGGAAAATACAAAAAGAACAGGAAAGTAAGACCAGCTAAAATAGTGGCTAAAAGTGATTCTAAACTGACTAACCAGAGCAAATTCATCTTTCTTCCCTATCGGCACACTCGATCTACCCCGGACGAGTCATGCCACCATATGTAGTACCGGATTCCTTCCAAACAGTTTAGAATGCAGACAACCCTAATACTAAAAACCATTGGTAAATATAGATCCTACCACCTTGGGCGGCTCCCTGCCCGCTTAGTTCCCACAAAGGTTAAGGCACCCGCCGCTTGCCTTGAGCCACAGCCATTCTTAAACCTGTATCACCCGAAAACCCGAACAAATAGGGGGTTGCCAGAATATATCGGCTATAGTAGCTACAACGCACCTTTCGGCTAAAGCGGCTCCAACGCTCGCCATGTCTTATCCTCACAATTTCTCACAGGCTGCAGCCCAAAATCCAAAGATCTTAAGAACACGCAGCAGTTAAACGACGTGAACGGCGGAAAGTACTACCGGCCTACCGCCTATCCTATTTTTTAGCAAGGACTTTAGACATTCACACGTTCCTCATTATCTAGACGTATTCTCTACTCACGAATGGAACTGAGAAAGATAAGAGGGACTAGCCATGAGATTTATTTCACGCCTGCTATTAACGGCTTTTGCATTTACAACAATCTTGCCGATGATTCATGGTATTAATTTCCATGGCAATTTCGGTGTTGCTTTAGTTTTATCGCTGGTATTCGGTGTCTTGTTGTGGGCCGTTGAGGCAGTGGCGAAAGCGCTTGCAGCCATATTCACAATCACTTCTTTCGGACTAGCGCTCTTGTGGATCATTCCAGTCTGGATTCTAGGATTCTGGATTCTTCCAGCCACGGCGCTGATCATAACAGCTGACCTTTTACCGCACTTCTTAAGCATACAGGGTGTTTTTCCAGCAGTTTTAGCGGGACTTGTTATGTTGGGAATTGGACTCCTTACGAGCGAGGTTCAAGGACAGAACCGTCGCACCGCACACTAGCTAGACGTTGAGCACCTGATCAACACTGGATTGATCAGGTGCCTCGGAATTCCCGCTGGGTTCATGAATCGAGCAAAACAATCGCTTTTGCGGCAACGGCTTCACCTCGGCCGATTTCTCCAAGTTTTTCATAGGTAGTCGCCTTCACGCTCACCTGAGAAAAATCCACTCCAACTGCTCCCGCAATTGCTCTGCGCATAAACTCATAGTGCGGTGAAATCTTTGGTGCTTCGCAAATGACGATCGAGTCTATATTCTCGATCGAGTAGCCTTCCTCAACAACGCCACTAGCAACTTTTGCTAACAGATTAAGACTGTTTGAACCTTTGAACTGAGGATCGTCAGGAGGGAACCACATGCCAATGTCGCCCAAACAAGCAGCACCGAGCAGAGCATCGGCAATTGCATGACAAAGAGCATCGCCATCCGAATGTCCTTCGGGCCCTTTCTCGGATGGAATATTCACCCCACCCATGATGAATGGACGCCCCTCTACAAGTTTATGAATATCGAACCCGATACCAACTCTCACCTGCGCACCCTCTTTTAACGACTTCGTATAGCTAGCCAGATCGAGTTCAGACCAACAGTCTCTACAAGGATTGCTTATTTAACGACAAGTAAGAGCTGATCAGATTCCACCGTCTCACCGGGTTTTACGGAGACTTTCTCCACCTGCCCATTGCGATCGGAGCAGACCTCAGATTCCATCTTCATGGATTCTAGAATCAGCAACTTTTGTCCTTCGGTAACAGCTTCACCCTCTTTTACGAGAATCTGTTTCACAACCCCGTGCATTGCAGATCTCAACTCACCATTTACTGATTTTGCTACACCTGTATTCGGAGTTGTCACCTGAGCACTTTGGGGACGAGAAGCGGTCCGAGCCATAGAGCGAGACACTGCTGCGCCTGAAGGTTTCGCTGCCACAACGGCACGGGCGACTTCAAGGCCGCCCTCGGGAACGAGCTCAGCAACAGAGACCTTAAAGTGTTTCTGATTCACTTCAATTTCGAAATTGCGAGCTGCGCTGCGCTCAATTTTGACTTTTGCGGACCCATTACTGTCAGCAGAAGTTGCCGCTGGAGCAGGCACCGCAACTGGTGGCTTCAAGCGCGCTTTGAATTCCTTCTCAACATAAGTTGTATAGACCGAACCGGTCTTATACCCCTCGTCTTCTAGAAGTTGCAGATGGAAAGGAATCGTTGTCGAAAGTCCTTCAATTTTGAATGATTGCAGAGCAAGTTTCGTACGAACGATTGCTTCCTCGCGATCACGTCCCCAAACAACCAACTTTGCCAACAAAGAATCATAGAAAGGAAGAACCTGATAGCCGGTATAACAAGCGCTATCCACACGCACCCACGGCATGGAAGGCTCATCATATTTGTGCACCGTTCCTGGTGACGGCATGAAATTCTTAAACGGATCCTCAGCATTGATGCGGCACTCAATCGCATGTCCTCTAGGCTGAACATCAGCCTGCGTGAAGCTTAGTTTCTCGCCGTAAGCAACGCGAATTTGTTCTTTTACAATGTCGATTCCGGTAACCATTTCGGTAATCGGATGTTCTACCTGAACGCGTGTGTTCATCTCGAGGAAGTAATAATCGCCTCCGGCAACCAATCCTTCGACAGTACCTGCGGAGTAATAACCGATGCTCTTGCCGGCCAATACCGCGGCATCAAAAGCCTTTTGCCGAAGTTTGTCATCCAAAGCAGGAGCCGGTGTTTCTTCCAGAAGTTTCTGGTGGCGACGCTGCGAACTGCAATCGCGTTCTCGCAAATGCACAACATTTCCATGCTTGTCACCGATGATTTGCACTTCTATGTGGCGCGGTTTCTCCAAATACTTTTCCAAATAGACTTCGGCATTGCCAAAGTAGCTGGCTCCTTCGCGTTGAGCTCCAGCTAAAGCTTGCTCAAGTTCTGATTCTTTTTGAACAACGCGCAAACCGCGTCCGCCACCGCCCGCGCTGGCCTTAATCGCAACAGGATAACCAAACTTTGCCGCCAGGGTTTTCAACGTCTCCACATCGCTGATCGGATCTGTCGTTCCAGGCACAACAGGCACGCCTGCAGCTTCCATAATTCTTCTAGACTCGACTTTGCTGCCCATTTTGTGGATCACATCGGGAGATGGACCGATGAAAACCATTCCTGCATCAGCAATCGCCCTTGCAAAATCCGCGTTCTCCGCCAAGAACCCGTAGCCCGGATGGACTGCTTCGGCACCGGCCCGCTTGGCCAGCTCGACAATCTGCGGGATATCCAAATAGACTTTGCCCGGCTGCCCTTCAAGAAGCCAGGCTTCATCAGCCGAACTGACGTGGCGAGAGTGACGATCCGCCTCTGAGAAAATGGCTATCGCGGCAGCGCCGAGTTCATGGCAAGCTCTGATTACACGGACAGCAATTTCACCGCGGTTGGCGATCAATATTTTCTTGAACATCACGAATCCCTTTTTTCACGATCGCCCGAAGCGGCGAAGACTTCATTAGAGGCTATCCGAAAAGGATCTAAAAGCTTGCGAAATTAGAAATCTCCTAATAACTCCGCTTTGAAATTCAAATCCCACTCAGCAGCGGATGTCGGACCTTTTTCTGCTCCCAAAGCGAAGAAATCCCGATGTTAGGATTGGCTCACCCATGGGAGCATCCGGCTCTCGGGGAACGACACGACGCATCTACGAGGGCAGAAACGTGACATTCTCGCATGTATTCATTCCGGGCTCAGGCTTCATGGGCTCAGCGATTGCTTATCTCATCGCATCAAAAACCAACGCAAAAGTCACGTTGTTCGACATCTATCCAGAATCTCTGAAGAAGTCACAAGCGAGCGTCGAGAAATACGGCAAGTCATCTTTGGATAAAGGCTTTATCACAGAAGAGAGATTGGCAGAGGTCAAGAAGCAAATCGCCTGGACCGACAAACTCGAAGATGCCAAATCTGCGGATTTGGTGATTGAAGCAATTGCAGAGGACGTTTCTCTCAAGCACGACCTGTTCAAGAAGTTAGACAAGATTTGTCCGGAAAAGACGATTTTTGGCTCCAACACATCATCTCTTCCAATTACCTCACTGGCAGCAGTTACAGGACGAAGCGACAGATTTCTCGGAATGCATTTCTTCAGCCCTGCTCACGTCATGAAGTTGCTTGAGTTGATCCCAGGAATAGACACCAGCGACGAAACGATGCAGGCAATCAGAGCATTCGGTTCGGAAATCGGCAAAACGATCATTTCCTCAAAAGACTATCCAGGCTTCATCACAACAAGGCTCGGGATGGTACTTGTCAACGAAGCAGCCTTCGCTTTGATGGAAGGGCTGTCAACAGCTGAAGAGATCGATACCGGAATGACTCTTGGCTACAATCACCCGATGGGTCCACTCGCGCTGGCAGACTTCGTAGGTCTTGATATCTGTCTTCACATTCTTGAAGTTTTGCATGAAGGATTTGGCGACCCCAAATATCGCCCCTGCCCGATTTTGCGACAGCTTGTCACAGCCGGACATTTGGGACGAAAGACAGGCAAAGGTTTCTATAAATACGACAATCAGCCTGCCGCAAAAGCACAAAAATCGGCAGTTCCTGCCTAAAGTTTTTGGCTTTCAATTTGACACAAATGACGTTTCATAAGTACTCTTTTTAAAAGAAGAAGAGATACGTCGCAGACTGTCGACTGACAAGCTCACGGTGGAGCAAAACGCATGACATTCGGTAACACAGGCAAGGGACCCAGCGTTGCAGAACTGCAAAAGTTCATCAGAGAAAAACGCATCATAGAAGTAATTTTGCTCACAGGGCAAAAGCTGAAAGGCGTTTTGAAGTGGTTTGATGAGCAGGCTTACTGCATCACCATGGAAGATGGCGAATCCATCACTTTGCAAAGAAACGCCGTAATTGGTTACCGCAGCGTTCCCGGCGCGCGCGCCCCACAGTAGCAAATCGCATTGAAACCGATCCTCATCTGCAGCTAAGCATGGCGATCCCCTGCGGCTGTCTGTTTGAGCAGGGGCGATGCCATGCGCCGCCCGTTAATACCTCGATTCTGGAGCGCAAGCGCAGACATCATCTGCAGCTAAGTATGAAGCGCGGACATCTTGTCCGCCCATAAGTATGGCTTGCGGACGTCCCCGTCCGCTATTTTGAGATCCCACGCTTGTAGTTGGGTAATGCTGCTGAAGCCATGCCAACTGGGCGAACAGTCCTCGCTCGATACTTAGCTGTCGCTTCGCCACCTTCCTCACATACACGGAAAACCCATATATCCAGTGAGAACAGCTTGCATATCTCTCCTCATGAGCCCGTGCGGATTTTACTTCCACTTAACGAAAACGCATTAGTTATGCGTTGAAATAAGCATGGCGACACGCTACCAAGAGGATAAGCGTGATAAACTTAGCCTGAGTGAGGAGTATTGGCGTGAGTATTTTTTCCTTCTCCAGAGCACATTCCCCCAGTGAGGTGGCTAGCGTGTCCTTCTTCAAGAAGATGTTTTCACAACAAATAGGAATCGACCTCGGCACTGCCAACACCCTCATATATCTGGGCGATAAAGGCATTGTTCTTCGCGAACCGTCGGTAATTGCAATCGACGACGAAACCAAAGCACCATTTCGCGTCGGAGAAGAAGCAAGAGCAATCATCGGTCGCGCGCCTGCTGGCGTCACGACGATGCGTCCATTGAAGGATGGTGTTATAGCCGATTTCAGATCAGCTCGCCTGATGCTCGAAGAATTCATACGCCGGGTAACCGGCTCAAAGTCATTCGTAAAACCTGATATCGCCATTGCCGTTCCCTCCGGAGTCACAGGCGTCGAAAGAAGAGCAGTTAGAGAAGCGGCTTTCAATGCCGGTGCCGGACAGATCTTCTTGCCTGAAGAACCGATGGCTGCCGCAATCGGTGCCTCCTTGCCAGTGGCTGAACCAACCGGATTGATGATCGTGGATATCGGTGGCGGAACAACAGAAGTAGCAGTTATTAGCCTTTGCGGCATAGTAGTAAATGAATCTATTCGCGTCGCTGGTGACGAGTTGAATGACTCAATCATCCAATATTTGAAGAAAGTGCACTCGTTAGCAATCGGAGAGCGCACTGCAGAAGAAATCAAATTCCGCTTGGGCTCTGCATACAAGACCGCCGATAACGACAAGTACGAGGTGAAAGGTCTCAATCTAATCACCGGACTTCCCCGCACTGCCACCATTAGCAGAGGTGAGGTGAGAGAAGCATTGTCGGAACCACTGAGCACTATCGTTGATGCAATCAAGCGCACGTTGGAAAGAACGCCTCCAGAGCTGGCCGCAGACATCTACAATCGGGGCATCGTCCTATCAGGTGGAACCGCATTGCTACGCGGACTTGATGAGCTCATCGCCAACGAAACAGAAGTTCCAGTATTTTTGGCCGAAGATCCACTCTCGTGCGTCGCGATCGGAACAGGGCGGATGCTTATGGATCCAGCCTACACGCGCGTGCTAGAGCAAGCTCTGTATCAAGGCTAAGGAGAGCCAGGGTGCCTGTTGAAGACGGCCGAGCATCTCAAAGCAGATTCACCGTAAACTCATCGACAATTGCCGAGGCGGTGTTCATGGCTGTCCTCATCTTGATGGCGGCAGGTCCTTTGAGCGGAATGATCGCCTGGACACATTCGACTTTGTCGGCGACCATTTCACGAGGCGCAACACAGGTCGAGTCCACAAAAAACTTGGCTGAACAGTTGATGGCTGCATCGGACAAAATAAACGGGCTCGAAAAGAAGCTCGCAGATAACGAACTTGAGCTGACAAAACTGAAACAGGAAGCGAAAGACGTTAATCGATTGCGCTCGCTCTTGAATCTAAAACAGAGCATCACGAGATCGACCATTGGCGCGGATGTTACTGGGCGCAGCCCAGATAACTGGTTCGAGCAAGTGATCATCGACAAAGGCAAGACCGACGGCGTAAAACTTGGTGCAGCCGTTATCACAGCGCAAGGCGTGGTCGGACAAATCGCTCAAGAACCAGCTGAATCAACAAGCGTAGTGCGACTGGTTACAGATCCCGAGCAAAAGCTTGGTGTAGTGATTCAGCGAATCAATATGCCGGGTGTACTTCGCGGCAATTACAAGAATCCACCAATTATCGAATTCGTCCCAGTAGGGACACCCGTAGATATCGGCGACAAGATAGTCTGCGCCGGGGACGGAGGCATATTCCCTCAGGGTCACCCGATTGGCACAGTCAGTATGGTTCGCCGCGATACTAACGGTACAACCCTATCGATAGAAGTGAAGCTCGCTGACAATCTCTACGATCTCACTCACGTACTTATCGTTCCACCAATCAGTCTCTAGCGCAGGAGAGAATATGGCAATCATATCCATGCGCTCGAGAAAACGTGCTCTGGAGATTGGGCTTTCAGCGCTGCTCTGTGTTACAGCATTGCTTATTCAATTACTAGTTTTGAACAACTTCACCATAAATGGTGTCATCTGCAATTTGCCACTAACAGTAATCATCGTCTGGGGATTGGTCTTCGGAACCACACTCCCGCCACTGACCAACGTGGAACTTCGTCGGCTAAGTATGGGCGACATTTTTTCACGCCAACTCGCATCCGGTTCGATCAGCGGAATGCTCGTCGGTTGGTTCTTCTCGTGGATGAATATAAATCTCGTTCCGGTCTATCCAATTGCCTATCCGATCATCGGCTGGGCTTCTGGCTACTTCTGTCTCAGAGCACTGAGCCAGGGCAATCTTCTTTGTATTCCCCTCGTATTTATTCTTACACTCATAGGCGAAGGAATCACCGCCTGGGAGATCTTCGCAGTCAAAGCATTTATCCATCAAGGAATGGATTGGCGAATCATCTTTTCACAGGTTTTTGACCATCTCAGCCTTTTCATACTAACTGAAGCACTGCTGAATGCTCTCATCGCCCCCTTCATCTACTTCCCTATGAGACGTTGGTATGAACTGGTCGAAGGTCAACAATCATATTTTCCGATTGATTAGTTTACCTACTCTTAAACTGCCGCAGGAGCAAAGTTCAAATTGATTGATTACACTGGAGTTGAAGGTTAGCACGAGCCAAAGATGGTAGATTCTCAGTTCACACGACAAGGATTTGGAGAGATTGATCACCCGAAGATCAAGATGATTGTCTTGCTCTTTGTCGTGATCACAACTTCGACTGCACTGTGCGCACGCCTGGTTTGGCTGCAAATCGTACAAGGGAAGTTCTACAAAGCACGTGCATTAGAGAATTCCACGCGGGTCACATTTTTGCGAGCTCCCAGAGGAATTATCTACGACAGGCATGGAAACATGCTTGCCACGAACAAACAAACCTTGTCACTAGTTGCGGTGCCTGCGCAAATTGACGATGTCGAGGACTTAACAAGACGTTTGGCACGCGTACTCGGAGTCGATGAGCCCGAAATTAGAGAGAAACTGCTAAAAGCCAAAGAGTCTGATTCGGTTCTTCCCGTGGTTCTTGAACGCGACCTTGAATTGAAGGTAGTGAGCAGATTTTACGACCAGAAGCTATTTTTGCCGGGCATAGATATCCTCCCTGATATTAGCCGCAATTATCCTCAAGGAGAATTGTTCTGCCATCTACTGGGATATTGCGGAGAAATTACGGAAAGCCAGCTCAAAAAACGGCCCGAAAGAAGAATGGGTGACATCGTCGGACAAGACGGCGTAGAACGATATTACGACACGCAACTTCGGGGAATTGATGGCGAACAGCGTGTGCGCGTTAACGCGTCCGGCTTGACCTTCTCACGAGATACGGCACATCCTGTCGTGACAAAGGAAGCGCAACCAGGATTACCTGTCGTTCTCTCTATAGATATGGATTTGCAACAAGCCGCAGCAGAAGCGCTCGGGGATAGGCATGGCGCCGTGGTTGCTTGCGATCCGAAGACTGGAGAAATACTGGCACTGGTATCAAATCCAAAGTTCGACCCGAACTGCTTTACTCGCAGAATCACTCCCGCCGTTTGGAAAAAGTTGAATGCTCCGGATCATCCTCTCTTCAATCGAGCATTGTCCGGATTCCCACCAGGCTCTATCTGGAAAGCGATAACAACCCTCGCGGCATTGCAGTATAAGGTTGTAAAACCTGATACGAAGATACACGTCTCCGGTGGTATTGCTCTCGGTGGCTTCTTCTTCCATGACTGGACCGGCAGCTCTGGTATTTTCGACCTCGTGAAATGTCTTGCTTGGTCTCGTGACTCCGCATACTACCAAATGGCGCTCAAGATGACACCGGAGATGATTCGCGAATGGGGGCTCTACTTCGGTGCTGGGCGTCCAACAGGAATTGAGCTTCCGCACGAGAGCAGTGGGCTGGTTCCGGATTCAAAATGGAAAGAGCGGGTCTATAAAGAGAAATGGTATCCGGGCAATACTCTGCACATGTCGATCGGACAAACGTTCTTGCAGGTGACCCCCGTGCAGGCTGCACGCATGTACGCTGGACTTGGCATGAAAGGCAAGGTTCCGGACCTCCATCTAGCAATTAAGATCGGTGATCGACAAATTCCTCCACCAATGCACGAGACCGTGAAGGTGAAAAAGGAATACATGGAAGTAGTGTCGAAGGGATTAAAAGCTGTGGTGGCATCCGGCACCGGCGGCGCCACCAGATTGGGCAACGTAGAAGTTGCTGGAAAAACTGGTTCTGCTGAAGCACCGCCGCTTGGTAGTAAGACACACGCATGGTTTTGCTGCTACGCACCGGCTGACAATCCACGAATTGCGATTTGCGCTTTCATCGAACACGGCGGTCACGGTGGTTCAGCTGCGGCTCCCGTAGCCAAAGTAGTCCTGGAGCGCTTCTTCGGAAAAGCAAACGCCAACGCTCCAGTAAAAATTGTGCCAGCCGGTGGCACTCACCGCAGGCGACACAGATAACGTCAACCAGCTACGTCTTTCGTAGTGCTCTTTCCTTGGTAGTGCTACGTCTTTCGTGTCTCGTATCCACTCCTCTACAAAATCGCCACTCCTACAATTCAGTTATACCAATGTAATCCGGGAACTTAGCCGATAAGGGACCCGTCGATACCGCAATCACTGGTGATCGATAGAAACTCGGAACTTCGCGTTCCAAACAAACTAGGAGCCCGCTATGAGATTGAACATAGCCTTGCTCTGCGCACTTATGTATTCCCTAATTTTCTCATTAGCTGCAAACGCGAAAGAATGTTCGAGAGTCTTTCGTGGTGGCGCCTCATTCTACGCGGATAAATTTCAGGGACGAAGAACCGCATCAGGAGCAAGATTGAACAACAACGCATTTACTTGCGCACATAGAAGTCTTCCATTCGGCACAAAAATTCTGGTAAAGAATCCACGCAACGGATCGAAGTGCATAGTCACGGTAACAGACAGGGGACCGTTTCACAGCAGTCGCGTTATTGATCTGACTAAAGCGGCCGCGAGAAAACTCGGCATTTCAGGCATAGGCAAAGTCGTATGCATGACAGGAAACCTTATTGGAAGCGGAACAGAAAAAGTTGCAAAAACGCTTCTACCTGATAAATCAACCAGGGTAAAAGCAATCCCGGTAGCAACCGTGGATCATAATGCCATGTAGAGAACGTATCTAAAAGCCTGAAATCAACGATCCCTCTTCGCGATTCCGCTCTGAGATTCCAACTTAATCAGCAGGCGTCCAGACGCCTGATCCGGAGAGCACATATAGATACTCGAAGTATTGGACAGCAGGACGTTTCTTCATGATGAAATCCTCGTCACCGTCGATGTGGAAGTTTCCACCTTCTAGTTCGGCGACGACTCGCTGCAAAAACTCGCCAAAGCTTTTACCCATTACAAAAATCGGATGTGCACCGCTCCCGAAATTTATTATCTGCCCGGCAGTACCTTTCAATGCGGGCTCTAAATCAAGTCCGATGTGGTTGCCCCAATTATCGTGAGTAAAGGGGATCCACTTCTCAGCGGATAACATTTTTACATGGTTTGGAGGAAACGTTCGCAATCGTCCATCGCTAAGGCTTCCGTCATGTTCCAGTTGAGCTGCAACAGAAATCCAGTTCTCATACTCTCGCGCAATCTCCTCGAGAGGCAAGGGTCTAAGTCCAAAGAAGATGCCCAGAGAATCGTCTTCCTCCTGACCATCATACAAAGAATAAAAGCTCTTGAACTCTTCCGGCAACTGGCTACCTATAAGGTCCTCAAGGCGAGCGAAATCAGCATCGGAAGCGCCAGCTCGCAAGCTTGAAAGCGAACGTGGAAGATTTTTGTCGAGCCAACGGGCAAGTCGGCCTGTCAAATCAGTGATGTTGAAGTTCGCGACCGGACGTCGCGATTTCCTCAAAGCGCTTTTGTTAGCACTGACTTCCTGTGAGTTGTTTGAACTAACGAGCTCCATCGAAGCGCAGGAGGGATCCGACTTTGCTATTAGTCGCTTCAATTTGGTTCTTGCATCACGATATCCGTTTGGCCGCAACTGCACAATCTTTTGAAAGTCAGCTATCGCTTCGCCGATATTGCCATGCTTTTCATACAGACTCCCGCGCAAGAAATACAATTCTGGATCTTGCGACTCGCGATAAATGGCGTTCGTATAATCGAAACTCGCCGTTGCATAAGATGGATCCATTTGCGCCCTGGCGGTCAATGCGGCTGGATGCCCCGGATCTATTTTTAGCGCGCGTTCCACATCCAAACGTGCGCTGTCATGATTGTTCAATGCAACAAAAGCGCGGGCTCTGAAACCAATGGCATCGACGTTCGATTCATCCATGAGACTAGCTCTGGAAAAATCAACCACAGCCTTGTCCACCTCATTCAACACCAGATAGCAACGCCCGCGCCAAACAATGGCATCAACTGACTTCTCGTTAATGGTAAGAACTTTATTGAAAAAGGTTAGTGCTTTGTCTGCGTGTCCTTGCATGAGTGCCTCACACCCTTGCTTGAACAGACTATCGACGTAAGCCACGAGGACCGATCCTGCAAATACTTAGTAGGCAAGCCAATATTATCACTGACACTGCTTTCTCATTGATTTAGCGCGCTACTTTTGCAGGTGAAACTTTCTCAAGAAGCAGAACCGGTCCTAGAACTCAACAGCCTACTTGCGTATACTGAAGCCATCGTTCGCTGTCAGCTCCTTAATGGAAGTTCACGATGAAAAGAGCAAACGGCAAAACTTGGTCGTTCATTGGCATCAGCGCCATCGCATTGGTAGCTCAATCAATTTGTATTACACCGTTTTCATTTGCAGAGGACGGTGTTTTTTCGATGCCCAGCTTAGGCGGATCTAATTTTGGTCAAATTCTTCCAAGGGGCCCATTCCAAGATTACAAATTAGACTCGCAAACCAGCGAACCAGCAGCTGCTGATCCGGTATCCATTTACGAGAAGGAAGCACAAGCACCACCTTATTCGGAAAGCTTGCGTGAACAGCTAAATCGGACGGGACCGGCGGGAGCAGGAACGCCTCAATCTACAGCGCCAGTCTCGAAAACCAATGCCTGGTACAAGTTTCTTGATCCCAGCCTCAATCTGACACGTACTCTTGAAGAAAGCGAACGAAAAAATATCTTACCGATTGTCCCTATTCCACCGTCGATAAGTAAAAACGGCAAAGGCTCTGAATATGTTCACACAGTTATTTTGAGAGCAGATGCGAAGGCGGAATATGGTGCATTCAAAACTGGCTTTGGAAGCCTATTCGGGCGCTCAGGTTCCATAATTATGGTCACTAGCACAGGAAAAGCAACGAGAATTTTCAACGTTAACGGCTACGAAAGGGATGTGCTTTTCAAACTTTCCAACGGTCAAATCATAGCGATCGGACCTGGTTCGGAAATGATGATTTCGAAGAATTTGAATGCTAATGAATTGAACGCAAACGATGGCATCGCGCGCAGGGGCTTCACCAGAACTATGCGTTGCGCCGAACTCAACATGGCATTCGCGCAATATTCATTGCCAAGCTTGCTGGAGGTGCCTGAATTCCGTTTCTTCCAAAAGAATCAAGATCCCAAAGTATCGGCCAGCTTGCAGAAAACAGCTGATGCACTGGATTCGATGCGAGGCAACGAAGGCTTCCATAAAGTTCTTTCACAACAAGAGCAACTTGTAAAACGCCAAAAGTCCAAAGAGCATGATCAAGCTGAATCCAGACAAGCTCCATCCAACCGGCTCGGCAATGCCGCTGTCATCGCACAAACGATCAAACCAAGTAACGCAAGCACAGCAGCTTTATCAAAAAACAACTCAATGTCCACAGCAGAGAGAAATGCTATCGAGTTGAAGATGGCAGCGGCTGAAAAACTCGCAGCAGCGAAGAAGCTCGCAGAACGTAAAGCAGTCGAAAAGAGAGCAGCAGCAGCCAAGATCGCAGAGGCTGAAAAGAAAGCACAGTCAGAAAAAATAGCTGCGGCGGAAAGAAGGGCAGCAGCAAAAATCGCGCAGGCGGAAACAGAAAAGGCAGCACCGTCCGAAAAAATCAAACTGGTCGAAAAGCAATCCAAGCCGAATACAAAACTGCAACACCTGGAATCAGAAAAATCTGAGAAGACCGCACTCTTGTCTCGTTTCTCGCTCAAAGGATTACGCGGAAACAATGAAAAGAACAACAGCGATCAAGTTGCAATCAGCAAAGCTGATAAACCAAAAGAAGTTCGCGCAAAGGTCACGAACTTGGTTTCAAAACTCAAGCCCGCAGAGGATAACGAAGACGCAGCCAGCATAGTACCAAGCAATCTACCAGCTGATACACGTGAGCTCTTGATCCTTGCCGAGAAAAATGAAAAGCAAGCAAAAGATTTGCGGGTGAAAGCGGCCAAAAACAAAGAGTTCTCCGAAGCCTATTACTTGAGTGCGGAACAGCGATTGCACTTGTATAAAACGTTCAAAAAACAAATGAAGAAAGCTTCCGAGCTTGAGCTGACGGCTCGTGAAGCTCGAGACAAAGCTGCTATCGCGGGCAATACCAATCACTCAACGCAGTAACTTCAAGTGAAAGCATATGGACTTACTCATATTCAGCTAACGGTGCGTGACCTCAAACGTGCTGAGAGTTTCTATCGAGAATTTATTGGTATGCAAGAAATCATGCGCTTCGGGGACGAATGCGTGATGCTTCGAACACCAGGTTCTCACGAAGTCTTTACTCTCAATGCTGATCCGCAGTATCACCACGATGCAGGAAAAATGGGTGGCATAGCTCATTTTGGTTTCCGCCTGCAAGAAGAAATGGACATGACTGACGTTTTGTCCCGAGCTGAAAAAGCGGGCGGCACAGCTATAGACCAAGGCAGGCGCGGCAAAGACAAGAAAGAGACATGGGCATTCCTAAAGGACCCGGATGGCTACGAGATAGAAATATTTTGGATGCCGGCTGAGTAAAAAATGGAGCTCTTTTTCGTAATTGGGAAAATATTGGTCTTCATTTGGTGCCTATATTTATTAGGTTCCCTGATCAGCAATTATTTGTTCCTGCCTGCCAGAATAAAAGAAAAGCGTAAGCAGTGGACACGCAAAGATCCCCTCACGCTCAACATTCAGACAAAGAAGTACTCGGCACATGTGCCGATCAAAGATTGGTTTCTCCTTTCAGTGGGGCCGATACTGTTCTGTGGAATGGGCACCTTCTTTATGATTGCACTTGAGGCACGCACAGCAGAGGCAGCCGTTATAAAACACACTGTAGCCGGTGTAATGTACTCAATGGGAATACTCATCGGCGCTCTAGTTTTCCGCTGCGCAACCGTAAGCATCTCGGTCGACGAGAAGGGTTTGTCGGCACGCACCATTTTCAAAAACAGAGTCTTTATCCCTTGGAACGAAATTGTCGCACTGGAATACCATCCCAATACCATGCGCGGTGCATATACCAAACTGTACTCAGCCAAAGATTCGATTGAATTCCCATCAATGGTGTACAAGGACGTGTATGAATTAGAACAACTTATCGAAGAGACAGCAAGCAGGTACGGAGTTGAGAAAGAGAAGGTCAATAACACTCTTTTTTAACCGGGACAAATGAAATGCGAAGGAGAAAGCTATTCCTTCGTAAAACGAGATCATGGCTTTCCCCTTCACAGACTTGCTTCGGTCTTTGAAGCAAAGAATTTACTAGAACAGACTGTTCAGCACCTGTCCAAACACATTCGTTGAACGGCGATAACCATATGGATAATTTCCATATGAATCAACGTACGGTGTGAAGCCGTTTGGATAAAGTGTACTGTTATAGTACGGGTTATAGATGTTATTCACATACGGATTGTAGGTACCCGGCAGATAACCCTGGGTCTGTGCTTGTTGATTCAACCACATTTGCATTGCAGCACGGTTAGCCTCGTAGCCGAAAGGGTCCCTTGCTTCTGCAGCCGGCATAGAAATCGCTGTTATTGCTGCGGCAGCGACTAGCAATCCACTCAAAGTGTTTCTCATAGTCATAAAAGTGTCTCCAATATTGAGTCTCCAGATACATAGACTCAAATTCGCGAGTGAATATCCCCGACACCCGCCTACAATGAGGCTGTTGCTGATCAGCCTCATCTAACCGCCTATTCCTGCAGCCCAAACCCGTTGTCCCCAAAGTGAAAGGAAGATGTCCGAAAACTGCTAGTTTTTGCTCAACAGCGACGATAATATAGCTATGTTAAAACCAAACGGGGCAAGTCATGTTAAATGAAGAAAGCTGCTATCAAGCGCTCATGACGCGTGACCGCCGCTTCGACGGTCTATTCTATATAGGCTGCAAAAGCACTGGTGTGTACTGCCGTCCAGTTTGCACTGTAAGAACACCTATGAAGAAGAACTGTAGCTTTTACAGAACAGCTGCGGCCGCTGAATGCGCGGGGTTTCGTCCGTGTTTGCGTTGTCGTCCGGAACATGCACCCGGCAACGCTTTGATTGATTCGGTCAGCACATTAGCGGCAGAGGTTCTGCAGCGAATTGAAAGCGGCGAATTCAAGGGCATCGAAGAAACAGCAAGCGATCTTGGTATCAGCGACAGGCACTTGCGTCGCGTTGTCCAGGCAGAGTTTGGAGTTTCACCTATTGAACTGTTACAGACTCATCGGCTATTGCTGGCAAAATTACTCCTATGTGACAGTGCCCTACCGATCACCGAGATAGCTTTTGCAAGTGGATTTTCGAGTGTTCGCCAGTTTAACTCAGCTTTCAAAGACCGCTACAATCTCAACCCATCAAATCTACGCAAGTCTGCCTCCACAAAACCAGCTGATCGCCCAATAAAGTGCGAGCTCGCATACAGAAAGCCACTGCCGTGGTCGCAGCTTATGAGTTATCTTGCGCTGCGGGCAACGCCAAAAGTAGAACATGTCACCGAAGACTCGTACGCCCGCACGCTAAATATTGGAAAACAAAGCGGCTGGGTTCGAGCCTATAAATCACGCGATAAAGAGACGATTACTATTGAGCTGTCCTCGTCGCTGGCTGCGGTATTGCCTATGGTGCTTCAGCGAATAAAAGATTTGCTGGATCTAAACGCTGACACCGAAAGAATCGAAGATCGGCTAGGCGAAATAACAACCACAGCGGGGTTAAGAGTACCAGGTGCCTGCGATCCCTTCGAGCTATGCCTGCGCGCAGTGCTCGGTCAACAGATTAGCGTCAAGGCAGCAAGTACTTTGATGGGACGAATAGCAGAGCACTACGGCAAGCCGGTTGAATGCAGCATACCTGAATTGTCTGTGCTAACGCCTAGCAGCACCTGCTTATCAGCAGCGAAACAAGACGATCTGTGCCGGCTGGGACTAACCGGTGCGCGAGCTCAAACCGTGATCAACCTAGCGCGCGCAGAGAAAACCGGCAGCATAAGTTTTGAAGATCGAATTACTCCACAGGCTCAAATAAAGAGACTTAAAAACATCGAAGGCATAGGGGAGTGGACAGCTCAGTACGTCGCCATGCGCGCACTCAAATGGCCTGATGCGTTTCCTCATACGGATCTCGGTATCAAAAAAGCCCTTGGCGAAGACAATCCCAAAAAGATCTTGCAGTTATCGGAAAAATGGAGTCCATGGCGAGCTTACGCCACCATGCACCTCTGGTCATCACTTCACGCAAATTGATTAGGAGAAACAATGGACAGGTTCACGTTGATCGACAGCCCAATTGGGCAATTGCTCATTTGCTCGGATGGAATAAATCTCACCGGACTCTATACAGAGAAACAGATTCAGAGCAAAGTTAAATTACTTGCTCCAGATAACAAGTGCAGTGTTGATGATTTGCCGTTGTTCGTTCAAACACAACGTGAACTCAATGAATATTTTGACGGTGCCCGGACGGAATTTTCACTACCGCTAAAACCCTACGGCACTGAATTCCAAAAGCAAGTGTGGCAAGAACTTCGCCATATAGATTACGCCACCACTATTTCCTATGGAGAATTAGCTAACAGACTAGGCAAGCCAGCTGCCAGCCGCGCCGTCGGAAACGCAAATGGGAAGAACCCGATTTCCATCATAATTCCTTGCCATCGAGTAATCGGCACAAACGGAGCGCTAACCGGATATGCAGGCGGAATCGAATGCAAAAAGCGCCTCCTGCACCACGAAATAAATTGTTCGCTCAAACAGCTGGCTAAAGTTTAGTTTTAGCGATCTATTCTTACTTAGACTAGTTTCACAAATATAATTGGATAACTTAAAAATGAGGCCTACGTAGTTCCCCGGATTGCGCCTCCGCCCCCTTGCCCCTAGTGTATAGGGAGGGATAAAGGCCTTTCCAGAGGCATCACGTGAGTAGCTCGCTAGCAAAACCATCAAATATGATGAATCGAGTCTGGGAAACCAGCTCTGCGTTGATTTCGAAAATAGGCGAAAAATTCAGCCTGGTTAAGGACCAAGCTCCGGCGGAGGATAGCGAAGAGCGCAAGGCAACCAAGGCTCTGGACTCGGCCAAAATCCAGGTGAGATTGTTAGCCAAAGAGGGCGAGCTTTCCAGCCTTCGCCGAATCGCAGAAGCCACAGATGATGCTGATCTTGCCTCATTTACCGTTTCCTTCCTTGTAGACAAACTGTCTGAAGAAGAAGAGGAGGTAAAATCGCACCTTGAACATTTAGCCAGGACCTATTCACATGCGTGTCTTCCGGCTCTGATTAGCCTTTTCAATAGCAGTGCAATAGAAATCGCACAACCTATATTGCTTGAGCGGCTTGCCAAAGGCGAATATTTTTATCTAGTGAAAAACGAAAAAGCGCGAGCGATTCTTCTATTAGACGTCCTCGGCGCTGTTGACGAATTTGCAAATACTCAATTTTGCTTCGAGAATTTCCCGAAAGTTTGGCACAGCCTGGCCGACAGACCCCAAGATCAAATGAACCTGCTGTCCGAGATCCTCGGTGATTTGAACCCGAATGGCATTCGCTATCTACCGGATAACAACATGATACCGCAGGCGGTGAAGCTCCAGGCGTTGCATCTCTTGAACGCACTTCGACCCGCAAACTTCGAGAGAGCTCTGTGGTACGCGACGCGCGACGAAGATGATGAAGTCGCCTATGCTGCAACCATGATCAGTACAGAATTCTGGCAAAGTGATGAAGGAAGAACGCCTGCTGCACTGGAATCATTTCCAATGCTCAGCTTGAACTTTCTGTTCTATCTTTGTCAACAAAGTTCAACTTTTCACTGGCAAGGACCATCCGGCGTCGGTGAACTCTACACAGAATGGAACCGAGATATGGACGAGCTCGATAGACTCGATCCAGTGCTCGACATTCACAGATTCACATGTTTGAAAAACAAAGCAGAACGTGTACGCGACCAGCTCATCAAGATTACAGAGAACAGACTGAATGCTCTTCAGCCCCTTATAGACACGATCACGAATTCATTACGCTTGCCACATGCTCGCATCAGATCTACAGAGGCTCCGGGAGTTGCAGCGGCTTATCTTGTTGGAACAGGAACCGTTGAATTTAGCAAGAATGTTTTGCTAGACGACAAACCATTGACCGAAGAATTCATGTCTTCCATGCTTCACGAGCTTGGACATATGGAGCAAGACGTACTGATCATCCGAATGATGGCTGATCAAATCGGGCTTAAGTATGGACAGCACGGCGGACAGATACGCGCCTTGTTTGAGTTGTACTCAGAAGTGATTGGCTATGTACCCGACAGCATCTTCCTTTTGGAGGTCTTGCGCCTCCGAAGAGATATTCCACTAACCGAGGATGAACTGCGCCGAGCGAAGCGACTTATGGAGTCAGCCCGCCACAACGTGAAGTCTGCAGATGCAAACGCGAAAGTTAGCGAGCGCCTGGAGCATATTGACCAGTCCTATTTAGCGCTGAGCAACGGTACCTATGATTGGCAAATCTTGGATTGCCTGCGAGACGAGAAGAGCTTGAACCCCCTTTTCGATGAGGGGCACGTACCGGCTATATTAATTGAAGAGGCTCGCAATTGTCGGCAGAAGGTCGACGGGCTGATTGCCTCACTGATTAGCTTGGATCAAACTGCTGTCGGATTGAGTTATAAACCATCGCTGATCAGAAAAGATAGCATCACAATTGCGAAAGAACTATTCCAAGCAGAACAAGCAGGTCCGCTTTCTCCGATTCTGGAACGATTCCGGATTGTACTTTGCCACATGTTGCAGGAAGAACTGAAGCGCCTCGATAAACGCGTCTCGGAAATTCGCCGCGATGGTTACCACGAAGCGGAGGCATACACAATCTCAGACCGCGTGGAAGTGATCGTTAAGGCTTTGCGGAAAGGATGGTACGTCTTTACGAATTAAGTGAGGTTAAAAGCCCAGAGGCTGCTTCGATCCCAGAAGCGCCGGCATCCACCTGGCTTCTAGCTTCTCTAAAAACGATCCGAACCAGGATCTAGCAAGGCTGACGAAGAAGGATTCGAGTCCAGTGAGACTGACAAAAAGGAGACAAAATGACAATCTTAAGGCACCCGCTCAGTATGTTTGTCTTGCTCCTCGGCGCAATTTGGTTTGTGGGAACGGCCTGGAGCGCAATGCTGCCGGTAAAACTGGAGCCCATAACTTTTGAAGCCTTTGAGACACGTCTATTTATTGAATAGGGATTGATTAACGGAGATGCATAACCATCCCCAACAGCGTCTTAGTGTCAGCAGCAAGCTTAACAAAGGAGTGCGGTTTGGGAAAAACCGTGGGGGCAAAAGAGCCGGTTTCAGTTAGATTATTCTCGGTAAAGCACCCCCAGCATCATATTGGCTCATTGAGAGATGGAAAATCCTACAGGGAGAGGCAGCACCCCCGCAGAGTTGCCGCCACTAAACCTTTTAGGCGATCAAAGTGATCGACCGAATGGACAATCAGATTCCTTATATGGCGCATCAAGCGATCCGCTCAGGCAACTGGAGGCGGATTTACGCTTACCCATTGGCTTTTTAGACATTCAAGAACGTCCCGACAGAGCCACTCCCCCAGAGAACAGGGAGGCTCCAAAGGAAGTGCCACCGCCACGACGCGAATCACCGCGACAAGAAGAGCCCGCACCGCGCAAGGAAACGCCTGCACCTTATTATCCAGAGGGAGATCGAGTTCCTCCGAATCGCTATCCAGTTCCGGCTCCGCTCCCGCGCCCGGACTATCATGAATATCCAGATCAGTGGAGCAGAGATTATCGCCCGTCACCGGCTCCGCGCACCTACCATCAGGACCAATGGTGGAGGCAGCATCAGGCACCCCAGACTGATTGGCGTGATTGGCGCACATACGTACCGTCACCAGGTCCGAAGAATCCTCATCAAGACCAGTGGTGGCGTAACCACCAGCGTCCCGGATACCCGGACCAAGACTGGCGCAGACAGGACCCCAGGAATGAAGATTGGCGCCGTCCAAATCAGGATCGGCAGCAACAACAAGAGTGGCTGCGTAGACAGCAAGAAATTCAGCGGCAACAGGAATGGCAACGCCAGCAACTTGAGCGCCAGCGCCAGCGGCAGCCATATCCACAGGATCGCCAACCGTATCCCCAGGATCGGCAACCATCGCCTTACGATCGCCAGCAAAACCCAAGCGATCGAACACGCGAAGCAATGGACCCGCGTTTGAACGAATCCATCAATCATTACCTGGGCAAGAAAGTATCGCAGTTCGATCGTACAGTTCCTGACGAGTTAGGCTGCGCGCGTGCTGTCGCTCTCGTGCTTGAAAAGGCGTACAAGATCGACATCAGATCGCAAGGAACGGACAACCTCGACCAGACCCTTCGCAAAAACGGTTGGGTTGAAGTACCGTCGCAAGAAATCGCTTCCGGAGACGTCATAATTGGACGCAGGGCGAATCGCCCGGGGCATGCCGGAATCTATGTCGGCGGCAACGAGATCTTCAACAACGACAGCAACGCGAAGCGCATGCAGATCGACAGCCTGGACAAATTCCGCAATCCCGAATTCGTCACCGTAAAGGTATACCGCAAGGTTCGCTAAATCAATTGTAGGAGATCTGAACCGGCATACTGCCGACTCTCGGAGCGTCCCTAATTTCGTATAACGAGAACGGAGCAGGGCGAGTGCGCTGCCACAGCTTTACTGACGCTCCCGAGCACGAACTCAGTTATGCCGCGGCGTCCATGCGAACCAACTATCAGACAATCTGCCGGCCATTCCCTTGCAGCAGCGAGAATACGATCGCGAGCATAGCCTTCCAACACGGCACCATCAACAGTGGCGTCAGGGAATTTTGCTTTCAGTTTCTCACAAGCACTGGCCACAACTTTTTCAGAAACTGATTTTTCTGCTTCGATAGTTTTGTCTACGAGATCAGCAAACTCTTCGGAGCCAGCGCCTTCCCACGGTCCCAAGCCTGAGTACGCTTGAAAGGGCAGAGGCTCGGCAACGCTGATTACTTTGAAAAAACTATTTGGTGGATAATTTCGAGAAAGCACCACATCTAAAGTCTTCATTGACTGCTCTGAATCATCCAGAGCAATTAGATATTTGTCCTCTTCTATCGGGTGGGCCCGATTTAGTTCAGTAACAGCAGTTGAAGGAGACACAAAGCGAATCAGTTCGACAGAACATGATGCGTGACTAAGCACGTGTTCTGCAACATTGCCGTGCAAGAATTCATTAGATTCCGCTTGTCCGTGAGCGCCCATGATAATAACATCAGCTTTCCACGATTTCGCTTCATTGGTTATCTTCTCGCGGTCACGTCCTTCGACCACGTCTGCAGTAACATTATCAGCGCCGAACTTTGTGCTTAGAGCCTGGCTATAGCGCAATACCAGATTTTGGCAATTCTCTTGAAGACGCTTTTGCGCTTCTTCTGCAGTTTTAGCCAATCCAAATAGCCCGACTATCTTGTTAATCCGATCATGCAATGGCTCGATCACGGTTATGACTCTAACAACCGTACCGGCAGGCCAGGGACGATAGAGCACCACATTCAGTGCCGCCTCCGCGTTCGTGGAACCATCCGTCGCCATTAGAATTCTCATCGGACCCCCTATCACAGGAACATCTTGCCAACTTGCTTCCCTCGTAATCAGATTTTACCCGACTTGACTTCTATTTCCGGCTAAAGCGCGTAGATCAGCTTGCATTTCAGCAATGGAACTATAGCGGTCCTTCAGCTCCGGCTCCGTCGCTTTAGCCACAATGCGATTCATTTCCTCGCTAACATTCTCATTTACAAGGATCGGATGAGACGAGCTGATTGGTTCCGGCTCACTGCCAGTCAACAGGAAATGAAGCGTCCCACCCAAGGCATAGATATCGCTTGGCGGACAGGGCTTGCCTCTAAATTGCTCCGGTGGTAAATAAGCATGCTTACCGACGACTGTAGCCGTCGTTGTAAATTTTGCCTCTTGCGCAACATTGAAATCAATCAATTTCAAGCAGCCCTGTTCTGTCAGGATCAAATTGTCCGGAGTAAAATCACGGTGCACCACAGGCGGTGACAGCCCATGCAGATATGACAACGTTGAACACATTTGCTCAGCAAGTTCAATTACTTGAGATTCGGGAAGAGCGCCCTTGCTGGATACGAGCTTGACCAGACTATTGCCGCTGATAAACTCCATCGAGAGGTAACCACGGTGGTCCTCGATAAAATAGTCTAACAATTTGACGATGTTGTCACAGTCAAGCTTTGTCAACAACCGCGATTCCCGATCGAATCTCTCAAGCTCGCGACGTCTCAAATTCTCATCACCATAAATAGGAATGATCATCTCTTTCAGCACTATTTGTCGCTCTGAACCCGACAATACCAACTCTTTCTTAGGAACTGCTAAGTACACCACCGCTTGCCCACCTGTAGCCAACACGCTCTTGATCTCGTACTTTCCATCCTGCAAAAGCATGCCCTCCTCAAGCGGAGCCAGGCGAGCACGCTTTGGAGGTGAGGCCAGCGATTGCAGCCATATCTCGGTATAGCTGTTGCTATGAGCTGGCGTCCACGCTTGCAATATTCGGTGATCGACATCAGCGTTCGGACAATAATTCTGGACAAACTCCAGAAGCTTAATTCGATCATCGTGATTGGTGATGCAACCCAATCGAACAGCCAGCACCTGAGCTTGGTCTGTTGCAACAGTAAATTGCCATTCATCGGTATTGGCATTCTGCGTTCCTGCAAAATAGATGGACCGGATCTCGTTCCATTCAATTGCGTGGGAGAAACGAAACGGACCAATCACAAAGAGAGAGCGAATGCCAATTGAATCCAACTCAATCGTTGAAGGTTGACTTAGGTACTTCCACAGCGGAACAAGTAAAAGCGTCATTGGAATGAAGATCGCCAATATCCACGGTCCTTGATCATGCTGGGATGCGAAGTAAAACACAGGCGAAAGCATGCCTGCCAGAATTCCGAACCAGACAAGCATCGCAACTTTGATCACAGTGGCGACCTGATTTAGGCCCAGGCTCTCGGACATTATTCCGATCATGCATAACAAAATGAATCCGGCATATGAGCACAGCAATGAAAACTTGAGAGAAGGAATTTTCATTTCACTGGAAAACACCTGCTCGATTAAATTCAGCAGTCGCCGATCTCTGCAGTTTACGAGATATACCTGTGGTAAAAGATTGCTCATGCTCGCAGTCCCATCGCGAACATTCCGTGGAGGTCGGAAATAACTTCTTGGATTGAAGGATATCGATCTTCAAGCTTATATGCAGTGCATTTGGTGATGAATGATCTTAGCTGCGACGAAACATCCACGTCGTCCGGCAAGTAAAGCGTGGAAAGCGGCTCGGGATCTTCACCTGTCAGGTAGTAGTACAGGCTTGCACCAAACGCATAAATATCACTTTGTGGACATGCTTTCCCCCGGAATTGCTCTGGCGAAATGAAAGCTTGCTTACCGACAAGTGTGCCGGTCGCGGTACCGAGAAACTCATTGGAAGCACCAAAATCAATCAAGAAAATTTTATTGCCGCCACTAAGTACCAGATTGTCCGGGGTGACGTCACGATGGATAATTGGTGGCTCTTGCCCATGAAGGAATGACAGGATTTCAGCGATCTGAAGAGCCCAGCTAAGAACCATTTTTTGATTTTGTTTTCCGCGCTCAATTATTACCTGCCGGGTATCTTGCCCACGTATCTGTTCAAGGACCAAATACTGGCGATTGTTCTCAACAAAGAAATCCAATACCCTACTGATTCGCTCATGTTGCAAGCTCGACAGAATTGTTGCTTCCCTCGCAAACAACTCGGTCGCCTTCTGTTTGGCGGCTTCTTCTGCGTTCAACGGAATGACTGACTCTTTTAACACTACAAGACTTCGATTGTGATCCTGTGCCAGGTAAATTGCAGAGAGCCCACCAAAGGCTAATTGGCGAACCACTACTAAAGCTCCGTCGCGAAGTTTCGCACCAGCTTCAAGCGGAACGAATGCAGTCGGAAAGAAGCGCCGGCGCAACTCCTCCTCCCATAATTGGGTGTAGCTGGGCAAAGCTGCCCCAGAAGAGCTACCGCTCTCGATACTTAGATTTGTTTGCAAATCCGAGAAATGCTCATTTTTCAAACAGTGAGGGGCCCAGACATCCACCCCCAAAAGAAATTTTTCCAACTGATCTTTCGGCATCGACGCAAGATTTAGATTCGCAGTAGGTCCTGAATAAAACGAAAGCGTCAACCTTCCCTTTACCTTTTTCTTTTCCAGACTCACGTTGCTTAAGCTCACCGATTTCAACTCGGACCAAGCGCGAGATCTTCTAAACCCCAGAAAAGGAGCCATGAATAATGGCAGTGCAATGCCCGACTTTGACAAAAATATTTTGTCATCGCTACAAGCGATGGTGGCCATAAGGCAGCTTACAAGCAAGCCAAGCATAAACAGAAAAGTACTAATTCCCTGCACACTCGGAGAAATTACCACAACCGGAATTAGAAAGAGCCCAGCGGCGACTGCGATTAACAACCAGACAGGCGCAGTTAACAGAAAGAAGAACAGACCTAACCGAGCGGCCCAGCTCTTATAAGGTATCGCTATTTCGAGCTGAGACTGCTCCATTGTATGTGGCGCTCACTACAAAGAATACGAGTTCTATTATTGGCCCGTTCGGTCCATTTAATGCAAGTGCCAAACCGCATTACTTTGGGAACTATTCCTTGTCTTTTTCTTCCTCTATGCGCTTAAAGACCGGTCCTTTGTTGCGCACAAGTTGTCCCGCCGGAATTGGATTCTTATATTCCGGCGAGTTTACTGAGATAGAAGACAGCTCGGTATCATAGCCTAACTGATCGATAATTTTGGCCGAAAGATCAGGAGTAATCGGAGCCAGCAATAATGCTGCCTTTTTCATCATGGACATGGCGGTCGCAATCACAGCTCCGCCCTCTTCTTTCTTGCCTTCTTTGAACAAGGCCCACGGTTTGTTGTCGTTGATGTATTTATTAGCTTCATCAACAATATCAAAGACGGCTCGAACTGCTTTGGCGAATTCGAACTGGACCATCATTTCGTGGTACTTCGTAGCGCACTCTTCGGTCATGCTCAAGCACTTTTGATCTTGAATCACATCCGGTACTTTGGATTCGAAGTTGCGCTCCATCAAACTAACTGCTCTATTAAGCAGGTTACCTAATCCATTAGCCAGATGGCTATTACATTGATTGATCATGTCGGCGCGAGAAAAGTCACCATCTTGATCGAAAGTGTTCGCCGCAAACAGGAAATAACGAATCGAATCGGCGCCGTACTTGTCACAAAGCCAAATTGGATCGAGTACATTACCGAGCGTCTTGCTCATCTTTTGCCCTTCGACAGTAATGAATCCGTGGCCGAAAACAAGATTAGGAACTTGCACATCGATAGACATCAACATGGCAGGCCAGTAAATTGCATGAAATTTAGTGATATCTTTGCCGATTACGTGAAGATCTGCTGGCCACCACTTCTTGAACGATTCCTCGTCACTGAGGTAGCCGGCTCCAGTAATGTAATTAGTGAGCGCATCGATCCAAACATAGATAACCTGATCCGGCTCATTAGGAACGGGTATTCCCCAGGTCAGCGCTGAGCGGGATCTGGTGATGCTGAAATCGGTAAGCTCAGGATCTTCAAGTTGATTCAATACTTCCTGGCGCCGACCGATCGGCAGAACAGGGGAAGGCTCGCTGTTTAGCCAGGTTCGCAGCTTATCTTTGTAGCTTGAAAGCCGGAAGAAGTAATTCTCCTCCTTCACCTCTTTTGGCGCCGCTTTGTGGTTTGGGCAAACACCATTGACCAGATCTCTTTCGCGCAAAAAATCTTCGCAACCCTCGCAGTAAAGCCCCGTATAGCTGCCTTTGTAGACGTCACCTTTGGCAAGCATCTTGCTGAAGACTTGCTGCACGACATTCTTGTGGCGATCTTCGGTAGTTCGAATGAAATAATTCGGCTCGATCAGCAAGCGCTTCCATGCTTCTTTGAATTTGCTGGCGTTGTTGTCTACGAATTGCTCCGGCGTCAACCCCGCAGCTTTGGCGGCTTTCTCAACCTTTATGCCGTGCTCATCAGTTCCTGTGAGAAAGAAAACCTCCTTTCCAAGCAGTTTCTGATAGCGCGCAATGATGTCAGCCGCGATTTTTTCATAAGCGTGGCCGATATGCGGTGCCGCATTTGCGTAGTCAATAGCAGTTGTAACGTAGTACTTATTCATTTTCGCCTTGCCAATCGGAGGACTTGAGATTTAGCTAGAAATTTTACCCTGGACTCGCTTGAATCCTGGCTATTGCACAATTTTCAGTGGATAATATATGGTGATTCCTGTTCATTGTGTTGTGGGGGCGGAGAAATGGCAAGTGAAGATGAGTCTTCCGAAATATTTGATGACAAACTCTGTGATGAAGATTTGCCTCTCAAGAACCGAACCATAATTCTTGGCGTCACCGGAGGCATTGCGGCGTACAAAGCTTGCGACATAGCCTCTCAGCTCAGAAAAACGGGCGCTGATGTGCACGCCGTAATGACACCTAACGCCACGGAATTCATAACACCGCTTTCACTTCATACGTTAACTCGCAATAAAGTACATGTGCATCAGTACAGCCAAACGGGAGACTGGAAACCTGAACACATAGAACTGGCTCAAAAAGCCGATCTCATACTTATTGCCCCCGCTTCTGCCAATACGATAGCAAAATTAGCAACGGGCATCTGCGACGAGCTCCTGACGACAATGATTTTAGCGAGCAATTCGCAAAGCAAAATTTTGATAGCTCCGGCAATGAATCCTTTCATGCTCGACCATCCAGCGACTCAATACAATTTGGGAATCTTGCAACACCGCTTCCGCTACGAGATTATTCCACCAGACATCGGCGAACTGGCTTGCGGAGACTGGGGACCAGGTAAGATGGCACCAGTTGAGTCCATCGTTACGCAAGTCATATCGCGATTGCAAGCGCGGACTACACTTTCGGGAAAACAAGTACTGGTCACCGCCGGTGGCACCAGGGAGGCGATCGACCCGGTTCGCTTCATCGGCAACCGCTCTTCCGGGAAGATGGGGATCGCAGTCGCGGATGCAGCATACGCTCGCGGCGCTGAAGTAACGCTGGTTTCGACTGTTCAGGTTGAACGAAATTATCCTGTTGTGGTTGTAGAAACTGCCCAGGAAATGCAGGAAGCGGTCGAATCGGAATTCGATTCGATGGACGCGTTGGTGATGACAGCAGCCGTGGCGGACTATCGTCCAATCGTTGTATCCACGCACAAAATCAAGAAAACCGAATCGGAAGATCTCGTTCTTGAGCTAACCAAAAATCCAGATATTCTCGACTTGCTTGGCAGAGTCAAACGCAAAGATCAGGTAATCGTGGGCTTTGCTGCTGAATCCGAAGGACTGCTGAACAACGCACAGCAAAAATTGAAGAGAAAACATCTCGATATCATCATCGGAAACGATATCACAGTGCCTGATATCGGATTTGGAAGCGACTACAATGCGGTAGTAATTCTGACAGCTGAAGGGCAGCGCGAGAACCTCCCACGCATGCCAAAACGAGCAATTGCGGACCACATCCTGGATATGGTCGCTGACAAATTGCAAATCATCCAGCAGAAGAAAACGCCTGTAAGCAAATAGTTTGATAGCAGGTCTACCAGACAAGCACTAAGGTTCGATTCGCAAAAGAAAAGTCATGCCCTGGGCTTCGGCGGCGACCATCCCTTTGTTTTCCGGACTAAAATATAGCTTTGCGGGACCTTCGTACATCCCTACGTGCTTGCTAAAACTCTGAACAGCCGCGCCCTTAGCTTGAGGCGTCCCTTCCGAGTCAACATAACGAAGCTCGCAGAAAGCATAGCTTCCATAAGAACTCATCCTAACATCTAGCTCTCCGCGGGGGCACAGTATTAATGAGCCGCTCGGTCTCAGCTAAACCGGACTTAGAAAAAACGTAACATACTACAATAACCCCAACAACGACTATTAATGCAAAAAGCATCTCCATAGCTAGAGCTCCATCACACTATACTCAGAAGCAGAACGCAATCGGCTGCTTTTACTGCAATCCGATTGTTATCAGGATGAAAGTAAAACTCAGCAAGTCCCTTGTATTGGAAATTTGCCTTGCTTGCGGAAACGCATTTAGCGCTCGTCTTTAGCTCCTGACCTGATTCGTCAGAGACGTTGATATTGCAGCGCTTAGCACCCATCATCGAGACCCAGATATCTAGCTGACCTCGCTGTGCTGGCATGGACTCTATCAAGCGCCTGGCTTCTGCAAGCGGCGCAAAGACTTTGATAAAGAGAAACAGGATCAGTCCGGCGACCGGCATCAACAGTAAATGCAATTCAATATTCATCTGCGTGCCTACGTTAATCCACGAATAGTTTTACAGCATTGAATCAATTTCGAAAATGGTCGGCCAAGGCAAAAAGCGAATTGGATAGACAAAGCGGCGAACGAATCATTAAAGCATTGCTTCCGAGTGAAGAAAGCGCGGAATAGACCTTTCGGCTCCTGCTAAGGCTTTCCGGACGCGACGCCGCATGGACCCAGGTGCTATACTCCACTAGGAGCTTGATTCTGGAGAACCTCGCTTCAGACGTTGCAAGGAGATAAGCATGGGCAAAAACTGTTCCTACCTGTCTAATCGGGAATCCGACTCAGGTTTCGGATTGGGTTCGTGGCTAATCGGCTTGTTCATCGGAGCATTGGGCGGTGCAACCGTCGCATTGCTGACCGCACCGAAGTCAGGAAAAGAACTGCGTGGCGATTTGCAAGAAGGCGCACGTGCGCTGCCGGAGAAAGTCAGCGAGCTTATGGACGATACTCTTGACCTCTACGCTTCCGGTGTTAACTACGCTCAACTGGCAGTCGAAGAACAAAGCATGCGTGTAAAGCGTGCTGTTGCGGCCGGTAAATTGGCTGCAGCCAAGAAGAGAGAAGAGCTCGACTACAGCAGCTCAACTGTATTGCCTTTCCAACACCACTAGGAGCCAAGCGTGGATCCAGCCGCAGTGATTAATTTTGCGGTCGCTGCCGCCCTGATTTTCTTGGCGGTTTCATTGACCTTGCTGGTAACTTCAGTAATGCCACTCTTAAAACAGGGGCAAGATACACTGGCGTCGATTCGCCGTTTGAGCGATACCATCGACAAAGAAATTCCTCCGACACTCACCGAACTTCGCGGTGTCATGGATGGAGTAAATCAAATTCGCGCACTAACTGCCGCACGCGTACAGGAAGTCGGAACTAAAGCCGAGGAAGTTGCAGGCAGTGTGCAAACGATTGTGGGATCCGCCAAGAAAGAGTCAACCGTTGCGACACACGGTTTGATGGCTGGACTAAAGTCCTACTTTTTTGGCAACAAAGAAACAGACGGAGATGCAGAAAAAGCATTGTTGAACAGGGAGCGGAAAAATGTCGAACTCAAGCACTAGATTTTTAGAAGGACTCTTGCTCGGAGGAATCCTGGGTTTCTTAGGCGGCATTTTGTTTGCGCCGAAATCCGGCAAAGAACTGCGCCGCGAATTAGCTGAAGGCTCAGATGAGCTGTATAAGAACGCTAGCACCGGAATCTCAGATTTCAAAGATCGCGGACAGCAGGCCGTTCAAGATCTGCAAAGCCGTGGCGATGCTGCTATCAAACAAGCGACCGCACAATTTCAAGAAACACGCGACCAGCTCAGCCAGAAGCTCCAGGAGCTAGGCGGCAAGTCCGGCAAGATTGGCGTTCAAGAGCCTGAATCAGCACAACACATGTAATTTTCCATGCGCTTGAACCAGGCAATAGCTCGGACCGGATATTGTGCACGGCGCAAAGCGGACGAACTGATTGCGGCAGGCAAAGTGAAAGTAAATGGCGAAGTCGTAATGGATTTCAGCCGCCAGATCGATCCCGACTCAGACGATCTGGTAGTTGAAGGTAAAAGGCTCTCGTTTTCGCATTCTATATATATCGCGATGAACAAACCGCCTGGAGTCGTGACGACGATGTCTGATGAGTCTGGTCGCGAGACCGTAATCGATTTGCTACCGGGCAAACTAAAATCGCTTCGCCCAGTCGGTCGTCTTGACATGTATTCGGAGGGATTGCTTATCCTGACCAACGATGGTCATCTAGCTCAGCGACTCACTCACCCCTCAATGCATTTGCTCAAAACATATGAGGTCGAAGTGCGTGGAACTATAAGCGACAAGCATTTGCAAATGATGGCTTCAGGCGTCGAATTGGAAGACGGAAGAACTCTTCCGGCCAAAGTTAAGCTAATATCGCGAAATAAAACTTATAGCGAATTTGAAATTTCTATCAGGGAAGGGCGCAACAGGCAGATTCGGCGGATGTGTTCTCTTCTTGGATATTCAGTAGTTCGCTTGCGGCGACTGGGGATAGGTATGTTACGATTGGGACTGATACCCACCGGCTCATGGCGATATTTAACAGATGCTGAAGTCAGGTTACTTTTCCCCAAACAAAAACGAACGGACTGACGATACGATGTCGTTAGCAAACATAGGTCAAAAGCTCAAATCAGCCCGCGAAGCGCAGGGGCTGAGCCTGATTCAGGTATACGAGCGCACCAAGATTCCGATCAATCACTTGCAATCGGTCGAGCAAGGAGACACGGACGACTTACCCGAGCCGGTCTTTATATTTGGCTTCATCAAACGCTACGCCGAATGCGTCGGTCTTGACGGACAGGTTCTGGCTGATGAATATCGCTCGCATGTCGACTCCGGCAGCAACGGGCGCGGGCGCAAAGAAGCGACCCCTTACTACGCATCCAACGACTACGCCGTAAAATCAAAACCCCGCGTCAGCACGCCAACCTACAAACTATGGCTGTTCAACGCGCTAATCATCATTGGTGTGGTGGGAACCATCACCTGGTTTGTCAATATGCAGCAAAACAATATTGCCAATCAACCTGATCCAAGTTTAATGAGTTTAAGAAACGCAACACGCGGACTTGCTCCGGTTGCGCCTCAACCAAACCAACCGGCACCAAATACAACACCGGTTCAAGCACCACAAGACACATCTCAAAAACTGTCGCTTTCCGCTACCAGACACGTCTGGGTCGAAGTCAAGCGAATCAGTAATGGCGAGAGTGTATTCACCGGATATCTTGAGCAAGGTGATCGTCGCGATTTTGAAGATCCGCAAGGATTGATCGTACGCGCAGGGGATGGGGGTAGCTTGTCAGTAGACAACCGGGGTAAAATTGAGACCTTCGGATTGCCTGGCAAGGTTACTGAACGTCAGTTCCTTTCGCCGGTCGCTTCAAGCGGCAGTCCGGCCTCGGGCTCAACAAGCTCCACAGGCTCGGGCAGCGTCTTGAATGCTACAGGAAGCAGCACATATCGTGCGCCGGTAGTTCGACGCCCAAGACGCGTCGTACAACAATCCGATACGCCCAGAGTTCGTCGTGAAACACCGCGACGCTACGATTCGGGACCGACCACGGCTCCATCGAGATACTCTGAAGGGCGTTTGGACTCAGACTAAGCTCAGCCGTTCTGGCTGAGATCCAGCCAGGAGGCATTTTCATATGTTGCAAAACCCCAAATTCGGGGTCGTCTCGCTCGGTTGCCCCAAGAATCAGACCGACACAGAAGTCATGCTGGGCTTACTAAAGGAAGCCGGCTTCGATCTGACATTCGATAACGACGAGGCGGACATCTGCCTGGTGAACACTTGCTCATTTATCGAAGATGCGCGACGAGAATCTGTACGCAACATCGTCGATCTTGCCTCTGACGGCAAGCAATTGATTGTGGCTGGTTGCCTGGCTCAGCACTTCAAGGATGAGCTATTGGATGAGCTTCCAGAAGCCCGGGCAGTCGTTGGCACAGGTGATATTCACAAGATCGTGGACATTGCAAAAGCGATTGTTGCCGATTCCAGCTTGCGCATCGTGCAAGTATCAGCAACACCGAACGATCACATCGATGACGTTATGCCTCGTGTATCAACGTCCGTCGGAGCATCATCCTACTTGAAGATCGCTGAAGGATGCGACCACGCGTGCACCTTCTGTATTATTCCGATGCTGCGCGGGAAATTCCGTTCGAGATCAATTGATTCGCTTGTGCAAGAAGCGAAGATTTTGGTTGCAGCCGGTACGCAGGAAATCATTTTGGTATCACAAGATTCGAGCTACTACGGCTTGGATCTTTATGGTCGTTTCGCGCTTCCGGAGCTGCTCGAAGCCCTGCACGAAATCGAGGGTCTGGAGTGGATTCGTATCATGTACTTCTACCCGACCGAAACCAATCGAGTATTGCTTGAAACAATGGCGAGACTACCGAAAGTCGTGAAGTACGTTGACATACCGCTTCAGCACAGCCATCCGGAAGTATTGAAAGCGATGGCTCGTCCATTGAATCCAGAAAAGTGCGTCGATCTAATCCGTGAAATTCTTCCTGAAGCTGCTATTCGCTCCACGTTTATCGTCGGATTCCCTGGTGAAACAGACGAACACTTTGAGCACCTGCATGAGTTCATCAAGAAGCACAAGTTTGATCGCCTTGGAGTCTTCACCTATTCCAAACAAACTGAAGTTCCAAGCGGCAACATGAAGGGGCAAATTGCCCAGAAAGTGAAGAAGATTCGCCGCAACAAAATCATGGAAACGCAGCATGAAATCTCATATGCGCGTAACCAAGCATTGGTTGGCAAAGAGCTCGATGTTCTGCTTGAAGGATACGATGAAGTGAAGGAGTTGTACTACGGTCGCAGCCAGTGGGATGCCCCGCAGATCGACAACACCGTTTACGTTTCACCAGAAGGCATCGACCACGACTACCTCGGCGACATCGTTAAGGTAAAAATCGACGAAGCCAAGCCCTACGATCTATTTGGCACAATTGCGAGCGCCACCACCTGCAGTGACAATTGCGCTGACACGAAAATCGCTTCTCAAAGCGAATCTGGCAAGCAGTCGACAGTTACCGAACAGCCCCCAGCGAGCGAAACCAAGGCTGTTAAGGCCAAGAAGGAACTCCGAGCCGTGTCAATTTAGGACCTGCGCTTTGCGGTCCCAGCGCCCGCAAAGTGGTCTGATGAGACCGAATCCGCTGAACGTCCCGTAGGGAGCGCGAACGTCCTGTATGGAGCGCGAACGTCCTGTATGGAG
>JAIEQI010000053.1 GCA_019747875.1 Candidatus Obscuribacterales bacterium
TCCCGCTTAAGGGAACGAGGTCAATCAGGTTTAGCGAAAATAGCGTTTCTAGACGGAGCAGTTCTTGGACAGACTCAAGATGCCCGCGCTCCATACTTAGCTGCTAGGAATCGACGGCGTCCGTCACAATCTCTCTGAACCGGCATGGAAAGCTCGAGGATCAAATCGTATGGAGCGCGGACGTCCCGTCCGCCCATAAGTATGGGGAGCGGACATCCTGTCCGCCCTTGCAAAATCGCCGTTAACGATCGCATCCCGGACATATGGCTATGGGCAAACTGCAGCGCGGAAGTCTTCCAGGTCTAGAGCGTTCAGTACCTCGGCACGACGCACACCTGCACGACGTGCAAGATGTACACCGAATTCTAAATTGCGGTAATCTCTCAGCGAATGTGCATCGGTCGAGATGAGAATCTTGATCCCGCGCGCACGCGCAGCCTTAACCCAACGCGGCTCGAAATCCATGCGATGAGGGTCCCCGTTGATCTCGACTGCTGCATTTGATTCGGCAACAGCATCAAGGATTTTTTCTACGTCACAATCTATCGGTTCGCGTCTCAAAAGTAGACGCCCCAACGGATGACCCCAAACTTTGAAATGGGGATCTTTCATACAGGTCAGAACACGTTTTGTCATTTGCTCATGATTGAGCTTGAAACGGTTATGCACACTCGCGATGATAATGTCGAATTTCTCAAGAATGTGATCAGGATAATCGAGGCGACCATCAGCCAAAATATCAGACTCGGTACCGCGTAGAATTTTGATGTCGACGCGCTCTTGCACTCGATCAATTTCATCCCATTGTTGCTTCAAACGATCTAACGTCAATCCCCCGGCGTAGCTGGCCGCCGGCGAATGATCCGTAATCGTGATGTACTTCATGCCCATCTTTTGTGCGCCCAGTGCCATTTCTTCAATCGAATAAGATCCGTCTGAATAAGTTGTATGACAATGTGTCATTCCTTGTATATCAGCGATGTGGATCAAATCATCAAAACTCGACTCAGCTTGCTGAATTTCATCGTCGCCCTCGCGCAACTCTGGTGGAATAGGCTCAAGATCTAGATGCAGATAAACGTCAGATTCCGACTTCAAAGCAAGCTTCCTTCCTTTCTTGAACATCCCCTCGGCAGTAAGTTCAATACCGTTGTCCTTGGCTCGCTCCCTTAGCAGATTAAAGTGGTAGGGTGTGCCCGTATGCTCCACCAATGCCACATGGAAATTAGGCACCACAACTATCTCAGCTATTAGTCCTTCTACTAACTTCACCCGACAGACGCTTTCCGACTTCTCGATGAGCTCGACCACCAGTGGAAAGTTCTCGACAGCCTGCCACAAATGATCAGCATCATCCGTAGCCACGACAACCTTTATTTCATCAACGACTTCGTGCCATCGACGAACCGTACCAACAATTTCAACTTGTTCAGATCTCAACGCAGCTCTCAGATACTTCACCAGCTGCTCCGCCGTAGGACGTGCATGCAAAAGCAACGCTTTCTTCGATGTGCTTCGCTGATTCCGCAAACCCTCAAGAATCGCTTGTTCACTTTTCTCGCCAAATCCCTTCACCTTGCACACACGATGCTTCATGCAGGCATCTTCAAGTTCATCGACGGTAGTAATCGAGAGTTCTTTGCTCAATAACTCGATCCGTTTGAGTGTCATACCTGGAACTTGCGATAGCTCAATTACGCCCGGCGGCAATTGCTCCCGCATCTTCGTTAAAACAGGCAGCTCTCCTGTCTTATACAGCTGCTCGATCTGTGCTGCCAACGACGATCCAATACCGGGAATGTCAGTCAGCCGGTTTTCCTTGATGATCGTCTCAATACTCTCTCCGAGACTTTCAACTGAACTGGCGCCTTTCAGATAAGCCCTGGCTTTATATGGATTGTCGCCAGCGATGGTCAGCATCAGACCAGCTTCGCGCAGCGCATTTGCAATATCAAATTTGTCCATACTTAGTGCCTGTCTGATGGAGCGGCCGGTGTTGACGTAGGTCTCTGGTAATTCTAATCCAAGACGTAAGAGTATAAGTGATGGGTTCCACTTTTGTATTTAACTTCAAGCGTTTCGCCAGATTCAAGCGCATGACGCCAACGTACCCACCGCATCGGCACTTATCTTCTGAATCGTTTAGTTATTCGCCTGCAATACCCTAAATAGTCGCCCGGAGCATCATTCCGCTAGCCCAACTTTATAGCCCAATTACGAAATAAACACCAGCGCAAATCGAAATCCAGCATCTGCACATTCAAAAGCTCGTGAGTTTGGAGTCATTATTTTTGTTGGCGTAAATCATCTCTATGGCAAAGGTAAACAATGTATGCCCCAGCGCCGTAGCCGACCATTGGCACTGCTCCTGTTGGCTCTCCAATTTCACCAGTAAATCGATAGTTCTTCTCCGAAACGTACATTTCCGGCACGAAGAAATTGTCCTTCGCGGAACGCGCAACCATCGCACCGACGAGTTGATCGGCCTTTTCAATTTGCGGTGGTTTCATTCGAAGATAAACCTCAGCAAGGCTGAAGTTAATAAATAGGAACTCCTGCCGCTCATACCAATACTCAAAAATGGCCGGATCCTCAATAATGCTCGTAACTCGCCGGTAACCACCAGAAGGCATTTTCAGCCGGTCCATCGCTTTTACACTTGACCCGATCACTGAAGGATCATTCACGATGTTCCAGTTGATCGCGGACAACATTGCGCCGTCGACCTCATTTTTGACTCCTGGCTCTAAGGTTCCGCGCAACTTTCCATCCTTCACAAAAGCCTTATTGAAACCAAGCTTCAAGAGTGCTGCCTTTTGCAACAACTCTTTTCGCAGCGCGTAGTCGTGCTGTAATTTTGCTAAATTCGCAAATTTTTCCAACCCAACAATTGCCGCCGCTGTTGAGAACGCGAAGTGCTTTTTATCCTTCTGGCGCTCTTCCCAAATCGAAGTATCGGCCTTCACAATCAGCCCACTGTCATATTCCTCCAAATTTGCAAGCAGTGGTTTGACAATAAAGTTCTTCGCATTGTGATATGCAGGCCCCCTATAAGTCGGGGACGACAAAAACGCAAAGTCCTTGGTTCGCTCAACATATTCGCCCAGAATCCAAAGCACGAGGCCCCAGTCGTCATACTCAATATTTGTAGCCCCCTCCATTGTGAAGTAAGGCTCCTCAGCGCCATCACCGAAATATCGAACGACAGAAACTTGATAAGGCAAACCTCCAACTTCTGCCGTCATTTTTCCGACGGGACGCGCATTTAGATAAGCTCTGAGCGCCATCCTTGCTTCATTCACATGCCCCATCCGAATGAGCGCATAAACGCCATAAGCCATATCGCGAACCCACGGCACAAACCAGGCGCCGTCCGGCAAACTCGCGATAATAAGTCCGTTATTGTATCTACCAGGCCGATTCCGTTCGCGAATTTGCGCCATGCGAAGAACAACTTCACTTTGGCGCCAAAGCCTACGTTCATTCTCGGAAGTAAATTTCACGCGTGGCCTGGCACGCCATGCCTCAAGCGATTTCAGCTCACGCTGTACGAGTTGCCGCACGGGCAAATCGTTTTGCCAAGCCCGCAAACTTTTGATCATCGAAACTGCGTCAGATGAATTCTCAAGCGAAATGAATGCCCACACTTTGCTGCCACTAAAATCACTCTTCGATCCGAAAATAGGTTTCTCGCGATCAATTTTGGAACCCAAAGGCACCACGACAAGGCTTTCATTGATACCTCTAAACTTATAGAGTTTCGCTCTCGTTCCACCAACTGATATCTCTCTCGTATCGGCGATTGCATGATCCCAGTCGACAAGTAACTGGGCTCCAGATGACTGGTTGGGACCGCGGCTTTGAAGGGCATTGTGGCCGGTGCTTTCACAGGCAGCTATCATCACATTCGCTTCAAATCCGAAGGGCATAAAAAACTGCTGCCTCGAATCTTGGGTCTCCACTTCAATAACGTGCGACTCATCCACATATCGGGCTTTGGACTCCCCGCTACCCGGAGTCTGCCATTTCAGATTCCGCACAAAATTCGCAGTCTCAATTCCCTCGCCTAATGTCTCTTTTGGATTCTCACGCTCAAACTTATAAGGATGTGCATACAACTTCGAGATTGCTTTAGATGGAAACGAATACACCGCAAAGCCGTGTCCATTTCCCGTTACCAGTGGAGTTTGATTACCAGCAATTGCTGATAGCGGCGTCAACAAACATAGTCCCAACAAGAACGATAAGATTCGCAATCCAAATAGAAGCATAAACTCATAACCTTAAGCTAACTCGGCCTGCGCAAGGTCGAAACTTGGTGACAAGTCAATGATCATAGCAGCCGACCGACCCTGATATCTTGGAGCCATGGCAGCTCATTTTCCTTACCTGACAAGCATTGTGATCTATAATCATGCCGGCCTCACCCATTGACGCAACTCAGCTAGAAACATGAATAGATTTCTTTTCCCCGATTATGACAGCCTCTGCAAAGCAGCAGCGGAGCGCATGGACGCTATTGTCAACTCCAACCCCAGAGCCGCCTTATGCTTAGCAACGGGGGCTTCACCGGAAGGGCTTTACAAGAACTTTGTTGAGCTAGCACAAGAAAAAATCGAGCGGTACAAGCGCATCCACGTAGTCAAACTGGATGAGTGGGGTGGCTTAGCAGACAATCATCCCTCAACATGTGAGAGCTATTTGCGCAAGCACTTTCTTGATCCCCTACAAGTAAGTCACGACCGGTACACAAGTTTCAAATCCAGCGCAACTGACCATGCAAGCGAGTGCCGCCGAATTCAGGCCGAACTCGAGCGCCTCGGACAGATCGACTTGTGCATTCTGGGACTCGGAACAAATGGTCATCTCGGCCTGAATGAACCAGCACCATATTTGATGGCACACGTTCATCTAGCGAAACTAGCAGAGCAAACGCAACAACACTCTATGCTAGAAACTAGCAGCCAGAAACCCACATTTGGTTTCACGCTGGGAATGGCTGATCTCCTGCGATCAAAGAAAATTTTCTTGATAGTCAGTGGCGAGAAGAAAGCAAGACAGCTTAAGCGTTTACTAACTCCGGAGATCGATACAAATTTTCCAGCTTCGTTCCTCTGGACGCATCCCGATGTAGAGCTCTTCACAGACATAGACTTGAATTAATGGATCTTTTTGTTTCCGCGCTATGAGATAATCGAACCCCAACTATTCATGGAGCATCTTATGAATGAGGAACGTTTCTGGGCAATGGTTGAACACGCATGGAGCCAAGTAGCTCCTGAAGTTCAGACCGCACGACAAAAGCTTCTCAGCGGAAAGGTCACAGATGCAGACGTGAAACATTTGCACCAAGCGCTCGACCCGGTGCTAATAGCTTACGAGGATCAGATCGATTATCTGAGCAAGCAAGAGCTGATCGATCTCGATCGTATCGTGGAAAGAAAACTCTATGACATCGACCGCGCCGATGTTCACAGACATCATGGTGGACCAATTGAGCGGTTTATCTTCGCACGCAGCTTTATGGTGCTTGCAGGCAAAGACTATTACGACGCCGTCAATAACAACGCCGAACGCGTCGTACCGAAATTGGAAAGTGAAGGAATGAGCCAATCAGCCAGAGTCTATTACTTCCACAAACATGACGAGGAAATGCCCGCCTCCGATATTTCGAGAGATACTCGCTCAAATCAATCTGGCTGGAACGGCAAGTGAATTAGGCGGGCGACGCATGGCGTAGCCCCTACAGATCCAAGACTCCTGCAAGTATCTTACTGAATCTTCTTGAGCGTGAGGATCTCACGATTACCAGATAGAGCGCTCCAATATTTATTGGATGCAATCTGCACGAAGTTTGGCACCGGCGAGAAGCTGATTATGTAATCCTCGGAATGGACGGACCACCATCTCCATGTATCACGCGGCGGCTCGCCCCGGTGGGTTAGTTCGTACCAATTCTCATGCAGAATGAGATTCTTAAACAGCATCGGGTCCCGCGCATAATTGTATTCGGCACCGCCCTCGATTTGCTCAAAGGCAACCCCCTTCTTCTCCAGCGCTTCAATAGCCTGCCAACGGGCACGGTTCCATGCCATAAGATCTTGCGTTGCTGCCAGGGAATAAGCCGATAACAGCAAGAGCACAGGCACAGCTAGAACCCAAAGCATGCGAACTCGTTGATAACGCCAGGCAAGCGCAAGACATGGAACGGCAACTAATCCTGGAAAGAGATAATAGCGATCCAAATCGGAGAAAGTGGATTGCAAGCAAGTGAACGCAAACTGGAATCCAAACGCTGCTAAAACAGCAAACGCTGCGACCAAGAATCTGAATTTCCTCGATGGGCTAGTCTTAGTTTTCGTTTCGGCGCCGACGGAAAAACTGCGCCTGCCTCCAAGCTCTCGCCAGAGCATCGCCACTGTTCTATGCAGAGTATCCAAAATTAGGACAGAGAATACAAAACCGAGAATGCCACTTACCCAGGTAAGCGATTGCCTCCACTTCATAGACAAAGCAGCGACGTTGATCCCCAAAAGACTGTGCGCACCTAACTCTGGCAACCTAATCAGATTTTGATTGAAAGGCATCCAGCGCCCCTCAGCAATGAATTTGCTGAAGGAAAAAACCATGCCGGCTGCACAGGCAACCGGCCATACGGAACTCATCCCCTGATTACGGAGAAAGAATTTTTTGAAAGTCGGCAGGAAACAAAGCAACGCCGGCAGAAAGAAGACTCCCAGATATGCGCAAATCTCCCCGGCGACCTGAATGATAGTCGGTATGACTGCGGAAGGAGCGTGTAACATGTGCGCAACTTGTTTGGCAGCCATTCCCTTATACCAGACATATAATGAATTGAAATCATTGGTGGACAGCATCCATTTGTCAGCCAGAATTGCTGTCACCACCGGTAACACCACGAGCCCAACAAGGAGCGTCGGCGAGAATCTCTTTCGCAAAGCGAGCAAAGCAAATACGAGTAGGTTCACGAGTCCCATACCACCCATGTTCTGACGCACAAGCGTAGCTGCGATAAGTGCAATGGAAGAAAGTGCGAACTGCCATTCACTATTCTTGTTGATGCCTCTCAACATAAAGTACAAGTACGCAAGAGTAAGCGATACCGCAGGCGTATCGGTCATGAACGAAAAGGCCAAGCACATGTACAAAGGGTTCGCCGAGAAACACAGGGTCAGGAGCAGCGATGGAAGCTTGCCGGCGCGCAACTCGCGACAGCAACCATACATCAAAAACGATCCCAAACAAGCCCAGGCAAATCCAACTCCACGCAAGACTTCGTAACTGAATCCAGTCACTTTGCAGATGGCAGCGCCACTTAATATGTGAAAAATGCAAGCAGGGGCGCATGCCAACAAGCGCATCTGCCCTGTCTCCAGAAAGTGCTTCACACCCTCGGCATAGATCCAATCATCATTGATCGGAAAATCACCGGCGATACCAATGAAACACAGGCTGAAAAGCCAGAAACCACCGATCACCAACAGAGTCCACTGCGACGTTAAGCGTACAGATGCCGACTCTTTCATCTTGGCACCATTGCTTGTTAATGAGGAATCCTTTTCAACAATCGCATTCATTAACATAACGCCGGTTTATTCTGACGCATCGAGCGTAGAGTATGAGTGCAGATTCTTACATAAGCAAGGCTCATCAAGCCCGCATAGACGAATCCTTTCATATACCAGCGCCCGCGCGCATAATGTTTATTCCAGAAGCGATACAGGCCGCGATGAGAACTCAATATCATTCGCGCCTTTACCTGTTTTATCGACTGCCCATAATGATGGACAACTTGATACGTAGGATCAAACCAAATTTGCCATCCGGCTTGCTTGATTCGGTAACACCAATCTACCTCTTCAAAAAGCATGAAGAACCCTTCGTCCAGCGAGCCAACTTGGTCAATCACCTCACGACGAAGCATCAAACAAGCGCCTTCCGGCTGATCGACTTCGCGCAGCTCGTCGTGATCGAAGTCCAGCATCTTGTAGCTACCAAAAACTGGATGCGTCGGAAACATCTTGCTGAGTCCCAGCAATTCATAAAGCATTCCGAGGAAGGTTGGAAACTCACGGCACGAACGCTGAATACTTCCGTCACTGTTAAGAAGTTGGGGCGCAACAATACCTGCTTGAGGATGCTCTTCTAAAAACTTGATTAATCCCTTCACTGCACCAGGCTTGATTTCCGTGTCAGGGTTGAGCAGAAAAACGTAGTCGCCAGTGCATTGCTTGAGAGCCTGATTGTTGGCGGCAGCAAAACCGAGATTACGATCATTGGCAATCAGCCGCACCCATGGATGTTCTTTGCGAACCATGTCGGCGGATCCGTCGGCCGAATCATTGTCGATGACAAAAACTTCGGCTTCGATGCCGTCGAGATCGCGCTTCAATGTTTCCAAACAAACGCGAAGAAGCTTTACTACATTCCAGCTAACAACAATAACTGAGAGGCGCACGGGAATTCCTCGGCTAACGCGCACATCATATTAGCCCGGACCCGGACTTGTCATTAACAGAAGCGAATCAATACAAAACACAAATAGAGTCAATGATCATACAAACGATCTATGCTATTCTGCGCCCTGTCAAGGAGCCAGGCGAACGCCTTCACCACAAAGATTTGACATGCCCGACGCAATGCCAAACTCACCGCCAGTTTTAGAGCAAGCCGACGATCGAACGGCGTCGAACTATTGCGGAAAAGAGCCCTGCAAAGGCGGGCTCATGCTGAAGCGCATTACCGATTTCTCCTTATGCCTGGGCGCAGCAATCGCTTTGGCGCCATTGCTGGCCGTCGTCGCAATCGCCATTAAGCTTGACTCATCTGGTCCTGTAATCTTCAAACAGAAGCGCGTAGGCACCAATGGGCGATTCTTCAATATCTATAAGTTTCGAACGATGCGCACCGGAACGCCGGACTTACCGACTGACCAGATGCTGAAACTTCCTAGCCCCATAACTCGAGTTGGCCAAATTTTACGAAAAACCAGCCTGGATGAATTACCTCAAATATTCAACGTACTTAAGAATGATATGTCGATAGTGGGTCCCAGACCCGCCTTGTATAATCAAACGCAGCTCACGGAAATGCGTCAGAATGCCGGAGTATTGCGTTTCCCACCCGGAATTACCGGTTGGGCTCAAGTCAACGGTCGCGATGAGTTGCCGGATGACGTCAAAGTCAAAATGGACAAGTGGTATTGCGATAACTGGAATTACTTGCTTGATTGGAAAGTGATCTTTATGACTTTTCAGGCAGTAATCAGCCGTCGTGGTGCCGTTTAGGAACAAAACAGGAAAAACAAAATGAAGGGACTAATTCTCAGTGGCGGAAAGGGTACGCGAATGCGACCAATTACGCACACTGCCGCAAAACAGCTTCTACCTGTCGCGAACAAGCCGATCTTGTTCTACGCAGTTGAAGCTATCAAAGATGCTGGCGTGAACGAGATCGGAATCATCATCAGCCCCGAAACTGGTGCTGACGTGAGGGAAGCACTCGGAGACGGCTCTCGCTGGGGTATTCGCATAGAATACATCGTTCAAGCTGAACCGAAAGGACTGGCTCACGCAGTAAAAACAGCTCGTGATTTTCTCGGTGACGATCCCTTCGTAATGTATCTGGGCGACAACCTGATCAAAGATGGGGTCAAACCTCTGGTTGAACGATTCAATGCTGGAAAAGCGGATGCGCTTATTCTCTTAAAAGAAGTATTGAACCCAAGCTCATTCGGCGTTGCTCAGCTCAACGGTAACGGACGCATTCTCTGCCTTGAAGAAAAACCGGCACAACCAAAATCAAATTTGGCACTGGTTGGCGTTTACTTGTTCAACAAAAACATTCACAAAGCAATCGACGAGATCAAACCGAGCAAACGCGGTGAACTCGAAATCACCGATGCAATCCAGCGCCTGATCGATACAAACTATCCAGTCGCCAGCCACATTCTCACAAGCTGGTGGTTAGACACCGGAAAGAAAGACGACATGCTCGAAGCAAATCGCGTCGTGCTTGATGAGATGGAAGAATTTTTGATGCATGGAAATTTGGAAGGAAGCACACAAGTTTCCGGACGAGTCCATGTTGGAGAACGCTCACTGCTCAAGAACTGTACGGTTCGCGGACCTGCAGTTATTGGCAGCGATTGCGTTTTGGAAAACACATATATAGGTCCATTCACCTCAATTGGTGATGGCGCGCGCGTGAGCAATGTCGAAATCGAACATAGCATCCTGCGCGAAAACTGCCAGATCAAAGATTTCGACGGACGAATCGTCGACAGCTTGATCGGCGTCAATGTGGAACTGGCAAGAAGCCACGCAAAGCCAGTTGCATACAAGTTCATGCTAGGCGACGACAGCAAAGTCGATGTTGTCTAACGATCAACATAAAAGGTTCAAGGGTACACAAAGCAGTTTGCAAAAATTGCAAGGAAACGAACAAACGAGGGATTAGCAATGCAAGTTCTTATTACCGGCGGTCTGGGTTTCATCGGAAGCAATCTGATCAAATACATCTTCAAACATCATCCAGAAACCAAAATCATCAATCTCGATGCAGTCACATACGCAGGGCATCATGAAAATGTCTCCGACATCGAAAATGATCCGCGTTACACCTTCGTCAAAGGCTTCATCCAAGATAAAGAGCTTGTTGATTCAATCGTATCCGGACAAAAGTTCGGCAAGATCGACGGCATCATCAACGTTGCCGCCGAGACTCACGTCGACCGCTCAATCGCCGATCCCTCCGTTTTCGTACACAGCAATGTACTCGGAACACAAAACTTGCTGGAAGCCGCATTCCTTCATGGCAAGCAAGGCGACAAATGGACAATCCGTTACGTCCAAGTTTCCACCGACGAAGTATATGGATCACTTGGAGCGACTGGTTACTTCGTAGAAGACACACCGCTTGCACCAAACAGCCCTTACTCCGCCAGCAAAGCCGGCGCCGACATGCTATGCCGCGCTTACTTCCATACCTATGGAATGCCGGTGATGATCACTCGTTGCTCGAACAATTATGGACCGTATCAGCACCCAGAGAAATTGATTCCGCTCTTCATCATGAACATTCTTGCTGACAAGCAGGTCCCCGTTTATGGCGACGGAATGAACGTTCGTGATTGGTTGCACGTTGAAGATCATTGCCAGGCAATCGATCTCGCGTTCCACAAAGGCGAACCGGGTGAAGTCTACAACATCGGTGGCAACAACGAGCGCACAAATATTGAAATCACAAAGCTGATGTTGAAAGAACTCGGCAAGGGCGAGAACCTGATCAAGTATGTTGAAGATCGCCTTGGTCACGATCGTCGTTACGCAATCGATTCCACAAAGATCCGAAAGGAACTTGGTTGGAAACCAGTGCACACATTCGAAACTGGAATCCACCAAACAATCAAGTGGTATCTAGACAATCAAGAATGGTTGAAGTCAGTCTCCGCTTCCTGCCATGAAAAGGAAAGAGAATTGGCTGCAAGCAACAAGACAAGTTCGAAGAACTAAATAACGAAGCAGGAGCGTGTAATGAAGATTCTGATTACCGGCGCCGGCGGCATGCTTGGGAAGGCGTTGACCTCATGCCTGGAAGCACGGGAACATAATGTTGCAGGCTTTCCCAGAGAAGCCCTCGATGTAACCAACTACAATCAGGTGATCGAGGTAATGAAAGCGGAAAAGCCGGAGCTGGTAATCCACGCGGCTGCGTACACGAAGGTTGACCAGGCAGAGTCCGAGCCTGACCTGGCATACCTCATTAATGGATATGGCAGCGAGAATCTCGCGGTTGCTTGCAATCATCAAGACATTCCGATGGTGTATATCAGCAGCGATTACGTATTTGATGGCGAACAGAACCGCCCCTATCATCCTTGGGATCAGACACGCCCTCTGTCTGTCTATGGAAAAACGAAACTGGCAGGTGAGCGTGCTGTTCAACATCATCTGAACAAGTTCTACATTGTAAGAACAAGTTGGTTGTATGGCCCCAACGGACGCAACTTCGTCGATACCATCCATCAGATGGCAATGGACGGAAAGCCATTGCGCGTGGTCTCAGATCAATTTGGCTCTCCGACTTGCACACTTACGCTTTCAGAGACCGTAGCCGATCTTATTCTGAGCAAGCGCTGGGGCGTTTACCACGCCACCGATGGCGGTGTCACGAACTGGTTTGAATTTGCACAAGCAATCGTATCAGATCTAAAAGTATCGGTTCAGCCGATTGCCACAAAGGATATGCCGAGACCGGCTACACGACCGAAATATTCCGTACTCGACAAAACAACTTTGATCAACACGATCGAGCGCGAAGTCGTTCCATGGAATGAAGCACTAAAGATGTACTTGTCTATGAAAATGCAAGGCGCAGCAAGATAGGCTTTCTCGCTACTCAGCGGCGACGTCGTCATACAAACAGAAATACAAAACAAAGAAACGGATAAAAAAATGGACAAATTGTTATCAGCGTTGATAGCCTGCGGCTTGTTGGCTTCTACAGTAATTAATGCTCCAAACGCCGCTGCGGATGTAGAAACAAGAAAAACAGCTTCGTACAACGGCATCAAGCTGAATCTCCCAGCCGAATTGAACATTACGATGGGCAAGAACGGAGACACAACTCTAGACGCTGACAAAGCCGTCCTCCCGTTGATCAGCGTCACCATTGAGAACGGCATCCTCGTTATTACCTCGAAGAAGCCGTTGAACAATTTGAAAAAACTCGTCATCAATTGTTCGACTGCAGTGCTGGATAGACTGCAACTAGATGGTGCTTGCAAGGCAAATATCAAAGGACTGACCAAAGGCAGAGTTGAAGTTGTAGGCAACGGCGCATCGACAGTCACTGCCGAAGGCAACCTTGACTGGTTCTCCGCGATCATGTCGGGAGCAGGCACGGTCAGAGCTTCGAATTTGAAAACGAAGGGTGCATTCGTCAAAATCAGCGGAGCAGGAACCGCAGATCTAAACGTAGTCGAAAAACTCAAGGTAGAAATCGAGGGAGCCGGCACGGTGAAATATGCCGGCAATCCGACCGTCGAGAAAAAGGTCATGGGCGCAGGAACCGTCACAAAGATCTAGTCAGCTTCAGGAGATCATTTACGCAAGGGAAGAAAAATCAATTGCCCTTTCATTTCTTCTTCGCTCAGAACTTCCGCTATTAACCATAACTCTTCGACATACTGCCCAATTGAGCCTCTCAGTTGATGCCCAAAAATCTCTCCAGAAAAAGGCGCACCTTTTTCCTGCCATTTTGCTGCTTCAGCAATGAAAATCTGCGTCTTGGGAAAATAGAATTCGGTTTAGATGCGTCGAACGCTCTAACAGCTGTTCATCACTGTAGAGCGAACAGCCATCATCCTGTGCAGTCAACACATCGATACCCTTCAGCTTCAACCGAACCGTTATTGCCTTCGGAACATGGACATCCATATAGAACCGCAAACTCATTTTTTGCGAAGGTGACTTTCAAGCTTACTCTTAAGTATTGGATCTAGCGACGCGATCTCGTCGATCTTGCTGAGTTCCTGAAATATTTCCTTATCCATCACCGATTGATGGTCAAAATAATAAGAAAGTGCGCCGTGAATTTGGGCCAAGCTCAAATAATCATGCTGTCGCTGCAGCTGCTCTGCAGACCACCCATAAGATAAGTACTCCAATGCTAATTCCTTCACCTTCAGGGTAGTGCCATCAATAAATGGCGTTTGGTCGGAATCAACGACAATATGTTTGTACTCGGTCGCTCTTTTTTCGGACATATAATCACCTACCTCTCTCCATTATACGCACTGGACGCTTATCAGTTCAGAAGCGGAGGCTACTGGCTGAGGATTGAAACGGAAAACGGTTATAAACTGGACGAAAAGCCCGGTCCTTGTTATCCTTATCAGCGTTCTGTTTATCCGGCGCGCGTGCCGCCTGCGGACTGTAGAAGCTTAGACACGGCTAATCGAATGCTTATGCTCAAACCAATAAACAAAGAAAAAATAGGTAGCGAGTTCCGATCGGAGCTTTCCGTGCAGGAGTATGGGAAGAAGACTCCAATAGAAGGCGTTCAGATAATAACGCTTCAAAGCTTCGTTGATGATGGCGGAGCCCTGGCTGAGATAGTTCGTGTGGATGAAAACGGCTATTTGGTGGCGATTCCACAATTCAAGGTACGGCAATCCACCTGGTCACAAATGGTGCCGGGCACAATCAAAGCTTTCCACTTGCATTACAACCAGGAAGATGTCTGGTTTATCATGCCTTATGATCGCCTTTTAATCGGTCTTTTCGACGCTCGCGAGGATTCGCCGACTTATAAGCAAACAATGCGATTCGTGCTAGGAGCTGGGCGAGCACAAATCCTCTACTTGCCACGCGGTGTTGCACACGGGCTTGCAAATCCGTGGAACCAAACTGCAAATATGATCTACTTCGTAAACCAATGGTTCGACGCCGAACATCCAGACGAGCAGCGCCTCCCATGGAATATTCTTGGCGATGATTTCTGGGAGATCAAGAAAGGCTAATTCCAAGCCGCCTCGCAAAATAGAAGCTTGGATAACGAGCAATGTGTGAAGGTGAATCCTTCGGTGGAAACAACACAAGACGAACGCGCGACGACTGCAAAGGCAGCTAAGAAATCGCCTTTGTCAGCGAATCTGATGTTGCCGATCTGCATTTTGATAATTTCGTTCGCAGTATTTCTGTTGCTGAATCCATCCAACGTTTTGCCACGGACAACGCTTTATTTTGACGCATCCCATTATCTCGAAACGACAAAACGTCTCTACGAAACGATGCGCGACATCAAACACTTGTCGCGTGGAATGCTCGAATCGCTATCGTTCTATCTAATGTTGGATGGACCAATACTGCCATTAACTGGGGCTTTGGCATTCTTCGTTGCACAAAAAGCGCCATCACCAGCGGATTGGTCTGTGTTGGTGACAATGCAGTGTTTCATCCAATCGCTTGGCTGTCTTTTCATTTTCTTGTTAGGAAAGCGGCTATTTAGAAGCACGAAATTGGCATTAATAGGAGCTGTAGCATGGATGACCTATCCACCAGCAATCTCCTCATGCAATACGTTTCTGACCGAACCACTTGCTTGCACCCTCAGTATTGCAATGCTCTATTACTTAAGCGACATCGTACCAACAGTGGACAACAAATTCTGTGGACTGGTAATGAGGCGCAGGACCACCTTAATTGAAACAAGCTCGAAGATGCCAGTTGGCGCTGAAGGAGCGGAAGAACATAAAACTGAGAGGAAATCAAAAAACGGATGGATGCTTGGCAAAGCAATAATCGCCGGGGCGTTGTGGGCATCACTTTGCCTACTTAAGCCCGCGCTTTTTCCAGCGGCAACGCTGATTTTTTTAGCAGCATTAGCATCAACAGTTTTCTCCCACGACTCGTCTTTGATAGAACCGCATGACTTACAGTATGCAACGGATCAGTCCGCACCGCAGATGAAGGCTGTAGAGACGGACAGCTCCTCACTGCTTAACAAAGAATCTCTGGCAATACCAGCGAATTTGGAGGAGATTGATACCAACGAATCGTCCTCAAGAGATCGAAGCCGGCAGGATGCCGGCGCTCCCGGGATCGAACAAAGCGAATCATTGCTTATTCACGGCGCCAGTCATGGGGGAGACAGTGCAACGTCTTCACAAACTACAATTGAAACCGGCGCCATCCCACTAGCCCAAGCGTCACGCGCTAGTATGCTTTCTCCGCGGAATCCAATCGCGGCCTCAGCGGCGATTGCAGGAGCACTTATAGTCATCTTGCCGTGGCTTGTCTTCGGCTTCTACACGACGCAGAATATTACTCTGCTTCCGTCACGCCGGCCCGTCTACAACATATTGACCGGATGCAACATGGAGGGTGACGGATGGGGATGCTATCCGACACATCCTTTGGCGGAGATGTACCCGGAAGATGAACCCGCCGCTGGCGTAGCAGTTGCACTAATGAATCAGGATCCGGCAGGCTTTGCGAATCTCACGCTTCGAAAAATCACTCGTCTCTGGAACATTCCTTGGAATGACTATCGCTACAAAATACTTGGACTCACATTTAAGCTTCAAGCAATCTACCAGGCGTTTCTAGCACTTTCCGGCATTGCTGGAATGATCGTCCTCTTGTCTCAGTTAGCGACTACCAAATATACAAGTCGCCAAATTTTTATTGCTCTCTCACTGGCCATTCTGACACTGGGCCACCTGATCTATTTGCCTTTCGAAGGAATCTCGCGATATGGTTTCACAGCAATGCCATTCATCATTTTGTGTGCGATCTTTTTGTTCAAACAAGCTGCAACTGGCACGTGGAGGAAACTTGTCGGATTGACCGGAGCTCTCGCGATTTGCATTGCAACAATGAAATTGGACCCCACACCTTTGGTGATGGAGGTGACGCACAACATCAATGGGGCTGACACAATTCAATTTTCACTGCGCTTGGCGGCGATCGCATTACTCGTCTACTGCGCATATAAGTCATGCAACTTCAGAAAAACGGATCTCGAGGGAAAACAGGTATTTGCGCTCCTCGCATTGCTTGCGTTCATTACTTCAGGCGCGATTTGTGCTGCCTTTGCTATGTCGAAGAATGAAACGCATATGTGGTCCGCTACGCTCAAGAGCGATATGCAAGTAGAGCGTTCAATCTATATCAACGACTTGCATGACAGCGGCGCCGAAAGAACACCGCACTGGGCATTGCTGCTAATTGATGGAAATGAAAACATAGGGCAGGTTTCCATCTCGGTGAATGATCAGCCGGTTCAAGGAAAATTAGCCTCAATCTACCAGTTCGATCCCAAACATTATGATTTGGAAGACTGGCTAAATCAGTTCTCGTCGCTTATCCGAAAACAGCCAGATTCGCTACCCCGGTGGCGTGCTGTCGAGGTTCCGCTAACAGCGCTCAAGACTGGCTGGAACAAGATTTCTCTGCGAGCCCCCGAAAGCGCGACAGGGAAGGTCACCATCTATGGTGACTACAGATTGCGAACATCGAAGAACAAGATAGTATTACCTTCGCCGGAGCAAGTCAGCCCAGGTAAATTCTTCAACGATTCCGACGACATCTTCGATTCACGAATAGCACAGGAGACTTATTCAACGCCGTCCCCATCCAGGAGCACGCTTATCCACGAGCGTTTGCAGAAACGAGGAGATCTCTCAAGCGCCCCAGGATTACAAACAGGCGAATATCGCCTATTCCTAATGGTTGGGTATGCAAACGATCCAAGTGAGAAAGAGAAAACAAAAGCCACCACCGCGCAAGACCCGGCGCCTGCAACTCCAAAACAAAGACCGCCTTTTCTCCAAAATCGACCTATATCTCAATCTAAAGATGAATATCTGGTAGCGATGAAAGGCAACTCCCTGCACGAGTTTGCATTCGTCCAAGTGCCAGATGCAGCAAGCGCCAGCCCGTTCGCAACGAACATCGATATTCCTGAGCACGTACTCACTAATTCACATTTGAAAGTTGTAATCAGCGGCGAAAGCAAAGCGGATGAAGGCACCCCTGCACAGCTTGCAGTGTCAGGTGTAATCACAAAGAAGAACGAATTCATCGCCAACGTACTACCTGGCACCCCTCAACTGATCAATACCTCTGATAACTGGGCTCCCTTTTCGGTCACATCTGAAATTCCCACGTCAGGGTTAAAGGGACAGCGGCCTATTTTGCGTGTCGAGCTTAAAACCAACGCTGGCAAGGCATTTGCCAGAAAACTCTTCGTCCGCCTTGCTCCATTAGATAAACCTCAAATTACCGGACATTCCATCAAGATTTACTAGCTGCAAAGCGTTTCCTGAAGCAGGTCAAACATATTGACAACGCTTGTCATGGTAGTATTCGCCCCAGCAAATAGAAACAGAGAAGCGAACGCCCATGCTGTTTACCAGTCTGCAATACGTCATATTTCTGCCGCTAATCGTGGCGGCATATTGGGTCTGCCCAAAGAAATGGCGGCTCCCGCTTTTACTTGCAGCCAGTTATTACTTCTACATGAGTTGGATGCCAGTGTTCATCCTCCTCATACTCGGCATGACAGCATTCAATTTCTTCTGGGGGCAAGTACTCGAAAAAAGTACGGAACCCGCCCGTAAGAAATCGCTTTTTACAATTGGCATCGTCGCAAACCTACTCTGCCTCGGATTCTTCAAATACACTAACTTCTTGCTAGAAAGCGTGGCACAAGGCGTCGGGCTCGTCACGCATCATGCTCCAACCTGGCATGCAGACATAATATTGCCGCTGGGCATAAGCTTTTTCACATTTGAATTCATACATTACCTATTCGAGATTTATCGAGGCGGCAGCACAATCAAGTCATTTGTCTTGTTTGCATTGTTCGCGGCGTTTTTCCCAACGCAGATTGCAGGTCCAATTAAGCGCTACAAAGACTTTGAAGAGCAGATGCTGAGTTTTCCGAAATTCAAACTCAGCCATCTCGATGAAGGCGTTCCATTAATCATTGTTGGCTTAGCGAAGAAACTACTTCTCGCCGACAATCTTGCGATGCTAGTCGATATGGGAATGAAGGATCCGCGAGTTTACGGCGCTCCAGAGCTCTGGCTTTTCGCTTATGCATTCGCATTCCAAATCTATTTTGATTTTTCAGGCTACACCGACATCGGTCGCGGCAGTGCGATGCTGTTTGGATATCACATTCCAATCAATTTCAACATGCCTTACTTCGCAAAAAACATGTCGGACTTTTGGCATCGTTGGCACATTTCTCTCTCCACATGGTTGCGCGATTACCTATTCATTCCGTTAGGCGGCTCACGCGGAGGGAAGTGGCTAACTAATCGAAACCTTTTCCTGACCATGGCGATCGGTGGATTGTGGCATGGAGCATCGTGGAACTTTGTTGTTTGGGGCATCTATCACGGACTAGCTCTAATTGTTCATCGCGAATTTGCCGCTATAAAAGCCGGAAGCACAGCCCTCAAAGACTTCGTTGATTCCAAGTTCGGCACATTCCTCTCAATGTTCATTACGTTCCAGGCTGTCTGCATTGGATGGGTATTCTTCCGCGTCACCAACATCTCTGACGCCTTTCTGATCGTGCGCAGAATGGTGACGATGAGCCCAATATATACAGGTGCAGAAAATCACAGCTTCCTCGTACTGAAACCAGAACTTCCGGTGATCGTACCGGTTGTAATCCTGATGGTAATCGGGCTGTTGATTTCGAATCTGCCAATCAGTTCAGCGTCTGAAAGAGGGCTCTTCCGTAACGCGCCAGCTCCGCTCAAAGCCGCATTTTGCACAGCGCTGGTCGTGGCAATCATCACGTTCCTGCCAGATAACAGCGCTCCATTCATTTACTTCCAGTTCTAGCGAGTTTCCTCGTGATGAACAACAAACGCCAACCAGAGTTATGCAAAACTTGGATAACGGTTTGCGCGCACATTCCAAAATCAATTGCTTATGAGGTCAAAATGTTATCCACGAATAAACCCATCCTCCTCGGACTCGCTCTTAGCTGTATCGTTGGCATCATCAACCCAACAGTGGCAGCCGATGAAAGCGTGATTCCAACCGGTTGGGAAATGAAAGGAAGCCGACCCAACGACTATTTGGTTATGATTGATCCACAACAAAAACGTGACGGCAAGCCGATCCTAATCATGCAGTCAAAAACATCTCCAATTGACGGTTTTGGCACCGTTATGCAGAAGATCAGCACGGAAAAATACCTAGGAAAGCGCCTTCGATTCTCTGCTGACGTAAAATCGGAAAACGTAGTCGACGCTGCCGGAATCTGGATGCGCGTGGATGCGGGTTCGGGAAATACAATTGCTCTAGACAACATGGAAAAGCGACCAATCAAAGGAAATAATGACTGGAAAAACTACAGCGTCGTTTTGGATGTGAGCCCACGAGGAACCCAGGTTTGTATCGGCATTCTGACACACAGTACTGGGAAGATTTGGGTCTCCAACTTGAAACTCGAAGAAGTTGGTAAAGACGTTCCGGTCACAGACATCTTGAACAAAGACGAGAATCCGACCGCTCCAGTAAACTTAGACTTCACGCAAGGAACAAATAAATGAGCGCTGAGACGCGATCATGTTTCTTGTTCTATTTGCTGCTGTTTTCTATTTTGCTAAACAGCGTGACACCTTCCCTCGCTCAAATAGATCCCGATAACAAGTCCACACGGGCGAAAGACCTCAGGGCTGAATACATGGATCGAGAAAAGAGTATATTGGATGCGATTCAATCTGTACTAAAGCGCCGCGACGATCTCGAGAGACGAATCACGGAGCTTTATGCGGAACGAAACAAATGCGATGCTGCTACGACCAAACTAAAGGACGAATTGCGTAGAGTTCAAATTCAATTGTTGGAATAGCCGCCACTGCCCTTAAGCAAAGAGAAGAGATGGTCAAATGAATCTTACAACTTCAAACAACGTCCCCGTTCCGTCATTCATGTACGGAACAGCCTGGAAAAAAGAAGCTACAAAAGAGTTAGTCGAAAAAGCGGTTGCTAATGGATTCACCGCGATCGACACGGCAAATCAACTAATTCACTACGACGAAGCTCGGGTGGGAGAGGCTCTGCTAGCCCTAAAAGCAAAGGGGATCAATAGAGATTCGCTTTTTTTGCAGACGAAGTTCACCAACGTCAATGGTCAAGATCACCGAACACCATACGATGCTAAGGCGAACTTAACCACGCAAGTAAAACAATCGATGGAAAGTTCATTGCAGCATCTGCATACGGATCATCTCGACTCTTATGTGTTGCACGGTCCTTTCTACCGCAATGGGATCAGCGATAAAGATTGGGAAATTTGGAACGCCATTGAGGATCTGCACAAAGAGGGCAAGACCAAAACCATCGGTGTTAGCAACGTGAGTGCCGACCAACTGGCAGAGCTTTGCAAGGGCGCCAAAGTGAAACCAATGTTTGTGCAGAACCGTTGCTTCGCTGTCATGGCTTGGGATCACGAAGTGCGCGCAATTTGCAGAGCAGAGAAAATTATCTATCAGGGATTTTCTTTGCTTACAGCCAATACGCGCGTACTCAGCACACCGCTTGTCCAATCACTTTGCAAAAAATACCAGGCAACTCCAGCACAAATCATCTTTGCATTCTCACTACAAATCGGCATGCTACCGTTGACCGGCACGAGCAGTATTGAGCACATGAAAGAAGACCTTCAAGCAGGCAAAATCATATTTGGAAATCACGAATTGCGAGAGCTTGAAGGCTGCGCTATGGATTGACAATCAAGTCTTAAAGGCGACCTGAATCTTCAGCCAACTTGGATTAGTGGTTCATTTATATAGACTAATAATCAACAGGTGCTCGGCGCTGTTGCTTGATCTTTCCTCGGCGGACCTTTGATTCGACAATGCGAAGCTTCGCGGCTTTCGATGGTTTTGTTGGTCGACGAGGCACCGGTGGCAATACCACGTGCTCGATCATTGATCTCAGTTTTGAAAAACAATCGTCTATGTTTTTCTTCTGATCCCGAAATCTCTGACTCACGATGATAAGCTCACCATCAAGGCTCAGGCGGCTTGCGTATTTGGCAATGAAGCGCTCCTTGATTGGACCGGGAAGACTTGGAGAATTATTCACAGCCCACCGTAGCGTCGCCTTACTAGCCACCTTGTTCACATTTTGGCCGCCAGGACCTCCGCTTCTTGCGAAGCTGAGCTCAAACTCTTGGAGCGGAATTTGGAGAGTGTCGTTGACCTGAAACATGGTGGAAAAAATCAAACGTGAACCGAAAAAATCTTGAACAAACAGAGTGATATGACGCATTAAACCACAAGAGGTTTCACCGAGTCACTGATCGTAAACAAAACAGCTGGTAAGGCAAAGGTCAAGGCCTGGGCCTCTAGCCTTGGAAAAGGGTGGGACGGATTGGCGCCGACGGATTTAAGGCGCGCTTACGTATTTCTACACTTGGCGCCCCTGGGGGCTGGGGGCTATTCTCTCTCTATGCCCGCTACTGTTCCCTTTTGGGTCCCGTCCACGACTATAGATGTTAGAGCACAACGACTGGAAAGCTGAAAAAGCCGCTGCGTCCAAAGAAATGGCGGAGCTTCTCTCGTCTGAAACTAATAAAATCGGTATGGATGGAGCATTCGGTAGCTACCAACGGTTTGCCGTCACGACAGCTGACGGAATTCTTCACACGCCCAAAGGAATCTACAACGCAGCAGTACACAATATTCAGCACCCGATGGAAATGGTCAAAACCATCGCAGGCTCTGCTGCAATTGCTGCTACTCTCAAAGTGGTGCTCCCGGAAGCTGGTCCAGTCGGAAAAATTGCAGGCGGGGTCATGGGCGCCTGGTTCATCGCCTCCTCATTACCCGAATTCAGCGAAGCCTACAGAATAGGGCAGCAGGCAAAAACCTGGGACGAGATGCACGCCGCGGGCGCGCGTTGGGGCAATGCAGCTGGTCACTTAGGTGTAAACAGCGGGCTCGGAATGATCGGTTACAAGATCGGCGCCGGAGTGAGTGGGCGAGTTCTTTCAGGTGAACGCTTCGATAGTTTCGCCGACGTGAAACAGAATTTCTGGGATACGGCTACATATAAAGCACGAAATTTGTTCGGAAGAAACGCTGAGAACAGCTCACCCTATGCCCTTCAAACATGGCGCGCTAACTACGAGATTCATGGCAATGAAGCTAAGCTTGTAGGAACTGAGTCGCCGAAGATTTTGGAAGCGCCACCAGATGCAGTGCGGAATCCCATCAATCTACAAACGGAAATGAGCACCATGGTGATGCTCAACAGTAAAGCTTCAGCACTGAGAATGGAACGATACATAGCTCGCATGGCCGATGGCAGGGCACAAGTGCTTAATGATACAAACGGCGCGTTCCAGGAGCGCTTCGGCGCGAAACCGGAATCGCTCGATGCGCTCAAATCGTTCGCTGAACAGAACAGACTAAAAGTCGTCGAAGCCGACCTGCGCTCAGGACGTGTTGTTATTTCCGGAACAGCTGAGAATGTTCAAAACGCGTTCAAAGTTCAGCTTCAAACTGTTGATACCGGTGCCGGTACCGCTCTGACTTACAACGGAAAAATAACAGTTCCAACAGACCTGGCTCCGCATGTGCGGTCAGTTTTTGGTTTGGAGGAAGGTATTGCAGCGAGGCCGCAAGCGCGATTAGCCTTGCAGGCTAATGAAGGTAGCAACTCTCCCTCAGTCGGCGAGTTGCAGATGCAAAAGCAACCAAGCACCATTGGTCCAACAGAGCCTAAGAATTTCGTAAAAACAGGCGGATATCTAGCCACAGAAATCGCCAGGGCGCAAAACATACCACTGAAAACGGGCGGCGAAGGACAGCATGGTGCATTCATTAGTGTCAGCGGCGGAATTGACCTCAAAGATTACAACGCTTTCTTTCCTAAACATGGACTGGAACAACCGAAGCCTCTGCAAATCATCGAAGTCGGTCGCGGCAAGAACAGACCTGGCAACCCTCAAAATGGGGACGTAGAGAACGCGCTCGACGGGCAAATCATTCAGACAATGGCTCCAAGAGCAAAGATATCCATGATCATTGGCTCAAATGATAATCGAGGCTATGTTGATGCGTTTGAACGCGGGATCTTTCCTAAAAATGGTGAAGCGCAAAATACCGTACTTAGCTCAAGTTGGGGATTGTGGGAACGAAGCCAGTTAAAACCGCTCACAACATCCCTTTCTATTCTCTTCAAACAAGCAACCATTCGAGGTGTTCAAGTTTTCGCTGCAGCCGGAGACCACGGCGCCGGTGCGTCATATCTTAGACCTCTGTATCAAACAGAGTATCCAGCAGCCGACCCCAATGTAGTTGGCGTTGGCGGTCTCAAGACTGTTATCGGCCCCAACAACAGATTCTCATATGTTGCTGCATGGGATGAAGGTCCAAACAGCTCCACCGGTGGTGGCATCAGCACAATCTTTGGGCGTCCTGGCTGGCAAAAGGAAGCCAACACTTTCGTCAATAAGGATACGGGTAGAACCGGTCGCGGCGTCCCTGATATAGCGACAAACGCCGCTCCATCTACTGGATTCCCCGTCCGCTATGGAAACGGACAAGAAGGCGTCAGTGGAGGCACAAGCGCATCGGCGCCATTGTACGCAGGTATGATGTTAAATATAAACGCAGAGCTGGCGGCTATCGGCATCAAACCCATTGCTCCCCTAAATCCGTGGATGTATTCGCGAGCAAACTCAGAAATATTCAACAACGTACCAAACGGCTCGAACTATGGCTATGAGGCTGGAAAAGGGTGGAATCCTGTCACAGGCTTAGGCTGGGTCGACGGAACCAAGATGCTTGAGGCAATGAAGGTCAGCCAGGTTCCGAACTTGCGCAGCACGCTAGCGGACTTTATGCCGAAGGGATACAACCACGGTGCCGGCGATGGGTCTGCACAACAATGACCTGGGACTCCTACGTATTTGAAAGCCCATCTGGGCAGCTATAATTATTCTTGGAGTTATCGTTGGCACATTAGTGAGTACCCGCATGAACGGATACCCGGCCGACGCCTCGCGCCTTTTTTCCGAACCATTTCACATAGAATCGGAACAAGCAAGAATCAAACTCGCTTCTGAGTTCCATGATGAGCTATTGGCTCCGCAGCAAACATCGCTCAAAGACAATGTTCTAAACTCTATCGCAAACCACTTAGTTGTAAGGCCAGCCTCTGCGTTAACTAGTTCAGTAAACATGCTATGCCATTCCTTCGGGACGAAGGACCTGGTTCCAATGCTTAATGAAATTCCAGTGCAAGAACAAAAGCCTTTCTCAGCACAATGGCTGGCGGTTAATACAGCCAGCGCATTAGCTGATGCTGCAGTATTTGTAGGGCTAACTCTAGCAACTAAGCATTCCTGCCGGTCGGCGAGCATTAAGATCAATGAGAGCACAGCATTAATTGGATCGGGCACAATTTACGAGGGACTGCGCGCACCACTCAAGGATGAAACAAGATTGGGTAATGCCTCACGCACGCTCGCTATGCTTACTACTTTTGAAGGCGGAAACTATCTTTCCAGAAAGCTCACCGGTCTGCAGCTGGCGGCTTCACGCATCGCCACCGGATTCGTTGCTGGAGCAGGCTCAGCAGCCATGGATAGCCGGTTCTCCAATCGTAGTTTTGACGATGATAAGATCCTGGCTGGCGGCGCTGCCGGAGCAATGATGAACATCATCATTCCTGCCGCTCTAGCAGGTATAACTCGCTTTAAGGCTCCATCCAAGCACCACCAAACGATATCAGAAAAAACTGACTTATCCTCAAGCACAGACATTCCGCAGCCAGTCAACCATTCCTTCGAGCGCAGAGTATCGGAAGGCAGCGCTCTAAGTAAGCCGTCGCCTGAACTGATTGGAAAAGGCCAAACAGAAGTTCTCGTTAGCGAAGGAATCTACGAGAATGGTCCTTACTCCGATCTGACAGACTATGCGCGCAGGGGCATGGCCTATGGTAGGAGACCGAAATCGTTATACGAAGTGCCTGAGTACGACATGACCATAGCCGTGCCGGTCTCCCCGGACGCGCAACTAACAGCGAAAGGCGTCTTGTCCTCCCTGGAAAAACTGCCGGACCCAAGCCTAATAAAGAAGTTAGTCGTTTCAGATCAACCGCATCGATTTGAACCCTGGATACGCCAAGAGCACCCGGAAATGAAAATCTTGGCTGAAGCCGAAAGAGATGGCACAGTTATCTTATACAAACCAGATTTTAACCAGGAGACGCACAATACGCTGGTTCATGAGTGGAATCATATTCTGAAATTCAACAATCGAAATGCAAGCGAAATTTTCGATGATCTGCATTGGAAAGAGAAACTCGAAACGTCAAGCGCTAGCCGCATTCACAACGAACACAACAATGAGGCGGACGAAGTTTGGGCGATCTTAAGTGAGGACTTATTGGGCGATGATCCGGTTCGAATGGCTGCCTCTGCATTTGCAAATCCCATCAAAAGTTCTATCTGGGCAAAGACGCTAAAGGATCATCTCAATACGGTATTGCCTGAGCGACAAAGCAGAAAAGCCTTTGTAAAAGCATCTGATACTGCGGACTTCATTCACAAACACGTTCGACCAGTTGCAATCAGCAAACTGGAAGAACTGCATGCAAAAAATCCTATTTTCAAAGCAGTCAATTCAGCTCTGGAATATCTGAAATAGGATCGATCAGAGCAGCGTTTGAAACGGACAGCCCTTCCTCGGTAGCAGGAGAATTCCAGCTTTCATTGCCGCGATCAAAAGTCCTTACAATTTAGGCGTCAGCGGCGATGACAACAAAAGAACTCTGCTGGTTCTGCCTGTACTCCTAGTAAGTCGTAATCCGTATTCTCAGGAATAGTAATAGCGTCTCCCGGTCCCAGAATAAAATACTGGTAGCTACTATTTTTCTTCTGAAAAACCAGAAACCCGCTTAATACGACTATCAGCGAATCAGACTCTGCGGTTCGGTCAGTCATGCGTTCCAAAACATCTTTTTTAAGGACAAAACAAATGAAGTCCTGCTTCTCGAACTCATCGCGGAGTTCGTCCGGGGAATAATTTTCGTACTGGCCTTTGTACAAATTAAGTTCTGAGAAATCCAAAAACACAACATCCATTTTGTATCGCTCCTGGCCTTTTGCGCGCTGCCTATTCTATCAAGGAAGTTCACAGGTTATGTGGTCACCCAACCATGTTTGAAACTCAGTTTCGGAACAGAATCCCATCTTCTGAAACATCTCTCTGTATGCTTTCAAAATCTCCGCTTGTTGCTCTAAACCTTTTTCCATGGCAGATGTTATGTGCCAATCAAGTCCTTTTGGAGGAGTACCACCGGGAAGTTCCCCAGTAAAAACCTCGAAGAGTCTTTCATCCGTTTTCTTAGAGTATGCTGGGTTCTCAATCTTAATATTCGATATTTTAATTGGCTTTGCATTCGGGTCCATACCCACATGAATTCTCGGACCACGTTGAGTACCACTTGCATCGAAAAACTGAATAAAGGTTTTCAATGCTCCTGGATTGTTGTTAGATGGCTGCGCAGTAATTACCATCACTTTATCTCCAGCTTTCACTACCTTGCAGGCTGATGCGTCAGTGATGCTTTCGACGAATTTTGCTACGTCCGAAGGCAGCTCATCTTTTCCAAAAATCTCCTTCAAAGCAAGCTCGGCTTTTCCTTGGATTAAATTTCGAGGAATTTCATGACCAATAGGAATTTCGTGGGAATATACTTTTCCGTCTTTAAATTCGAGCGGAAGATCATCGGAGAACTTCGCGCGACCACTTAATGCTCGCTTCGTTCCAGCTACAAAAAGCTCTAACTCTTCTAGCAAAGCGAACTTTGCTTTCTCTAAAGTTAGTTCGGGAAATCGCCCGGCTCTACGGCAAATCTCAGTGACAGCGGTCAATAGATCGTCATTCTTGAGCGCTGCTATTAACTTCTTCGGATCGGGACATCCTCTCATGAGATTGCTGAGCGTGTCCTGAATTTCATAGGCCTCATCAGCTCTGATATGTGATGCAAATGCTGCAACAGAGTCAATCGATGTTTCCAGTTGCAAAAGCTTGCTCTTCGCAGTTTCCAAAACAGTATGAGCCTTTGCGTTGAGCTGTTCTCCGAACCGCGTCATAAGAAGATCCAGTCGCTTCACGATCTTGTCAGTGTTCCCTGGATGCCCTTCTATAATTCCTGCTATGTTTTCCAAATCACTCTTCTCTGACTTGATTTGCTTGCGAATGAATGCTTCATCCATGCCGTTCTTTTTGATGAACTCATCCAGCGTTGATTCATACCGGTCTCCCAGATGCTTCTTCAAATCATCAAGTTTAGGCTTCGGTCCCAGAACTTCCTTTCCATATTCTTGTACAAATCTCTTTTCCGCTGCCTCTCTAAAACTATCCTTCAGCCCGAGTGCTTCGATCTTTTTCATAGCGGGTTTAGACGCGTCCTCCAGGAGTGCGATCTTGTCCTGCAATATTTTTTCAGCGGCTTTGGCTATTGGTTTCGCTTCTGTATTGATTACATCCGCCAATTCGGTTTTGGCTTTATTGAGATCATCGATGCTCATTGGGCCCTGATATGGACGACGACCAGGAATTTTCTCGGATTGCCCGATCTCTTTGGCTATTGTTGAGTCGGCTGACTCACATGCACTGGATAAACCCTTTGCGGACGGAGCCTCACCTTTGGCAAAACCTCCAAGATCACTGGCTTCGCCCGTTGCTTTGCAAATGGCGCCTTCGGCTACAGCTTCGCCCTCCGCAACAGTCGCGGCGACCTTCACTCCACGCGCCCCTTTTACAAAAGCGTTGACTTCACTTACAACCTTTACTGCAGCGATGCCATCCAAAATCAGTGGAACAACATCTTTGCCGATTACTTCAAATTGCTCTTCTTTATCAGCTTGAGCAAAATGAGTGAGATAGTTTTGGGTAGCCTTACCTGCATCATCAAAAGCCTTGTTCCAACCCCCGTTCTTACTGTAATGATCGGTCAGCTTGCCAACGGCTCCTGTTACCTCATTTAGATGATTTTGCGCAACATGTTCAACAGCTTCCTCAATAAATGGAACATACGGTACTCCAGTCGAAAGGCGTTTTGCCATCGCTGCCGGATTGGAGAATTTCTCCATCACCTTTTCAGCAGTTTCTTTGCTTTTCAGCTCATCAACAATCTCAGCCTCAAGATGAAGCAGGGTTCCAGCTGTTTCACCAACGAAGCGCGTAACTCCTTTTGACAGTCCTTTATTCATTTTGTAGTTGTCTTCGATCTGCATCCTTGTGCAGTGAACACCAAAACTGACCGCATTTTTTACCGGCTCAGGGATACCGGCCGCTTTCATACCGTTGCTCAAGTTCTTCTCAGCACTATCAACCTGCTGCCCTATTCTTTTTTCAACGGTATGGATTAGCCTATCTCCTGCATTCCAAACGTTCTGAAATCCACTGGAAATAGTCTCCATAAGCTGAACACCGTTGCCTTTATGTTCGGCGGATTGTACAGCTTTATGATTAGCTGCTGATTTATTTTCAGCATGAGCTGATTTCTTGGAAGCTTTGTCATGCCCTTCGATCTCGATGGCGGGAATTACTTGCGCGTTAACTAGCTTGTTGGTCTGCTCTGCTTTTTGACCGTTCTGCTTCTGAACTGAATGAAGTCTCTCTTGATCATTTACGGCGCCATGAAGTTGTTTCGACGAATGTACAGGCTTGTCTGAATGAGTAATTCTGTCCGACATTTTGCATACCTTTTCAGCACAAACTCTCGTCCAAGAGGCAACTGCTCCTTGAAAGCGATTCTGTTTTGCGCGTCCTTCCTGAGCATAGAATAGGACTAGTTTCTGAAAAACGGTTGAAAGCGGCAAAAGCTCTAGCAGCTTATGTTTACGCTATGAGGCATGCTTATGTATTCAAAAACCAAAGCAGGATGCGTTCGTAGAAGGCATCAAGAATGCTCCACTTACTACCATCAGCTTCCGTAAACTTGAACTCGTGCTCTGCGCCCTCGACGCGCTCGTGGACAACTTCGCGTCCGCTGGCTTGCAGCTTTGCAAGCATGGCGTCAAATGACTCAATTGGCGAAACGGTGTCTTTAGTTCCATGAGCGATAAAGATCTTCGCCTGGCTGGCAAGCAAATTATCGACGAGTGATTCGCTTGCAAACGAATGCCAGCGAAGATATGTATGTCCACGCCAGAACTTAGTAATGCTGCGTGGATCTTCAAGAATCTTTTTCCACTCATCTTCAATTTCTTGAACGCGCGCGTCGGGCGACAGACTCTGATCCTGCCCCTCTAAAAGACCTCTGCGAGCAAGATCCTTTAACTCTTCAATTTCGCCAGGTCCGCCGCCATACAAACATGCAACGTGCGTGACCGTTTTGTCCAACGAAGCTATTTTCGCTGCAACGATTCCGCCCTCTGATGTGCCCAGCACTAAAGTTTTCTTTGGATTCACAAGAGAATTTGTGCGCACATTGAAAATCGCCGAATTAATCGCCTCTGCCCATCGAGGCAATGCGTGTTGACGCAAATATGTTTCAGAACAGCCGATACCAATTCCGCCAGACGGATCATGTCCTTCTTCCAGAAATTGGACACCAGGCTTTTCCACCATCAAGATTCGCGCTTTTCCTTCAAACCGATCCATCACAGTTTGCGACAGCGGAAACTTATCGATCGCCACCTCACCAGGCGTTTTCGTTCGTTGAAAAATGGAGCCACCACCACCGCCCTGCACCAGCACAACTAGCGGCAACAACTTTTCACGATCGTCTTCGACGGCGCTTTCTGCGCCAGCCCCTTCGGCAGCTGCAGCTGCCTGCAGCGCAGCCAGATCCATCGCCGAATAGCGAGCGGTTCTGGCGAGATCTAGAGTGCTCTTTGACACACCAGGTCCACTTTCTTGCGCTCCACTCAAATAGTAAGTAATCCTCCGCCCAAGCTTATCGGTAGTTTGGCGTCTGGAGAATGAGTAGGGAAGAATAATGTCGTCGGTCATCGCACCTGTGTCGTTAAAAACTGGCTCTTGGAGGTACTATTGAGCCCTGCCCTCCTGAGCAACCAAATTGATTTACGTACTTATTGTTGGAAGTCGCCTGCTGTAACCTGGAGTGAAATCAGTTTCTTGCAGCTCTTCTTTCTGATTCTCACGCTGCTGATTCCAGATCATCCACGGAGCTTTTCCTGACTCCCACATGGTATTCAGCTGTTTACAGTCACGCAGCGTGTCCATGGCGTGCCAGAAACCGAAATGCTTGTATGCAGCGAGCTGCCCCTCAGAAGCCAATCGCTCAAGCGGGTCCTGCTCCCAAACGCTGGAATCGCCATCAATATAATTAAGTACGGAAGGTTCCAGCACAAAATATCCGGCATTGATCCAGCCGCCATCACCAATCGGCTTTTCGACGAATGCGTCGACTTTCTCACTATTAATGCTCAAAGATCCAAAGCGGCCTGGTGGTTGAACCGCAGAAACAGTTGCTTTAGAACGGGAGCGGCGGTGAAACTCAAGCAACTTTCCGATGTTGATGTCGCTAACGCCATCTCCATAAGTCATGCAAAACGGTCCGTCCTGCACGAAACGCGCCACGCGTTTGAGACGACCACCAGTCATTGTTTGGTCGCCGGTATCAACCAAGGTAACCCGCCAGGGTTCTGAACCATTGTTATGGTATTCAACACTTCGCTGCGCCAGATCAAAAGTCACATCGGCAGAATGCAACGCGTAATTGGCGAAATATTCTTTGACTATATAACCCTTGTAACCCAAGCAAACAACAAAATCGTTGATGCCGAAAGCAGAGTAAATTTTCATAATGTGCCAGAGGATAGGTTTGCCTCCAACCTCAACCATCGGTTTCGGTTTGACCTGCGTTTCCTCAGAAAGTCTTGTGCCAAGCCCGCCGGCAAGAATTACTGCTTTCACCTTATTCCCCTTAGCTGAGCAATGATTTATCTACGTAGGCGATATTCACTACTTTGCTTTGTTGGCTCACATTGTTAGAAGTCAACATCCGCTATATCCTATCAGCTGAAGTCGACCGATGGGTTAAAGCTAACTTCCTTGCAGATTTCTCATACTTATAATGACCAACGAATATTCAACTTATAGCAGCCAAGCACCGCTACAGACGCCGGTCTCAAATCTCGGTGCTGCACCGGGGGAAGCCCTGGCACAAACGATTAGACAAGCATACGAATCTTCACCATCAGAAGACGCAAATACATTTGATGCCAATCCGGCCAAAAAAGGTTTGGCAATAATATGTCCCGTGCACAATGAAGCGAAGGTAATCCCGCTTTTCTTCGAACGAATGAAACCCGTAATGGAAGCTCTGGCAAGCGATTACGAGGTCAGCCTCATATTCTCGAATAATGCATCCACGGACACGACGCTTGAATCTATTGAAAAGATTCGCAATGAAAACAAAAACGTTTATGTTATTTCTCTTTCCTCAAATGTCGGCTATCAGCGTTCATTAGAATGCGGCCTTAAAAATTCGCATGGCGATCTTTTTGCATTCATCGATGTAGATTGCGAAGACCCACCAGAAATGATTCTTTCCTTCATCAAAGCTTATGAAGAAGGATACGACATCGTATACGGCGAGCGGGCCGACCGCGAAGAACCTGAGTACGTCAAGTTCTTGCGGAAGATCTTTTACCGCATATTGCGCGCGGTTGCAGACGAAGAAGTCATCTTGGACATGGCGGAATTTTCTTTGATGACGAAGGAAGTTCGCGATGCAATCGTGCAAGACAATACCTCGTTTCCTTTCATTCGCGCATCGATCGGGCGCGTGGGCTTCAGACGCAAAGGAATAACATACAAACGTCATAGAAGAATTGCAGGCGACTCGCACTACAACTTCTTCAGCATGACCAAGTTTGCCATCGCAGGCATTTTGTCTTCTTCCACATTATTCTTGCGCATTCCGATTTACAGCTTGCCTGCCTTCTTGCTTTTGATGATCGCGCTGCCGAGCGCATATGTTCTTACAAGTAACGCATGGTGGTTGGTTGCCACATTCTTTCTGTTTACACTCTATGTTTCATCAACAGTTTCGTTTATCGCCATTTATGTAGCCCGAATTTATAAGAACACATTGGGCAGACCAAACTCCATAATCGATAGAAGAACGAGCCATCTTCAAAGCTGAGTTCAAGCCACATCATGCAAGTCCAGCCTCGACAGTTCATCTCATTTGACGGATCCACTCGGCTGAACGGATTTGAAGCTAAGCCTGAACATTATCGTTACTTTGATGAGCTCAGTAATAAATTTGCTGATGCCAGCGGCAAAAGAAGCCGGCAAGATGCCGGCGCTCCCGGGATCGCTGCAGAGCACGTGCAGACGACCGACACCTGCGAAAACGGGGCAAATCGTAAGTCTGATACCAAAAATGCGCCAATCGATTCCGAGAATTTCAATCCGGCAGTGATAAGCCGGGGCGCGGGATTGTCTTATGCGGCGGCGAGCTTCGGCGAAAAGGTATGTTCGGTTGATCACGCCCAGTTTAATCGAATTCTCAACTTTAGCAAAGAACAAAAATTGATCGAGGTCGAAGCTGGCATCAGCCTGGGCAAGCTTTATGATTTTCTGATCGAGCACGACCTTTTCCTGGCAACTCAGCCTGGACATCCACGCATTACCGTCGGGGGGTGTATTGCTCCGGATATTCATGGCAAGAATCAATTCATGGACGGCACCTGCATAAACCAAGTTGAGTCCTTGAAACTCTTCCACCCATCTCATGGAATCATCGAATTGTCTCCTCATTCCAATGAAGAGCTTTTCCGGTTAACATGCGGCGGATATGGACTTACCGGAAACATAATTTCCTGCAAGTTGAAACTGAAATCAATTCCTTCAAACATGGCTGAGGTCACTCTTCGTCCATTGAACCGGATCGAGGAATTACCGGCAATGCTTCGCGCTTCCGCAGACAAAGCTGACTTCATCTACTCGTGGCATGACTTCAATGTTCGTGGAAAGGACTTTGGAAAAGGATTTGTTCAAGAAGGTCGATTCATCGAGAGCGGCTCCAGACCAGCCGAACAGGCAACAGCAACGCGTAAAAAAGCAGCAGACCAAACCTTGAAAGCCGAAACGCGAGGAGGTCTTCCCTTCCCGATTTTCAACCCTCTATCAGTCGCGATCATGAATGCACTCTATGGAGCAAAGGGCGCCAACGGAAGCTCTTTTGAGATGTCCCTCTTTGACAGTGTCTTTCCAATTCAAAACGTAAAAGAACTCTATTTCAAATTTTTCGGAGCCGCAGGCTTCCACGAATACCAAGTAGTGATTCCAGAAAGCAATTTTGGTACTTACATAGAGGGCATTCGGCACGCGCTCAAGAGGCATAGCTTGCCGATTACCTTAGCTTCAGCCAAACTGTTTTCAGGAAAGAGAGATCTCTTGCGATTCACTGGAGACGGTATTTGCTTTGCGATCAATTTCGCACGCGGGGAAGAAGCCAGCAAGCTCTTGAAAGAACTAGACCAACTCGTTATTCGCTGCGATGGAGCGCCTAACATCATCAAAGATTCGCGTCTTAGTAAAGAGGTTGTCGCAGCCTGTTATCCTGAATATGATTTATTTAGATCGCAACTGCGGCAGTTTGATCCCAAACGCATCTATCAATCCGAACTGGCAGAAAGGCTGGCGCTGTGAACCTTATCGTAGTAGGCGCGTCCGCAGGATTGGGCCGGGCACTTGCGGATCGATTGGCGCAGGAGAAACACAATCTTCTATTGATTGCAGGAGACGAAGCAGACCTCAAAGCGATTTCAGCAGATCTCAATTTGCGACATTCGGTACAGGTAGAAATTGCAGCAGTAAGATTGCAGTGCGATCAAAACAGCATCGAAAAAGTGCTGGCGAAAGCATCCGCACTCGGTAATATCGACGGTATTTTGTTTCCCTTGGGATACTCTCGCACCGATGACGATGGAACACTTGGCTGCGATGACATTAACCGCATAGTGAACAGCAACATGGCTGGCATCATCGCGTTATGTTCGCATTATCTTCCGGCAATGCTTCAGCGTGGCGAAGGACTTTTGGTCTTCTTTGGATCTGTTGCTTCAGAGCGCGGACGCAGCTCGAACATCGTTTATGCCGCGGCCAAACGCGGACTGCAGAGTTTTGCCGAAAGCCTCAGGCACAAATGCTCCGCTACCAACATCAACGTCCAGTATTACCAACTCGGCTACTTGAACACCGCCCAAACCTTTGGCAAGAAGCTTCCTTTTCCAGCCGCGGAACCGAAAGACGCTGCTGATTACATTGTGAGAAACTTAAATAAGCGCTTCGGGTTAGAATACTATCCTTGGTTCTGGCGATTCATTTGCTTAGGATTGCGCTACACTCCCTGGATGGTATTCAAGAAACTGAAATTTTGAGGATAAAGTGACACGAGTTCTCGTAACCGGCGCAAGCGGCTTCATTGGCAGACATAGCATCAAGCACCTCCTTGAATCGGGGTTCGAGGTTCACGCGATTTACAACCGCATAAGGCGCGCTGGCGAACTTATGCAGGCACCCAAGTTAGTTTGGTATGAAGGCAATCTGATGGATCGCGGCAGTACAGATTCCCTCCTGGCTCAGTTGAAAGCAACCCATCTATTGCATTTTGCCTGGTATGCAGAACCAAACAAATTTTGGGATGCTCCGCAGAACTTGGAATGGTTACAGGCCAGCTCGGCTTTGCTTAAGAGCTTCGCAAGAAACGGTGGTAAAAGATTTGTCGGCGCCGGTACCTGCGCTGAATATGATTGGTCGCAAGGAAAATTGAGCGAGAACTCAACGCCGATCAACCCCGCATCCCTTTACGGCTCCTGCAAATCAAATTTCCAAAAATACGCCGAGACATTTTGCAAAGAAAACAATATGTCTTTTGCCTGGGGACGTTTGTTTTGGCTTTATGGACCTGGTGAGGACGCGCGCCGATTGATTCCGTATGTGATCAACAGCCTACTTTCAGGCGAAGAAGCGCTTTGCACAGAAGGAACGCAAATGCGTGACTACATGTATGTCGATGATGTGGGCAGAGCGTTCGCCGATATTCTGAAATCGAATAAGGAAGGCGCATTCAACATTGGCTCTGGGCAAGCAGTCAAAGTGGGCGATCTCATAAATCACGTGGGCAAGCTGCTAGACCGCAAAGAATTGATTAATCTAGGCGCACGCCCTACGCCTCCGAACGAGGCACCGCTTGTGGTGGCTGACATCTCACGGCTATATCACGAATTGAACTTCCGTTCGCAGTACAATCTCGATACTGGTATTCGCGAAACCATTGATTGGTGGCAGAAAAAGCTGTTCTAATAGGGCTACTGAGGGTAGCTCCAGGGTGCCGGTGCATCCGAGGCAGGTTGCTTAGGTTCTTCCCATGCCGGAGACTGATAAGCAGGATAGTTTGCAGCACCCAAGCTGGCCAATGCCAAGAAGGCTGCATCGGCTCGAGCGGCATTTGAGCTCGCCCGCAGGATCGACAAGTAGGGAATTGCCGCATTCGCTTTGGCTAGTCCAACCAATCCGATGATAGCGGGGGCATTATCTATGCCGGGATGATATCCAGTAGCGCATCTAAACTGATGCGGATGAGCTTTGTCATAGCTCTGTTTCTCAGATTCCTTTTCAGCATACAATTGCAGAGCTCGAACAAAACACGCTTTGCTTTCGTCCGAGAATGGCAAGCCAATTGACTGAAATAAGCCAAGCGCTAAGTGAGAACTATAAGATTCACGATTCTCATCAATTATACTTATCAGGAAAGGGACGGCCGGAGCCGCATCCGCTCCGAAGCGAGGAAGCAACTGCAAAGCCTGGTTACGGCGCTGCGGATCCTTAAGAACCTCAACCAATACAGGAATTACCAGAGCCGATTTCTCCGGATACTCACAGAGGGTACGCCTTGCTTCGTAGCCCAAGCTTTGGTCAGCACCTTTGGCGAGCTTCAAGTAATAAGGAAACATGTTCTCTCTGTCTGCGGACGTCAACCGCCTCAATTGACTAAGAAACTGGGCCTTCGTTTGACCTTGCCCATCTCGACCAATTGCATCCATGAGTTCTTTTACGGCCCGCTCTTTAGGCACCATGTAGCAGAGTGTACTAGCAGCAATAACCTTGTTCCTTTCCGATGGATCATGTTTCATCTTTTCGAGAACGACTTCCACCAAGCTAGCTGGAGCAGTCGCGCCACTTTCCATAGCGATCGAGCCCGTAACTACTAAGGCGTCGGCAATCCCCTTCTCTGTTGTTGCCTGGAGCAGCAGCGGCATGGCCGCATAAGCTTCCGGTATTTTGCAAAGAACCCATTGCGCGTTAAACCGGTCGAACGTACCATTTTTCAAGCCCTGGACTACGGGCGATACCACTTTTTCTCCAATACTTTGAAGCATATTTGCACAAGCTCGCCGCTCTTTGTGATCTTTGCTTTTCTCCATTCGGTTCATAAGAAATGGAATAGCTACACGCTCATACTCCTTCAGCTTCGCAAAGATGGATTCAGGCGTAGAAATTACATCCAATGTGCCTGGATGACTCCATTGCCGCTTGTGCAAAAGAAGGTTATAGCTGGAAAATAGGTCATTCACATCTGTTTCTTGCTGCGACATCGGCTCACTTTTAGCAAGACTGACAGGAGCGCAACAGAGGAAGAGCACAACTAATGCAAAGAGAATATTGTAGTTCACGCGCAATCTCCAGAGAGGAAACGTCGAGAGCAAACACATAGTAAGGAATTTGAATTCTTCGATTCTACTTTCGTTGCCAAAATCGACAATAGGGTTTATCCCGGAATTAATCTGAGAACCTAGTCTTTCCCCCCTTTTTCTAAATCTGTCCAAAGGTTATCGTAATGAGCGATTCTGGGAGTGTCGGCGTCTTGCCGACTTCGAACTTAGGGCACGTTTTTTTTGCTATTAGACATGCAGAGGACAAAAACTGATATGAACAAGAGATTCCTGCTTCAATTCATTCTGTGCATAATATATCTGCTTACCTCCGATTGCTCGTCGATTGCTCAGGTTCCCAAGAAACGAACCGTTCTTGTGGAAAATGTTGAATGCGCGAACGCCGAACCGGTCCAAATTGCTGACGATAGAAACGGCAACGTCCACATGGTCGGGGCACACGAAGGCGTATTGCCCGATGGACGCGAAAGGCGCGCAGGTGAACATCCGACAACAGAAATAGCGGTTGTGGTTTCGAAGAAACCGCAACCTATCACATTGATACTAAGTTCTTATAACCCGGTGCGCTGGAATGTAACTCTACAACCAGGCGCACAGATTCAAAAGATAATCGTAAGTTCCTATCATGCTTCAGAAGTGATCGGACAAGCAAGCGATGTGCCAATAATTGTTCTTTGCAGAACCGCCCATGCGTGGGGTCCGAATGTATCAATCAGCGGGATGGAACCCTTCTACACTTATAAGAGATTGGGCTTAGGTCCAAATCGACGCTTTGAACTTCGGGACTGGGAACACATTGCAGAAGTAATGAAAGAACTCAAACTAGGAAACACCCTTTCCACGTTTCAGGGCTCCTATCAAGGCATAAGGTACTTCGTTTAGTCCTGACCATATCGTTCCCATTCTCACAAGCAATGCCAGAACTGAAGTTTGAAATCAGAGCGCAAGGTATCTTGCTCCAAGGATGGAAGAGAGCTTTCAGAGAAGAGCTCTTCCACGCCTGAATATACCTATGCCGATTGCCAGTAATGCCAGGAGCGAACAAGCCAGACTCAGATAATAACTAGTTGGTGCAAAATAAAATTGGACGATGTGCTTACCGGCATCGATTCTCACAGCTTTAAATAGCAGATTGCAGTTGAATATTTCAGAGTCTTTTCCGTCAATGGTGCACTTCCATCCATCGTAGTTCGAATCGGTGAGAACGAGATAACCAGAAGCGGGAGCGTCAATAGAGCAGATCACCGTGTTTGAATTTGGGCGCTCGACATTCGCCGGAACGAGCGCAGACTTTTTCGATATTGGAGATTCATTTTCTGACTGGCTCTTTGAAGCATCTTCAACAATAGCCATCTGGTGCATGTCAAAATCGGGCGAGGATAAACGATTCAAAATAATCGAGTAGTCATTTGCCCTCTGAGGAACTAAATACAACGCGCTTTGCACAAAATAAGCTTGAGGAAGCGCTTTGGTGTTCTCATAGACTCTGCAGCCATCTTGCTTAAACTCGCGGACTAATTTGTAGTGAGAGGAATTCTCAGCCGTTGCCTTATCGGGCTGAGCGATCTCAGCGACAACAAATACTTGTGAGCTTGGATTGGAATCGGAAACTGGGGGCTGCGACCCCGCACTGGAAAGTGTCAGTTTGCTTGCCTCATCCCGGGCGGAATTCCGCAACGTCTCTTTAGGTAAAATCCATTTTGCTGTCCAGGTATCCTTTATGCAGAACCCGGCTTTCAGAGGATACTGCGCGCCTTCAGGTAGCGGTATGTATTCGCTGTACACATTATCCTTCGAGGAATCAACAATGCTAATGCGCGTTTCTGAGCCAGACCAGACTATGTCTCCCCGCTTATCCAGTGCACAAAATTGAATAGCGTAACGATGATTGAGAGGTGATTTCAATTTCAATGAGAAATCAAATTTGACCTGCCGATTGCCTGGATCGAAGAAGAGCTTAGAATCCATAATGCGCATACCAGGCAACACCCCACCGATACGGCTCTTTCCTAAAGAGACTAGATTTTCCGTGCTGTCGTTCGCGCCTGAGACTGCGGATCGAGTCAGAACATACTTGACACTAGCCAGGTCAAGGAAATTAGAACAGGAATCTGGCATTCGATAAAAGTAGTTGTTATAGGTTTGAGCGCCACAAGCACGCAAGAATTCAATATACCGACGCGGCAGCACTGGGCAAAAGCAACGGAGATCACGCACTCCATAGTTCATACTTGCATTCGGAAGGACGAAGTTGTTGCCAGTCGAAACCGTACGTTCATTACTATCAGCTAGAAATTTCAACGGTGCCGGAGCGGTCATATCGTAAGGCGGGCAGTTCGGAAGGATACTTCTAGAAGGCACAGCGATGCTCGCGAAGTTTAAGCAGAGCAGGGCCGTGACAGCAATTATCCTTGTGGCGACATTTTGAAAAAATAGCCAGAGAAGGGAGCAAACAAAGCCGGCAGTAGCAAACAAAGACGTGTAGGTGAGCAAGGAGCGGTTAGACCTCCATGCATCAGCAATTACCCCGTTGCTTCCTTCCAGACAAAAGACGAATGGCAAAAGTGCAGATAGTACAAATCCAACCACTAGCGGAATGACAAGTTTCTTCGTCCGATTTCTGAACAACGCGTCGAAGCCAAATCCCGCCAATAAAGACAGCAGGAGTAAAAGGTCTGGAATGCCATATAACGTCGAGACATAGTTAAACGGCTTTTGCGAAAGGAGATCCAGAAAAGGACCTTGTGGAACCGAGATGGCAAAAATAAAGAGTGAAGCCAGAGTCAGTGGAACGACGAAGCGATTCTTGAAAGTAAAGGCTAATGGAATCAGCAATACCGCAACACTTCCTATGAAATAGGGCTCCCACCCCTGGTTGACTAAGAGTCCATCCCAGAAGCTTTTCCAACTGACAAAAGGCAGTTCCGTTGAAGACAAGGCATCTTTATAGACGGTGGCTTGTCTCATGAACTGAACGAACGGCACCAAAAGTGGTGCCACTACCGCCATCGAGACGATTGCCGCAACGGCCATTAACTTTGTGGACAACCATACATTTCTGGGCGAGAAGCTGTTCTTAGAACCAGCAGCCATAGAAGCCGGCGGGACGCCGGCGCTCCCGGGTTCAGCCACAGCAAGAGCCGGGACATCGGCGCTCCCGGGTTCAGCCACAGCAAGAGCCGGGACATCGGCGCTCCCGGGATTAGCCACAGCAAGAGCCGGGACATCGGCGCTCCCGGGTTCAGCCACAGCAAGAGCCGGGACATCGGCGCTCCCGGGAT
>JAIEQI010000070.1 GCA_019747875.1 Candidatus Obscuribacterales bacterium
CCGAACCGCCGTATGCGGACCCGCTTGTACGGTGGTGTGGCAGGGAGGAGTCCGCGAGGACTCCCCCTATGCCAATTTCAAGCTGAATCTTTCAGCAAGAGGCACTACGAGTTGCGGATTGTAAAGAGGGCGATGGGAAAAAAGGCTCGGGCTGGGCTATGCCGAAAGGCGGGGCGCGGGCACGATGCTGTTTCTGTTGCACCTTAGATGCTATTAATTTTGATGTTGTTATTCTGCAAAAATGTTCGGGCATTTCCAGATTGGACAAGCTGCTCACTTACTAGAAGTTGTTTGTAAGCCAAGGTGCCAGGAATCAAATCCCCCAGATTCTCTTAGCACCGATAACTCCACACGACGTAACAGCGACATGCCTGGCTATATATTGGCGCGAACAGTAGATAGCAAAGTGCAGCGATGTGACCTGACTCCTTCGCTTTTTTAGCTTGCCATTGAAGAAAATAGCCAGTTCCTCGGTCGGATTTGTCCGACTGCGAATTGTTGTGACCACGTAATCCCCCACAAGAGATTGTTCCGAGCGTTTCGATTCGCTTGGAGAATTCTCTTCGCTCCTAGAGAGAGGTTTTGTAAATATGATCCGTATTCGTAAGACAAAGGGTTTCACTTTAGTAGAGTTATTAGTTGTCGTTGTAATTATCGGAATTCTAGCGGCGATTGCCTTGCCAAACTTCATTGGAGCACAGGGTAAAGCGAAAACCGCATCTGTCAAAGGAAACATGAGAACGGTGCAAATCGCCGCCGAATCATATGCAACTGACAGTGGTGGCTCTTATAGTAATGATACGAGCTATCAGAATTATTTGCCTGGCGGCAGCAACAGCACTCCGGGCTCGATAGGAGCTCTGCCAATCAACCCCGTGACGGGCGTTGCGCAATCCTCGATTCCTTCTGCTGGTATCACGACCTCGAACGCAATCAGTGCCGCCAGAGCGTCTGTTCCTGGCTCATTTACAGCAGGCGAGGTCGGGTATAGCCAATGTGATGCAGGCAATTCATATGCGGTAATTGGAGGAGATCCAAACGGCAAAGTGGTAGCTGGTGTCGGCGGGAACGCCATGGTGCTTTCCAATCAGTAAGGAGCCTTGCAGACCACTTCAGACCGTGGTGAATGTAGAGTGCAAATTGATCTTCAATTCGTTCGTTCCCAATAAGACATACTGTTTGTGCCACGAATCAAAGTCCATTGGCTTGAATTCTTAAGGGCTTTATGAAGCGGACAATAATTCTGTATTAGGATGCAATCTATCTCTTGTGTGTTTAGGAACGTCGAGAAGTTATCACCATTCAAAACTTTCACCACCTCTGAAATGGTCTGTGGTTTATAACTATCAAACTGATTCGACATGAAAGGTCTGCCTAGCCCTGTGAAGATCATCCAGTTGCCACAAATAGGATCGTTGAACAAACGAGTTTTGCCGCGTTGTTCAGGCATCAGCAGCAAAGATCTGTCAGCATAATTCAAGAGTTGAGCTTGTGCTTCTCTTTCGTTCGGAACGTCAGCCTTCCAAAGGACGCAGCCGATTAATAAGGCTACAAAAAATGAGGAGCCGCTTCGCCAGAGGTGGCCGGCGCTAACATCGCTTGCTCTTATGCAAGCTGTATCACTATTTTGTACTCTGAGATACTTTGACAAACCCAACGTAATTGAATCACCGACACAGCTCCACGAGGCAATTATACTCAGAGGTTCGAACCTATTTACGCTTATCCCGAGGGCTATAAAGAACAAGCTAACGATGCATTTTTCCAGTGGTAGATTCTTCCAAAAGAATGCGATAAGGGCGCAGGCTAAAATGGAATATGCAAGAAACGGGTGAAGATCTGGATTTTGGTATGCGGGCAAGACTTCGTGAATACGCAAATACTGTCCCCCATTTGCAAACGACATTGCATGCGAAACAAAAAGCGTTCCTTTCGGAGTTAAGATTGTGCTCAACGCGCTGGCAATGAAAATTGCCCCCAAGGAGATTTGTGTTCTTAATACCTTTTTTTTGAGGGCGCCTACCACGAAATAGATAGTGATCGTAAGCAGTGCAAAGGCAAAACTAGGATGAGCATTTACCCAGAGCAGAATAAGTGGCGGTAACAAAAACAAGTATCTCGTTTCGTCTTTTCTCCTCGCTTCTTCAAGTAAATAGAGCAAAAATGCTGAATATACCCACACGAAAAGCTGAGGCCGCGGAAAATGCCAATATGCAGAGCTTACTAGTGAAAGCATTGCGAACGTAATTGAAAATGGAATGTTCCGCAAAAGCCAATTCCGCGGCAGTATCCAAAATAGGAAAATGCTGCCCACCACATTTGAAAAAAGTCCGATAGACCAGACTCCTGCAGTCTTATTAAGAAGAGAAGCAAAGATCTCAAAGGTCCATTGATATGGCACCACGAGACGAGCTGGTTGCCACCACGAAAATAGGTCCGTTGTAGGCAAGTCCTTATGCAAAAGGATCCAGTCGCCGGTTCGGATGAGCCAGCATAGGTCTGATGACTGCCCCAGGCAATTCTTCAGAAACGCTTGAAATCGCAACATACAAATAGTAAAGAAAAGCAATCCCAGAATGGTATCTAGTTTTTTGAGTGACTTCTGGCTAATCTGCATTTTGAGATCTGCAACGTTTCGTACTTTCGACAAGTTCTCGCCTGAATTGGATGAACGATAACAGAATGATCTTGAAAGTCAAATTGGAGAGCCCAATAGAAGCATTCTCCCAGTTGGTCTACTCCTAAGGCTAGGGCAACTTTATATATATGTATTTCTCACCAATCCGAGGGTATCCAAAACTTGCGTTACGATTTCGGACACCCGCGTTGATTAACCGATTTTAATAATTTTCTCGTTATTGCATAAAACTCGTAGGGCATTGTCCTTTTAGCAGATGCCATCGTAAATTTTATTGGTAGGTAAACTTTGGGATGCATTTTGGAAGGCGCGAACGTAAAGGCTTTACACTGGTCGAACTGTTAGTGGTTGTGCTTGTTATTGGAATCTTAGCGGCAATTGCATTGCCGAATTACGTAGGAGCCTCTAACAAAGCTAGAACTGCCGCGGTCAAAGGAAACATGCGCACCATTCAAATCGCAAGCGAATCTTATGCAACCGATAGTGGTGGTTCCTATTCCGGGGACAGCACATGGCAAAACTATTTACCAGGAGGATCTAACTCGTTAACAGGAAGCCCAGGCTATCTCCCTGTTAACCCCTGCACTGGACAACCCACTGTTGTCGGTGATGCAGGCATCACAACGTCTGCGGCTTTATCCAATCAACGAAAAACTGTCGCTGGAGGGGTTGCTGCCCCAATAAGTGCAGGTAACGTTGGGTATAGCCAAGTCGACGGAGGTCAATCATATGCGGTTGTTGGTTCGGACAACAATGGCAAGTATGTAAACGGAGTCGGCGGTTTTTGTTTGGTTCTATCGAATCGTTAAACTTAGTCGGTGCAAGTCCAAAATACACAAAGGGGTACACGAAGGATGTTGAAAATTCGCAAACTAAAAGGATTCACATTGGTGGAGCTACTTGTAGTAGTGGTAATCATCGGTATTTTGGCAGCAATTGCCCTGCCCAACTTTATCGGTGCTCAAGGTAAAGCCAAGACGGCAGCTGTTAAGGGCAATATGAGAACGGTTCAGATCGCGTCTGAATCATATGCTACAGATAGCGGTGGCTCCTACTCTGCCGACACCACTTATCAGAACTACCTTCCTGGTGGAAGTAACACTTTAACCGGCGGTACACCAGGCGCCTTGCCTGTAAATCCTGTGACCGGGAAAGTGCAGGCATCAATCGGTTCTGCAAGTATCACTACGTCGGCCGCAATCAAAACTACCCGTACCTCGCCTCCTGGATCATTCACCGCCGGTGACGTCGGTTACAGCCAATGCGATGCCGGTAACTCATATGCGATTGTTGGTGGTGATGCCAACGGTAAGAGCGTAACAGGTGTAGGTGGGAATACTTTGGTTCTCTCCAACCAGTAGAACGTATTTGATCACGTTTTTTCAAGAGTGCGCAGAACCCTGCGCACTCTTGTTTTTTTAGGGAAATGCTTGCAGAATAGGTACCAAGCACGTATGGAAATAATTTAGTGAATTGGTCCCGTGCCAGAAACGAAAGAATTCGGGAGAGCATTGTTTGCGCATTTATTGCTTTCCATTTAGTGGCAATAGGTGTTGATTGCTTTCGATGGCATTATTCATTTCGGATGCCGGCGATTCTGTCAACCTATATTGATTCTTTCGGACTCTACCAAAACTGGAGAATGTTCGAACAGGCTCCGCTTGCCAATTACTACCTTTGCGCATTGATCGAGAAAATAGACGGTACTAAATTGTGGCTGGAATTTGGGCACATGGATGATTTGGGGTATTGGCAAAGACTCACTCTTCGCAATTTTAGAAAATTCCAGCAAAGTTTTGTTTTCAATACTAGTAACAAGCAACTCTATCCACACCTGTGTCGTTGGATTGTCGCAAATCTCTCGGATGAAGATCGGAAAGCTTGCTCGGCCGTTGTTCTATATCAAAAACAGGTTGATTTAGAAAACGGCAAGGAGCAGAGGATACCATTTTTTCGGTACCAGGAAAGCCAATGACATTCTGGAACGACTTCTTCTTCAAGCTGTCCTCACCAAATCCAATGGCAGTTGTTCGTATTGGATTGGCTTTTATCTTCTTCGTTTGGTTGATAGTTGCATTTCAATCTGCTGATACTTGGTATGGCGGCAATGTCGATGCCATTGTTTCGCTGGAGCAAGCACGGCTAATGCTTCCGCCTTTTACGATTTCATTGCTGACCGTGTTCAAACCTGATTCACTGTTTCTACAAGTCTTTATGAGTCTTGGATTGCTTGCTAGCCTGACTCTACTAGTGGGATGGCATTCGCGGATTTCGGCAATTCTCTGTTTTGTAATATTGGAATCGTTAATGCATCGAAACCCTTTCATCTTAAGTTCTTCTGATGAGCTCATGTCCCAAATGTTTTTCTATGTGCTTATCTCAAATTCTGGCCTTGGATTATCCTTTGACAGTCGCAATCGAAATCTGGATTCGTCGAATAAGGTAAGTCCCTGGGCTCAGCGCTTGCTACAGATTCAAATCTGCATCGTTTACCTTCAAACCTTTTGGTTTAAGGTAGTCCAGCCTGATTGGCAATCTGGCAATGTAATCTATTATGTATTGCGTACTAAGGAAATTGCCAATTTCCCGCTTCCTGATTTCATTGCAAACAGTCCGGAAATTTGCCGATATCTAACGTGGACGGCCCTTCTCATGGAGTTGATTATTCCTGTTTTGATTTGGTGGTCGCCAATTAGAAGGATCGTGATGTTCCTTGCAATACTCTTTCACCTATCCATGGAGTATTGTCTGACCATTCCTTTCTTTCAACCATTGATGATTGTAGGTTTGCTTAGTTTTGCAGAGGACGAGGACTATAGGAAAATTGCTTCCTTCTTCAAGCCCCGATCCATCTCCCCAAAGCCCGTAAAGGACTGAGTATGGCGACAAAATCTTTCGTAGTCGTTTCTCTTTTATTTTTTGTATCAGGAATCAGCAGCCTGGTATATCAAGTTATTTGGACTCGCTCGCTTGTGCTTGTATTTGGTTCAACTCAATTTGCAACTGCGACCGTTTTGGCTGTTTTTATGGCTGGTCTTGGCTTCGGAGCCTTAGTCTCTGGCAAACTTTCAAACAAAGTCGGCGCTAAGGCGTTGTTATGGTATGGACTTTTAGAAGGATTCATTGGTGTTTGGGCTCTGTTGGCGCCTTCCATGTTTTCTCTCGCTGTGCCAATTTACCAATCTGGTTTTCAAGCTTTTCACTTAAACCCTCTTCTTTTTGGAGTGCTTCGATTTCTTGTCGCATCGATAATACTGTTACCTCCGACAACATGCATGGGCGCGACCTTACCACTACTTTCAAGTTTTGTGGCCAATCAAATCGAAAGTGTCGGTAATCGCATTGGAACTCTCTATGCAGTAAACACATTCGGAGCGGTCTGCGGAGCCTTGTTGGGAGGCTTCGTTTTTCTTCCAAGTCTTGGATTGAGCGCCAGTACTGTAATAGCGGCAGTCTTGAACATCGTCTTGTTCATTTTGGCTTTTCTTCTCTTCAATAAGTCCGTTTCAAAAACTCCGGGCGAACTGGTATCAGCGTCACAAAAAAGCGAAGTGAATTCGAAGGAAGTCATGGCTGTCCTGGCCTGCTTCTTTGTCTCTGGCGCACTTTCCATGTTTTACGAAATCGGCTGGACTCGAATTCTGCTTCTGTTGATCGGGTCCACTACTTACGCGTTCACGGTGATGCTGTCAACGTTTTTACTCGGTATTTTTCTTGGTAGTTATGTCTGTGCTAAGTTTGTGGACAAATTGAGAAATCCGATTGGCGTGTTTGCGCTTGGGCAGATTTATTTATGTTTTGCTGTCTTGCTTTCTTTGACTGTTTACAACTTTCTGCCGTATTTGAACCTGTTGGTGGTTTCTGCCATAGGTAGTAATGAGACATTGAGCATGCTGCTCAGGTTTTGCGCGGCCTCGGCAGTGCTCCTCCCTATTACGTTATGCCTTGGCGCTCTATTCCCGTTAGGAGTCAAAATTTGTAGCCGAAATATCGATGAAGTCGGAGACTCTGTTGGGCAACTTTATTCCATCAATACATTTGGAGCAATCATTGGTGCTTTCGTGGCAGGCTTTCTGGCAATACCGCTTGTTGGATGCGAGAACACTTTAGTTTATGCAGCGATTGCTAACTTGGTGCTTGGTTTGCTCCTGCTTTTTTCCTTTGGAGCCATGCGCACAAGCATTAAAGCTGTAGCTGCCACCGGCCTTATTCTTTTGATTGCTTGGGCCTCGAACAAAGCATCTTTGATCAACGAAGATATTTTAGTCTTTGCACAATACGAAAAACGCGAGATTCTTGGTGGTGCGGCTGACGTACCTTCTTGGCCGCAATGGCTTGCGCGCTTAAATAGAAACATCAGTTTCTTTAAAGATGGGATTTGCGCCAATGTAGCAGTGTCTCAGATGCACAATCCACCTGTCACATTACTATTTACCAATGGGCATTGCGATGCTTCTGACCGGGCTGATATGGAAAATCAAGTCAATCTAGCCTTGCTTCCAATGCTCCTAAATTCTTCTTCAAAGCACGTTTGTGTTATTGGTTGGGGCAGTGGAGTCACGGCCGCTTATTCGTTGAGATTTCCCGTTCAATCTGTAGTATGTGCCGAAATTGAACCAGCAGTACTTGAGGCAACCAAGTTCTTTCATCATGTCAATTTTTCCGCCGAAACCGATCAACGCTGTCGTGTTGAGCCGTCTGATGGACGGAATTACTTGTTGTGTAGCTCAAAACTCTTCGACGTAATCATTTCCGAGCCTTCAAATCCATGGCAAGCGGGCGTTTGCAATCTATTCACAAAAGAATATTTTCAAATAACTAAAGAGCACCTGACCAAGAATGGACGTTTTGCTATGTGGTGCCAATTGAATGAGGTGTCACCAAAAAACCTAAGGGAAGTGATTGCTGCATTGCATGATGTATACCCGACCGTGTATCTATTTGATTCCGGGCAGGGTGACATGTGCGCTGTCGCTTCGGCTGAGCCGTTCAAGATCAATCTAGAACTTCTGAAGAAAACGTTTGCCGATAATTCAAACTCTGAATTATTCAAAAAATTTGGTACCGGAAATTTCGCACAATTCATATCACGCTTAACAGTTGGGCCAGATGGAGTGCATGGAGCAACGGTGAATACGGTCGAGAATACGGATGACTTAAATCATTTGGAATTTGATGTGGCTAAGTCGTATGAAAGTAAGTCCTTTCACAAAGACGACGAGCTGTGGCTGCAGAGTATTTCTGGCGATTTGGCTTCCTGTTTGGATTTTGGGAACCTATCAAACGAGAAGAAATCAGAATTGATGGCTGAGATAGGTTTGGAAACACTGCGAAGAAATGGCCCGAGGGGGCTTTATTGGCTCAACAAATCGTATCAAACTAGTCCTAATGTGCAGGCATTGTCTGCCTTGATCGAGTTGAGCATATTAAGAGGCAGCTGGACGAAGGTTGATGAGTTGTTTCGGGAGGCCGATAAGCAATTTCCCGATGATCCGAAGTTCTTAAATTTGAAGGCTATGCAATCTTTAGTGCACGGCGATTTTGAGGCAGCGCGAAAAAATCTCGAGTCAGCTATAAAGAGGGATCCCGTCAACCCTCTTTATAAATATAGGCTGGCTCAAACGTTCTCTTCCTTATACTGCGCTTCGCCGGGTCAATCATTTTGGGAGCCTTCAGACCCTAATCCTTCGATCGTTGTGAATCTCCTCAAAGAGATTTTGCAGGATAAGGTTTTTGTGAAAAAGCATCCAGAATCATTGTTATTTGCTGCTGATGCAAGCATTCAACTTAATCATCCGGACGAGGCACTTTCGCTGTTGCAGAACCAGCGCAATCTTTTGGGTAATTCTGAGAAATACTGGAGATTGATGGGCCGAGCATTTGCCTGCAAAAAAGACTGGGCTCGGTTTAAGTTCTGTGAGGCGATAGGCATGGATCTGGGGGGACAAGATGCCGCTAATCTGATTGCAGATTCCCAAAGATATTGGGAAGGTGGCGAAAAAGCCAAGGCTATTCTTTCCTTAAAACGGCTTTTCGATATTTTTCCCTCACATGTAAAAGCGTTTCAGCTACTGGAGGAATACGCTCAAAATGACGAGTCGGCCAGAAAGTTGCTGATTGCTCAGCGCTCAAAAATAAACTAAGCTTAGCTTGGAACTAGCTTATAGCCACTGGTACTTGAGTCAAATGGCTGCACTTGGTACAAAAAAAAGTAAAACAGAAATAGCGGTTGTAGCCGTGCTAGCTACTGCGGCTTTTGTCTGTCATGCCGCCCACATGAGGTTATTAGATGGACTGCAAGTGGACGATGATTATCAATATCACAACAAAAGATTCATTCCCCAGCCTTTGTTGACTAAAGCTTTTTCCCTGGGGTTCGACCGTGTAATTGCTGACATGTACTGGCTGATATTTATTCAGTATTATGGTGATCCGAAATGTAAGGAGGAAAACTTCCGTTATGCGCCGGATTATCTTCAGGTTGTTGTCAATATGGACCCTCATTTCATAAGACCATATTGGTTTGCCTCTTTTGTCCTTGCCAGTGATTTGGGACAAGAAGAGCGTGCTGACGATATTCTTGCTTCTGGAATTAAGAGCAACCCCCAGGATTGGAGCATCCCGTATATTGCTGGATTCAACCAGTATCTATACGCAAATAACGAAAAGAAAGCTGCTTATTACTATCGACTCGCAGCCAATATTCCTGGGGCTCCTTCTTGGCTGAATGATCAGGCTCGTATCCTTGAACTCGATATACCATCCTATTTAAAGAAGGTTCGCACATGGCTTCGAATTTTGAAGGAAGGAGATGCCATGATAAAACAAAAAGCGTTACAGAATCTGACGGTTCTGTGGTCAAAAATGTATTGGGCTGCGCCAACCGAGCTGATGAAAAAGAACATTAAAGGAAAGCTTGAGCAGTATGGCTTGCCGCTTTTGCCGCGGGATAAAGTTCCGGACAAATCTTTGATCTTGAAAGAAGTAGAGTAATGACAAATTCCGCGTCAGCTGCGTTAAAAGACAGATTCGCTGCCAAATATTGGTTTGTCGTCATTTTGTTCCTGGTGTCCGGGCTTAGTAGCTTGATCTATCAAGTTATTTGGACACGGTCTCTGGTCTTTGTTTTTGGTTCAACACAGTTTGCTACTTCAACTGTCTTATCCGTATTTATGGCAGGATTGGCTCTTGGATCCTTCATTGCCGGCAAGCAATCAGACAAAGGTAAAATCGATCCGTTCCTCTTGTATGGAATTCTAGAGGGGTTAATAGCCGTTTGGGCGCTTCTGTCACCGCTTCTTTTCAATTTTGCTGTGCCAATCTATCAATCAAACTTTCAGCATTTTCATTTGAATCCGATTCTTTTTGGAATGCTCCGATATCTTGTGGCGGCCGTTATTTTGCTTCCTCCGACCACATGCATGGGCGCCACGCTTCCGTTGCTTTCCAAGTATGTCACCGAATCTATCGAGACTGCTGGTAATAAAGTTGGAACCTTATATGCCGTCAATACCTTCGGTGCCGTTTTAGGGGCGATGATGGCTGGTTTCTTTTTGATTCCTACTTTTGGTTTGAGCGTTACGACCATTGTTGCGTCAGCAATGAATTTCGCAATTTTTGCGACTGTCGTTTTTCTTTGGTACGGCTCTAGGAAAACTACTTTAGAAGACAACGGGAAGCTTGAAAGAATCAGCACTGTTGAGGACACCGACTTGCAATCTTCCAAGGAGGTCAGGGTTTTACTTTGGTGCTTCCTGTTGTCCGGTGGGCTTTCGATGTTTTATGAGGTTGGGTGGACGCGAATTCTCTTGATGGTAATCGGCTCGACTACTTATGCTTTCACCATCATGCTGTCTACCTTTTTGATTGGTATTTTCGCTGGAAGCTTTTTTTGCGCCAAGAAAGTAGATAAGCTCAAGTCACCAATAACATGGTTTGCAATTGCACAAGCATATTTGTGCTTTGCGGGACTTTTGTCATTGGCAGTCTTCAATTATTTGCCCTATACGAATTTGGTCTTAGGCATGATGGTCAAGAGTAACGAACTGCTCAGCATGCTTTTGAGGTTCCTTGGGGCTGCTGTTGTTTTATTGCCGATCACTCTTTCTTTAGGTGCCTTATTTCCTTTGGCCGTAAAGGTCTGTGCTCGCAATTTAGATAAACTCGGCAGTTCGGTAGGCAAACTGTACTCCATGAACACCTGTGGTGCCATAATTGGTGCATTCGTAGCAGGATTTTTTGCCATCCCGATACTTGGAGCAGAGCAATCACTGATACTAGCTTCTCTCTTGAATTTCTGTATCGGCGCAGTTTTGTTATATTTCTTTGGGACGGTGAAAAGAAGCATCGCGATTTTCGTGGCGCTTTCTATGGTGGCTGTCAGTGTATGGGCCTTTAGCTCTCCACAAATTTTGAATCGCTATTTCCTGGCCTATGCTCAGCATGAAAGAAGAAAATTAGTCTTGAATCGGGGAATTCCTTCCTGGGAACAGTGGACTGAGTCCACGAAGAAGAATACGATTTTTTATCAAGATGGAATGTGTGCCACCGTTGCTGTTGCTAGAGAGACGAATCCGTTTGCGACCTCTCTCTTCACAAACGGCCATTGTGATGCTTCCGACGCGCACGACATGGAAAATCAAGCCATGATTTCCATTTTGCCTCTTTGCCTGAAACCTGATAGTAAGCAGGTCTGCATTGTGGGATGGGGGAGCGGAGTGACTGTTGGTTATGCCTTACGATTTCCGATCGTCAAGGCGATCTGCGCTGAAATTGAGGAGGTCGTTTGCAAGACCTCCGAATTTTTCCATCATGTCAATTTTATTCCAGAGAAAGACTCTCGGTGTGTAATAGAACCATCTGATGGACGCAACCTATTGCTTTGTACTGATCAAAAGTTTGATCTAATCTTATCCGAGCCGTCGAACCCGTGGCAGATCGGGGTTTGCAACCTGTTTACAAAAGAATATTTTACCCTCTGTAGCGACAGGCTAAATAAGGATGGACTGTTCCTCATGTGGTGTCAACGAAATGAAGTTTCGCCAACGAACCTTTCACAAATTCTTTCGGCGTTGCATCAAGTGTACCCGACTATATATCTTTTTGATTCCGGATTAGGTGATACTTGCGCAGTTGCCTCAAAATCCCCTTTTGGAATCAGTCTGAGCGAATTGGAAAAGCAATTCCGCGATCCGAAAATTTTGCAGCTTCTCAGACAGTTCAAAATTAGAACTCCTTATGATTTGTTGGCGCGTCTTATCGCCTGTCCAGAGGGGATTGCGCAAGCGGTGAAAAATGTTCCCCCGAACTCGGATGATCGTAATTATCTGGAGTTCGATGTTGCAAAATCATATGAAAGCAAGCAATATTCCAAGGAGGATGACGATTGGGTATTTGCTCACGCAGGACCTATTTATGATTCCCTTGATTATGGAAACGCAACGCTAGAGCAGAAGGCCGATGTAATGGCCGAGATCGGAATCGCTTGTTTGAGCCGAGATGCTCGCAGGGGCATTTTTTGGCTTGAGCATTCTCTGGAAACATGTCCAAACTTGAAAGCATTTGCAGCCTTGATTGAAGCCGATATCCTCCAAGATAAAATCGCTGAAGCTGAAAAGAGGCTGCTTGCAGCCAAGCGACTGTTCCCTGGGGATCCTCGCTTGTTGAATTTGGAAGCGTTCAAACTAATGCAGAGCTGCCAGTTCAAGCAAGCAAGAGATCTTCTAAAGGAAGCCATCGTGAAAGATCCAAACAAGAAGTTGTATCAATTTAGGCTTGCCGAGACATATAGCCCTGTCTTTTTAGGAAAGGGGAGAATACCTCACAGCATGCCTCCAGGTGCAGATCCAAAGCTTGTTTTAGAACACTGCCAAAAATTTCTGGAAGACGAGCAATTCTTGAAAGAGCACCAAGGTGCATATTTGATCATCGCTGATGCTTATATCCAAACAGAAAAGTATGAGGAAGCCAAACGTCTTTTGAAGAAAGCCTTGAAGTTGCGGCCTTCTGAAACAAAAATTTGGGCTATGCTAGCGTGCGCCTATGCAGGCGAAAAGGATTGGACAAGGGCGGAATACTGTATCGGTGAGAGTCGGCGCGTAGGAATTGACAGAGCACGAGATTACGCAAAACAAGCCAGGGAGTCCATTGAAAAAGGCAAATACGAGGATGCCTTGGGTTGCATTCAATCATGGTTAGAAATTTACCCAGCTGATCGTGTTGCCTTGGTGGAACTGGAACGGCTCGCCAAGGTTTATCCTAAATCAGAAAGCTTACTGAAAGTGCAAGAATCAATACGAGCTTTGGATTCTGTTGAATCAGGCACGGAATCAAAAGCACAATAAATTAGCGTTCTGATTTTTTCTTTCTTTGATACAATGCATCTCTTGTCGGGGGAGAGGAAATTGGCATCTCTAGCATTTAAGTCGTTTCGCTTCTTCTTGCTGCTGACGGTGTTGCTGGTTATCTTCTATGCTCCTTTTATTTGCGGGACGGCCAGCTGGTTTATAGAGGACATAACTCACTTCTTTGAGCCACTGTGTATGTTTATTGGGAGGTCCGTCGCGCATGGACACTTTCCTCTTTGGAACCCGTTGAATTATTGCGGAATGCCTCAAGCTGCTATCAGTTCACCAGGCATCTTTTATCCTTTGAATTGGATTTTTGCTCTGGCTTCGTTCAATGTTGGATTGAGCTTTCTGATGATTTTAAGTCAGGCGCTGGCTGGGTTAGGCACTTTCTTGCTCATATATTCTTTTGGATGGGGTGAATTGGCTGCCATCACCGGTGGTATTGCTATTGCATTGTCTGGTTACATGTTCTCACTGAGCAACAACTACACTATCATAGCTGCTGCTGCGTGGTTTCCATTTTTGCTTTGGTCAGCCACGCAGATGCATAAGAAGTCTGCAAGCCCGCCTTCTCTCCACACTGTATTCATGGCGTGCGTGATCGGACTTCTGATAACTGCAGGACGTCCTGAAATTTGGGTGCCGGCGATGCTGTGCTTCATCAGCTACCTTGCTTATTTGATAATTCATACGCAAGATAGCGAGAAGCAGCCTCTGGCGATTGCTTATGCTCGAGCCGTGATCATAGGGGGACTGATATCCTTACCTTCAATGTTGCCGGCAATCGAATGGGCGCCTTTGTCTCGGCGTAGTGATGGATTAGATTCCCAAGAAGTTCTAATGTTCAGTTCTAGTTGGTACGATCTACTTTCAATTTTCGTGTCGCAAGGCTTGGGAGAGCTTCAACTCAGGCATTCGGATTTACGGGCTCTGGTTCAACCAAAGAGCCTCGGACCATACTTCTCTTCTGCTTTCGTGAGCACGTTGGTGGGGGCACTCGTCTTGTTGGGACTCCAGAGGAAGGGCGGGTCTCTTTTTAAGATCGCAATCGTAGGCATTGTAATTTTTGTACTTGCTTCCCTTGGTTCTAACCTACCGGGCGCCGACTTTCTCGTGCGTTTTGTTCCCGGAACATCGATCTTGCGATTTCCTTCGAAGCTTCTGTTCTTCGTGATTTTTGGATTGGCTTTGTTCGCCGCGCGAGGCGTCCGTGATTACTTGAGGCACGGAGCACAAGCACTTCTTCCAGAAGCAATTTTTGCTGTAGGGCTCCTTGTCAGCCTCTTGCTAATGTATGCTCCTTGGAGCATTCTTCCCTTTATTGCATTGGAAAGCAATGATGCCGGTCTGCCATTGAAGGGGCAGAACATGATTGCTGTAAGCATGGCTATTTGGTGTGCTTTGGCGCTGGGCATGCTATTGGTTTTGCGGCTGATGCAAAGAAAGGGGCAAAGTCTGATCGGCGCGGGGCTAGCGTGCGCGGCTTGCTCTATAGCACTTCTAGCACACGCTTACAGATATAGTCATTATGAAGCGCCGCCAGGTTTTTTTGACAGTGGCAGCATAGTGCTATCCACTCTTTCGGAGAAGGGGCTTCTTAGGCGGGACGAGCCGACGCCTCGAATCGCTCCCGTTTTTGTGCAACGGTTTACTGTTCCACTAGACATTGATACAGGCGGTAGCCTCAAATCTTCTATCGGTAGCTATCAGTATAGCCGGCAAGTGCTTCGTCCTTTTACGAATATGGATTTCGAAATCCCTGAAGTATTCGGTTTTGAGGGGGGGATGGTGGGCGAATATTATTACCTGTTTCTAAATAGTTATATGAAGAGCGGGCAATATATCTTCGAGAGTAGCGCTGAACGGAATGCGCAGATTGAAGCTCCAACAGATATTCCACTGGCGAGATTCTTGCAAATGACTGCTTCTCGGATTGCCCTCACGCAAGTATGGCGTTATCTCTCGGAGCGTCGTCCTCATGATCCTGTTCCAATATTGGACTCCAGATTTTTTGAATTGGTGGCGCAAAATGAGCAAATGAATTTCCGTGTCTACCGCGTGATCGATGCTCTTCCTCGCGCCTACTTGTCATATTCTTGGAAAATCTTCAATACAAGGGACGACGTTATTTCTGAGGTCTATGACTCTGAAAAGTCAGGATGGGACGCAAACAAACTTACACTTCTTGAGTCCAATAAATCGAGCCTAGCCGACGCTCAGGTGGATGTGCGTCCAATTGAGCCCCTTGCCATAGCGGAACGTATCCCGGAGAGGTTGACTATTGAGGCGGCTCCAATAAAAACGTGCATTCTAGTTTTGGCGGATCAATATTACCCTGGTTGGAAAGCCAAGGTTGATGGTGTGGAGACTCCAGTGCTTCGCTGCAATGGCTTTATGCGCGGCGTGCGCTTGAAGCCTGGCAAGCATACTGTAGAGTTTTTGTACGAGCCGGATAGCGTAAAATATGGTCTTTTGCTGGCCGCTGTTGGCTGCGTTTGGGCAATTTCATTGCTGCTCAAAAAGGGATAAAGGGGCTAAAGTGATGCAGCTTTGGCGATTGACTCATTTTAGCAACAATGTATTGCTTGCTCTCTTCATTGTCTTTGTGTTTGCGTTTTCCGCGAGCGCTGCGCTCTATTTCCTTTATCATCCACAGCCAAATGTGCACGACGAATTTTCCTACCTGCTGTCGTGCGACACATTTGTGCACGGGCGACTCACTAATCCTGGACTGGAAGACAGCAATGCTTTTGATAGCTTCCACATTCTTGTGCAACCCAAATATGTATCTAAGTATCCACCTGGGCAGGGGCTCTTCTTGGCGATTGGCAAATTTATCTGCGGTTCTCCTATCTTCGGCGTTTGGATTAGCATTTCTCTTGCTTGTGCTGCAATCTGTTGGATGTTGCAGCAATGGATGCCTGCGCGTTGGGCCTTTATTGGTGGAATGCTTGCAGTAATTCAATTGGTATTTTTTGGACGTCCATTTGAAATGGGGCTTCCAGTCGGATATTGGAGTCAGGGCTTTTTCGGCGGAGCCGTCGCTGCCCTGGGAGGCGCTTTGGTTTATGGCGCGATCAGAGTACTTGCTAATAGGCTAAGCTTTCGCGGCACGGCAATTCTTGCAGCCGGTGCTGCGCTGCTATTCCTGAGTCGACCTTTTGAAGGAGGGCTGGCTGCTTTGCCTGCTTTCGGTGTTTTTGCAGTACTGATTTATCGGGCTGGTAAGTCTTCCTTGTCAAAACTCACTCCACTAATTGTGATCGGTTCTCTGACAGTCTTCTTTCAAACCAAGATCAATCTTGAAACAACAGGCGATGCATTTCGATTGCCTTATCGAATGTATGAAAGTAAGTTCTTTGTGCCGGTCTTTTTAACACAACCGTTGGAGAAAAAGACTTTGTTCAGTAATCTCCAACAGAGGCAATTGTATGAGGAGAACATGCAAAGCTATGCTGAACAGCAGAACCTTTCTGGTTTTACAAGAGTGCTCCTGACGAGAAAGATTCCACAATTCATCGACTTTTTCTTTGGACCCGCACTTTCCTGCTTTTTCGTAGCCTTGCCCTTTGTTTTTAGGAATCACTGGATGAAATTGGCTGGGATTGCCGTTGCCATGGAGTTGTGTGGTCTTGCAACCGAGACTTGGTTCTTGCCGCATTATGCGGCACCAATTACTGGACTTCTCTTTCTTTTACTTCTTCAGTCAATGCGGAGGTTTGTTCATTGGAGGATAGGAGAAAGAAGTGTTGGACGGCTGCTGGCCCTCTTTATTAGCTGCGTCTTTGTCTTACTTACTTGGAATGCCCTTCTAAATCAAAGAAGAACCGATCCAGGAAGCTGGTACAATGCAAGAGCAGCGATAATACGGGATCTTGAGGCTCGAGGTGGAAAACATCTGATTTTTGTTAGATATGGACCAGAACATTTCTTTCATCATGAGTGGGTATACAACGGAGCTGACTTGGCCAACTCAAACATTCTTTGGGCTCACGAAGGAAGTGCCGAACAAAATAAGCAAGTTGTTGATCATTATCCAAACAGAACTCTGTGGTTGCTTTACGACGACTCACCTGCAGATGTTTTGAGGAGGAAGAAGCCAAGTTTAACCCGAATAAGCGATCCAGGAAAATAGCATGAAATTTGGCGATTTTGAAATAAGTATCATTCGCGAGTCAACCTTTAAACTTGACGGCGGCGCCATGTTTGGCGTCGTTCCCAAGGCGCTATGGGCTAATGTTGCTTCTGCGGATGCGGCCAACCGCGTTGAGCTCAGCTGCAATTTGCTATTCATTCAAACCCCTAACGGGAACGTGTTAATCGAGACAGGGATGGGTCCGCGGTGGTCAGAAAAAGAACGCGCTCGTTATGATTTGAAGACGTTGATTGATCACAACAATGTTTTAGAATCAATTGGATTGTCCAATACAGACGTGAGCGCGGTGGTTTTATCTCACCTCCATTTTGATCACGTTGGCGGTGCTTGCGTGGATCGCGATGGAAAGTTGTCGCCAACTTTTCCGAAAGCAAAATATTACACGCAAAAAGGTGAGTTGGAATTTGCATATAAGGCAAATGCTCGCGCGCAAGCAAGCTATCGAGAAGCCGATTTCAAGACGCTTTTGGATAACAACATGCTCATTGCACTTGAGGGTGATCATGAAATTCTTCCTGGCATTAAGGTACACGTTTCTGGTGGTCATACCAGTCATCACCAGATAATTACTTTCGAATCGAATGGAAATCACGGAGTTTACTTCGGTGACATAATCCCGACGCAAAGTCATTTACCACCGCCGTGGGTGATGGGCTACGACCACTATCCGCTGGAGACTTGCGATATCAAGTCGCGTTGGCTGGCTACAGCTGCCAATAAAAATTGGCTAGTTGTGTTCGATCACGAGCCCGGTGTGCCATGGGGCCACGTGCAGGCTGAGAGAAGTAAGTTCATTTGGAAGCCGTTTGCTAGGGACTCACTGGCAGTTGTTTGATGATCCCTCTTCCAGAGTTTCCTGTTTTTTTTGAATTTTCCGATTGGCAATGTACAAAGGCTCGCACCGCGCTTTTATTTCACTATTGTGATGGCAAATGCGACTTTGAGGGGAAGTTTCTGAATCGGCTTCTCCGGTTCTCGTGGGAGGACGGGCGGGATACCTCAATCTCTAAGATTGGCTGAGCCTGCGGTGTAAGTTTGGCGCTTTGTTATTTCCCGCTTTCAATAAAGCTATTGTGTAGCTGTCCACAAGCCGCGTTGATGTCAGTTCCTCGTTCTAAGCGGATTGTGACTGTCTTGCCGCTACTTTCAGCTAGCTGCTTGAAGCGGCGTTGTGATTCCATTGATGGTCGCTCGTAAAGCACGGCACCATCTTTTGCTCTTGTTGGATTGTAAGGAATCAAATTGATATTGCAGTGAAGATTCCGCACTAACTCTGCAAGTTGTACCGCCTGATCTGGGTCATCCGTTACGCCGGCAAGCAAGACGTATTCGATTGTGATACGCCTGCCGGTTTTGTTGTAATAACGTTCCAGGCTTTCAATAAGTTCAGGTACGGGAAACTTTTTGTTGATAGGCACGATTTCATCTCGTGTGTCAGAATCCGGCGCGTGCAGCGAAAGCGCCAATGTGATCTGAAGCTCTTCCTTTGCCAGTTGATCGATACCAGGGATGATACCAGAAGTGGAAACGGTAATGTGTCGTTGACCGATACCTACCGAATCTCGAATGCGGTGAATCGATTCGATAACTTCCTCGGTGTTCAATAACGGCTCGCCCTGTCCCATGTAAACGATATTCGAGATGCGTTTTCCGGACTCGCGTTGAATCGACATTACTTGGTCAACGATTTCTTGCGCACACAAGTTGCGTTTGAATCCCAAAAATCCGGTTGCGCAAAAAGTGCATCCAACAGCACATCCAACCTGGCTTGATACACATGCTGACAAGCTTGGTCGATCGTCAAACGACATCAGTACCGATTCAACCATTTTTCCATCTGGCAATTGAAACAGATATTTCCTGGTGCCGTCGTTGCTAACTTCAAGATGTGCGAGTTTGAGCAATCCGACTGTTGCCCGTTCATTGAGCAAATCGCGAGTTTCCTTTGAAAGATCACTCATCTGCTCGAAGGAATCAGCGTACTTGCTGTAGATCCAGCTGTGAATCTGTTTTGCTCTATAGTTTGGCAGGCCAAGTTCCTTGACGAACTTACTTATTTCTTCAAGGCTTTTGCCGGATAGTGCGATTTTATCTTTGCCGTCATTCATACAATCAGTATCCTGCAAAAAACTGTCCCCTTGCCAAGCATTCGTCGTCGTTCATAAAGCTTTGTAACCGCTGACTACTGCCGTTTGTAACTGCGCATTCTCGCCTCTTGTTATGCCGTGCCTCTGATATGGCTCTGCTGGCGCGTTTCGAAAACTGCTGTTCGTGCTCCGATTGTAGCTGATCTTCTCCATCTTAAATAATGTCGTGAAGCTAAGCAAAATTGCCCGTATTCGCAGTAAGCTTCTGAGTTCCGCTGACTCTGAAGACATTCTTGTGAGTTCGGGATGTCAGTAGTCATCATGATAGAATTTAGGCTGTGGTTGCATTTGCGCCATTTCGAGCACTCAAGAGGAGCGCACAAATAAATGTCGGATAGCTTCGAAGATAAGGCCAGGCAGTGGTTCAAAGCGCTGTTCGGCGACACCAATGAGAAAAAGCTTAAGCACTTGCAGGCTAAGGTCGTCCTAGCCAATACATTTGCTGCTCCTTTTGAGAAGTTGACCGACGACGAGCTGAAGGGCAAGACAGCCGAGTTCCGCAACAAAATTGATAACGCCCTCAAAGGCGTTGTGAATAAAGAGTTGATTCCGTCTGATGCTCCGAAGATGCCTGGTCAGTTTCGTTACGAGCACGATCGCATTTTATCCTCGGTTCTCGACGACATTTTGCCTGAAGCATTCGCCGTAGCGCGAGAGGCTGGAAAGCGCGTTCTCGGCATGCGTCACTTTGACGTGCAGCTTGTCGGTGGTGCTGCGCTTCACTACAACAAAATTTCTGAAATGAGAACAGGGGAAGGTAAGACACTTGTTGCTACCTTACCTGCTTATCTCAACGGTTTAACCGGGCGCGGCGTTCACGTCGTAACCGTCAATGACTATTTGGCCAAGCGTGACTCTGAGTGGATGGGGCGTTTGTATAAATGGCTCGGTTTGACTACTGGTCTGGTTTATTCTCACCAGGGTGATGATGAAAAGTTCCAAGCTTACCGGGCTGATATCACTTATGGTACCAACCACGAATTCGGGTTTGATTACCTGCGCGACAACATGCGTACCTCACTGGAGACGCTCGCGCAGCGGCCTTATTACATGGCTATCGTGGACGAAGTCGATAACATCTTGATCGACGAAGCCAGAACGCCGCTCATTATTTCCGGTTTCCCGACAGAATCATATGTCGAGATCTACAAAACAATGGCGGCAGTGGCGCCGATGCTTCATCGTGGTAAAGACAAAGACGATGAAGATTGCGACTACTTTGTCGATGAGAAAACTCGCAATGTGCTTTTGACAGAGCGTGGTCACACCAATGCCGAAAAAATTCTCGGTGTTCCAGACCTTTATGATGTTCGCTGGAATCTGGCTCACCATCTCTGTCAGGCCTTGCGTGCGAAAGAGCTCTACAAGCGCGACACTGACTACGTCATCCGCCAGAATGAAGAAGGCAAATACGAGGTCACCATCGTTGACGAATTTACCGGCCGTATGATGGTCGGTCGGCGTTGGAGCGACGGTTTGCACCAGGCTGTTGAAGCTAAGGAAAACGTTCCGATTCAAGAAGAAACGATGACGTATGCTTCTATCACCTATCAAAACTTGTTCCGTCTGTATCCGAAGCTGGCAGGTATGACCGGTACAGCTATGACTGAGGCAGCCGAGTTTCAGAAGATCTACAACCTTGACGTTGTGGCAATTCCTACTAACAAGACTTCGATCAGAAAAGATCAATCCGACGTTATCTACAAAACTGAAAAGCAAAAATACTATTCGGTTGTCGAAGAAATTATCGAATTGCACGAACTGGGGCGCCCAGTGCTTGTTGGTACAACTAGTATCGAGAAGTCAGAGCTCGTGGCTGATTTGATGGGAACGCCTCAGCGAATGGGCGAATATCTCAACAAGAAAATCAAGAGAATTATCGACGAAATCAAAAACAAGAAATACTCTGGTGCGTCGGTTGATGCGCTCATGAAGATCTTCGAGCGCCCAGGTTTGATTGACCCGGCTAAGCTTGAAAAAGCGGTAACGGATTTTGAGCAAGAGAATGCCAAGAGTGGGGATATGATCGATTATCTCTATTCGATGCTGCGCACCGCGAAAGTGGTGGCGCTGATTCGCAAAGGCGTTCCGCACCATGTACTCAATGCTAAGCATCACGAGAAAGAAGCTAGGATTGTTGCTCAGGCAGGTAGAAAGGGAGCAATTACTATTGCTACCAATATGGCTGGTCGAGGAACGGACATCTTGCTCGGCGGAAATGCTGAATATCTCGCCAAAGAAGAACTGAAGGAAGAAGGTCTCGATATCTGGGACGAGAACTACGAAGCGCGTCTTAAAGAAGTCAAAGAGAAATACAAGAAAGAAACTGATGCTGAGCATGACGAAGTTGTACAGCTTGGTGGATTGCACATCATAGGCACTGAGCGCCACGAAGCTCGACGGATTGATAATCAGCTCAGAGGTCGTGCTGGACGACAAGGCGACCCTGGAAGTTCACGTTTCTATCTCTCGCTTGAAGATACGTTGATGAAGATCTTCGGTGGTGACAAAATCGCCAAGCTGATGGATTTCATCCAGGCCGATGAAGAAATGCCGATTGAATCTCCGATGGTAACCAAATCGATCGAGAACGCCCAAAAGAAAGTAGAAGCTCACCACTTCGATATGCGTAAACACGTTCTGCAGTACGACGATGTTTTGAACACACAGCGGGAAGTTATTTACCGCGAGCGTCGCCGTATTTTGGAAAGAGCCGAATTGCGCGATGCAATGATCGAGTTGCTTGATGAGTATGTGGAGATCGTAATTGGTACTCACCTCGATCCCGAAAGTCCTCCGGAATCTTGGGAAGGTGGAGCCTTGCAAGAGCTAATGCTTGCACTGTCCGCAGACATCCCAATGCTTGCCGATATTCAGTTGCAAGAGCTTCAGGGTCTCTCTTACGTTGAGCTGGAAAATAAGTTGCGTGATGCAGCGCGTCTTGCTTATCAGGTTCGCGAAGAGCATATCGGGCTTGAATCGACTCGTGAGCTCGAGAAGCAAATTCTGCTCAGAACAATTGATGGTAAGTGGATTGATCATTTGCACAACATTGATCTCGTTCGCGAGGGTATCCACTTGCGCGGTTATGGTCAACGAGATCCGCTGCAAGAGTACAAGAAAGAAGCCTTTGGAATGTTTGAGCAGTTGCTCAGTTCTATCCGTCAGGAAGCCATCCAATTGTTCTTCCATGCACAGCCAATGGCACAAGAGTCACCGGAGCTTACGCCCGAGCAATTGATGGAACTGATTGAAATGGCTGGGCAGCAAGGGCTTGAAGGGCTCGATCCCGAGATGCTGCAGGCATTAGGACTGGTGCCTGGGGAGTTGCTTGATATTTCACCAATTGGTGAAGGCGAAGATGAGCCCGATGGAGAACAGATCACTGATTACATCGAAGGGACTGTTAGCGCCAGCTCTGCAGATGATACGGCGCAAGACTCCGAAAGCTCAAGTGCTTCTTCAGTTACGCAGCCCGACAGCCCCGTTGAGCCTGCAAGATCTGCTGACCAGGCTAATGTAGAGGTCTCGGCTGGACAAGCTAGTCCCGCTGCCGGCGCTGCTAACTCAGGCACTAGCAACGGCAACGGCACAACGGCTGCCGGAACTGGTACCGATGGCGGTGGCGCTGGCAGTTCCTCTGAACAGCAGGAAAAAACTGCGCAGTGATCAGCGAATGCAGGTCTTAGCTTTCGATACGAGTACTCCTGATATTCAGCTCGCCTTGATGAAAGACGGGCAGATTGTTCGTGAGATGAAGCATGTTCCGCAAGATTCAAATCGCCAGGAAGCTGCCTCAAAACTAATCGTGTGTATCGACCAGATTGTGAAAGATGCGGCATGGAAGAAGGGCGAGATCGATTTGATCGTTGTTGGCATCGGTCCCGGGAGCTTTACTGGGGTTCGCGTTTCGGTAATCACCGCGCGCAGTCTGGGGCAAGCACTCAAGATTGGTGTTTTCCCCGTTTCGGTACTGGAAATTGTAGCTAATGCTTCGCAGCGCAGACCCGTCTCCGTCATTGCTCCTGCCGGTGCTGGTCAGTATTTTGGAGCTGCTTTTGCTGAGAACATGCATGCCGAACAGCTTGTTGAGTCGTTCTGCGCAGCGGCCGGCGAAGTGAAATCCCGCCTGGCCGCGGTTCCGAACCTTATTTTGTCAGCGCAAGTAGACAGTGCGCTCTTCTTAGCAAATGGAAATACCTTGCTTCCGTACCCGGAGATCCCTAATTTGGCAACGTCCTCGGCTCTTCTGGCCTGGGAGAGAATGCAGGTAAAATCACAGAAAATGGAACGAGAAGCGCTATCCAAGGCATATCCGTGGGATAATGTGCTGCCGTTATACTTGCGCAGTCCCTCAATTACACTCAAGGCAGGACATGGAAGTTCATCTCAGGCGCCTGGTCGTTGCTGACCTGGATCAGATTATGGAGATTGAACCGGTTGCTTTCGGCAGCCACCATTGGTCGCGCCAGTCATTCATAAATGAAATTAATAATCCCGGCGGTATATACTTCACCGCATTTGATCCCGAAACAGGAACAGTCTTGGGGTATTCCGGTTTCTGGCTGATCGACGATGAAGCCCACATAACGACGCTTGCGGTTCATCCTGATTTTCGCCGGCTTGGTTTGGGCGAACTACTGCTCATAAACGATATACAGTCGGCCATCTCTGTGAATGCCGTACGCATGACACTAGAAGTTCGCGTCTCGAATGACGCCGCCCAAAAACTCTATTATAAGTACGGTTTTAAGAGCCTGGGATTGAGGCGAAAATATTATCAGGACAACAGCGAAGATGCGCTGGTGCTGTGGACAGAGAATATAAAATCTGACGAATTTAAGAATCTAGTGGATAAGTGTATTTCGGACTGGAAAACCAAGAGGGTGGATATTAAACTAGTGATGAGCTCACAAGGTGTTCCCGCACCTGTGACAAAGCAAAACTAAATCCAGGTTCATCCGGAGTCTTATTTTGCAAACTGGTTTCAAACAAAACCTACGCAGTTTGAAGAAGAAATCTTTTCTTGGGCAACTAGTCGTCACATTGTTGTCTTGCGAATTGCTGTTTTTTGCTTCGTTCATTTCTCTGTCTTTGCCTACACCGACCAGGCACAATTTAGAGCGCTATGCTCATCAGGTGTCAGTCAAGTTGGTTTTGTCTGCGCCGGAGCAATGGCGCACTCGTATTGAACAAAACTATCCAGTCTTGAAAGAAGCGACTGAAGAGGTGCGCTTCAGCTCTTATGTGCCGCTCTTGCCTATCGCAATTACGATGGCTTACACTCTCGGCTTACCGCTTGCGTTGTTCGCACCGATTATTTATCTCCTTCTCGGTCTAATCGGACCGCGTATTGGACTCTTTCCTTTTGCGGCCGGCGGCGGCTTTGAGTACTTTCAGGAGCCCGGTTTCCCCTACCTGTTTGGTATCATATTTGGTTCTGCATTTGCCGCCTGGATTACACCAGACGAACGGAAGAGTTGGCGGCAATTGCTTGCCTCCTTGGGTGGTATTTCAATCACGCACTTGATCGGATTGACCATTGTTTTTGGCATAAGCATTGCAGTGCTCCTTTTCGAAGGCGAGTCGAGCTATCTCCACTATCAGCCCTTTCTGTCCGAGCAAATTCGTAACTTGACTTGGTATTGCCTGCCTTACGATTTGCTGTTTGCTACAATGCTTATTGCATTATCCTTTCCTGTGCGTTGGTTGTTCGCGACTCTGACAGCTCCAGATATCGCAAATCGTCATCGTCCCAGTGTGGAAGCTCAGCTGGAAGTCCTTACCGAGACAGTAGCGTAGTTCTATGAACTGGCCCAAATTCCTCGAAAGTCCGCGTAGCCGGAAGGTGATTTTTGCCTCTCTGGCGTCTGTTGCGGCTGCTGGCGTGGGCACGTACCTCTATGCCAGTCTCGTCGAGTCGCGCCGCTACCGGCTTGATTCGGTCAAGGTCAACACTGGCAATGGCGAAGATGGTCCGCTAGTTGAAGGCGATGAACCGTTGCGACTGCGCGTCTTGCATATCTCTGATCTTCATCTATCCAAGCCCGAGTCGCACAAGTTGGAATTCCTGCGAAAGGCAACGGAAGAACAGTACGATCTAATAGTCATCACCGGTGATATCTTTGAAAATTACTCGGGGATCGAGTACGCATCTAAGATTATTGCCCGTCCTCCTCGCATTGGAGCCTATGCGGTGCTAGGTAACCATGATTATTACGACTACAATATGATTCATCGCACTGTCGGTAGAGTCTGGCGGCGATTTCGAGCGCCCAAGGAAATGCGCGATGTGCAGCCGATGGTTCAGGCTTTGGAAGGCGCCGGCATCAAAGTCTTGCGCAACTCTGCTGTGACACACTCCGCGGATAAATTGCATATTGTTGGAATTGATTACCCAGGCATTGCGGAGCCTCGACTGAAGCAGCTAGTGAGCGAGGCTCCACCGGATCATTTGATACTGACGCTCGTGCATGTGCCTAATCGATTGGAGCGCCTTCAGGATGCCGGTGTGCACCTTGCCTTCGGCGGGCATACACATGGCGGACAAGTTCGCATACCAATCTATGGACCGATAATCACGAACTCGGATTTACCACGTCGTGAAGCCTCCGGCTTGATCTGGCGTGGCGCAACTGCAATTCACGTTTCGCGAGGCGTGGGTGCTGATCCTCGCTCCAACTTCCGTTTGTTCTGTCCGCCGCACGGCAGTATTATCGAAATCTGCCACCGCGCATAAATTCTAAGCGAATTTGATTGCCCCGCGTGGCATAAAGGGGTGGGGGTGGACGATGAAAAAGCGTATCCTTGTCCTCGAGAAGGACAAGCAGCTGGGCAACCTTGCCAGCACAATATTAGCGGTCCGCGGTCATGAGGTCGTTTACGACTCTAGCTGCCAAAAAGCGATGGAGTTCGTAACTAACACTCCGCCGGACCTGATCATTGTTGGCGAACAAATGTCTGATATTGATGGGCTCGGTTTGATCGCGAAAGTTCGCGATGAAAATGATGAGATACCAATCGTTTTTGTCGCGAGGCAATGGCGAGACGAAGATTTCTATCGCATGCTGCGAGAGGATTTGAAAGTCTCACTAGTGGCGCATCGCCCGCTTCGAACGTCTGTATTTAGCGCTCAACTGTTTGGTTTATTGGGTTCAAATTACGACAGTCCCTTCAGCGGTGAAACGCCGCTTCTGGATGCTAGTTCGGCTCCTGTGCCTCTGCCCCAAACAGGCTCAGGCGATATGACCGGAATGCCTTCAAGCGTCGAGTTCGACAAACTGAAAATACGATTCGTCAAGTCCATCCCGGATCGTTTGGGCAAGCTCGGAACCATCTTAAATACTTTGGAATCAGGCATACAAAATACGTTTTTGGATAATGCGATAACTATTGCTCACAATCTGAAGGGCACCTCGCTTTCCTGGGGCTTCGAAGAGATGGGGAGGCTTGCCGAGAATATGGAGCGCATGCTCAAGCTCTGCATTGGAACTTCCGGAGAGGTTCAGCGCGATCAGTTTCAACTTTGCTTGCCGCTTTATACTCATATGCAAGAGCAAGCTGAACTTATCCATGCTCAGTACTCTGCGCTGACTGATACTGCCAGTAATGGCGATGCCGACGGAGCTGATGAGAATGATGGTGCCGTGGCCAAAGTATTGGTTGTCACCGATCAGCCGCTGCCTGACGCAAGGGGGCAGACCGATACTGGATTGTCGCTAGATTTCATCCAAACAAGAAGTGAAGATGCATTGATAAAAGCCAGCCAGATGAATTTGGATGCCGCGATCATTGAGGTTTCTGCCAGTACCCGTGATGCTAGCCTCGTGCTTGCGCGTGAGCTCCGAGATATTTCAGGATATGAGAATTTGCCACTCGGATTCATCAGCGATGCCGGGCAAACAGATGATCGTGCTGCCTCGACGCATGCTGGATCTTCTCTTTTTTTGGAACGCCCCTTAGAGCCGAACATGGTGCGTAGGGTCACAAGCCAGCTGATCGCCATGCGCGAAGGTGGTCGCTTTCGCGTTCTCGTTGTGGACGATGACGAGGATCTTGCTGCATTGACTTGCCGCTGCTTAGCGCAGTTTGGAATTCTCGCACGTTTTGTACTCGACCCCTTACAGGTGATGACCGTGTTGTCCGAGTTCAATCCGGATTTGATTTTGCTCGATGTCGTCATGCCAGGCATGAGTGGCTTTGAAGTTTGCCGCGCTTTGCGTTCCTCGCCTCGTTGGCGTGATGTGCCGATTCTCTTCCTTACCGGGCAAACGGATCTTAATTCCCGCCTAACCGCTTATGAAGCTGGCGCAGATGATTACCTGCCGAAGCCTGTTATCAACGTTGAGCTTCTGACAAGAGTGAAGGTACGTCTTGAACGCTCCCGTGAATTGAAAGAGCGCTCTGAACGCGACATGCTTACTGGCTTGCTTTTGCGACGAGCTTTTTCGGAACAGGTAAATTCCGTAATTGCAGAATGCCAACGATACGATTTCAAATTCTCTTTATGCCTGATGGACGTCGACCATTTCAAAAAGGTCAATGATACTTATGGGCATACCGCCGGCGATGACGTGCTTGCAACCTTTGGGCGCCTGCTTCGCAAGCGCTTCCGTGTTGAGGACGTTCGTGGAAGATGGGGCGGCGAAGAGTTCATCTTGGCCTTCAAGCATGAGAAGAAAGAAGTCATGCAAGTTGCATTAACACGAATAATGGAAGAGTTGAAACAGATAGAGTTCCATGGAGAGAACGACGAGATTTTCCATGTGACATTTAGTGCGGGGTTGGCATCGTTTCCGGACGAAGCCGAAAACCTTCAAGACCTCGTCAAAGTGGCAGACCGCCGGCTCTATTTGGCGAAGGAACGGGGTCGCAAACAAGTGATTATCGAAGATTGAAAAGGTATCGATTCTCATGATCGAGATGTCTGATCAGCTTAGTGCACAAATCTCATTGCTCGGAATGCTACTTGATGCAGCCGGTGGCTTGTTTCTTGCCTACGATCTTCTGGGCGGCGAAAAGGGACCGTTGAGCACGTTTACCAGGATGTTCACTTATAGCTGCCTGAGCGTACTGTTTTACGGACTGGCCATGGGCTTACGCTTTGGTTTGATAGTTGGTATTAGCATTGGTTCTTGTCTTGGTTTGCATCTTGAACGTTTAGGAAAGGACAAAAAGGACACACCGCTTTTTATGTTCTCTATTTCGTTAGTAAGAGCGGTTGCTTTGGGATCTGCCGTTTATCTAGAAGGGCATCCAATCGTAGCCACGATTGGCGGCTGCGTTGTTTTTGCCGCCAGCATGCTCTTGCCGTTTTTTAAGTTGGGACCCGCAATGCTGATTGAGAAGTCGAGCAAGAAACCGTCACTGAACAAGAAGAAGGTTGGTTTTGCTGTTCTTTTAGGAGCCCTGGTTGCTTGCACGGATATACTTTGCGTCCAATTTGCAAATGTGACGAAACAAGACATGTCCCACATGGTTCGCCTATCCGCGACCGTTGTAATGGCAACTTTGATTATCTCCGCAATCAGCCCTACGATCGAATGGTACGCCGACAACGTTGAACCAAAGGTGCTAGGTTATCTAGGAACTATCCTGTTCATCGTCGGATTCATGTTGCAAGCGTTCCCTTCGTTGGTGACAGTACTTTCCTAAACCAAGATCTAAGACTGTGTATGGAGGGCGGACGTCCCGTCCGCCCATAAGCGCGAAGCGCGTTGCAGCTACGCATTCCCAGTTTCGCAAGTGGTAGAGTCAGACTCCCTAAAGTGGTGGCGTAGATAGTAGAATTTGCATATGGGCGGTAAGATGCCCGCTCTCCATACGTTTGCCGAGCCGAATCAACGGCCCAGCAGTGTTTGCATACGCAGCTGCAAAAATGAGATCGCCAGCAGTATCGGGACGACGTCCACGCTCCGTACTTAGCTACAGGCGTTTCTCTTGTTCTTTGGTAGATGGATTCGTTTCGTCGGCGACTTGAATCGTATCGTGTAAATGACTTGCACCATTTCCTTCGACCGTTGTTTCTGTGACGATGAGTTTCTTTCGAAACAACGAGGTGAAGTAATCTACGGTCACATAGATAACAGGAACAATATAGAGGCTCAACGCTGTGGATACAACCATGCCGCCACAAACTGCGGTCCCGAGTGAGTGCCTGCTTGCGGCACCAGCACCAGTGGCAAAGACTAAAGGAAGGATACCAAACACAAATGCCAGGCTCGTCATTAGAATCGGACGCAAACGGATCGCTGCCGCCTCACGCACGGCCTCCGTTGCGTTCAATCCTTTCTCCTTCAGCTGATTGGCGAATTCCACGATTAGAATCGCATTCTTACTTGCAAGTCCAATCAACATCACCAATCCAATTTGACAGAAGACATCATTCTCCAAACCACGCAAATGTTGTGCGAGCAAAGCGCCCAGAATGGCTAGTGGAACAGAGAAAAGGATGATGAATGGATCGGTAAAACTCTCATATTGGGCTGCAAGAACGAGAAAAACAAAGGTCAAGCCCAGCGTGAATATCAACACTGTTTTAGTTCCGGATTCAAGTTCTTCTTTCGAGATCCCTGACCACTCGAATCCCATACCCTCCGGAAGGGTTTTCTTCGCCAGATCTTGCATTGCGATCATGGCTTGTCCGGACGAGAATCCGGGGGCGGGCGAGCCGATTATTTCAGTTGACCGGAAGAGATTGTAGTGATTGATCGTTTGCGGCGCCGACGTTCTTTTGATCCGCACCAGATTGCTCAAGGAAACCATTTCACCTTTTCGCGAACGCACATAGAACTGCTCGATGTCGTGTGGATTCGATCTGTAAGCCTGGTCCGCCTGAACATAGACACGATAAATGCGCGTCCCCAGGTCAAAATCATTGACATAGGCCGAGCCAAGAAACACACTCAATGTAGAGAAGAGATCCGCAAGTGGAATGTCTAAAGCCTTGACTTTGTCGCGATCGACTTCGACTAGCAACTGCGGGCTGTAGGGACGATACGTCGAGAACACGCCGACCAGTCCAGGCGTGGTATTTCCCTGGCGGCACATCGTTGAGTTCGCATCAGCTAAGTCTTTTAGGTTCGAGCCACGGAAATCTTGCAACTCGAAAACGAAACCCCCGTAGCTTCCCAAGCCTTCAATCGCCGGAGGGTTGAACGGCACAACGGTTGCCTCACTTATGGACATGAGCGTAGGACGAACGCGATTGATAACGCTCTCCAGATCCTGGTCCTTTCCTTTGCGCTCATGCCACGGCTTCAAATTTGAAAATACGATCGCGTTATTTGGGCTGTTACCAGCAAAGCTAAATCCGACCACACCGAACGAGGAGTTCACTTCGGGGACTTTGCCGAGAATCTGCTCCACATTTTTCATGACACGCAAGGTGTAGTTCAACGACACGCCTTCAGGCGCCTGAATGATCGTCATGAAATAGCCGCGATCTTCATTTGGGATAAAGGCGCTTGGAACAATCGTAAATAAGTAATACGTGACGGCAAGAAGTCCACAGAAAACTAGTAAGGACAGAGCCCGTAATTTAAGCGTGATGTCTAAAGTTACTCGATATGCGCGATTGAGAAAGTCCAGAAAGATGTTAACCGGTTTGAAGATTATTTCCCAGAATTTATTCTCGCTATGGTTCAACCAAACTGCCGCCAGCGCGGGGCTCAGAGTCAACGCATTGAACGTTGAGATTGCAACTGATATCGCGATTGTTAGCGCGAACTGTTTATAAAGTTGTCCTGTGGTGCCGGGAAAAAATGCAACTGGAATGAATACGGCCGCCAGTACAAGAGAGATGGCGATAACTGCACCTGTTACTTCTCCCATGGCTTGTATTGCTGCTTCTCGAGCCTTTAATTTCTTCTCCTCCATGAAGCGGCTGATGTTTTCCAGAACGACAATCGCATCGTCCACGACCAGTCCGGTGGCTAGCGTCAACCCGAACAGCGTTAAAGTGTTGACGGAGAAGCCGAGGATCTTCATAACCGCAAATGTGCCGATCAGTGATACCGGAATTGTTACTGCTGGTATGAGAGTGCTTCGCCAATTCTGAAGGAAGACGAATATAACTAACACAACCAATCCAATGGCTTCTGCCAGTGTGAACATGACCTCGCGGATGGACTCTTTTACAGCCTGCGTGGTATCAAATGCAAATTCGTAAACCATCCCCGGTGGAAAGTATCGGGACAGCCTATCCATTTCCTTGCGGACACCTTCCGCCACTTCGATCGCGTTAGCACCGGGGCGCTGAAAGATACCTAAACCGACGGCGTCTCGGTTTCTATAGCGCACTATTGTGCCGTAGTCCTCAGCGCCAAGCTCGACTCGCCCAACATCTTTGAGCTTTATAAGCGTGCCGTCTTGACCTGTTTTCAATACGATTTGCTCAAATTCCGGCGGCGTCTTCAGACGACTGCTGGCGCGGACACTCATTTGAAAATTTTGCATGGCAAGGTTCGGTGCCTGTCCAATCTGACCTGCAGCCACTTGCACGTTTTGTTCAGCCACTGACTGGACAACATCGCTAGCACTCAAGTTGTGATGCGCTAGCTTTTGCGGGTCGAGCCAGACTCGCATTGAATATTTTCTCTCGCCAAAAATTTGGCATTCGCCCACTCCTTTCACTCGCTTTAACGCATCCTTTATATAAAGGTCTGCGTAGTTGCTCAGGAATTGACTGCTGTAGCGGTTATCCGGAGAACCCAAGCCGATGGCGATTACGAAGGCGGTTGAAACTTTATTCACGCTGATGCCGGTGCGTTTGACCTCGTCAGGCAGGCGCCCTTGCACAGCGGCAATGCGAGTTTGCACGTCGACAGCGGCTAGATCGATGTTTCGGTCGAGGTCAAAGGTGACGCTTATTTGAGATGTACCGTCATTGCCGCTGGTTGAGCTGATGTATTTAATCCCTTCGGCTCCGTTGATCTGCTGCTCGAGTGGGCTGGTAACGGAGTTCTCGACGACCTGAGCATTGGCGCCCGTGTAGTTGGCCGTAACGGCCACCCGAGGCGGTGAGATATTTGGATACTGTGCTACAGGTAAACTGGGAAGAGATACTCCGCCTGCAAGCACGATAATCAAAGAACAGACAGTCGCAAAAATTGGACGTTTGATAAAGAAATTGACGAACATGCCTATTCCTTTATCGCAATCGGAATGCCGTCAACCAGGTTCTGAATTCCCGAGCAAACAACCGTGTCGCCGGGTTGCAGTCCCTTCAACACCTGATATTTCTCACCAATAATTTCACCAAGTTCAACTGATACTTGCTGTGCGTGAAGACCTTTCCCATCATCTTTTGCTACGAAAACGAAGGGTTGCCCCGCTAACATTGATACAGACTCGGTGGGGACAAGCAAGCCAGGATCCTGTTTCCATAGTATTTCTGCTGTAACTAGCTGGCCAGAACGCAATGTGTTTTTGCTGTTGTCATAAAGCGCCTTAACCAGGATTGATTGGTTCTCGTTGTTCACTTGTGGCGAAATGAAAAAGATCTTTGCGGTTCCGAGTACCTTTTGATTGACGTCCAGGAGGTGAACTGCCAGACCTGGTTTGAGTTCTGCTGAGCGTTGTGTAGGAACGTTGATGTAAATTTCCAGTTCTTGATTTTGATTGATCGAAGTTAAGAGCGTGTCTGATGTTACATACTCGCCAACTTTTACAGGGATATCACCGATGGTGCCTTCAAATGGTGCGCGGATCGTGAAGTATCTAAGCTGTGCTTGCTGTTCTTTTATAGACGCATTGGATTGTGATATCTGCTCTTGCGCTTTTGCGATAACGCCTTTTTGTGCTCGTATCTGGCTTTCTGCTGAATTGACTTCAGCGGCATTCATTCGCAAATCAGTGTTCTTCTGATCTACTTGTTCTCTACTTATAGCGCCCTGGTTGAATAGTAATGTATAACGATCGACTTGTTTCTTTGAAAATTCTTGCGCCGCTTCTTTTGATTCCTTAGTTGCGATCAGTGATTTCAATGTCGCTTCGGCAGCCTCTTTTTCTGCTTGGTAGGCGTGCGAATTTGCAAGCAAGCTATTTACTGTCTCCTGTTGCTTTTGTGGGTCAAGCTTAATGAGCACCGTACCCTTCGCCACATTAGCCCCCGACTGCACGAGTATGTCTTCGATTTGACCAGCAACTTGTGGCTTTAAGGGGACTGCTTTTCGTGACTTAAGTGTAGCCAAATAGCGAGTTTTTTCGACGACAGAAGTCTGCTCGACTGGAATGACCTTTACTTTCATTGCGGGGGGGCCGCCTTGAAATTTATTGAGCGGTTTTACATCCTGGCAGGCCGAAAGAATACTTGCTGCGAGCAAAATGATACTAAGGCACAGCATCCATCGACGTGCCGATCGGAAAAACTGATGTAGTCCCCACTGTGACATGGTTCTGGCCTTTAACATTGCCTATTTGATTCCTGCTCCAAAATAATTGAGCGTTCTGACAAACCATCTTTTGCCGAAGAAGGAGGATGTTGAACCTCTCGTCAGTCGCACGTTTATATTCAGTGTCCCATCATGTATAACACCGTTGAGAACATTTTGATCTTTTGCGCCCTCAAACGTCAACACTCGTTTGTCATTTTCGTTAGGACCGTACTGCTGCTCCATTTGAAGCTGCATCTTATTATCGTCAAGCATTTTTCCCGACGTGATCTCGTATTTGATATCTGCTTTAAAAATGACATTGCCAGTCAGCTTGTCATTCTCCTCATTTAAGTGCATAGCGATCGCCCCTGCAAGATCAGGTGGCGCTTCTGCCAAACTGGTCATCCCCTGGTATGTGCCTGTAACTTCGGCATTCATAATCACGCACAGCAGCCAAACAATTAGTGCAATCGGGATAAGTGGAATCACTGTCTTCAAAATGAACGTGACGATGCCATCCCAGGCCTGGGCTGTGAAAGACTTTTCTGCTGCACCGCGCAGAGAAGAGCTCATCGGATTGATACCTCCTAAGGCAAAAGATCCGGGCGAAGCTTGTAGAGATATCTAATTGTAGCTGCATCATTTGCAGATACGGTGCCGTTTCCGTAATAAACACTCATCAAATCATGGGGGTTTGCACTATGTCCATCAATTCCAAGCACATGTCCCATTTCATGCGCAGAAGCCGCAACTAGCTTCCCGAGCGGCATTGGAACACCTGTCGTGTCTGACGTTCGCAAAACAACAACCACAGGCTTGAACTGGATTCGATCCGTTTGACCTTGCTGAAGCGCGCTCATTACGGGACCGTAGGGCAACATGTACTTTGCGGTGTAACCGCGAATATCATTTGCAAAAAGTCCAAGTCCAAGTTTGTTTACGAAATGGTGAGTCCAGAAGACAAAAATATCTGCTTCTTCAGGATTGTTTGTCAGCTCGAAATTATAGAGTCCTTCAGCCGAGAACTTTTTCCATTGGTTTATACCTTGCGCAGCAGCTTGCCACATTTGCTCGTTGTAGTTTTCTGCGACCTTCATGTTGTTGAACGCGTCCGGGTTAGAGACAGCCTGACTGACCAAATCAGGCCACCCGGAGGTGTTGTCTATGTTGCTTAAAGGTCCACCATTTGCTGGGTCGACCCCAAGCTCATCAAGGCAAAGTCCATGGGAAATGTATACGTGAAGCGGCATCTGCTCTGGAATCCAGCGAACCACTTTTTGCCCGCCGAATCGAAATTGCGGGTAAACGCCGCCGCCCCCGCCGCCTTGAGCTCCCGTTCTTCTAGGCGCTGCTTTCTTGGCGGCAATACCAGGCAGTACGCAGCTAAAAAGGCAAAAAAATGTTAGCAAAACTGTTGCAACAACTGCCTTTTCCCAGATATTGCTTTTTGGAACGGACAATTCTCTTCTCCCAATTTAAGCAAAGAGGCTTTGCCTTCAATGATTGTACCCTTTAGTACCTGCGGTTTAATTCCCAATTCCAGGCTGTTTGCAGTATCGTTTCGAGTTCGTAGCGTGGTTGCCAGGATAGCAGTGCTTGTGCTTTGGCGTAATTGGCAATTAATCGCGGCGGATCCCCCGCCCGGCGAGGCTTTATGAGACTCTTTACTTTCTTTCCGGAAATCTCCTGGCACTTATCAACTATTTCCTTCACCGAATAGCCGGCGCCGGTCCCCAGATTAATATGCTCGTCCAACTTCCTTTTGCTGGTTCGTAACAGATCAAGAGCTGCAATGTGGGCATCGGCCAGGTCATTGACGTGGATGTAATCGCGAATGCATGTGCCGTCCGGCGTGTCAAAATCGTCTCCGTAAATTTGTAGGCATTCAAGCTGACCTGTAAGAACGCGCAGCACATTCGGAATTAGGTGTGTTTCCGGCACATGCGCTTCGCCGATTTCACCACTTTCGTCAGCTCCGGCGGCATTGAAATAGCGGAGGGAGACGAAGGACAAATCCAATGTTCGGTGCAGCGATTCAAGAACTTGCTCTGCCATGAGCTTCGTTTGTCCGTAAATGCTTATTGGATTACGTGGATGATCTTCAGTCAGGGGCATGAACAGCGGGTCGCCATAAACAGCACAGCTACTGGAGAACACAACGTGCTTGATTCCGTTGCTGAGCACACTATCAAACAAGCTCAGTGTATTACTCACGTTGTTTTTGAAATAGCGCAGTGGCTGCTGTTCAGACTCGCCGACTAAGATGCTTGATGCGAAGTGAACGAGTGCGGTCACTTCATGTGTGCGGATCAGCTCGTTCAATTGTGTTGAATCGGCAATCTCAATTTGATGAAATACAAGTTTCTCGTCATCGGGAATCGCCGGACGATAACCACCGCTTAAGTTGTCGATTGCTAGAATTTTTTCTTGGCGTGTTTTCAAAAACCGGCGGACAAAATGACTGCCAATGTAGCCTGCCGCACCCGTTATAAGAATTGTCATGATACGTCGCTTCTCTCCGAGCCAGGCGCTGCGCTTTGCGCGTTCTGTTTGGACACGCTCTTTCTCAGTATTTTATACAGTTGAAGCAAAAATGTTAAAGCACATATTGTCAAGCCTGCAACAAAGCTAATGGGCAGGTTGGCGAATTCAACGAGGTGTTTACCAGGAACCGCCTGCATAAACCATTCGCGCGCAATATTCTCGTTTCTCTTCCATCGACCTATGCTTCCATCCAGGATAGTACTGATCATTCAAGACCAATACTTCTTCGCGTTCTGAATCGGTCTGCACTGAAATCCGATTTGCTGAATCAATCACGACTTTTAGATTTGACTTTCCTTTCGGTCTCTCCGCCGCGACGCTGTTAGAAAGCATTGCGTCATTCTTGTTATAAACATCTGTGATGATTGTGGCTTTGCCAGGATCGAAGCTCTCATTCTCGTACATCAGCTCGGTTGCTTTTGAGTTGACTTACCGAAAGAATCAGAAGCGCAGCGCGTATTGAACATGACACATAGAAAACATGTCGATTTGATCGCAGCACGCTTTTCTACAAGCGACACTGCTAAGCTGCGTTTCTACGTTTTATGTTCGAGATACAACGCACTTTACCGAGCCACTTTCTGCAGTTGTTTCTGCTTTAATCATGCCCGAGCAATTCGTTCCTTATTTGAGTTCGCCCACCGCGGGCCGGTTAGCCGGACATTTGCGCTCGACAAGCATGGAAGCGGGCGATTTCCGCGGCTCGTGATTTTTGTTGCATCTCTGGTATTGGCTTTGCGTGACTGCAGCTGGCGCTCCTATCAATTCTAACTATCTATCCTGCGTTTCCCTGTGAAATGGATCCTTTTTCCACTGCTTATTGTGGCTATATTCGCAACACGAGTCCTTAGGAATGACCAGTAATACCAAGTCAGAATGGACGTTTGCAAAAGGTACGTATGCGGCAATCACTTTTGAATTTGTAGAGAATCTAGGCAAGAATCAGATCCTGTTATCAAGCGAGCTTTTGCTTGTTGCATTAATTGTCATACTTTTATTGGATTGATCAGATAAAAAGTTGTAGACAAGATCGATCCTGGAAACCATAATATTGCCAACTAGAAAGAGAGCTTTACTTTGCTCACAGTTCAAACATCTCACTTCCCATCCCCCGACGATATATCAATTGATGCACTCGAATATCTTTTTTCTCCGTCGAGAAAAGAAGAAGATCCATCGACGGTTCCGTGGGTTCAGATGGAGACGGAGCTGCCATCATTTGCTCAGCAGCAGATTGTAAGAATTCAAACTGAACTTTCAGTTGCTCAAAGGGAGCTGCGTGATACCACTGCTAACTTGCATCGCGCATGTATTTTGATCGGATATCTCCAGTCGTCTCTTCATCAAAAAGAAGAACAGCTGGAAGTGCTTCCGGATTTACGCTTCCGCGCTGCGGAATCTATTGCATATAAAGTAGATGCCGAAAGGTGTCGTAATCGGATCGGGGAACTGGAGGAGACAGTTGCTCGTCTCCAGCAGGGTCCGCGATTGAATATGGACGGTTTGGTTAAGTCCCTGTTTACACCAATTCCGGCCGAAAATACTACGAACATGATCCTGTTCTGCCTTGGTATAGCGGCGTTATCGGTCGTAGCGTTGTGTTGGATCCGTGGTATGTAGTTAGCAAGAAAAACACATTGCTTAACAGAAACCTTAACGGAAAGCTTAAAACCCACGAGTTTGGAGGAAATACGATAATCTAATATACATCGCAATCGCAACCCACTTTTGCGACACCATCCGCAGTATCTCCAGTCGAGGGATTTGAGGGATCGAGTCCGTCGGGGCAGCACCGACGCTGCGGCCATATTAAAGACCAGGTCTGACTCTTTGAGTCGGACCTTACTTTTTGAAATTTTTTCCAAAGCTTTTGGCGGTCCCGCCAAAGCTGGATTACACTGCAAAGGCGTTAGTTTGCAGGCAGAATCGTATGACTAATTCAGACAGCTCAGGGCTGCGTGTTGTTCTTCTAGCAGCCGGTCAAGGCAAGCGTATGAAGTCCCAGGTTCCCAAGGTCCTCCATCCGGTTCTTGGAAAAGCCATTCTGGGACGGATCTTGGATGCCGTCGATGCATTGGATGCTGCTCATGTTCATATAGTTGTTGGTCATGAATCACAACAAGTTTGTGACTATCTGCAGAAAAACTCTCCTAAAACGCCTTACAGCACGCACCTTCAGGAGCCTCAGCTTGGAACCGGGCATGCTCTGATGCAGGTGGTGCCAGATCTTAAAAACTTCAAAGGTACCTTGCTTGTCTCTGTGGCAGATGCACCATTGCTAAGCTCAGCAAGCTTTTCCAGGCTTGTACAAGCTCACCGTGAAAAGAAAGCTGCGTTCAGTCTTCTTACAACCATAGTTGACGACGCGCGCAGTTATGGGCGTATCGTCCGTGATACGAAGGGAAATGTCACCCATATTGTCGAAGACAAGGATGCCAGCGAGAGCGAAAAACAAATCCGTGAGATCAATCCGGCTATCTACTGTCTTGAATGGCCGGCTGTCGAGCCTGGTCTGAACAGTCTTCGCAATGATAACAAACAAAAAGAGTATTACCTGACCGACCTGCTGGCTTGGTCCGTGGACAAAGGTTTGACTGTTGCCGATGCTCTTTGTGATGACTGGCGTGAGGTTTCCGGCATCAACTCTCGCCTGGAACTTGCGGAGGCGAACAAGCTGATGCGTGATCAGGTGGTAAATCGTTTAGCGCTGGAATTTGGCGTCACGATTGTCGATCCTCTCAATACATGGATTTCGCCGGAGGTTACTGTCGGGCAAGAAACGATTATTTTGCCCGGCTGCTATATCACTGGCAAAGTTGAGATCGGTTCAAAATGCGAAATCGGTCCGAATACGCAGATCACTGGACCGGCAAAGATTGGCACTGCTTCAGTTGTTGCTCATAGTGTGGTATCAAAAACGGTGATTGGCGATGGTTGTAAGATCGGTCCATTTACTCACTTGCGCGAAAACGCCCATGTGTCAGACTTCTGTCGTATCGGCAACTTTGTAGAGATCAAAAAGAGCGATATCGGATTACAAACCAACGTTTCGCACCTGAGTTACATTGGGGACGCAAATCTCGGCCAGCGCGTGAACATAGGTGCAGGCACGATTACAGCAAACTACAACCGATTAACCGGTAAGAAGTCCAAGACTGTGATTGGAGACGATTCATCTACCGGTTCCAATTCAGTTTTGATTGCGCCTATTGTTGTTGGTACGCAATCAATGGTGGCAGCGGGAAGTGTTGTTAATAAAGACATCCCGGATGGAGCGCTTGGACTTGCCCGCGCAAAGCAGCGCAATCAACTTGATTACGTCATAAACAAGATCGAAGAAATCAAACTAGAGCAAACCCAGCAAATGGTTAAAGCCACAGCGCCAACCGAGTAGCACATTACACGGGCGACATCTCGGGGCGACGCCATGCGTCGCCTGCGGATTAAGATTATTGGGTTCGACCCGTGTTCTGAAGAAGCAATTTAGTCAACTGGCTCGTTCGACCAGGATTCCTGCGGTTCCATCTGCGCGACGAATCCGAGCCGGCGTCTTTCCATTTCTGCGAACGCCGAGGACTCGACCGTGATGAACTTTAAGATCTGAAGCGGTACAAGGTACTTTGAATAGTTGCGGTCGCCAGGTTTGTCGTCATCCCCATAACTCTCCATCTCGACATAGTCGTGACCCAAGCGAAGCATGCGACCAGTTAGAGCCGTTCCGTCAGTGAAGTGGAGGCGAGCCCATTGCTTCTGGTCGCAAAGTCTTTCGAGTCTTACTTTCAAATTCATGGGTAGTCCTGCAGAGGTTCGACACTTGATTTCTGACTCTGATTCTAGATCACTTCCAGGTATTCCGCGCTGTGGTTTTCACCACTGCACTGTGGTCTCGTTTAATCTTCTAGTGTTTTGATCTGAGGCGCAATTGTCTATATAGGCGGACAAGATGTCCGCTGCCCATACTTATGGGCGGACGGGACGTCCGCGCTCCATACGAGCAGCTCTTCACACGGCTCCATCTTCAGCTGTGCGCGATCTAACCTGCGATTCACTCTCTGGATTAGGGTTCGATTCCGGGAGCGCCGGCATCCTGCCGGCTTCGAATTTTTAAGAGCGATCCGCTTCTTGGATTAGGGTTCGTTTCCGGGAGCGCCGGCATCCTGCCGGCTTCGAATTTTTAAGAGCGATCCGCTTCTTGGATTAGGGTTCGTTTCCGGGAGCGCCGGCATCCTGCCGGCTTCGAATTTTCAGAGCGATCCGCTTCTTGGATTAGGGTTCGATTCCGGGAGCGCCGGCATCCTGCCGGCTTCGAATTTTTAAGAGCGATCCGCTTCTTGGATTAGGGTTCG
>JAIEQI010000128.1 GCA_019747875.1 Candidatus Obscuribacterales bacterium
TCACTACACTTCACCGTCATCGGGTTGTGTGAGGACTCTCACCTCCAGTTATTGAACATGCTCGGCACACAACAAAACGGGCAGAACCAAATGGTTCTGCCCGCCTGATATTGTCACTTCGAGCCGGATTTCCCGTCTCTAAAGAACCTATTCGTCGGTGGCACGGAACTCAGCATCGACGACGTCATCGCCGCCACCGCCACCGCCTCCGAATCCGCCACTGGTTGCGCCAGCGCCAGCTCCGGCACCATGCTCGGCTGATGAATCTTCACCAAATCCGTTGCCGCCATCACCAAATCCGCCGCCGCCTGAAGCAAATCCGCCGCCGCCTTCGCCGCCACCGCCGCCAGCTTGATGAGCTTCTTGCTGGAGGATGACCAGAACGCCGCGCAGGTCGTTCATCAGACCCTTGTAGACTTCGGCATCGGCATCTTCTTTGAGCTTTTGGCGAAGTTCGCCGACGAGCATTTCTGCACGCGAGCGAGTTCCGGGACTAACCTTGTCGCCAAGTTCACGCGCTTGACGCTCAACTGAATAGCAGAGGCTGTCTGCTTCGTTGCGAGCATCGGCTGCTTCTTTGCGCTTGCGGTCTTCTTGAGCATGAGATTCGGCTTCGCGAACCATGCGCTCGATGTCGTCTTTGCCAAGGTTTGTGCTGGCCGTAATCGTGATCTTCTGCTCTTTACCAGTCGTTTGATCACGAGCCGTGACGTTCATAATACCGTTAGCATCGATATCAAAGGTTACTTCAACTTTCGGTACGCCACGTGGTGCTGGCGGAATTCCATCGAGACGGAAGTTTCCTAGCAACTTGTTGTCGCGTGCCATCGGACGCTCGCCCTGGAAGACATAGATATCAACTGCTGTTTGATTATCATCAGCGGTCGAGAATACTTCCGATTTCCGAGTTGGGATGGTTGTGTTACGCTCGACCAATTTTGTGAAGACACCGCCCATGGTTTCAATACCGAGTGAGAGCGGAGTCACGTCGAGGAGCACAACGCCCTTAACTTCACCGCCAAGAACACCGGCTTGAATAGCAGCTCCAACAGCAACCACTTCGTCTGGATTTACTGATTGGTTGGGTTCCTTTCCACCAGTCAAACTCTTCACGAGTTCTTGAACTGCTGGAATTCTGGTTGAACCACCCACGAGAACAACTTCTTGCAAATCCGAGTAAGTCATCTTCGCGTCGCGAAGTGATTGTTCCATCGGCTGGCGGCAACGCTCAACCAGGTGCCTGGTCAACTCGTTGAATCGTGCTCGTGAAAGTTTCATCTCAAGGTGCTTCGGTCCGGAAGCATCTGCTGTGATGAATGGCAGTGAAACGTTTGTTTCGGTTACGGATGAAAGTTCAACTTTTGCTTTCTCTGCAGCTTCTGTCAAGCGCTGCAAAGCCTGCCTGTCTTTGCGCAGGTCAATGCCTTCCATCTTATTGAATTCATCTGCGATCCAGTTAACTACGCAGTGGTCAAAGTCGTCACCGCCAAGGTGCGTGTCACCGGATGTGGATTTCACTTCGAAGACACCGTCGCCTACTTCAAGAATAGAGACGTCGAACGTACCACCGCCAAGGTCGAATACGAGAATGGTTTCGTTTTCTTTCTTGTCGAGTCCATATGCCAGTGCTGCTGCCGTAGGCTCGTTGATGATGCGGAGCACTTCCAGTCCGGCGATGGTGCCGGCGTTCTTGGTGGACTGACGCTGCGAGTCGTTGAAGTAAGCCGGAACCGTAATTACGGCTGAGCTGACCTTTTCACCAAGATACTTCTCTGCATCTTCTTTCAATTTGCGGAGAATCATCGCTGAGATTTCTTCCGGCGCATAATCTTTGCCCTGAATGGCGACCTTGCAACCGCCATCTGGACCTTCCTTGACTTTATAAGAGACGATGGCGCGCTCAGATTCGACTTCGCTGTAGCGCCTTCCGATGAATCTCTTTACCGAGTAAATTGTGTTTTCCGGATTAAGTACGGCTTGACGTCGAGCCAATTGGCCGACAAGCCTTTCACCCGATTTTGTAAATGCGACAACCGACGGCGTGGTTCTTCCACCTTCGGCGTTCGCAATGACAGTTGGCTTTCCGCCTTCCATGACCGCGACCACAGAGTTTGTGGTACCCAGATCGATGCCTACTGCCTTTCCCATGCTTAAACTCCCCTATTGAAAACGGCTTTTATCGCCAATGGTGAGGATTATACGCTCCCGTGGACCGTATCCTCGTCTGACACCCAGATTTATTCACAATATATCGAGCGCATCCTTCCATCATGCCAACGCGCTGGCTGGGCACGGGATCTTATTACAAACTCTTTATTTTTATTAAGAATGCAGACTTCGGCTACAGGAAATCAGGAGGTTGCGAGCTTGTCGAGTGTGATGTCTTCAAGGGTTTCGCCTATAGCGAGCGTGCAAATTTCAACCGTGCTTCCGCTCTCCTTTGCATGCTTGAGCAGATGTGACGGTTGATACTTGAAAGGCACTTGTTCAACAAGGGGTTGCCAATGCATTGGCACCATTCGCGAAGCTTTTATTTCCTCTGCCAAACGCAACGCCTCTTGAGGACTAGCAACTTTGTATTTGCCTCCGATTGGCAAGCACGCCGTGTGCGTTTCAAATCCCTGGAGAAACTCAGGAATCGCGCCGGTATAGAGGGTGTCCCCTGAGTGATAGAAACCTGCAAAGTGGTAACCATTAACTGGATTGCCGGGAGCGGCACTGCGAGAAAACAAGGCATGCATTGTCTTCCCAAGACGCGAAACGGGATGATGGGCAGGTACAGCAGTGATGCGTACTCCATTTACAACCGTAGATTCGCCCTGATCAAGGGAAATAAAGGCATCGGCCGGAACTACTCTTCGGTTCGATTTGATCAGCCAATCGACCAAAACCCGCGGCGCGATGAACTGGCACTTCCACTCCTGCCACAGTTTTGCGCAATCCATGACACCATGGTCAAAATGACCATGACTAAAAAGAACCAGGTCGGCAGCTTCTAAACGCCTGAAGTCAACGGGGTCTTGAATATAGGGATCTGTATAAATACGAAGGCCGGGAACGTCAAATTTGAATGCGCAATGACCTAAATACGTGAGACTCAAACGAGCATCCTTTTGGCGACCAGAGTGTTCCGAGCGGCAATGTTATCACCCAAGCAGGCTTCCGGAACATAACGGATCTTAATGCTGAAGGCTGCTGCTCCAAATTTTCAAGAAATGTGGAGCTGCACTCGCGAACCGAAAGCGGTTGTCAGCAGCGATCGTACAATAGATTATTATTTAATCGCTTTAAAACCCGTCAAACGCATCATCGTATTGATATACCATTTAGCGAACTGCCTGTTGGAGGAGTTATGACCTATTCGCGTTTCTTAGCCTTTGGTTTCTCGGCTGCCATTTTGGCAACGACAGTCGCTCTAGCTCCGGCATCTTTCGCAAAAAACAAAGCGGTTGAAGTTTTGAAGTACTTCGACCCCATGCCTCAAAAGCAATACCTGAACGAATCTCAAGATCGCTTGATCAAGAAACAGGCATTTAAGGTAAGTGAGTTGCCAAATACTCCTCCGGTCAAAAATGCAGAAATCGGGTTCTTCGCCACCGTCCCTGGTGACAAGCTCGCAGACGTCGACTACATCTCAAAGCTACTAGAAAACGAGCGCACCACCGGTATTGCCGCATTAGTACCGTGGAAACTGCTGGAACCGCAAGAAGAAAAATATGACTGGCAGGCAGTCGACAATCTTCTCAGCCTCTGCCAAAAATACAACAAGACCCTTATCTTGCGAGTCTCAACCGGCGGTGTTGATATTCCATCCGGAAGCAGCGACAAGCCCGACTCAGATACTCCAGCATGGGTATTTGAGCAAGGTGCAAAATCAGTCAAATACTTAGACAAAGACAAGAAAGCTCATTTGATGCCAATCTTCTGGGATCAAACTTACATGGCAGCATTCTCCAACTTCATCAATGAAATGGGAAGCCGCTACGACAAGAATACGCTCATCCACTCTGTCGGTATCACAGGTGGTGGCTTCAGGGGCGGCACGGCAGTAGTGCCGACAACCATTGCCAAAGATGGCGGCGAAAAGACCGCTACAAACGAAACCGGCTTCGCCAGCCAAGAACAAGTTGAGAATTACTTGCGCAAACAACAAGGCTTAAACGAGAAACAAATTGTCGATCACTGGAAGTACGTCGCCGATATTTTCCCGACAGCATTTCCAAATACTCGCCTCAATTTCGCAATCAATGCGCCTACACCCAACAGATCGGGTGAAGACGCTCTTGACGAAATTTCCGATTACCTCATCTATAGATATGGCAGCCATGTTTATGTCACCCGACAAGATCTGAAGAACGGCAAACACGGCTTTGATGATTATCGCGTCCTATTGAAGTTCCGCCCTGATACTTACGCAGGTCTGGCACTCTTGCCTTCAGTGACACCAGAAGACATGGAAAAGATTTCGAAAACCGCGCTTGATGATGGCGTTAGTTTCATCGAGCTACCCCAAGAGATCTTGAATAGCAGCGACGCAACTGTTAAAGCTTCTCTCGACAAGCTGGCATCGCACATGGGCTATCAAATCATTTCCCAGAAAGTTTCGATTCCAGCAGAGCTGGCACAAGGCGAGCAAATGAAGGCAGAATTTACCTTTATGAACGTTGGAGACGCCACACCGAAGCGTCCTGTTCGCGAGTTGGATAAGGATGTGCCCACTAGCTATAAAGTGATGATTGAGCTTAAGGATGACAGCGGCAAGTCCGTTGCACGCATCCTGCACACACCAGAAAAGAAAACCGAAACTTGGAAAGCAGGCGAGACGGTTTCCTGGCAACAAGCCCTGAAGATGCCTCAGCTTCCGGCTGGGGAATATGCGGCAACCTTGTCCCTTTATGATCCTAACAATGACAAACGTCTTAATGTGCTGGACGGACGCAGTGCAGATAAAACCGCGACCGTTGGCGAAATCAAGCTTGGTACATTGAAGATTACTCCCAGCTCCACGGCCTCAAGCAATACACAAAGTAATCAGTAACACAGTTCGTTTTTAGAAGCTGGCAGCGTGGTATCCAATTAGTACGCTGTGGGGTTTTGTCGAGTTATCGACCTTCAACTCCTCCGCTAAAGACAATATCGGCATGTGCTAGACGGAATGAAACAACTACACGCGATACTCACAAGCATAGGTCTCCTAATGGCCACGCTGCAAGCTGTGCAGGCAAAACCTGTGGCAGAAACGCCGCTAGGTGAGGCAATCGAAAAGGCACCAATAATCCTTCTTGCAGAAGGTGGTCCGAAAGAATACGACAATTTGAAGCAAGGCCAAATCGTCAAAACTCATTCAATTGCATTTGACTGCCGCAAGCAAGCATTCAAGATTTTGAAGATCTACCGGAATAAAACAGCATGGGACCTGCAACCGGGGAAATCGGTGGAGATCAACAACAAATCCAACGGCTGCCTCGACTTCGAAATAACCATAGAACGAAAGGGAAACAAACTGACAGTCAAACAAAAAGAAGAACGAGGAATTAAACCTTACTCAATCGATATCAAAAATGATCACGAGAAAGTAGTCCTGTTCTTACAGCCCGCGTACAATCCAAAGTTTCTCGAACACTACGGCTGGTTTGTTTCACCAGAACAATATAACGGCGATTTAGAGAAACAGATTGCCGACGCAAAGTACAGTGGACCCAAACATGGAGTACACCTTACCAGCGGATGCGATGAATAGCAGTGATCGAGAGTAGAATATGATTACCCATACAGGTAAATTATTTCGGTCGTTTCCAAAACAAATGATGAACAATATTGCAGTGTTCAGCAAACCACATCCGCCAGTGTTGATCGTTCACGGTACAACGGATAACATTCTTTCCTTCAGTCGCGCCGTGGAGTTATATACGTCAGCAATCGAACCAAAGCAATTCTTGCGACTGGAAACAGGACACTCTGGTTTTGGGAAAACGAACTTGTTTGCAAGTACGATGCGACAGTTTATTGCTCAAAACGGTATCTAGCTAGTCTGGATTTAACATGTCACTCTTTTGAAGAAACATTTTTGGAATCGTGATGGCTAACCGTTGTGTTCTTCACACTGGCAAAATGAGGCACATATCGCAAGGGGGCTGACCTTGCAATTTCACTTTTTGCAATTTTTAGCAGATGATTAGCGTTGGACGCACCGGACCAGGTCAACAAGGGCTCCTTCAATAGCATTTGCTTTCGATCAAACTTGCTAAAAGCCATTTTGAAGAATGGATCACGGGGAGACAAGTAGGGTTCTCTATCCACTCCGTCTGATGGAATGAGCAGTTCTTCGGAATAATCTGATTCGGCAATACAGACTTCCTGCCCTGCACTTATTGAGAATTCCTCCGCTTTGCCTTGTTTATGAATATTGATAAAAACGACTCTCCCAGCCAAGGCAGCAATACGAAAGTGACTATCTTCATTGTTGTGCTCAACGATGACTATCGTACCTGCTGGCATTTGAACATCATATTGCAGTGCATCCTTTTTGGACCCCAAAGAAACTAGACGTGGAAACTTCTCAATAAAGTAAATGGATTTTGTTATAGCACCAGCTCCTCTTGCTGGAGCGGAAATTACAAAATCGTGTTTATCTCCCAAAGGAATCCTTCGAAAACTGCCGTCCCCAGCACTCTTCGTCCTAAGTAGGAACTCATTCACCATACAATCAGGGGCGTCAGCCGCATACGCGACTGGAGCGGCGAAAAGGAGCAATGCAAACCACATTCCCTTCAAAGTTTTCAGAATATGGGAAGTCATTTCTTACTTAGCATTAGCAATTGGAGAGAGCGTGTGAAAGGGCTTTTCCTTTGCTAACAATTCGCGTTTAGCAAAACGCAGGAGACCTGAGCCTGGAGCGAAAGTTTGATCGCACGCAAATAACTTTTCGGTCTTGACCATTTGCGCTGGATCAAAGGTATATTTTGTTGCCTTGCAACCGCTGATGTATGATCCACAGACAACTGGTTCTCGGTCTACGCCGTCAGCTGGAATTAGAAGGCTGTCGTTGACGTATTCAGGGGCGAGGAACAACTCTTCGCCAGCAAGAACAGCAATAGTTTCATGCTGACCTTTTGTCTTTACTTTGACCGGAAGCGCGTCGCCAAGCAAATTTGCTATGCGGAACAATCCATTAGGCAATTGCTCGACAAGAGCAACACTGTTTGCTGGAAACTCAACGACGCTGTAAACACCGGATTTTATTCCATCCGGCTGTAAGGCAAGCTTGAAATTTGGTTTGGAAACGGCTACCAGGAGCTTGCCTTCCTCAAAAACCGAATCATTCTTGGACAATACCTCACCCCGATGGTCGGAGAAGATCACTCCAGCTTTGTCCTTAATGACATACGGAACGCAATTGGTGCAGCTCTTTTGCGCGGAGCTGCTGTCGCTGCTATTACTTTTGCCTTTGCTAACCAGAACCTGAACACTGTTTGCCTGGTAGCTAGGGGCAAGATTCGAAGTACTCTTGCCCCACGCAAATGATCCCGAATAAGCAAGACCAAGACCTGCTAGCAAAGCTGAAATCACTAAGGTTTTGCTTTTCTTCTGAGTGTCCATGCGGGATCCGTAACGAAGATGGTAGCCCTTGTGTCTGTCGTCGGGTTTGGCATCCAACCGTTGCCAAGGGCCTGTAATTTCATCTTATCTAATGTGCCCCAGGCGTCCATCGGTCATCCGGAGGACACATTAACGCCGATTCACGGATTTCCCAAACAGCCCAACTATCCAGGAAAACGTCCGCAGATCCTGCATTTCGGAAGAAGCTATTTCTCGCAAACAGACTTGAGACTTGCGAGCCCTTCTTCAAAAGACTTACCGATCATCTCGTCGCAATTCATAAATACCGACATGACCTTGCTCATAAAGTTATTGGGACCGCTCATAGTCCAGGTCATCTTTGTGGAATCATCCTGCGGTTCCAATAAATAGACAACGGCACTATCGCCTTCCATTGGCTTATCAAAATGCAAATTCATCACAACTTTATTCGGCGCGTCGACCTCAGTGATTTCCATATTTCCTTCGCCAACTTCCTCATTACCAACCCAAGCGTATTTAGCCCCCTTGCCCGACTCGGAGCCGCTTAATGTACGCTTGATATTGGGATCAACCTTCTCCCAAGGTGACCATTCAGGCGAGCGATGAAAATCACTCACGACTGCAAATATCTTTTCTGCTGGTGCTTTGATAACGATACTGCGCTCGACGCGAAACTCGTCAGGCTTGGTGAGAGCAAGGCAAAGTATAATACCGATCGCTGCAACAAAAACTCCAGCGCCCACAAGAGCAATCTTCTTTAGCATAGTCATCCCTTACAATTTACACCTTTTGAATTATAACGGCAGGCGTAAGTTTCGCTGGAAAGTATGTGACTGATTCGTAAGTCTCAATTGCAAGCGACTGAAGGAATAAGCGCAGTGCTATTGCGACAAAACGTCTATCTACGGGAAGCACGCGCCGCTATTATTGCTTGATCGGCAAGCAGAACTCCGGCTCCTTGCTGAAGGGGAGAAGCGCCCGGAATAAATCGGCTGTTTTCCCGCAGCAGCTGCTTCACCTGGTCAAAAGTTAGATCCGGATTCTGCGTTAGCATAAGCGCCACCACATTGGCGACTATCGGAGCTGCGATTGAGGTTCCGCCCACTTTTCCATCGGGCATTTGCCTGCTAGGCAGATCGACGCCCTGAGCCACTACCGTCGGTGCAAATCTTTCGGTGCCAGTACTTGAGTGCGCGGCAATTCTATCGTCAGAATGGTCACCCGGTGTCTTATTTGTTTCCGAGCTACCAACGGTAATGACATGGTCGCTCATACCTAAGAAATTGTACTGGGAGCCAGGCTGAAGTTTGACGCCGGTCTGTGCCTCAAACTCTCCAGAATTGGCCGCTGCTATAACAATGATGCCACCTCGTTCAGCAACTTCCCTGGTTGTTTGCTGGTAACGCTCCAAGCTTTCTTTGAATTTCAGATCGTCGGCAATGGCTTTCTCGGCAAGACTAACCAGTTTCTGAAGCATTTCCCTACTATTCTCAGAGAGAACTTCCGGCGCTGGTGAAAGCTCAGACTCAGAAGATCGGTCTCTAAAATCTGCGCAGGTGATATTCGCACGCGCATCCTGCTCTTCCTTGGTCGGCTCTGGTTCCTCCGGCTTCGGCTCCGCAAGAAGTTTCTTTTGTTCATCTATCCATTGCCGTCCTTTTTCCTCACCAAGCATTTGCTTGATCGAGTTCGCGTACTTATCCGGATCTTCCCTAAAACGGTTAAAGATCATGCCGCCGAAGTCCGCCAGTGTTCCTCCATTGGAAGCGTTGATTACTCGCAAAGGCTCTTTGTTGTTCGGATCCAAAAATTGCTCTCGGAGCGTTTTGTTAAAACTATCCAGAACCTCTCTTGCCTCATGAGCGATGCGCTCAGCAATTTTTTCAGGCTCATCAGGAAGATCTGTGAGATCACTAGAAGTATCCTTAATCATTTTGACCGGCATATCCCGACTCAATCCAAACTCAGGATCCTTCATCGCACAAGCTACTGTCAAAGCGTGGGAATCCGCAAAATCTTGATTGCGCGGATCAGCCGAATTCAATTCCCTCACACCCACACGAACTGATACTTTGTCCGGGTCAATTCCGGCCTGTATCAATCGGTCTCTATAACCGTCGATGTCTGAACGGTACTCTGATTCGGGCGGAGCATCTCCAAGTGAGGCTTTAGCATCATATATTTCCAGATTGACCAGAACCTTATCGGCTGAGCTGGAATTCAAGCGAGAAGCAGCCGAATCCTTCAATGACGATTGGTCACGCAATAAATCGAGCGAATCATCGCTCAAGCGTCGTTCATCTGACGCTTCCTTGTCTGAAGCATTATCGCGACCAGTTTCCTGGTCGACTTCTTTATCTGCTGCCATAGTAATTATCCTGCGAGAACCTTTGGAAAACACACCCCGGCTCTGATCTAAATCTACAGTAGCCGCCCCGACAAGAAACGTATGTATCCACAGTGGGCCACCGCTGTTATACCGCTGCGATCTCTCCGAATCCTATCAGACTCAAACAGATGCTCCGCTAGAACCGTTATCTGCCGTTCTTCTCACGTTCTTCCCGGCAGTTGTTTCTTGCTCGTGACTCCCGATTTAGCAGCTACGAAAAGAATGGGCGCTAGTTGAAGTTGATCCTCTCAGGGAAATTTCAGAACCTGGAGTTATGATTGCCAACGTGCCCAGAATGGTGGACGAAGATGAGTCACGGTTTGATAGAGACATTCCTGCTGGCGTTACGCACTGCTTGTGGCTGGGGCGAAGAATTAAATCAACTCTCGCCGATCAATCCGGAGCCTGATGAAGACGAGTTCGAGTATCGCCAGAAGGCGCGCCGGTATGTAAGAGTTCTCGAAATGCTTGGTAGAAACAAGGACGCACTTAGACTGACGAAACAACTGCGTTCACATAGAAATCCATACATGCAAATGAAGCAACGTCTAATTGATTCTCAGTAAAGAAAAACCCTAAGAAGCTGAATCAGCCTGCTTAGGGTTTCTCGGTTTATCACTTGCTTTAGCGTCTTGTTAGCGCCATTGTTTCGCCTACGTTCTCGCCGGCCCATTGAATCAAGCCCATCTCGAATTGCGAGCTAAGGTCTGTATGATTCGGAACAACGCGAACTGTGAAGCCGTGGCGTCCGCTGCGGATATATCTAATAGCGCCGCTGAACACCGAAGCTCCATTTTCGGACTTGCCTGTCACACCCATTTCTACGGTTTGGCCATCTGCGATATTTCCGTGTGAATCGATCGGTCCATGATAAATCTGTACCGACAGGTCTTCTGCCGACAAACTACCGAGATGAATCTGTGCACGAACTCTGAGATCGTCACCAACCCGCAGCTTTTCTGGAAGCTCTGTTTCTACTGAATCTATGCGCAGTCCGCGCCATTCAGTATTCACCTTATACTTCCAATGAGCCATTTCTTTGGCTCGCTCGCCGCCCTTCTCAAGGAATTTAGAGTAGCGCGCAATTGCCGGGAAATACATGTGCTCGGCGTAGTCACGCACCATGCGGTGGATGTTGAATTGCGGGCAGATTTCCATCATCGAAGTCTTCATGCGCTGAATCCAACGACGCGGAATATCATCTTTGTCTCGCTCATAGAAGAGCGGTGCAATTTCTTTCTCGAGCAATTCATAAATAGAATTGGATTCGATTTCATCCTGATTGTCGGAATCTTCGTAGGTTTCGCCACGTCCAATCGCCCAACCCGTGCGGGGATTGTACGCCTCATCCCACCAGCCGTCCAGAATACTGCAGTTCAATCCGCCATTGAAGACAACCTTCATACCGGATGTTCCACAAGCTTCAAGGAAGCGGCGAGGAGTGTTCAACCATACGTCGGCCCCTTGCACCATCCAACGAGCGACATTCATATCGTAATCTTCGATGTAAACGAAGCGAGCTTGAATGTCTTCCTTGCGAGCCAGGTTGATCACTTGCCTGATGTATTCCTTAGCTGGAGAATCTTCAGGGTGAGCCTTTCCAGCCATGATGATTTGAACTGGACGCTCCTTGTTCTGCAAAATAGCAGCAAGGCGTTTGATGTCTTTCATCACCAGAGTCAGTCGCTTGTATGTTGCGACACGACGTGCAAATCCGATTGTGAGCGCATCAGGACTAAGGATTTCAGCGTACTCTCTCAGTTCAGACGGCAGCGCACCACGCTGTTCCATTTGTTTGCGCACGCGCTGGCGGCAAAAATCAATCAAGCGCTCACGACGGCGCCAACGAATACGCCATAGTTCTTCAGCAGGGATGTCCTCAACTCGCTTCCACAGAGAAGCGTCGCCGGAGTCTTCCGACCAGCGAGGTCCAAGATAACGATCATATAGATCAGCCATATCATCAGAAATAAAGGATGCCGGGTGAATTCCATTGGTCACGTAGCAAATCGGCACTTCTCTTTCGGGCACGGACTTCCAGTTTGATTGGAAGAGCTCACGCGAAACATCAGCGTGCAAGCGGCTAACCGCGTTAGTCTTGGCAGACAGCCTGATTGCCAAGTTTGCCATGCTGAAAAGTTCAGCCTCATCACCTTGCTCTGCTCGACCCAATGCCATAAATTGAGTGCGGCTCAAACCTAGTGCTTGATAGTACTCTGAGAAATACTTATCCACTAACTCAGGCGCAAACTTATCGATACCAGCTGGAACTGCCGTGTGAGTGGTGAAAAGGTTGCCTGCCGAAGCGACTTCCTTTGCCTCGTAGAAGCTCAGCTTGTGCTCTTGCATAATATTGCGAATTCGTTCGAGCGCAAGAAATGCTGAGTGGCCTTCGTTCATATGGAATACGGAAGGTTCAATTCCAAGAGCCTTAAGCACTTTAGTGCCGCCGATTCCAAGGATAATTTCTTGCTTGATGCGCACATCTCGGTCTGCGTGATAGAGCGCGTCGGTAATGTCCTCGTCCTCACGACGGCGTTGAGGAATATTGGTATCCATCAGATATAGAGGAACGCGACCTACCTGTGCCTTCCACACCTGGATATTGACCGGGCGACCCGGTAAATCGACAGTGACGATTAGCGGCTCACCATTGGATTGGCGCACCAACTGCATCGGCATGTTATAGAAATCATTCAGTGGATATCTTTCTTGCTGCCAACCATCCGGACTCAGGTATTGACGAAAGTATCCTTGTTGATACGCGATACCTATAGCGACAAATGGTAGTCCTAGATCCGAAGCCGCTTTAACATGGTCGCCGCTGAGAATTCCTAAACCACCGGAATAAATCGGCAACGCCTCCGTAATTCCATACTCAGCTGAGAAATATGCAATCAAATCCCCGTTGTTACGCTTGCCATGCTTCTTGTACCAAGTGCTTTCGCTGCGCAAATATCTATCGTTGCGCTGGCATATACGATCTAGCTGAGCCAGAAAAGCGTCATCCTGCGCCGCTTCATCGAGCCGGTCCTGGCTAATGGTCCCGAGCATGAGCACGGGATTATGTGCTGTTGATTCCCACAATTGGCGATCCAACCTTGTGAACAGGTTGACCGTCTCATGATCCCAAGTCCAGCGGAGATTGTAGGCAAGTGCTCTCAAGCACTCCAGCTCCGGCGGAAGAAACGGTACTACTTCAACAGTACGAATTGGCTGCATTTAAGTCCCCCCAACATTGCCAAGCCCCTGAACAAGCAGCACGAGACCCGCTTGACATCAAGACTCTTTATAAGGTTTGCTTATTGTCCCATATTGATCTCTCACACGTTGTATCCTAGGTGCCCTTAGCAAAGAATCTTCTTTCTTGCCGCAAACTATGGAAGCAGCCGTCGCAAGCGGTTAGGAACGAAGTGCCGCCAGATTAAATCCTAGGATTAATGGCATCTGCTATCGGCGAAAAGATAAAACCAAAAGCAGGCGAGGAAACATGGGAACGTTCACGAAAATAGCACGGACACTTTCACTAGTTATGCTGTCTGGCGGTTCGGCAGCCATCGTTTTTGCTGCGATTGTTCTGGTCAAAGCAGCAACCGCCAAGGGAATTCCAGTGGCAGAGGCAGCTACAGCCAATGCTCCATTATTTATCGCGTATAGCCGCGTTGCATTGGGATCAGCGATCGTGCTGTTAATTGCTGAGGTCATAGATCTCGTAACCAATAAAAATAAAGCAGCACTCTCAAAGGTTCGTTATGTCAGCAGTGTGATATGCGCAATAGCAGCCTTCGGATTTGCTTTAGGCATAGTTCCGCCTCTGGAAGAGCTATTGCCCCTTATTGCGCAAGACCCTGCGGCGCACGAAAAATTTCATAAGTTGCACGAGATGTCTCGCGTAATTTTTGGTATCAGCATATTAGGAGCATTCACATCCTTGCTAATTCCAATTTTTGGGAAATCAGAAGAAACGATTGCAAGCACCAAGACAACAGCAGCGCCTGTCGAAACGGCATAATAAGGAACACACATGGAGCGACTTAGCACAAACGGAGATTCAAACTTTATGCAAGCTCGCCCGCAAATGGCTCCACGTAAGCGCAGCTACTTGGACCCAATTCATCACGACATAGTGCTGGATCGCAACGACCCGACCGACCGGCTTGTTATCGATTTAATTGACACTGCCGAATTCCAACGTCTGCGCCGGATTCTACAGCTCGGAGTTTCCTACTTTACGTTCCAGGGCGCAGAAGGTTCGCGTTTCACACACTCTGTTGGAGTGATGTACATAGCAAAACAGCTGGTTGACTTACTTGCAGATAAAAGTGGGTTCGTTCTGCGGTTCAAACCGTTGATTCTTGCAACAGCGTTGCTGCACGACATCGGGCATGGTCCATACAGCCACGTAACTGAAAAGATCCTGGGATATGATCACGAAGATTGGTCTTGCAAAATCATAAGTGGTAACACCGAAGTCAATTCGGTATTGAAATCATTTCACCCCGATTTTCCTGCGCAAATTAAAGCGATATTGAAGAAGACGCATCAGCCGAAGTTCTTGACGGACCTTGTCTCAAGCCAGCTTGATTGCGACAGATTTGACTACCTATTGCGAGATAGCTATTTGACGGGCACCGCATATGGTTTATTCGCACTACAACGGATTCTCTCATCGCTGGAAATCGATCCAGACACACAACGAATAATTGTTTCCGGAGAAAAAGGACAAGCGGCTGTTGAAGACTACTTGTTCGCCAGGTACTCAATGTATCAACAGGTCTATTATCACAGGAAAAATTTGGCGGCACGCGCACTGCTATCGCGACTAATCAAACGCGCAAAATTGTTGAACAACGACATTTGCTTCATAGATGAGCAGACAAAAAAATGGCTTTCGGGCGACGACCTGGACGTTCAAGAGTATCTATATTTGGATGACGTGCAAATGTCATACCACATCAAACAATGGTCGCGCGACAAAGACCCGATCATGAAGGATCTTGCCTGCCGCTTCCTGAATCGAAAGCTGTTCAATGCCACAAAACTTCCATTCATGGATATTGAGCAAGCCGAGAAGATCAAGGAAAAAGCTAAAAAGCTTGTTGCCCAGAAGGGAATGGATCCAGAGTATTACATCGCGGTCGAAACAACCGGACTGCGTCCATATGATTATTACCGCCCTGAAGCAAACCATCCTCAGACCAATATTATGGTTCGAACAGAACGCGGAGATATTCGCGAGCTTTCTACGATTTCGCCGACAGTGGAAGCGCTGGTCAAAGGCAGCTTCGACACGTACTGGCTGATCTTTCCATCGGAAGTGCGCGACAGCATCAATAACATGATCGATTCCGAATTCAAGCAACCGACAGCAGTTAAGAAGTAAATTCAAACTACTCCTCAGACATTGCCTTCTTGTCTCCTATCAATACTTGCGTAGTAATCTCCGCATTTCATGTTTGTTTGCCTAAGCTTTGCCAAAGATGTACGCACAATATGGTGGGTATCGATTCCAGCCTTCACTTTCATTTTCATTGGGGAAACTATGGATCACAACCAGCATCAAGAACTCAAAACATACCCTGGCGTGGGTTTTGAAGACGCACTGAATCTTTTGAACTTGAGCCGAAAGGACATGGCCATTGATGCTAGACCAGCAAGCCATAGCAATGATGAATCAACACAACATAAACTCCTCAGAACAAGTCATCTCCTAGCAGCTGGGCTAGCCTCAGGATCAGTCGAGCGAAGCGTTGATCTGCTGCTCAAAAATCCTGCTGAAGGCGCAGGTCTGTTTTTAGGAACACTTGCTCTCGGTTATGGTTTGACAGCGCTGAGTGAATCCGGTGGAAAATTGGCAGTCGCCGCACGCTATACTAACTACTTGCTGAGAGCCGGGATTGCCATTGACCTGACAAATAGAGGAGCAGCTGCAGCACCGGCTTTTGCCGACAACTGGAAATCTGCTCAGAACTATGAATCCAACAAGTCTATTGTTGGACATTCACTTGGATCTGCTATAACAGATTATTCGCTAATGGCGGCCGGTGGCATTTCCGGTGCCTTGGCAAGAAAAACACAAGCTGCTTACTTCAATTCGCGGCATTCCCAAACACAAGAATTCCCCAAAATTACAACAGAGCACTATTGGCCTAAATATTCGAATGCATTTTACGACGGTCGAAAAATTCATTTCTATTCGCCTGGAAGCTCTGAACCGTACCTATTACCCCATGCTGATCTCAAATCAGTAGCTCCGCTCACACCAATTCTGCCCACAAGTTTTCTTCAACAAGAAAAAAGCAAGCATTGATCCAAAGTGCAAAGAAAGGCACTATTTGGGAAATGTAATCTATGAAGGTCATTAAAACACCGCGCTTTTAAGCCATCCTCAGTGAATTTTGCTTTCGAGGAACGCTGTCGAATTATTCAGTACCTCTCGCGCAATCGTCGCAAGAAGCTTTGCGGTGCTCTTCATTCAACCGCTCAAGCTCCGATGTAGTCTTAGAGTCGATAGGTCACTCGGCATTTAACTGGCCTCCAGTTATTTACTAGCACACGGCAAAATCAGTACACATTAGTCTCAAGCCATTCCGCGGCTCGGATACTGAATCGACACTTACTCACTTTCGGAACAATTCGCAGCGAATGCGCAATGTACCCGGATGCTATGCAGGCAATCATCTATGTCAAATCAAGAAACAGAAGAGAACACATCGAACGTCGAAAAGAAATCAACTGGCGACGCCTCTCGAGAACAGGCACAAGAATCAACAAGCCACGAAGCATTGAACACCTTTGCCACAGGGCAAGGTAAAGCGGACGCAGAGCAGCGAGAGAAGAATTCCCGCAATGAGGTAGACAAAGGTGCGTTACCAGCACTCGATCTTATTGATGGGCAAAAGTCCGCGGCACACGATCACACTAAGACTGCTACAGTTGAACACAGCAAGACTGAAACAGCGGCTAAGCCAGAATTAAGTGAACGTAGCAAGCCGGAGACAGCAGTCAAGACGGAATCAGCTGACGCCGTCAAGTCTGAGAAATCCAACCCGGCAGAAACTGCCGAATACGGTAAGAAGGAAGGCAGCGAAAGACTTGATCATCAACATGAAAACGAAGGAGATCGCTCAGATAAGAAGGAAGGCGATGGTCACAAGCACGAGCCTGGTGGAGATCACGGACACCCGCATGGAGAGCGCGAGACTATCGATCACAATGCTTCTGAAGAATTCAAAAAGGAAGTAGAAAAAACAGCGCAACAGGTACTCGACCAGATGCCTGAGCATTTGCGAGATTTGCTAAAAGACATACCTGTTAACGGCGTGAAATCGATCACCACGCCTTCCGGAGATATCGTAAATGGAACTTTCTTTGGTCCCGAAGGCATTCTCTTGGCAGAGGAACGTGATGGCGATGCCCCGCTGGAAACCATTGCGCAACACGAGTACGGCCACGCCTTTGACGAAACACGAGATCCACCTTATTCTCACGATCCCGAATATCGAAAAATGATCGACGACGCAATAGAAAACGATCCGGATTTGAAAGAAGCGCGAGACGAAAATCCGGAGGAGTTCTATGCGGAGATTTTTGCAGACCTCTTCGCGAGTAACCTCGGGGCTCGCAGTGAGCATCTTTCCGCTCCGAATATCGACCAGCAAATGGCAGCCGCCAAAGAATGGATCAAACAAAAAATGATGGCCGGCGCACGCAAAAGACCGTGATTTGTTTAGCTCCTCTTTAGCAGCGAGGCATCGCGTCTTGCCTGACTAGCAAGATCGCCCCCCCGTGCCAAGCCAAAAGCGCTTTGCTGCTTGTACAGAGCGCCGACGTCTGGTCTGCCCATAAGCGCGAAGCGCGTCGCAGCTATGCGCTACACTGCAGAATTATGCAGTTTCGCGATGAACAATCTGCACAGGTCGCCATTAACTCGATGGGAATCCTACGATATTATTTAACGATGAAAGGTTCTTCCGCATACCTTTTCGCATCACCTTCAGTTATTACCATTTCTAAGCGAATAAGTTCATACACCTGCAAATTCTTGCGCGCAGACGCCTCCGCCTGTGTATGTGCTGCTTTCGTTTAAGCAGGATATCGCCATGCCAAACGAAGAAAGTTCCGACGTTAGCAATAACGTCGAAAAAAATGCCGTCAAAGATAACTCACAGGAACAAGCTCAAGAATCAACTAGAAGCGAAGCAGTGAACTCATTTGCCGAAGGACAGGGCAAAGCCGCTTCAGCAGAACGCGAAAGCAACACGCAGAGAGAAGTCCAGAACGGTGCGCTTCCCAATCTAAATCTGTTTGATAGCTATCGCGAACATATGCAAAAGAAGGAAGCAGAATCTGGGCAAGCAGGAGCCGATCATTCCAAGCACGAACACAAACATCGTCATGGAGCGCCAGGTAAAGACAGCCCAGCCGATGAGCAAAAGCAGGGAGACAAACCAGGCACTGAAGAAAAGCCACAAGAAGACGAAATTGTAGATCCAAATGCTTCAGACCGCTTCAAACAGCAGTCCGACCGAACCAATCAATCAGTGCTTCGCCAAATGCCGGAACACCTCCGCGACATGATGAAGACGGTGCCGGTAGATGCAGTTAAGTCCATCACCCATAAAGACGGGGATCCGATTAATGCAATGCACGGCGCAGATGGCATTAAACTTGCCGAGAAGCGCGAAGGTGGAGCGCCATTGGAAACCGTACTTAAACATGAATACGGACACGAGTTCGACATGCGCAATGGCGAAACTCCGCACTCCGCAAATCCTGAATTCAGGAATCTCATTGACAAAGCAATGAAAGATCCTCACATGAGAAAATTTCGGGACCAGGATCCAGATCAATTCCACGCAGAGGTCTTCGCCGATCTTTTTGCCAGCAACCTAGGTTCACGTTCACAGCACCTCAACATTCCATACTCAGACAAAATGTTTGGTCAAGCACGTGAATGGGTCAAACAAAAAATGATGGAAGGCGCGCGAAAGAAATAGGTAACTAAGATAATGTATCTGCGCCAAAATATCAGCGGCGCTGACGCAAACGGCACAGGGCAAGTCCATGTGTGGTGAATCGAGTCTAACTCTCTGCGAAATTGACCTGGTCATTGTCGAAGGAGCTGATACGAGCCAGGCTTACGATCGGCAACCCGAGGTGAGATAGTTTTTCTCTCCCACCTTCGAAGACCTTCTCGATTACAGAGCCAATACCGACAATACTGGCACCGCTCTGTTCGATGAGCGCGACGAGCGAAAGAATTGTCCGCGCAGTCGCCAGGAAGTCATCAATGATCAAAACTCGATCATCTGAATGCAGATACTCTGCTGAAACATTCAATTCAACGGCTTTCTTATATGTGTGTGATTCTGATTTTTCGATGTAGGGATCCTTCATCGTGATTGGCTTGCTCTTGCGCGCATAAACCAATGGAACCCCGAGCTCAATCGCGGTTATTAACGCCGGAGCAATACCACTGGATTCTGCTGTAAGAATTCTCGTTGGTTTGAGATCTTTGAAATGTCCAGCGAGCTCCTTCCCAATCTCTTTCATTAGTGCAGGATCAATCTGGTGATTCATAAAGGAATCCACCTTCAATATCCCATTACCGAGATACTTCCCTTCTTTCAAAATCTTCTCTTCGAGCAACTTCATTGTCTTAACTCCCACGCCGCACCCCCTTTTGTTTTACTTCGCTCCGGAAGTTCGTTGAGCTATCGCCCTTTCACTTCCTGCCTGATAACTTCAACTTGTTGCAATGGACTTCTCCAGAGCATGAATAAAAGTCTTAGGCATTCTAATTGGTTTCATCTTCGCCATGTCCACAAACACACCAACGTGTTTTGCAGTTGTACAAAGAACGTCCTCTACATAAACCTCAGCCTGAATCGTGAGCGTCGTCATGCTCCGATCGCTTACCCACATTGTTCCAAGTGGTTTGTCAAAAAGCCTGATTGCTTTCTTGTAATGAATTTCGGTAGATACCAAAATTGGTGTCATTCCATCTGCTAGGAAGTTTTGCAGCGGGCAATATTTGTCAAACATCTTCAGGCGCATGTCTTCCAACCAGCGCAGATAAACGGTATTGCTGACATGTCCCGCAAAATCGATGTCATAGGTGCTGACAAAGATGTCATGCTCAATATAAAGAGCTCTCATTAAGCACCCTCCGCGCGCATTTGTATATGTCAACACAATAACGGCGCTACTAAATTATGCCCAGTTTATTTCGCCAAGCTTTCAATCACAACCTGGTCACATTCGTTTGCTTTCATTAATGAACACGCCGAATAGAGAGCTTGCCACCAACACCGTTTGTGGCATAAGATTTGATTGCTTTAATTGGCTTGTATCATTTGCTAGCCTTAGTAGAAAGATATCCCTCATGACACATATGGTGACAAAAGCAAGAGTCGGCAGTTTGCTGCTGCTAAGTCTCATCTTGCAAGAAACCAGCTGTTTCGCATTCGCCAGCGAAGGCACAAGTTCTGGCGAGACTGCGATCATTGAGACTAATTCGTCTGTGGCAGCCGAATCAACCAACAACCAATCGAAGCAGAATGACAACGATGCATCCGAAAACCAATTGATTGCTCAGAATGCGACAGATGGTTCAACACGCATTAACGGTGATCCCAATTCAGCGCCTTCAGCAGTTGACAATCTTACGAAACAGATTTTGCTGAAGCACATAGCGCTGGAGAAGTTCAACTTGCGCTATCGGCAGAATGCAGCAAAACAAGGTAGATGGAAAGGTTGGCGATATGCGGCTGCATCGGAAGCGAACGCGGGATTGGGACTTGCAGGCGGAATCGTTAGCGTTTACAACCGAGGCATTCACGTTCATCGCGCTGACCAGGTTAAGCGGCAAATGCAAAAGAAGGCCAACATCATCCCGATGATTGGAAACATCATTGGCTGCGCTGCTGCGTCAAACGAGCTTCTGGTGAACGAGTACCACGAATGGGAAGCATGGCGGAAAGGCTTTTCTGCCACACAAGCTCGCAAGTTTGTGGCCTCTACGAAAGCTGATATCGATCGATTGATGCAAGAGCGCGATGCACTGGTCCGCCTGGAAGAATCTGCTCCGCTCCTCGCTCCTGAAGCGCAACTCCACAAACTGGAAGGACGAGTCCTTGCCGATCTGCTGGATCAAAGTTTGCTCGAATTCCAGCGATTCCACTTGAATGCGCGCGGCACGATGGCGTTCCAGCAAATGCAATATTTCTTTGACCTGGCAAAGAATGCAACTGGTGCCATAGGCTACGATTTTGCCTGGCTCTCGCTGCACCGAAGACGAAGAGTGTGGAACTATAGAGCTGGAGTCATGTTCGCAATTTCCGGCGGACTGACCATGGGTGGTCCGATTGTAAGCCGAGGATTTGCAAAACTCGTCACTGTATATCACAAGCATTCGCTGAAAGACACCGTTGAAAATCGTGAGTCTCAAGAAGTAGCGAAGCTGGAAGCAGATCAAAAAGCTTTGGCAGATTTTGTCAAAGCGGGGAATGTCCAAACAGCATGTGCAACGAAGTCACTTCCACGGATTGAGGTCTACGGAGATCACAGCAAGTACTTCCAGGATCAATACACCGCAGCGCAAAAACAACAAGCGAAGTCGAAGTTGGTGGCTACACAAAACATCGGTGCTGGCATGTACGTCGGCGGAAGCAAAGTCGCAAGCGGAGTATTGTTCATAATTCCAGGATATCTGCAGCTCTACAATCGCAACACCGAAACTGCAACTAGAATCACCAACAGCGACCTTCTAGCAGCAGGTATTATTGGTTTGCCGGCCTCCACCTTCCAGATTCTGGATACATTGCGGATTCAAGTTCGCGGCGAGATTGACAGGCACAAGAGCGCAAAACAAGGCAAGCTGCCAGGACAGCTAATACAAGCCAGACTGAAACAGCTCGATGATATGGAAGCGGCAATTACAGCTTGTCCATAATCCGGTAACAATTAGCGCAAGTTCGCATTTTACATTAAACGGAAAAACGGCTCCCTTCGCGAATTTTTGCGTATGACTTGCGCTTATGTGGTTTCTTGTTTTTCTGGAATGATGGTCGGCATCAGTTCGACACGGAAGGCACCGGTAACTTTTACTTCGTTTGATTCTTGCACCGTCAGTAGTGACTGAACTGAATCTCTGATGGTCAAACAAATAGCATCAAGTGGAAGGTCATTTGCACCAAGACCAAATGGACGTTCGACCTCTTCGGCTAGAATTTCGATACCAAGCACGAAGTACGCGCTGACCATCACTAATGCGATGGATGCTAATCCGAAGCCCGGCACTAGCAGCCAAGGAAGCAAGACAAGATAAATAGTAATACCAGCCCAGATCATAAACTTGTACGATCCGGCAATCGGTGATTTCAAAATACGTTCGCAAGATCCGCAAATATCCATAAGCGCTCTGGCGTGCGGATCCATCTGCAGCATGGCGAAACCATCAATAACACCTTCCTTGTGCCAGTCACCGATTCTGCGATAGATGGTATCGGCAACTTGCATTGGAACGTGGCCGAAGGATGTGATTTCAGCGCCATCTTCTTCAACAGACTTGACTCGCAAGTGACCGCGCAAGTGATCGCGCAAAACCTGGGGATATTGAATCAAGAACAGCGCAATTTGATTGCGACGCGGATCGTGCACCGGCACAAACTGCTTAACTTTGATGCTCAAGTTTCGAATGTCGTTAACCAGTTGCCCCCAAAGCTTCCGTGCTTCCCACCAACGCTCATATGCACTGTTTGTGCGAAAAGCAAGCAACAAGCCCATACCGGCGCTGGAATAAAGAACACTAGTAATTTCAGTAAACTTCTTAGTGGGGAACAAGTGCTCGTCCCACCAGATCACAAATAAGGTATACGCAAGAATCGCAAGCAAGATTTTGCTAAACAGGCTTCCGGCGGGAAGAATATATTTCCAAGAAAGTAACCCGCTGTATTTTTTTGGTTCAGCCATTCGAATACCTGCTTACCTGGGGGACGATTGGTCGCGTTCAGAAATATTACTAGATAGATTGCGGACAAGTCCGTCAGAAAGGTGCGCGAAGGTTATTGACTGACTTGCCAGTAAGTAACCATTATAAGAGATCAAGTGCCAGCTGCGGCTTGTGTGAACTGATATGGCGCAATAGAGGGGGCGTATACTGATGGCTCAGCTGGAGAAACGTTCCGTATGAGCAGCCAAAATGATGATCAAAAGCCCCTTAAAGTAGCCGTTGTAGGCTATGGTCTGGGTGGACGAGTTTTTCATTGTCCTCTTGTAAAGTCCACCCGCGGATTAAAAGTCGCGGGCATAGTTGCCAGATCTCAAGAGAAAAAGTCACAGGCGAACGCTGATCTACCCTCAGCCGAAATCTTCCGCACTTTTGATGAACTCCTGGACAAAGCAAAAAACTTCGACATGGCAGTAATCACTACTCCGAACACCGAGCACGCTCCACAGGCTATTGCAGCAATGAAAGCTGGTCTTCATGTGGTTGTGGACAAGCCAGTAGCGATCAATTCCGCTGAATGCAAAGAGATGATCGAAGTTTCCAATCAAAGCGGTCGGCTGCTCTCCGTTTTTCAGAATCGGCGCTGGGATTCTGATTTTTTGACTGTCAAAAAACTGATCGAGAGCGGCGCTCTTGGCAATATTACAAGACTCGAATCTCGTTTTGAACGCTGGCGCCCCCAGCCAAAGTCCGGCTCCTGGCGGGAAACTTCGGCAGCGGAAGACGGCGGTGGTTTGTTGTTCGACCTCGGCAGTCATGCAATTGACCAGGCAACCTTTCTTTTCGGAAAGCCAAAGGAAGTTTATGCGGAGATGGACATTCGCCGCGAAGGCATCAAATCTGACGACGACAGCTTCGTATCTCTTACTTTCGAGAATGGCGTCCGCGTCCACATTTGGGTGAGCCTTGTTTCGGCCACTGCCGGACCCAGATTCCGCGTTCTAGGCAGCAAGGGTTCCTTCACCAAACAAGGCATCGACCCACAGGAAGAAGCGCTCCGCAACGGCAAAACACCACTTGATCCTGATTGGGGAAAGGAGCCCGAATCCATATGGGGATCAATATGCCAATACAAAGACGGGCTACACATTGAGGGAAAAGTCGAGTCCGCCCTGGGCGCTCACCAGAAGTTTTACGAATTAATGCGCGACGCCGTCAGAGGACTAGGTCCAGTTCCAGTCAGTGCTGATGAAGCATTGCAAACAATGCAAATAATCGAAACGGCTCGGGCCAGCGCCCAAAGAAAACAATCTCTTGCCATGTCGCATTCTTAAGCTTTGCGCGAGAATCGGCAAGTTGAACCCTATATTTGTTAGCCTATAGATTGGCGATATCGGCGGCCATTTAATCTGCAGTGCGATATCAAACGTATCCCGAACAAAGGCGAGCAAGAGCATGTTTGACACTTTGACCGACAGGCTTCAGGAAACCATGAAAACGCTTCGCGGAGACACGAAGCTAACTCCTGAGAATATGGAAGACGCTATTCGTGAGGTGCGCAAGGCACTGCTCGAGGCAGACGTGAGCTTGAAGGTAGTGAAGTTATTCATTAGCCGAGTGCGTCAGCAAGCGCTTGGAGCCGAGGTCCTCGAATCGGTTTCGCCCGGTCAGCAATTCGTGAAGATCGTCTACGACGAACTGACCGCCATTCTTGGGGGCGAAAACGTCCCAATCAAATTGGAAGGCGAACCGCCTGTCGTAATGCTTCTTGGTTTGCAGGGCTCCGGAAAAACTACGGCTTGCGCAAAATTAGCTCTCAAGCTTCGCAAAGAAGGCAACAAGCCACTTATGGTTGCGTGCGACATTCAGCGACCAGCCGCCATCAAACAGCTGCAAACTCTCGGCAAGCAAATTGATATCCCTGTTTTCACAATCCCAGATTCCAGCGATGTTGTTGACATCGCAAAGAAAGCGGTTGAAGAAGCGAAGAAGAACGGCAACCATCCAGTAATTTTGGACACCGCCGGACGCTTGCAGATTGACACGGATCTGATGGCAGAACTCATGCTCATCGACCGCACACTTGAACCATCTGAAAAATTGCTCGTAATCGATGCTATGACAGGTCAAGAGTCAGTCAACGTTGCGGAGACTTTCAACACTCAAATTGGCATTTCAGGTGTGTTGCTTGCCAAAGCTGATGGCGACGCCCGTGGCGGTGCAGCTTTGTCAGTGCGTGAAGCGGCAGAGCAACCAATAAAGTTCATCAGCACTGGCGAGAAGCTAGATAATCTCGATGCATTCTATCCAGACCGCATGGCAAGCCGTATTCTCGGCATGGGTGACGTCATTGCGTTGGTGGAAAAAGCGCAAGATGCTATTGATGAGAAGGAAGCAGAGAAGGTCGCCAAGCAGATGATTGCTGGCGAATTCACTCTAGAAATGTTCTTGCAATCGCAAAAGATGATGAAACGAATGGGCTCCATGGGAGACATCATGAAGCTCATGGGTATCGGCGGCATGTTCGGTCTCAATTCCGATCAGCAAGATATGCTCGCCACTCACGGCGAAAAAATGCTTCATCTTTATGAAACAGCTATCAACTCAATGACTCCGGAAGAGCGTCGTCGTCCTGAAATCATCAATATGCAGCGCCGTCGCCGCATTTCAAAAGGTTCTGGCCTCAAAGATAACGAAATTGGCCAGATGCTGAACGAATTTGAACAAATGCGCAAAATGTTCTCCCAATTCCGCAATATGATGGGCGGGATGCCGATTCCGGGGATGCCAGGTATGCCTGGTATGCCAGGGATGGGTGGCACGCCGGATTGGGGCGAGCTGATGAAAAATCCGCCTCAAATGCCACCGGGTGGCGGTTTTGGTGGAAAGAATCCACCACCTGGTTACCCGAAAGGTGGCGGCAGTCTATTCCGCAAGAAGAACAAAAAACGGTTCTAAGGCTGATAGAATAAACGGTCGTTCTATACATAATGCAACGGCTGTCCCTTTTTTGGGGCCAATGCATATACTTCCCATGATATAAAAGAATATTCTGGAAATCAGGAGGAGACAGAGGTCGTTCCAGTGGTTAAAATCAGATTGAAGAGAGTCGGAGCAAAAAAAGCTCCCCATTACAGAGTAGTAGCTACTGACAGCCGCAACCGTCGCGATGGCAGCCCCATCGAAGAACTCGGCTACTACAATCCAAAATCCAAAGAACTCAAACTAAACTTAGAAGCGGTTAAGAAATGGATCAACAACGGCGCCCAGCCAAGCGAGACGGTGGCCGGCCTTATCAAAAAGGCAGAGGTCGCTTCGTAGGAAGAGGACGTGGTCCTCGCATTATCAGCGACTCAACAGCTGCTGAAGACCTGGCGGAATATGTGATCACAGTGCTTGCTCGCGATCCGAACGCTGTCCAAATTACTCGACAAGCGTTCGGTGGCGGTAGAGCTCGACTGAGCATTACTTGCGATCCGGCGGTGACGGGAAGATTGATCGGCAAAAGCGGACGCACGATTTCGGCATTGCGCCAATTGGTGCGTGCTGTAGCCGGCCGTTATGGGAAGAAAGTGGATATAGCAATTCCGCCCTCAGAAAACTAAAGCCCCATGGCCGAGTCCGATAACGTTATTAATGGAAGAAAACTGGCTGAGCTTCTTTCGGGGCATCAGGTTTTGCATGCCGCTCAGTTGGAGTTGGCTCTGGCGGACCAGGAGATCAATGACCTGCCGCTAGAAGAGATTTTGTTGGTTCGCGGCTGGCTCACGGAAGACAAGCTGTACGAACTAGCGCCATGGCTAAAACCTGGCTCCAAGGAAAAAGCTCCTTGGGATACAGGTGATTCAAAGCCGGACGCAAAGCCTGCGGCTCCCCTTACGAATCCGACCGGGCCAAAACCAGAGTGGAAACCGTCGGTGGTCATCGACGCACCAGAAAAGCCAAACGTCTCCGCAGGTAAAGCTGAAAGCAAACCGGCAGGCACTGCGCGCGGTGGCGATGAGAAACCAGCTCCAAAACCACAAGACTTACCAAAAGCACCTCCTCAACGTCCCCACGGAGCCCCGACCACAGAAGTCAGCCCGGTCGAAGGTGTTTACGAAGACAACTTAAAAACGTACAAAGAGATTCTGCGAAAGATTCTGAGCACTGCGCAACAGGAATAACAGATGCATCCTGCGACTGCGCGAAGCAAGTGTATTGCAAGTAACGCACTGCTGCGTGCTTTACTTGTAGTTGTTTGTACTGGCATTGCGTCACAACAAGTCATTGCAAGAGAAAGCTGTAACAATGCGCTCGGTGCTGTCGTCGAAGCGGTAGTTGCCGAGGAGAGCACCGGCGGATCTATAGGCTGGAAGTTGCTCTCCCGGCGGGGGACGCCACGCGTCGCCCGTGAACCAGCAAAGTTGCTTGCTCAAAAAAGTCAATCAGGATCAAAAACCAGCAGCAAGAAGCAGGGCACCACAAGTAACACCAAGCGCAATAAACAAGGAACGCCGGCAACGCCCCAGAGCGGAGCTAAAACTGAGAAACTCTACGGACGAATAGATCAGTTATTCAACTCAGCAGGCGCAAGTATGCCTAAGGGTGTTTTCAAAATGGAAACGCCCAAATACGATTTTACTCCACCGACTGCGCCAACTCAGCAGTCAAACACAAGCGAGCCAAAACCGCTGACCGGTTATGTAACTAACTCATTTCCAGTCAACTGGAAAGGCACCTGGTCGGGAAACGTAACCGTAGTCAAATTTGCGGACAATCCAATTTGCTGGCGTGGCGACGCACTAGAAATGTATGGCATAAGGCGGATCAGCAAGCCGGGCCGCCAAGGACGAATTACGTGTACCTTCAAAAGTGATGACGGTGTTCGAATGACTCTCGACCCGCCAACCATCATAATGAACGTCAACATGCAGCGTCCATCTTTTACCGACATCATCAGCTCAATTCCGAGCACACAGGTTATCGACCCATCATTGCAAGGAATGGATGTTGACACGACGTTACGCGGCGATATGAAGATTCCGCTCGGCTCTGCGGTTAGCTACAAGAACGTGAACGGGAATCCCGTATCAATGAGCGTTCTCAAAAATGAGCTGCGCGAGCTGGACAACAACACAATGGAACAAGACGTACTTGTGCAAATGGATGAATACAACAAACTGATGGCCCGCGTCTCAAATTCATTCAATGAAAGCGTTCTTCGGTTCTCCGCCGATGGTGACGAGCTAGACCTGGAAATTGCACAAGTATCCTACGATGCCTCTGGTGCATTTCTTTCGAAGACTATCTATTCCGGCACATTGACGAAGAGCAGATAACAATGACTCAGCAGTTCGGACTAGCAAATCCTCACCCCTACACAAAGACTGGCGTCGCTTCCGCAGGGACGACATCCTGCCAAGCCCGCCCAAAGAGCGATAAGCTCTTTGGCGCTCGGTTCGATTCCGGGAGCGCCGGCATCTTGCCGGCTTCGTTCTTTCAGAGTGCTTGGCTCAAAACACTTGCAATTACCATTATTCTTACGATAGGCATTCCTCCAGCAACGCTTGCTGATACTTCGTTGGACAAATTAAAAGAACGCGCGCGTGAGGCTCTTGATACCACTAACTATGATGAGGCGGTTGATTTCTTCGGTCGGCTAATGGATAAAGATCCAAGCCAAAAGGCTTACTACCTGCGTCAACGTGGCTTTGGATACCTCGGACTTTATAGATTCGATCTGGCTATCGCAGACTTTAAAGCGGCAGGTCCTCCGATTACCCCGACTGACGAAGCTGAAGCCAGCCCGATTCCAGATGACAGCGATGGATCGGCACCGGATTGGCTGAAAGCGCTAGTTCTGTACGGTGCAGGGCGGAAGGTTTATCGAGCTGGCAATTTACAACAGTCCCTCATGATGTTCGAAGCAGCGCTAACACTCAGACCCAACTTTCCAGAGTGCCAGTCTAACAAGGCAGCTGTTCTCAACATATTCGGACAACGCATGGCAGCGGAGGATCTGGCAATGCAAGCAGTAAGCCTTCGACCGGACAGCTCAGATTGTTGGTTCGACCTCGCCATTATTTGGAACAGAAATGGAAAACTCGATAAAGCGCTCGCTGCTGCGGACTGCGCACTAGCGGCGATGAATGACGGAAGTATTCCGCGTCTTGAAATGAATCCACAATATCAACTGCTCATGAAATTGAAGGATGAGATCAACGAAAAGCAACAAGCAAAGCTTCAACAAAATCAACGCCTATCCTACTAAACGGACATTGGCGTATGGATTCAAAATTTGAATCTTCAAAAATCGAATTTCCGAAATTGCGCCAGTACTGTATTCTAGTAGTGAACCAAAACTCCGGTTAAGACGATGGTCGAACTACCCCGAAACAGCAAGAAATTCGAAGAGACTTGCCTGAACGTAGCGCCGCTGATTTTACTGGCGGGCTGTTCCGTGGCTGCTCTTTTAAACATGAAGTTTGTTCTCTCAAGCTTTGTTCTTGACGCTATTCTCAATGTCGCATCGAACTGCGGCGGCGAAACCGCAGCGGGCGGACTAGGTGCGGGCGCCGGCAGTCTAGCCTGCGAAGAGGATTCCTACACGCCAGGACCTCTTGCTAGCAATGTCGATCCTGTCGGCGACACCAGAGGTCCGCGCAACAATGCCTATGAGAATGCCCGTAGATATACCGAACAACTCCGATCCACCACAAATTCGCAAGGAGGATCAAGCAATACAAGTTCTACGAACGGAAATACCAATGCCCCCTCCGGCGAGAATCAAGGGACAGACTCAAAGGACACGGTAAATACATCACCGGCCACGAAGCAATCAAACGTTCCTGCAGATGGTATCAAATTCGATCCGCCCGACTCAGAGCAAGTGTAATGTCACTAGATCTAAAGAAAAAAGACTGGGGCGGAAGCCTAAAAATGGCCGGAATGGATTTCTCCTGGCGGCAAATTATCGGTTTTTCCGGAATTATCTTTTGGCTAATAATTTTGCTAATTCGCACAGGAGCGGCCGGTGCCGCGAGCCTGGCTACGACGGCCCAATTCCTGGTAATTATTCTGGTGCTGACAGCAGGAACAAGATCGATTAGCTTGAGAGCTCTATTTTCCCTCTTCTTAGCGGGCGCATTTATGATGGGTCTGGTGGCAATCTTCGGCAAGATGCTAGGTTTCCTTTCGGGAGGCATGCCAGTCTTTCTAGCGGTGTCAATTGTAGAAGAGTTTGCTCTGTTACTACCCGCCGTCCTAATATTGTGGCGCTGGCGTCACACACGAATATGGACATTGGGAGCATCCGACATATTTTTGCTATTTGCGTTTTGTGGTGCTGGATTCGCAACTGTTGAAACAGCTTACATTCTTCAAGCACGCGGTTTGGATCAGCTAAGCTGGTTCAGAGTTATTGCTTGGGATGGAGACCGAATTCACGGATATCATCTTTTTAACGGGCACGAGATATGGGCAGGCATCGCGGGCTTGTCTATTGGTCTAATGTGGCTGTTGAAGAACAAAGGAGTCCTGGTCTATCTCCTTCCTGTCATTGGTATCGCGTTAGGTGCGATCGATCACTTCGTGCTGGATGCTCGCGGTAACGGCTTTATTGTTGATGCACTGGCTGCGGTTACTTTTAATGGATTTTTGGCTCTTATCGTGTTTTTCGCGGGAATCATTTGTGCCATCACGATTGACGCTAAAACAGTTTACCGCGACCTTCCCTCTTACTTGTGGTGCCTGCTAAAACATCCTATATTTGGCAGAGCAGGCTACAACTCATTGCTGAATATTCGGGCTCTTGCATATGCCAACCATCAACTTGAAAGCGCATCGGAACAGGAAAAGCCAAAGCTGGCGCAAATTTGTTTGTTAATTACAAACAGGCTCGATTCAAATCTTTAGCCATATGTAGGCGGGCTAAACCGCAAGCTTATAGAGCACCACAGAGAAACATTCCCAGTGCTGTTAACAGTGCCACCACAATCAATGGGGCCAGTGGATCGAAATCGTTGTGAGGATCAAAAAGGTTTAGGAAACGAAAGCACTGTGTACTCAGATGAAGGATTACTAGCGCGCAACAAATCAAAATCATCCCTAACGACATTGGACATCCCCCCCACCGCCAATCGCGGTTGTCAAGATGTTATTGCAACGCCCCTCCTTTTCGACATTTATTAACGTGGACTTAATTATCTCGGCGGATTGCAAATACCACCAAGCAACACCCTGGCACCACTAACAAGCGGGAGGCTAAGCTTTGTTGCTTTCGCGCAAATAGGCTATTTTCTTTCGCACGTAATCCGAATAAATCAGATTCATTTGCAGCCCCAAGGCACCGTCAAGAAAGCCTGCCCTTCCGACATACCGCCAGCAGAATGTCCAAAGCGGATGCAACCACAGATTCAACAAAGATGTTTTGCTTTTGCTGTATCCCGAGCGTTTAGACTCCTCCGCTGCCAATTTTGCATATTTGTCCAAACTGCTTTGGAAGTGTTGCAGATCCTTGTACGAATAGTGGAGCAAATGGTGCTTCAGGGTACGGATACGCCCATCAAGAACTATGGACTCATGCACGAGCCGATCATTGAACTTGCCCATTCCGTTCTTAAATAGTCGCAGTTGAGCATCCGGATAGAAGCCACCGTGGGGTACGGCGCGATCACCGACAAACATCAAACGGGCAATTTTGAAACCGTCCCAATTCACTACTTCATTGCTGCTCAATATATCTTTGATCTCGGCAGCGAGTTCGGCAGTGATAACCTCGTCTGCATCGAGGCTCAGAATCCAGTTACAGCTTGCTTTGGATAAAGCGTAATTCTTTTGCGCCGCATAACCCAACCAATCTTGATGAATCACACGCGCACCACATTTAGTGGCAATAGGGACAGTTGCATCAGTCGAGCCCGAATCGACCAAGACAATTTCGGCGGCAATATCCTTCACCGCATTCAGAACAGCTTCAATGTTGCGCTCTTCATCCTGCGCGATTAATACAACCGAAAGGCTTTCCACAATCGCGAGCTCGCAATTCTACTTCTTAGTAAAGCGAAGCTTGTTCGCCTTATAATCGATATCGATCACCCAACTACCATCATTGACAGCACTTGCAGAAAATTTGGGATACTTGGCTGTCGAAGTTTCAGCAATTGCACAATTTACGCCTGTCTTTTCAATCGGTCCGAACTTCATTCGAACTGACATATGTTTCGGCCCAGACGGTCGATCTTCGGGGGGAACCCAATTTGGATCGCCCCTTTGTGGGCCCTCGTTAGGATCGGTTTTACGCTCTTCGGCCTCGTCAACTCTCAGCCCCATTGCTTTTGCATGTTTGCTGTTCATTTCGATGCCTTCGCTACCTTGGGTATCATAAATCATCGAGGCGCTTCTGCCGTTCACTTCGACGCTTACAACAATATCTTTTCCGTCGCGGGCGAAGCTCAACTCCGAGCCTCGAACAGCGGCTCCAGCCTTCCTCTTAATGTCGATAAACTTGCTAACTTCATCCACCTTGTAAGTAAAAGCTTCCAAAAAGGAGTGACCAATTTTTGCCGGCGCTCCACTATCATCAACGCTGATTGGTGCGTTCTTTCTCACCACACCGCCAAGATCGATCTCACCTTTGAACTCGGAAGATCCTTTTGGTACCTGAATGGCCAACGCCTGTAATTGTTGCCTGCTGAAGGTGGTGTTCTCAGTATTCGGGTCAAAAATGGCGCGCGTTGAACGTCCATTAATTCGCACATCAATTACGTTGTCGCCCTGGTTTTTTCTAAATGAGATTCTTGCCTGTGGCTGCCCTTCGACGGTGCCCTTATCTTCAGCGGTGCTTGCAGCGGCTGAGGCTCCAGCCGCTCCTGCTGCCGTCTTACCTGTGGAGCCTGTGCCTCCTCCGGATTTCTTAGCGAAATAATTCGGGGAGATCTGATTCAAGGCAGCGACAGCGTTATTGCAGGCTTCAGTGCCGGGAAATTTCTCAACAAGCAGGGCATATTTTTCAGTAGCCTTTTTGAAGTCCCGCTGATAGTGGTAAGAAAGCGCAGCATAGTAATACGGCTGACTCTCCCACGGAACATTCTTTATGGACTCTTCAAAGTAAGCAGCCGCTTTGGCATAGCTTTTTTGATTGAAGAGTTTCATTCCCTGGTCGGCATAAGCGTCTGCATAAGCACTCGAGTTGATCATGAATGCAGACAAAACACCAGCCATGACTACTCCTAGCTTTAGGCTTCTGCTCAAGACGACTGGCATCAATACCCTCCCGGCGGTTTCAGCGGATAAGTACTAGCTTACTGGATTTGGGTCCTAGATTTCCAATAGATCGACTAGTTGCATTTTCTGAGCTTCAGAAGTACCAAGACAAATTTCCATCGCTTTTGCATCGCGATAAAGCTTTTCAACCTTATTGTCTTCCATCAGACCGGCTGCGCCCATAACCTGCAGAGCCTCACCGCTATGCTGTCTAGCTACCTTTGCGGCGAACCACTTGCACATTGCAGCATTCTTTGAAAACGATTCAGGCTCATTTTCCAAACTCCAGGCAGCCCTCATTACATGCAGACGCGCAGCCTCACCTTCGGTGCCCATATCAGCGAGTTTCCACTGGATCCCCTGGAACTGTCCGATTGGAGTGCCAAACTGTTCTCTTGTTCGAGCATGTTCGAGCGCCTCATTCATAGCCGCAAAATTCAGGCCAACAGCCGCTGAAGCCATAATCACCTTTGCGACATCCATGCTGTACATAGCAATAACATCGCTAGCGTCTTTAGCATGGGAAATGTTTGCTTCCTGGCTGAGCTTCTGATCCTTGAACTCGACCGTATTAAGATACGCAGACTTCAAACCCAAACGTCCGGCATCACCAGAGCATTTCTGCGCCTTATCCGTGCAATCAACCAAAAGCAATGATAATTGGTTATTTTCGTCCGCACCGGCTCCAGCAAGAACTAGAGCCAATCCGGCAAACTCACCATTTATGACCCAGGTCTTCTTTCCGTTAAGCACGAATCCGTCAGCCTGTTTAGTGACAGTGCTCGTCACTGCCCTGAAATCAGTACCGGCCTTCTCTTCCGAAAATGCGGTCGTACCCAGAGCTTCTCCTCGAGCCAACAATGGCAGATATCTTGACTGTTGAGTCTCCGTTCCATACCTTTTCAAGACTTCAATCACGGCGTAATGATTAGCAAGACTCAATCCCAAGCCGGGCTCAACCATACCGACAGCTTCGGCAAACAACGCACAGAATACGAAGCTTAGTCCCTGCCCGCCGTACTCACGAGGGACAGCAATTCCGAGGTATCCCTTCTGCCCGAGATTCTGCAAGAACTCTTTTAGACAGCTCTTATGCGATTCCAAATCTCTAGCGATGGGAGCTATTTGCTCATTTGCAAATGTCAAATAAGTTTGCCGGACCGCTTCCTGCTCGGCACTTAAGAACGTGTTCACGAACGGATCTCCTGAAAGGTTCATCTGCGGCTGATCTTATCATTTCAGACTGGCCGGATCGACCAATCAGTCAAATAGTTTTCTTAACGAAACGAACGCACGAGCCCAGCTGCTGCCACAATTCATACGGAGGGGTGCCAAGAATGACCAGGATGTCTTAAGTCAGCAACCCCAAAAACTCTATGAATAAGAAAGTACAGCCCAATTTCCTCACTCGACTGGCAAAGAATGTCCGAAAACTGACTGCCGGCTTTCAAGAAAAGCCAGAAGTGACAATAGATAACTACGTTCTGGAGCATTTTTTGCTTTACAACGGGCTCATTGGCTCAAGCCCCGAGAATCAGCCTCTTTACAAAGATGTCCGCAACGACATTGTTGATGCCGTAAATCGTGAAAGCCCAGCCAAAATGGCGATAGCTCTTAAATTATCTCCGCTGTGGTGGCAAGACCGGCTTGAAAAGATTTTTTCGGAAATCGCGAGCATTAATAAGCCTGGTGCAATCAATTGCCTGCTTGCCGAACAAGATGTCTTTCATGATACCGTCGGTGACTCCACTCCCCTAAGCCACACCAACTGGCAAGTAAGAGCAAACGCCGCACGAATACTGGCGTTCTTGGACGTAAAAGAAGCTACGCCGAGATTGCTTAAGTTGCTGAAAGAAACTCAAGACGAACATAAGAGCGCTTTCTGTCACTACGCTTATTCTCTAGCCTCCCTGGGCTCAGAACAAGCGAGGCAAGGGCTTTGCGAAGAGTTGAGCAATGATGAAGCCTGGTTCAGAGTAGACGCAGCCGGAGCTCTTGCGCACTGGCCTCTTCCTTCAGTAGCGCGGGACCTGAGCGAGGCTCTTTTGAGCGGGTCACCACTAGACGATTACATGGCAGTAGCCATTTCTCGAAAGCACAACTTAATCGAGCTGGCAGAATTTCAAGACGAGGAAGTAAAAGAAGCGTTTGCAGAGATGGCTCTTGCTTTGCATCGAGGTCTGACCGGACCGCTGCACTCAGAGCACCAGGCCGCTCAGCAACTGCGAAATGCTGCGCAGCAAATAAATGATCTGGCTCATGAACAACCAAGCCCGCGAAGGTTACGTAGCGCCATTTGCATCAATGAATGGGTCAACTCACCGCTGCCCAAAAATGCGATTCGAGATTTATCGCAAAAAGCGCATTACGAATCCGTCAAACAAACAGTCGAAACAGGCAATACTTCGACAGAAAAAGATTTGACACAACTCAAGCACGCGCTCTATTTATCCGGCAGATTCAAACTCAACGAACTTGCACCGCATTTGACACCACTACTAAATACCGACTTCCCAGCGCTACCGGCATTGCTTGATTGCGTGTCAGAACTGGGAACTAGTTCTGATGCGCCGCACATAGCAAAAATTATTCAAGAAAGAGTCGATTTAAATTCAAGGTCTCTTTTAGCCCTGAGCGCTCACCCAGTAGTTGAGAGCGATGAAGAAACATCCCTTGTATATTGGTGTGCCCTGAAAGCCCTTGGTGCAATGCCGCACCCAGCTGCAGTGGAGATCTTGGCAAAAGCAGTAAACGACTATGCTCCCGACAAACGAGAGCAAGCGCTTCTATCTCTGCAAAAGATCTGCTTATCCGAATCTGTTCAAAGCGAATTCAAAGGTGACCTCAAAGAACTCGTTAAGGAGCGCTTAAGCGATCCGAGCAGTTCAGTGCAAAAGGCTGCATTAACGGGCGTCGCACTGCACAGAATGAATGATCTGTTGCCTGAGGTAATGAAGTCATTGCAGTCCCGAGAGAGCAGCCTGCAGCGACAATCCGCCGATACTATTTGCGTACTGTCACAAGGTGCCAACAAAGACAACGTTCGACAAGCGCTTGAAGCGGGAATCAAGAAAGAAATTGACGCAAGCAAAAAGAATCGCATGCAAGACGTTCTAGACCGGATAAGCTAGCTGTAGATAAAAAGTGATAATCCGGCAATCGTTTGTGGAAGGATAGAATAGACCTACACAGGCTTCGCGAACTCAATGAGTACACCTGAAAAAGAAGTCGAAAAAGACAAGCCCGGCGAGTCGGCTAGTAGCTCTGATCCGCTAACAGATAGCGCTGCAAATTCCGAAGCTGACGCTAACGCAAGTTCTGACGCTGACGCCAGCGCAAGTCCTGACGCTGACGCCAGCGCAAGTTCTGACGCTGACGCTAGCGCAAGTTCTGACGCTGACGCTAACGCAAATTCTGACGCTGACGCTAACGCAAATTCTGACGCTGACAATAGCGCAAAGTTAGCAGAAAAAGCTTCTAGTCCCAAGCCCGAGTCTGATAAAGCGTCAACAGGTCAAGACAGCCCTGCTTCTGAGAATTGCAGCGATCCCGGGAGCGCCGGCATCCTGCCGGCTTCTAATTCAACAGAGGCGCCGACTGAAACTGAGGCTACAGTCGCATCAAAGAATGAAGAAGTTAAGTGGCCGGATGTGAGCAAACCCGCAGAAAAAAACGAAGCTGTAAACGAACTGAATGATCACATCAATACTGCTAATGCCGATAACACAGATTCTGCACACTCTGATGATCAAGAAAAACCAATTCCGGACAACTCACCGCCGTTGACACAGCACCATGTTTCACATCTACTCTCCGAAGTTCTGCAAGAACCACAACCAGAGCCAACTGCTGCAATTCGCAAGGTCAGAATTCCAATTGTGTTCGATGTTATTCTCGCGATTGGATTATTGTTTGCCGTAGGCGGATTCACCTTCGGATTGTTTCACATGTACCTCGTGCATTCGGCAGCACAAGCAATTAGCGAACAAAAATACAAAGCCGCGATTGTGATTCTGAAAGGTGCTCCATTTCCTCAAATTTTTTCAAGACCAGGATCTGACACTGAGGAAATGCTGAGTAAAGCGACATACCTTGACGCAATGGACAGGCTGGAATCAGAAAATGATGTTGCCGGAGCGATTCAGCAACTCAATGAAATAAAACCCGGCTCGAAATACTTCAATCTGGCGCAGGAAGCAATTAACGAAAACACAGAGCCGGCGCCGATGATGCTACAAGGCGGCACTGAGCACAACGAAACGGAACCTCCACCTCAAGAACAGAAGTCACTGGTGGAGCAGACTCTTAATGAAGAAGAGAAGTGAATTGCGACAGCGCTTCCGTATTTCCTGCACACAGGATCAAAATAGTAAGGACGGCTAAGAATCCAACTTTCGCAAGCAGCTCATTTCTGCTTTCAAATGTCATATCAGAACCTTTCTAGTAAATCCAAGCTACACGAGCTAGGACATTGTATATCCAGAACTACTATTTGCAAATACAGTTTTAATCTGCAACTAACTACTCGACAACGAACTTCTTATAATCGTCGGCAGACATTGAGCCATCGAGTTCTTTTGGCTCGCTCAACTTCACTTTCAGCATCCAACCTTCGTTATAGCAGTCCAGATTGACCAATTCAGGCTCGGATGACAAGCGATCGTTTATCGCAGTCACTTCACCAGAAACTGGCGAATAAAGATCTGACACTGATTTGACTGACTCAATGACGCCGAATTTGGCTTCTTTTTTCAACTTTGCTCCGACTTTCGGAAGCTCCACATAAGTAACATCGCCGAGTTGATCTGCAGCGAATGCCGTAATCCCGATGGTTGCTTCCGCACCGTCCACACGAATGAACTCATGGGTTTTTACATACTTGAGTTCTGCTGGATAAAGAAGCGTTTTACCTGCTGTGTCACCCATTGACGCACCTCTTGAAGTTTAGCCATGCGCTCCGTAGCCCTATGGCTTCGGCTCCGCGCGATTTCAGACGCTTGCTTGCCACGACTCCTGCCGTGCAGCGGTTGCTGATTTACAGTCCTTGTATGTTACACGGTTAATCGCGTAAATACTTCCTGGATTCATCAACTATTTGCGTTTATAAAAAGGTCGTTTTACAACTTCCCCAACTACCTTGGCATCCCGAATCTGAACTTGAACTTTCTTTCCAATTTCAGAGTATCCGCGTGGCACAAACGCACAGGCAATCGGATAGCCGACCGTGATGCCCTGCGATCCGCTGGTGATGGCACCAATTTGCCGTTCGCCATCAAATACAGGATAGCCTTGCCGTGGCAGTGCTTTTCCTTCTGTCTTCAAGCAGATCAATTGCTTAGAAAGTCCCATTTTGCTCTGTGCATTCAATGTTGAAGAGCCCATGAATTCGCCCTTCTCGAGCTTGACGCTCCAGCCAAGGCCAGCCTCAAGGGGACTTGTGTTCTCATCGAGCTCGTGTCCATATAAAGGAAGTCCGGCTTCCAGACGCAGAGTGTCGCGTGCACCAAGACCGCAAGGCTCAATGCCGAATGCTTGTCCTTTATCAAGAATTTTTTTCCAAAGCTTTTCGGCTTTGTTTGCAGCAATGAAGATCTCAAAACCATCTTCACCCGTGTAACCAGTGCGGCCCCAAGCACACTCGATGCCGTCGAGTTTACCGGTTGCGTAGTGGAAAGAAGGGATGTCTTTCACCCAATCGCCAGCAAGGCTCGCCATCAGATCAACAGCTTTTGGACCTTGCAAAGCCAACAATCCCATGTCTTCGGAAATGTCTTTCAGAGCTACGCCTTTGTAATCACCAACATTCTCATTCAGCCAGGCCCAGTCCTTATCAATGTTAGATGCATTCACCACTAACAAATAACCGCCATCGAGTCGATAGACGATCAAGTCATCAACTGTCCCACCCTCATCCGTACACATTTGCGTATAAAGAGCCATGTTTGGTTTATTGAGCTTATTAATGTCGTTCGCAACCATGAACTGAACGAAATCATGTGCCTTCGCTCCGGTTACTAAAAACTCACCCATGTGAGACACATCAAACAGTCCGCAGTTTGTTCTGACAGCAGTATGCTCAGAAACTATCGACTTGTACTGAACCGGCATAAACCAGCCGGCGAAATCCACCATTCGCGCACCAAGCTCTTTGTGCGCAGATGCCAGAGGGGTTTGTTTTACCTGAGCCGTTGTCATGAGTGCCTCACACTGCTTTTGAACTGGAAAAGAGCTCCAGATCGTATCAGATCACAGCCAATTCGAGATATATGAAAGCCATGAAAAAGATAGTAGATCCCTGTCAAACGAGAAGCAGTTCCCTGGAATTAGCGGAGAGGTTGATGCGAGCGGTGCCGCTGCGAAACTTAGGAGCGTTTAGAACTATCTACCAAGATAAGGCATGAGAGGAATCAATTCTTCAGTTGATGGTGTCACTCGCACGAAGGGGGTTGGATCAGTTTTTTTGATGCAACGTGCAATCTGCTCAGAATCTCTGCCTTCAAAAACGCTCTTGGTCGCAGGAGACTCGGTGGAAGAAAACAATTTGATCGACAGCAAGGCCAACACACCCAGGATTGCGATGATTTGGAGTACTTGGCTTAACTTGGGTTTCATTGTCGGATACCTCGTACTTCTAAGATAGCAGAGTGCTGAAGCTGCCAGGAAAGCAGCAAAGCATTACACGGCAAAGCTTTTCACAGAAAACAAAGCAAAACACCGTCATTGTTTCATAACAATCACACACCAAAAAAGCCTGTACAGCAAGGATTTTCAGGGATTACACCGAGCGCCTTTTGTTCCCAAGCCACACATTAAATCGCGAAACGGCTGAATGCATAGCATCCGGCGGGCGACGCATGGCATCGCCCCTACAAGCACCAGCTCTGATTTTCGTGTGGGTGATACCATCCATGCATCGCCAGTGAATCTGATCGCTAGAAGAAATGAATCCAGAAGGATTGGCGAAAGCAGCAAAAGGAGCGATACCGCCCGTAGTATCGCTCCTTCTGAGTATTTTCAGCTGTCAGCCGACTTCGAAAGTGCGGCGAGACACTTTGCTGATTGTCGACTAGGCAGCTGAGTCGGAAGATTCTGCCGCTGGAGATGCGGTCGAATCTTCTGAAGCGTCAGCAACCATGTCGGCCAAAGTCTCCTCTGCCGACTCTTCGTCTTTCTTTTCTTCTTCGCTCGATTCGGCTACAGGAGCTTCCTCGCTCTTCTCATCTTCTTGCTTGTCCTCACTAAGAGATTCGTCAAGCTCAGCAGCTGGAACACCTTCGATTACCTCTTCTGAAGGAGGTTCTTCGACTGCTGCTGCTGCTGGTGCTTCCTCGGTCTTCTCTTCCGATTCAGTGTCCCCTGCATCTGCAGCTGGTGCCTCTTCAGTCTTCTCTTCCGAGCCGCTGTCTCCTGCATCTGCTGCTGGTGCTTCTTCAGTTTTCTCTTCCGAGCCGCTGTCTCCTGCATCTGCTGCCGGTGCCTCTTCAGTCTTCTCTTCCGAGCCGCTGTCTCCTGCATCTGCAGCTGGTGCTTCCTCGGTCTTCTCTTCCGAGCCGCTGTCTCCTGCATCTGCTGCCGGTGCTTCTTCAGCTTTCTCTTCCGAGCCGCTGTCTCCTGCATCTGCTGCCGGTGCTTCTTCAGCTTTCTCTTCCGAGCCGCTGTCTCCTGC
>JAIEQI010000163.1 GCA_019747875.1 Candidatus Obscuribacterales bacterium
TGAACGCGCGCTTGCCGTCCTTGCCCTCGAGGGCAGGAATCGACCAGCCGAAGATCTTGCCGCCGTGCACTTCGCCGTACCAGATTCCCTTGCCGCGCAGGTCGTAGTTACGGAGGTAACCCAGACCCTTGCTCAAGTCGAAGAGGTTGCCCACTTCGTGCATGTGGCGATGACGACGCACCGGCTCCGGGAACGTGTGCCCCGGCATGGTGATCCACGACGAGTGGACCTTGCCGTCGAAGGACCGAACGATGTTGTAGTCCAGGTAGTTGGCAGCCTCGGAGAGAGCAGCCGTACCCGGGTTACGCCGGCGGAAGTCGCCGATCATGAACATCGTGTCCTCGTTCACCACCAGCGCCGACCCGAAGGGCAGCACGGTGACGTTCGGGTTGCCCTTCAGCCCGAGGAATTCCGCGAAGTCATGCGGAATCTCCGGACCATAGACCGCCTCGTCGGGATGACGATCGGCCCAGGCATCCAGACGCTCCTTCTGCTCGAGCACGAAGCGCATGATGTCGACTTCGTTCGGGAGCATGCCGGTGACGGACGGGATGTAATACACGTGGGCGCCGTACTCGGCGAACTCGGCGATGTACTTACCGCAGAGCTTGCCCAGAGCCAGGAAGCGCTTCTCGATGACGTCGTGCTTCTCCATGATCTCGGTGATCTCGGCGGGCACGTGCGCCTTCGTCAGCTTGGTGACGACGTCTTCGTCATCGACCACAGCCTTGAACGCTTCCTCGTGGATACCACCACCCTGAATGATGATGATTTCCGGACGCTCGCCCTTCCGCATCTTCTTCAGAGCGGTGTGGAGCTCGCGGTCGTGGCTCGGGAAGTACATGTGAGCCAGCGAAAGAATCTTGGTGCCGTTAGGCAGCGTGAGGCGGTTGAACCCGGTCTCTTCCGGACAGGTCTTCACGAGGGGTCGAATCGACACCTTGAAGTCGTTACCGCCATTTCTGAGATTTCGTCCCATGATGGGTCTCCTTTGAAAAGTGCTCAGTTGCGGCTGAGCAAGTGAAAAGCCGATGCGTGGACACGCACCGGCTCATAAACAAAGCCGCAACCGAGGGCGGGTTAGCGCCCGTTGCTGAGTAAGCAGCCGGCCTCTTCGAGCTTCTTGAAGAAGTCGATGACGGCAGGCGCCAGATCAGCCCGGTTGTCCAGGCGAAGAACGCCGGGAACCGACACGTTGACGTTGTACGGTTCCGGCACGAGGATCGCTGCGTTGCCGTAAATGGTACCGGCATGCACAGCGGTGAGCGGGTGGTCTTCGACGATGAGCGGGATGTGCTCCTTCGCCATCTCGACCGCCTTCTCATGCGGCTTGACGAAGAGAACCTGCTTGCGCGGGTTCTCCAGGATACCCAGACGCTCGATGAGGTCCATGGTCTCCTTCTGCGCGGCACCGGTGCCATTGGCAGCCAGAGTGTCCGGATTGTGGTCCGTCGCACCCGGAGCGTAGGTCCAGATTTCCACGCGGATGCCGGCGTCCTGGATAGCCTTCAGGGCTTCCTTGATGCCGGGCATCGGCTTGCGATCGTCGTAGCCACCACGGGACAGACGCGCGAAATTGTCGAGCCCGACCTGGAACTGGCGCGGGGTGATCGGCATACGTGCGTTGTAGCCCATGTTGTAGTGGTCGAGCATCGACGCGTCGAGCTTGATGCCCTTCTTGTCGAGCTCATAGAGCCTCGTCAGATAGTCGAGGAACGCGGTGTTGAAGTCCACGATCGGCCCGTCGAAGTCGAAAACGACTTTCTTGACGAACATGCGCTTTTGGGCAAGCAAGTTCGGCGTCGGCCAACCATGAGGAACACTCGCGGCGTTTGCGCGCAAACGCGTGCTGAGTTTCGAACTCATAATCATTCTCCTTTTGGAATGAGACTAGCGGGCGGGCAAGCGAATTGCCTGCCCGCTGAGAATCACCGATCCGACTCTTGGTACAGCTTGCCGTCGTAGACGAAGCTGAGTCGGAGGTGGCCGTTCTCGTCAGCCAGGGGCATGACGGGAACCGGCTGGACGTGAACCATGCCGTTGTGAACGCGGAACGTGGCGAAGCCAGGAGCCCAGTTCGGGAACTCCTTCTTGGCATACGACATGTACGCGTGATCACGATCGACAAGGTGTCCGAACTCGTAGGACCGGAGCTTGCCCACGGCGCTCATGCCCATACGATGGGTATGGCCGTGACCGACGCTCCACTGCCAGCGGAACATGTCCGCCTGAGCAGAGGCGCCCGGATTCGGACGCACGAAGGTGCCGTGATGGAGGTTCAGGTCGTTGTTGAGGACCAGACCACCTTCGAAACCGCCGCGCTCATCCACACCATAGAGGAACGTCGTGTTGTCCTCGGGGGTGAAGCCCATCAGGCTGTGGAAGTTCAGCGGCTCACGGTTGTGCGGCATCACCATGCCACCGATCTGGGGGCAGAACTCCTGCAAGAACCGGTAGATGCGGTCCTCGTGGTTGCCGAGCACGATGTAACCCCAGAGGGCGTTCGTGTCGTACATGAGTTCGTCCCAGATGCGCTTCGATTCGTCCAGCTCCTTTTGGGGGCTGTTGATCGTGCGCAGGGGCTTCGGGTGACGGGTCAAGCCGAAGATGTCAGACCAGTCTCCGATGGAGATGTTGACGTGCGGCTTGAAATCGGTGGCGAACTGCATGACCGCCCAGAAGAGGCGGCGATGGTGCGCCGGAATGTGCGCGTCCGGCAGGATGAGCCCACGAGTCCCTTCCGGGAGATCGAGGGGCAGAATGCCGGCATACGACAAGAAACTATCCTGAGGACGGAGCTTGCTGACCGACATGGCCCGCTTGATCCCGTCCCGGATCTTCAGTTCAGTACTGTTCATTTTTTGCTCCTTCGCTATTTTGCGAAAAGCAGATCAGCGCACGTTTGCTATCTTGCGCCAATCTGAGAAAGTGTTCCTCAGTCGGAATGACCTTCGGAACTCGACCTCAATAGCCCTGACCGCGGGAATGATCAGAAAACTATTTGATTGAGGTTGCGGGTGGAATTGGGAAGAAACTTGTAGTTGGTACGCGGGTGGAAAAGTAGAGAAGCAAACGTTATCTAGAGGCTATGAAAAGCGCCCCCGTTCTTTCAAACGTCCCTATACGCTATGGGCGCTATACCCAGGGAATTAGCAGCGAGGTGGTGAGAATCCCCCCAATGCTCATGCTGTTTGGCGTTTGCCTGTAACGAACACTATTAAAGAGGTTCTTTTTGGGGTACTCTTCACATTCCACAGCAAGATTATTAACCGTTCAGATTCTTTGTTGGCGGTAGTTTTAGCGATTAGCGAGGTTGGGCCACAGGGTTGTCAATAGTTTTACAAACCCCTTGATTTCACCGGTTTAATCTTTCTGGCAGGCAAAGCGTAACATCCACCCCGCCGAAATTCTCTGGCACCAGATGTGACACCACTCATGTAACACGTTTTAAGCGCCTCGCAAGCATGCGCAAACCTGCGTCAAGCGCAAAGCCATACTGAACAGCCTCTCATTCGTCCGTCCCATAAGAGTGCCAATGATTTACGCCCAAACGCCTGGTCGGAGTCAGGCTTACACATGATTCGACGAAGCTTCAGTACAGAAATAACCATAGAAGCAAAGAAAAGCCCCCCGCACAGGACTGCATCAAAGTCTAGTTACGGTTTCTGGCAATACCCTTAGACTGATCAACAGACCGCGGACCAAACTTACTATTTGGAGAAATTCCATGCCGCTAGAAAGACCAGAGCGTCCAAACGACGCCGGAGAGACACCCAATGGCACGGCGCTTGCAGCAGAAGGCATTGCCGAATTGACTCATTCAAACAATGCAATCGACCAGATGACGAGCACATCACTAAGCGCTGCAGAACAACAATTAGCGCCAATGCAACTTATGACTCAAGAGACCAAAGACAATCAGATCCGGAACCTGATGATAGGCGCAAGCACGAAGAGGCGGATCCAGGAAGGAAAGTAGATCAGCATCCGCGACGACCCGGCTCCCAGACCGGACAGCTCGACCCCTAAATCAGGGCATGCATGTCCATACCCTATTGCTGGGCCGGTGGACTTTGCTGCTGTTGATTTGACTGCTGAATCTTTTGGAACATCTCAACCCGCGGGTTGGGCTGCGAAGAAACGGTCAAAAGCTTCCGGAAAAGTACGACTTCATCAGCGTGCAGTTGCACCGGAAGAACTATGTCGATACTAACCAAAAGGTCACCCTGTCCGCCCATGCCGAGACCCTTTAGACGATAAACGCGCCCTTTCTGCGTAAGTGGCTGGATCTTCATTACCACCTTGCCAGTCGGCGTAGGCGCTTCAATTTCTCCGCCGAGCATCGCTTCGTAAAGAGTAACCGGCACGGTGCAGCAAACATCTTTACCCAATACGGAAAAATAGGGATGCGGCTCGATTTGGACTTCTACGACCAAGTCGCCATGACGCTTTGAGCGCTGATCAATTTTGCCTTTACCAGGAAAACGAAGTTCTTGCCTGTCAGACACGCCAGCAGGAATATTGATTTCCTCGACTCGATCAGCTCGGATTGAACCCATGCCGCGACAATTCTGGCACTTCATCCGATCGACCGGCTTTTTGTTACTGCACAAAGTGCATGGATTGGCGTCTTCAACCCTGATTTGCTTGACGACACCCTTTACAGCTTCTCTAAGAGACACAGTAAAGGAAGCTTTAGTCTCAGGTGGTTCATCCTTCGACTTTGCTTCTTCTTTTACACCTGTGAGTTTGCCCCAGAGATCGCGCAGATGACTCTTTTGCAAGAGTGGCAAGTTGACTTTGTCGTACTCCTGCCGTTTGTAGGGATCCGACAAAACCTCCCAGGCTTCGACAATATCCTTATATGCTTTGACATTGGCCTCGGCATCTTCACCTTTCAACGTCACATGCGGGCCGAACTTGTCGAAAAGCTCTTGGTACGCCACTTGTAACTCCTGGGTGGTCGCCTCAGGGCGAACTCCCAGAATGTAGTAGTAATCTTTAACGCCTTGCTGTTTAGGATCCATGGATGCCTTTTGCCGAAATACCCAACGGATATATCAAGTGATAGCCACAGCAATATTTTACAGCCAAATCAGCCAAGAGGGAGCTTCCAAGACAGCAAGGAGTTGCGCTGCGAAACATCAGGTTACGCGTGAATTAGGTCACAAGATGTCGTCAGGAGAGATCAACCACATTTTGAAAAACCACACGATTGGCAAACCGCACAGCCATCTACTTTGAGCCAATCATCATTACCGCAGTGCGAACAAGAGCCCTGCCTAATGTCATCCTCGTCAACATATCCTTCTATCGCAGCCGGATCAAAGTTCTTTTCATCGCCCAAGTGCCTAGAGATCTTGCTGAAGCTTTTGCGGTACTCCAAAATCGCTTTGGCAAGACCATCGCAGGGGGATTGAATCACAGTTGGCTTGTCAGCATCGCCAAAACGGAAGAAGGCTGGATAACCAGACTGTATGTTAATCAGCTGTTGAACGATAGTTTGCTCAGCAAGCGATCTTTCCGATTCGCCAAACTGCGCTGCGTGTTGCAAAAATGCAGAAGCAAGCCGTCCAACCGCTTCAAACAATCCCGCCTCAATGGCGCCCGGCTTGCCCATCCTCGCATAGACTTCAATCAATTCTCCAGGATGGTCTACTTCGTGATTGAGGCTGACATGCAGAGTGGAGCCCCCGCCGGGAGACCCGACGCGAACCTTGTAGGTAAGTCCACTGGTCTCTTCGATGTTGATTGGACGCTGCTCTTGATGCCCCAAAAGGGACAGCAAATCAGCTTCGCGCTCGAGGCGTTCCGCCGCTATTTGCTCTACCGGTTGACTCAAGCGGCTTCCATCCGGATAAAACGTTATGTCTTTGACACCCAGTTCATAGGCCAAAAGCAGAGCTTCCCCAATTGCCTGGTCTTCCATATCCAGCGGAATCGAGCAGGTGTTGGACACCGAATTGAATGACTCGGGAACCTCTGCTGTTCCTTTATGTATGGCAGCTAAATGCCTGATGTATTTTTCCGGCTCAATTTCGATGCGAATCGGGAAAGCACGCTGCACCGCATCCGGTATCACAGCCAGCCCGCGACAAGACTTGTTATTCTCGCGAATGCGGGACATCAATTCACTTTGATCGTCTTCTGATTGCGGCCATGCTTTGTACTTCTCCATCGCCTCCCGGAATCCCTGAGCGACAAAGTTCACTTGCCGAGAACGCACTTTTCGCGAGAAAACAATACCGTTATGCGGGTCAACGCCCCAGCTTGTTTGCATTGCTTGGGCTAAAGTACCGGTTGGCGCGTTGTTTGTCATACACGAGTTGCGCACTTTTAGACCGCGCTTCTCAAAACGACTCCCCTTCCAGAGCGGATAAACCCCACGCTCTTTGGCCAACTGACTCGAGGCTTCTACCGACGCCCTCGTCAACTGTCGATACAACTCCTCCACGGCAGCAAGTGCCAGCGGTTCGCCGAACTCCAAACCGAGCCGGGAGAGATATTCCGCGACGCCGGCAAAGCCACCACCGTTTCGTCGTTCCAACCTGGTAGTCATGTTTTGCGCAGGCAGCGGATACCAGCTTACATCGGACACGTTATCCATGAAGCGCTGCATAACACGCGCGACTTCCTTCATACGTTCGACATTATAACTGCCATCATGATTCCAAAAATCACGATGAGCGGCATGCATTGAAGAGAGATTGCAAGTACCCATATAGATGCGCCCATCGGTTCCGCGACCGGCAGGCAAGAACTGCTCACCACAAGGATTGCAAGTATTGAGATCGTATACATGATTGTTTGCGTTAGCGGTATTGACGTGATCGTAGAAAGCAAGACCTGGTTCACCACTGGTTCTCATGCCATCAATGATTCTTTGAAAAACCTCAGGTGCATATAAATGTCCGTGAACAGTGACCTCAGTCTCGCTGAACTCCACACGAGCGTTTGTCAGTTTGCGTGCGGCTTCCTTCGCCTCCGGATAAAGCGCCAGGTCTACACTGTATTGGTTGAGAATCTGCTCTTTTGTCAATCTATTGATTTTGAATTGTCCCGTTTTCTCATCTCTGACAGGCTTACGCGGATCGTAAACAGGACCGGACCAAGCCTTCCCTTCAAACATACAAGGGTAAAACAGTCCGTCACGAACTGCGTCCATAAAGCCTGGCATCGCAAGTACAGTAATGTTTGTATTCTTGAGATAATTTTGTTTTTCGATGTACTCAGCATAGAGCTGACCAAAACGTTGCTCGGATTCAATCAATAAGCGCTTCTTATAATCCATGCTCGATTCACCGGAGCGCTGCTTGTGCTGAACTCGCATTTCCTTGAATGTCTCGGCCAGACTCGGACACTCAGAAAGGCGCTTCTTTTCAATAAAAAACAAAATGTCCGGATGGTCAGAATTTCGCAATTCAATTAAAGCACCGCCACGACGCCCACCTTGAGCAACCGCTTCCACAGCCTTTGCAATGCTTTTTTCGTAGAACCGGTCTGGTCCGGAGGCTGCAGCGCCATTTGCTGTAAGACTTGACCATGGGCGCAAAGTCGAGGTATTCAAGCCCATTCCCATCGCTGACTTAGCAGCGAGTGCTTCTATCTTTGCTGTGTCCTGAATACTCTCCAAACTATCTTCTACAAAAGCGACACCGCAGGCGGCAAGACAACCTTTTCCCTGCAATTCAGAGGCGATTCGCGCCATTGCATTTTTGTGATCGTCGCTACCGGCTTTCTCGTTTTTTTCTGGACCATCAGCTGCTGTCGCCCGCTTCTGCAACTCATCGGATAGCAGCCAGATTTGTTCCTCGTTAAGCCCTGCCAAAATGCCATGAGCCCAATATTTGAGCACCTTCAAAGAGACCACAGGGTCTGCATTGATGTTTCCCGGCGTGTTCGCCCAAAATCGCTGCTTTCCGATGTTCTCCGCAAAGGTTTTCGCCCACTCCAAGACCGACGGATGATTGATTGATTCCTCCAATGTAATGGTGACAAGCTCTTCAGGAGTGAGCACGTACTTCAATTCAGCAATCGCATTTGCAAAGGCGACACGATGCACAATATCGTTCACGTCTTCAATTGGAAGACCTGTTTCAGCATCTCGTTGAGCATACAAGCCGACGAGCGTCTCCCTTGTCGCTTCCCAGTACAAGTCTTCAAAATCGCCAAATTGGCGATAGACTCTGGTTTTCTGTTCTGATTGATGAGGAGCCTGCATTAGTGATTTATCTGAAGTTCTGTGTCTTAGCGTAAACATAAGGAATCCATTCTAGTTTGATCTTACCCGCAACTTGCTTTGTTCAATTCTTCCGTTTTGGAGCGAGCCCAGTCAGCCCTTGCTGCTGCAGCAAAAGCAGATACACTCCCTGTGGCACAGAAACTTATAGAGAGCTCTTGCAGTGAAAGCTACCCAGCTTCAAGACAGGCATCCTAGCGGAGCCAGGTAGATTCCAGACGGCAGGAGTTGACCATACATCTGCGACCGATTTGAATTCTGAGGCGAGCCGCTGAAACCAGCCTTCCCTTGACAGCTCGCAATTTCCCGACAAAATATTGATACTACATTTAGTGTGCCTTCGCAAGCATTTCTTTTTCGCAGAAGACAGAATCGGAACAGAAACGCGGCTCTAACGCAGGAGCAGACAGCATTTCCACACGACAGGCAAAAGTGTAGAACGGATTCCTCTACACCATATTTAGTGTCAGGGACGACCGATAATTTTAACGATTAAACAATTCCACCTGCCCTTTTTGCTTTTCACCATCTAATCTAAACAAGACTAGTTCGTAAAACGAAAACGAGACCCCTACCGGCGTATGCTCATTGTTGCCTGGAAGCGCCGGCATCTGTCGGAGCGATTCGCTCTTCGGAGTTCGCTTCGCGACAGCCTCTTAAACTCAAGAAAATATCCACATTAATGAGAACTTGTCGGTGATAAAATCAGGGCATGAAAAAGCGCATTATGTGCGTCTTCGGGACGCGACCGGAAGCGGTAAAACTTGCCCCAGTAGTGCATGCCCTGCAGCGTTCAAGCCATCTTGAACCGGTCGTAGTCTTGACAGCCCAACATCGCGAAATGCTCGATCAAATGTTGCGCTGGTTTGAAATAAGCCCAGACTACGACATGGACATCATGAAACACGGACAGTCTCTATCCGAGTTGACAGCTAGAGTCATAACCGGTATCGATGACATCTTGCAAAAAGTAGCGCCCGACATGCTGCTGGTACAAGGAGATACAGTGACAGTGATGGCGGCGGCACTGGCAGCACATTATCACAAGGTACCAGTGGGACACGTTGAAGCCGGGTTGCGCACTGAAGACCGCTATAACCCATTTCCAGAAGAGATGTCGCGCCGACTGACGACAAGATTGGCGACCTGCCATTTCGCGCCGACGCAAAGAGCCGTGGAGAATCTGCGTAGCGAAGGAATAGTCGATAACGTTTTCAAAACTGGAAACACAGTTATTGATGCCCTTCTCAGCACAGTCAAGAAATTAGAGCAGCATCCAATTGACACGAGCCTTTTTGGTGCCGCTGATTTTGAAAAATACAAAGTACTTCTAGTTACCGCTCACAGGCGGGAAAACTGGGGCATCAGCATGAACGAAATCGCTCATGCATTGCGAACAATCGCCGAAGAATTTCCCGAGGTCCAAATTCTCTATCCGATCCACAAGAACCCGATCGTTCGTGAATCGATTGAGCCTGTTTTTGCCGGTCACCCGCGCCTGATTCTAATTGAACCGCTCGATTATGTGCCCTTCGTATGGGTAATGCAGCGCTCTCATTTTGTGCTGACAGATTCAGGCGGAATTCAGGAAGAAGCACCAACGCTCGGCAAACCAGTCCTTGTTCTGCGCACAAACACAGAACGTCCAGAAGCTGCCGAAGCCGGAGTTGCCAGGATTGTCGGAGTTCAACGAGACGGTATTATCTCAGCGGCACGAGATCTCTTGAGCAATCCCGAAAGCTACAAAGCAATGGCATCAGCTGTTAATCCTTTTGGAGACGGGTCGGCAGCTCAACGTATAACTGAAGCTTTAGAACAGCTTCTGGTTCATCAGCCGCTTTCCACCCAGGCAAGAAACTGAGAGCAACATCGTTTATCCGGGCGACTTCAGAAAGCGCTTCCCCGGTCAACCGCTTTCACAAAAGGAGCTTGGGGCGCCTTAACTTACTTTGTGAATAGCCGCTAAACTTGTCGTTCTTTCAAGCTTAATAAAGAAGCACGGACTTAGCTCCATAAGGGGTTATGATCTGCCAATACTTGCTAAGCGCTGCAAGCGCCTATTTACGCTATTTAAGGAGAGTTACCTTGACTACGACAGCACCAACGGCAGATGTTCTGCCATACGGCGAGTTTCTAACGGATGAGCACCATGCGATCCGTGAAGCTGTGCGCGACTTCGCCAGCAATGAAATTGCTCCGCGTTCATTTCAAGTTGACAAGGAAGCTAAGTTTCCAATGGAAACCTTTAAGAAGCTAGGTCAACTTCAAATGCTCGGTTTGCTCGTTCCGGAAGAGCACGGCGGCGCCGGTGCAGACTATCGCAGTTATGCAATTGCTGTTGAAGAAATTGGTCGCGCATGCGGATCTACAGGTTTGAGCTATGCTGCACATTGCTCGCTAGGAACCAAGCCGATAGTAATGTTCGGCACCGATGCGCAAAAGAAGAAATATTTGCCGAAGCTTGCCAGCGGTGAGTTCATCGGCTGCTGGGCATTGACAGAGCCAGGTACGGGATCTGACGCTTCGGCCCAAAAAACGACAGCAAAAAAAGTTGGCGATCACTGGGTTCTCAACGGAACAAAGCAGTTCATCACCAACGCAACTGATGCAGACGTCGCCATCATTATGGCTATGACCGATCAGAGCAAAGGAAACAAAGGCATTTCCGCTTTCATCGTTGATAAAGGAACGCCTGGTTTCTTCGTAAGCAAAGTCGAGAAGAAGCTCGGAATGCGCGGCTCGCCGACAGCCAGCTTGACGATGGAAGATTGCAAAATCCCAGCTGAAAACATCATTGGTGAGGTTGGTGAAGGCTATAAACAGGCTCTGATCACCCTTGAAGGTGGAAGAATTTCCATCGGCGCGTTGGCTCTAGGTATTGCTCAAGCCGCTCTGGATTCGGCTTTGCAGTACGCAAAACAAAGAGAAGCATTCGGTCAACCAATCGGAAAGTTCCAACTGATTCAGGGCTATCTTGCCGACATGGCAACGCAAGTACAGGCAGCACGCCTGCTTCTGTATCATGCTGCCTGGATGAAGGATCACGGCAAGCGAGTCACACTTGAAGGCTCGCAAGCAAAATTGTTCGCATCCGAAATAGCCAGCAGAGTTTGCAACCTATGCGTGCAAATCCATGGCGGTTACGGATACATCGAAGATTTCCCGGCAGAGCGCTTCCTTCGCGATGCAAAACTCTGTGAAATCGGAGAAGGCACTTCCGAAATTCAAAGACTGCTAATCGCCAGACAACTCGGTCTCTAAACCAACTTGGCAGAAGGTACCTTTTGCAGGGGCGCAGATATGCGCCCCTGCTGCTTTTTCTTAGTAGCCAAATAGCCAGGCAGCAGTGCCAATAATCTTGGTCTCAACAGCTATGCCGGCTTTGACGGCTCCCTTGAAGCTGAAATCAGCAGCCTGTCCAGTCGCTTCACTGACGATATCTAAAATCTCACTGGGCTTCATGTTGAGATTGCCGTCAGCGCCGATTCGCAAATACATGCTGAGCTGGTCGTCAGGCGAGTTCGAAAGCAAATTCGCAACGCGCAGACCCACTTTCCAATTGCCCTCCGAATCAGTTACGGGCTGCATATCCTTGTTCAGATTCAGCTTGATGTTATCGATCATCGGTCCCATTTTTATTTGGAGATCACGCGCGCCCGAATAGTCACAACGCCCCAAAGAGACTTCCTTCACAGACTCCACTCCATCGCCTATCTTAAGCTCAGAAGGAATTGGAATAGCAACACCAACACCTGTGATATCGGAAATGGATGGAGCTTTAGGATCCGCTCCGAGGCGGAACCCGACCGATTCTCCGACCTTCAAGGTAGCACCGCCAAGATCGTGCTGAATCTCTCCATTGTTGCGCGTTATTTGAAGACGATCACCATTCTTCTCTATCTTGCTGGCACCAGACAGAATCTTATCGATCGTTCCCTTTAGGCCTTGCTCCGTAATACCGGCTAAATAAGGCGAGAAATTGCGCTCTTTCAAAACGTTTTTGGCTTCCGCGCACGCTTTCACAACACTGCTTAGCATCGCTGCATCAGTCTCTGGAAATATCTTGTCTGCCGGCAGTGGCACTGGCACGACTTTAGGCCAGAAACGCTCGTTAACCCAGTCTGGCTTCTTAGCTGGGTTGTCCATCATTAACTCAACACTGTTGCCATTTGCACCCGTTCGCAATCCAAAACTGTGAATTCCGATCTCGCGACCATCGGCCATAACCAGGCGCAATCCCTTAATGTTATCCATTTGGACGCCATCGCCGTTCAGTTTCAAATCAAACTTCAATTGCCCATCGGCCTCTGAAAGTTTGATCTCCTTCAATTCGCCGATGCCGGGAATTTCGCGGTTTACAGGAATGCGCTGCTCCGCAGAGAACTTGGCCGTAAAAGCATCTTTATCCAGCGATAAGGATTGAAGTGCTGATAAGGACTTCTTAGAGACATCATCCAAATGCGCACCCGGAACAGCCTCTACCGCTTTTGCAAAATCTGTTCTTATTGAAAGCGTATCTTTACCTAATTCGACAGAAGCATTCTCAGGCAATCGCGAAAATACCGTGATCAGCTTCTGTTCGATTGGACTGGATTGGAACTCACGCTCGACACGCTTTTCTTTGTCTTGCGGCGTTTCTACCGGTTGCTTGTACAAATCCGTCGAACGGAAATCATTAGCGCCCCATAATCCCTAAGCGGTATGCCGTTTTCGCGAGGCGGGTGACAGCGGTAGCAGTTACCATTCGGGATAAAGAGAGGTTTTATCTGAGAATCGCTCAGCAACCGGCTCCCAGCTTCATCAGCATTGCTGCTGCGATCTGCACGCCGAAGATCTGCGATGATTTGCTCGACCGTTTGACTCGATTTATCCGAGTTTGTCGTTTCTTTCTTAGGCGCATCCGTCTCTGGCATCAGAAATTCTCCTCAGGAGTTTCAAAAGCCAGCCAATCTTTTCCCGATCATTTGTACACGACGGCGATGCAAATTTGACACAGCCGACGATCCACCCAAATACATCCTAATCCAGTTTTGTTACACCCGAGTACCCCAGCACCCGATGGTGGACATACATAGCTACGCGCCGAAGCGCGAGCAGCTTGAAGCGTCTAAAAAGAAAACGGGCGGTGTTTTTGCACCGCCTCGTTCTCCATTCCTTATTGCTTACCTGGTTGAGTCTCGTTCGGTGGAGGCTGGTCGCCATCCTGCTTACTTTCCTCGTGACCAAGTTTCTTCATGAGTTCGATTTCTTCTTCGGTCATGTCGGTGATATCGCGGCTTCGACGCAGTGTAGATCCGCGGGATACGACATCTGAGAGTGTCTCGCTTGCCGCTTGCTTCGTCTCCGATTGAGGCGGCATGTTCGGAGTAGCCTTGCCACCGGATGATGGCGGCGGGCCAGCTTGCTTGCCTTGTTGCGGCGGCGCTGAGCCGGAGCTTGGAGGCATGATATGCTGACCAGCTTTGGACATCTTGTCGAACCACTTCTGCTGAGCTTGCATTTGTTTTTGCTGTTGCTCGCGGACGTTCGGCTGGTTGCCCGGCTGACGGCGCTCTTCGACAATCTCTTGGTTCTGCTGCCTGTACACAGTCTGCCCTTGTTGAGCAGCCGGGTTCTCGGCATGGATTCCACCTGGATTGACCAGCGGCGGTGCTCCGGAACCAGTGTTGTTTGTAATGACCGGATCGCTGTGCAGATGCGCTGCATCCTTGGCGTAATTTTGCGAAGCAATTGTATTTTGCATTTGCATAGCCATGGCAGCTTCGCTGGTGATCTGGCTCGAGACCTGGCTTGTGAGAGCCTGACCCGATTGCAAGATCGCAGCTTCTTCGGCCGCAGCCATTTTTGCCATCTGCGTTCCAGATACGGTGCTGTCGACAGCTCCACCAGCAACGTCCTTGAAGGTTGTGGTGACGTTTGGCGGCAGGTCTACGATATTCTGCGGTCCACCGCTACCAGGTCCACCGAGGTTGGCTAGAGCACTGGCCCCGGCTTGAGCCTCTGCACCCACCACATCACGCGCGGCTTGAGAAACAACGTTGCCCGTTGGTCCACCACTTGTGTCGATCGGTTGAACCGGTGACTGCATGTTTGCTGCAGTCTGGATTGCCTGACCGACGGCGTTTGGATCGAGCGAACCGCGCGACAATGCCGAATTCGTGTCGACACCGCCAAGTTGCTGACCGGTCGGAACGACTTGCTCAACAGATGCTTGCCTGAAGAGCTGCCCCTGGTCACCTGTATTAGTGCCAAGTGAGGCTGTCTGCGAACTCGGCGCAACGCTATCTCTGGAGAAGTTCGTAGTTGAGAGCTGCGATTGCTCGAAGTTAGCCGCTGTCTGGAAGGACTGGCTCGGTCCGCCGAGAGAATTGGGCGAGGTCATCACATCATTGCCCGATCCACCCAGGAGGTTGGCAGTGGCTGTGCCACCAGTAATAGTGCCAGTCTTAGGATCAAACGTTCCTGTGCCTACTGGCGGCTGCAGGTGAGCCTGCATATGCGCCTGCTCTTGCTCTTTCTTCAACTGTTGTTCCATTTGGGCAGTTGTAGTAGCAAGATTCTTGCCTTCGGCGTCTCGCTTTGCCTGCTCGTCAGCAGCGTGTTTGCGTTTTTCCTCCTCGGCCTTCTTCTGCTCAGCAGTTTGCTCCCCGTTCTGACCGTTCTGACCATCTTGACCGACGCCAGGCGGGGCCTTGATATCGTTCATGGCAAGGTTTCCGGTGATAGCCCCAGCGGACGCACCGACAGCAGCTACAGCACCCATACCGCCATCTGTAGGTGCAGCGTCAGTCCTGCCAGCAGATTCAAAGGTTATGCTGCGTTGCTGGCCGCCATCTCCGCCGACTCCGGCAGTAACAAGAGGTGGTTTCTGCTCTTGCACAGCGTCAGCAGTGAGTACTGGTTGCTTAACATCGCGATCTGCTGAGACGTTTGGCGGACTTGGATTGTGCTCGGGTGGTCTTTGCTGATCTTGACCGCCACCTTTGTGCTGAGGCGAACCACCGCTGCTCTTACCAGAGCCACCGCCGCCACCGCCGCCGCCGCCGCCTTTGCCGCCGCCACCTTTTCCGGCTTTCTCGGCCATTTTGCCGGCTTCGGCACCAGCTGCTTTTACGAGCCCAGCAAAGTCAAATGCGAATTTGACGCAGGCTGTGGACAAGAAGTTGAGTGCGGACATGATCACTGTTCCGGTGTCGTCGATGCCACGGAAACAAGCCATCAAAAGAACTGTAGTGTTCCAGAATAGGCTCCAGAAACAAATGGTGATAACGCCTTCGCACCAGTTGGGGAAAGCTTCACGAAGCTGTTTGACCGGCCAAACCCATAGCGCTGCCATGATTGGTCCGACAAACCAGAGGTAATAGAGATAGCACATTTGGAATGCGCAAAGGATGTTCCACGTCATTGCCAGAGCTGAGCCCATTCCGTTATATGCAGCTCTTTGCGAGTTGACTACGTAAGGAACCTTTTCGTTGGCTTTCTGTTGTGGTGCTTCGTACAAGCCTGCGCATGGATCTTCGAGTTTGACGTCGAGGTTCTTTCCTTCATATTTAGCGCGCGGTCCTTTGCCTTTTCCTTGCATTTGTCCCGGCTGACCAGGAATGTGTCCAAGGTTTTCACTAGGCAAGCGAACGCCATACGCGCGAATTTGAGCGCACATCGCATCGCGGTACATATCTGTCCCAAATATTCGCCTATACTCGCTTTGAATCGTATAGGAAATCGAGTTGGAGACGTCGATACCGTAATTAACAATCAAATAAGTGCCGGGAATCAGGAAGATCGAAACTATAGAACGATAAATACCTTCAATCGGGCTCACCTCACCAAAGATTGGGAAGCCTTGAGCAACCGTGGCTTTGGCTTGCGTTGCAACGGCGCCGGGCAAAAGCAAAAGCACTGCCATCGGCATAAATAATTCGTTGCGCAGTTTATTCCATTTGTTACCTGCATTAACCGTGAAGTTTTCCAGAGAAGTGCGGCAGAAGTCGAGGGCACAACCGGCCTGGTTCTTGGCCATGTCACCACTGGTATCGGCATTCTGCTGCGTCTGGGTATTTTGAACTTCCTTTGCGGCTTGCAGCCACGTATTCGGTTGGGCCATCGCACCAGTGGCGGCTGACATAAGTTGAGAACTCATTGCCGCAAACTCAGAAGCAGTGATTGGATAACCATGCTTCATCGAATCAGGAATCTGTTTATCGAGGCTATTTCCTTTTTGTCCAAAAGCCGTCGAGGAACCTTTTGCCGTGTATCCGGGCAAGTTGAAGGGCCACTTCATTGGAGCTATTTGCTTGTCACTAGTCGGATTCTTCAGTTTGCCATTTTCGTGCTCAAGCGTACCACCCGGAATCGATGTGTCATTTCCGAAAGCGCCTTCAGGGAAGGTTTGAGCGGCAGCCAATGCCGTTGTCGCCGGACAGGCGGTAGCACCAGAGCCACTGTCGCTGTTGTCGCCGTCATTCGGGACTTCAGGTCTTTTCGGTCTTTCCGGCTCGTAAGGTACGAACTCTTGCTCATCGGTTAGCTCTCTACCACGTATGCCGTTATCTCTGTAACGGTGAGGCGGCGGAGGATTGATCACGTGCGGACGAGGAGCTGGACGCCCCTGAGGAGGATGATTTCTGCTGTTATTAGGATTGTTTGGGTCGGGATTAGATGGGTTGCCTGTTCTCCAGGGATCTCCATCTCTGTTCGGATCCCATGGACCATGCGGGAAGTTCGGACCACCGCCGCCACCTGGATTGTTACCTCCGGTGCCGGGTCCTTGGTTTCGAGGACCGCCACCGATCGGTCCCAAATTGCCTCCGGGTCCACTTCCTGGCTCACCGCCACTTCGACCACCAGGTCCTGTTCCAGGTCCACCTGGACCGTCGTTATTTCCACCTTTGTTGCCGGGCCCGTTGCCACCTTTTCCTTGATGGTCGCCAGGTCCTAGTCCGCTAGGATTCCAACCGAATCCGGGAAGCCCGCTATTTGTAGCGAAGGTGTCTTCCTTCTTACCACTGCCTTTTCCTTGATGGTCACCATTTCCGAGACCGGAATTGGTGCCTTTGCCGAAGTTGATCGGAAGACCACCGCCGACGACTGGTCCGGTGGTCTTGAAGCCACCACCACCGCCACCACCGCCGGAGCTGCTCTTACCATACTTAGCCCACGAGCCGCTCTCGCGTCCACCCAAATCTTGGGTCTTTGGCTGTGAAACATGTACTGTTTCGACATAGTCATCGCGTGAATCCCGATCTCTATGGCGCAAACCGGTTCCCAAATCGCTAGACTTGGTTCGTCCTTGTAACTTGGTTCGTCCGGCACCTGTGGTCAAGGAACCGTTACTACCTAGATTACCGTTTAGTTTGTTCAGTCCCGCGCCGCCTTTTGCAGCGGCAAAGTTCGCTCCGCCCTTGGCTGCGGCATTGTTTCCAGCGGCGTTTGCACCACCATTTAAATGCGTATTCTGTACACCTGCCTGCTGTTTGACAGTCTTACCGCCGCTGCTGAAACCATCGAACGTCTCATCGTGCTTGACGCCGCCTTCAAGCTGCGCGCCGGCTGGCAGCGCACACGCCAATAAGGCGAGAAGCGTTACGGTCGATTTAGTAATTTTTGATCTCATTTTCCTATCTTCCTGAACCGACTCTAAACCCTAAGCCTGTGCCGTTGGTGGCGCTCCGGGATCAACATCTACCTCAAAATCACCAGCCATTTCGATCTTGCCGTTATCGGCTTTGCCCTGTCCGGCATTTGAACCACTATCTCTGTGATCACCGGCAACTTGGCTCTTCATGCCCTGATCAGCCTGGCCTGCGGTCTTAGTTGTGGCCTGGCCAGAGTTATCGTTGCCAGCAGTATTCGGTCCTTGCGGATTGCCACCGCCACCGCCGGAGCCACCGCCGCCTTTGCCGCCGCCGCCTTTTCCACCGCCGCCACCACCGCCGCCGCCGCCGCCTTGTTGAGCTTTTTCAAGAACATGGCTGACGATTTCGCCGGGACGGAACTCGAAAGGTTGGAATGGAACCATCACGAGAATTCCCATAAAGGCTGTGTAGTAGTACATCTCATATTGGCTGGTTGGATCGATTCCACCTTCCTGCAGACGAACTGCCATACAAAGAAGAACGATGCACCACCAGAACTTCCACAAGGAAAGAACGATGACACCGTCGAGCCAGCTAGAGAAAGCTTTTTTGAAGAGGTCTCGTCCGACCGCTGCCGGCCAGGCATAGAGAGCTGCGGCGATTGGTCCAAGCAAGAACAAATAGCACATCATCACAAGTTGAAAGCCATTAAGCACTTCCAGGCCCTGGCTCATCATTGCATTTATGCTGTTAAACATGTTCTGAATGCCGACAGTCAAATCGGATTGCCTCTCCTGGATTGCCTTCTTAGCCGAAGAGCCCATGAGTTTGCCCATGGTTTGCTTGCCGGTAATTTTCTTGATTGTATTGTCGTTGTTCTTTGGATCTGTAGAGAACGCTTGCTCTTCAACCCAATTCATCAGGGTTTCAACTTGCACCTGGCGCGCGACCGGATCGGTCAAGGCGTTTCCGATGTCGATGCAATAGCTCACTGCAAGCTGCGTGGCTGGGATTAAGAAAACAGCCATCATCGCTCGGAAAATGCCTATAAAAGGACTGGAGGTATCTTCGTCCTGGCTACCGAGCATTTGAAAAGCGACAAGCGACTTTACTTGGGTTATGACAGCGCCTGGCAAAAGAAAGAGCACAGCCATCGGCACGTAGCACTTGTGGTACATCTGCTGCACCATCCAAATAACATTCGATTCGTCCTTGAATGGCGCACTTGAAGAACAGGGACTAGCAGCATTTTCATTTGCGACGTTGATGAGCGGCAACTTCATGCACTCAAAAGCGTTCTGGCAGTCGGCTTTCGCTTTGTTGCCCTGGTTGTCCGCATTTTGTGCATTTTGCGTCTGATTAGCACCTTTAGCCGCAGATGCAGCTGCCTGTGGATTGGACATTTGCTGTGCAAATTGAGAAGCGAGTGCTGCGCAAGCTGCTGTCATGGTCGAACCAGTCGGTGTCAAACCGCATTGTGCTTGAAACTGTTTCTTATCGACTCCCGATTTGGGAGTATTCATCGCATTTCCTATACCGCGCTGAAGCGCATCGCTCGCCGATGTTTGCCTGCGAGGACCCTTCATCTGCGATGTAACCGGTTGCTGTTTCAAATAGGGTTGCTCGTCCACCATCGTTGGTGGCTGAAGCTTTTTGGCGTTATACATACATTTTGTAGTGCCGCCATTGACGTTCACCATATCTTCCAGCTCTTGCTGGTCCTTCTTGGCCTTTTCGTTTATTTCTTCGCCTTTATCTCTTGCCGCGGCAGAACTTCCTCGGGTCTGTCCACGATTAGGCGGTTGCTGACCGGGGCTTCCAACTTTGCCGGCTCCTGGATCTGGCGCTTTTTCATACTGGTCGTTCTGATCTTGTTCCTGACTCCCGGATAACGGCGCAGCGTTGTTGATCCAGCCGTGTCTACCACCTTGGCCGAACATGTTGCCAGGCGGTCCCTGAAGAGGGTCGTGCCCGTAGTCACGCGCCGCATCGGCAATCTGAGTCGCACTGAGCGCTATTGAAACGCTGGCAAAGAAATAGAGATAAGGCCGGAGTCGAAATCCAAGTATGCGCATCTTAGTAAGTTCCAGCTGGAAGAGTCGAAAAGGCGTGCGTGAACACAATGACCATATGCCGGGCGGTTTTCAAGATAGTTTAAATTCGTGGAATTTTCGTGATATCACCATGGGGATGCCAAGAATTAAGCAAATCCCGAAGAATTAATCTGTCTTGAAAGTTCTCCTGTTGCGTTGTCGAAATTGCAGGGATGAATTTCGGATCTGCATCTGAACGAGGAATTGATCCGGTCCTGGTTTCATCCTGGAGAAGATCGATTCCTGGAGAAGAACAGGTACTATTCCCGAAAGAAACCAGATCCAGAACTTGTATAGGACGAGATCGATCACTCTTCTTGGACTAGATCAGGATCTAATCCAGAATAGAAATAGTTAGCTGAGAAACAGATCTTCTGGAGATCCAGATTAGATCTATAAGAGCAGAGCTGTCCCCACTCCTCCCCACGTTCCTTGTGCCCAACAAGCATGTGGTTGAAACGTGCGGCACTGGTAAGGGCCCGTAGGCCATACACGGCAGGATAGGGGGTTGTTGTGGAAAACTTGTGAAATGCCTTGGCAGTACCTCCGCCATGTTCGGATTTCCAAAATGAGATAATCACTTCGACTGGACGAAAGCGGTCCAAGAAGATAACCAAGATCAATCGAAAATCATTCGTGAACGAAAAAACTTCCGACAAAAAAATCTATCAGGTGAAATCTGTTTTGCTAGCTCGCATGCTGGCTGAACTGACAGTTTTTTCAATCGTCGCAATTTCCCCTTTCATTCTTTTTGGCGCCGGTATTTTTCAAAAGCTGCACATCATTTATCGGGCGATGATCTGTTTAGCATCGCCGGTAACGCTCGGTCTTGCTTGGGCGATCTGCCAAATTCCATTTCGTGCCACCATTGATGAGAGTGGAATTTCAACGCGCGCATTCTTGAAAAAGCGCAAGGCAACGTGGTCAGAGATGCTCTCAATCTCGCTGGTAAATATGGTCGGCTGGCGGCATTATCGTTTGACCCTTCAAGATGGCGAACTTACTTTCCCTTGCCAGCTAAGCAATGTGCAAGATCTAGTCACAACGATACGCTCGCATCTACCATCGCGCGGACGAGTAAAAGTAGGAAGTACACAAGAATACTCACTAGCCAAACTAGCCCATCTAATGCTGGTTGGCCAGAGCATACTGTGGCTCGGCTTTGCAATAATTTTTGGCAGTTTCGTCGAATCCGTCAGAACATCAAACGCCTCAGTCTTCGACTTAGCACTTGTTCTTGGCTTGGAAATACTTGTATCCATAGCCGTTATCTGGCAATTCGTCTACGTCATTTTGCTGCCACGAAAAGTGCTGCTGGAAAATTCCACACTGAAGATCGCCAGTTTGATCAAAGAGAAGCAACTGAGTTTGGACCAGATAACATCAATGACTGAGAGCAAATTTCCCTTTCCTGAGGGCGTAAAACTGAAGTCAGAAAGCAAGAAGTCATTTTTGCTTTCCAGTTCAATGGATAACTTTGATGAGCTTGTCGAAGAACTGCGTATGCGGCTAGATAAAGCCAATAAATCCAAAGACTAATCTTTAATGGCTTTCCTGCTGCCTACTGAATGCTCAGCTGTTTGTTTGAACCAGCGGTGAATAATTTGACGGTGTAAATCAAATGCGATGTTTGTTGGAAGTTCATGCTGTTTGAAAACGCCAGCATCACTTGCATCATCACCGGGGATCAATTTTCCACCAACTGGATGAGCCTCATAAAACAGAATGATCACATTGATGCCGCGACCAGGTGCACTGGCTTCGAGCAAGCGCGAGACCTGTACTTCCAATCCAGTTTCTTCGTAAACTTCGCGGGCTGCCGACTCGGCTGGATGCTCGGCAGCTTCTATGAACCCACCCGGTAAACACCAGTCGTTAACAAAGGGTTCGCATTTCCGCTTGACGAGAACTATGCCACCATCCATAGGGATAACAGTTGCTGTCACCGGCTTCGGATTGTTCCAATGCACAAACTCGCAGGTGGCGCAGGCCAGGCGTTCTCGCCCGCCAATTTCGACGACATTCAATACTATTGCGCAGTAAGGACAAGCTTTCAATTTTCCACTCCGGCATCTTATTAATTCGCTCCGGAGTTTCGCTGGGCTGACGCCCCTCTCAACTCCTCCGCTATTCAGAAGACCTGAGTCGCTGGGCTGACGCCCCTCTCAACTCCTCCGCTATTCAGAAGACCTGAGTCGCTGGGCTGACGCCCCTCTCAACTCCTCCGCTACTCAGAAGACCTGAGTCGCTGGGCTTAGCGCCCCTCTCAACTCTTCCGCTTATAGGGTAATAGCCCCTCTGAATGCCACCGCCAACTGATTGACCATATTACAGTATTCGATTGTAACGTCCTTTGTATTACGATGCACTAAGTATATACACGAATATCACAAGCACAAACGCGACTCCTGATGAGGCTTTTGGCCCAGTTCAGCCCCTGCCTTCAAAATCGCTAAACAATTATCGCCATAAAACATATAGTTTTCACCGCCTTCCCTTTATAGAATTACCGCAAAGATGAACATGTCCCCCATATGTTCGTCTACCTGACACGGCTGGACTGCGCTGGAACTGTTTAGCGTGCTCATGATTTTAAGAAATATCGAGAATTTGTGAAAACTCAACCAAATCAAGAGGCTCACGGGAGCGAAATTAGCGCATAATAATGTGCGATGCATATGCATTTGCATCCCGGAGACAAATATGAAACAGAAGCGCAGGAACTACCAGACAAGCGACATTAGCAAAGATCTTGAGCTACAAGCCAGCACCACATCGGGTGGCACTCGCGATATGTCGAAAAAGGTTAGCGCCAAGGAAACCGACTGCTCATCAGGTGTTTGTTCAACAACCTGGAAGCCGGATTCACTTAAGCGATAGTCTTCCTTAAATCGAGCAGATCGGCAAGTTCGGCATATTTACTACGTCCATTCTCTTTTTCAAATTGGGCTTCCGATAAAAAGTAACACCGGCAGTGGTGCGACTATCATTTTATTTGCCTCTCGGCAAAAATTAAGAACTCCCATTTATTTCCCTGACGCTGCAGCATAGGCGATGTGTCGATCCTCATGTATGAGCGATCTGCAAACTAGAAGATCTGCAATCGCATTCATTCAGAACCTGACTCGCGGTGCAAAACAAAAAACGCCCCAGGAACTAGTCCTGGAGCGTTTCGAAAAATTCCAGCCGTAGATTTATGCGATTGTGATTTCGTCGCAGAGATAAACGTCTTGAATTGCATTGAGGAGAGCCACGCCATCCTTCATTGGTTTTTGGAAGGCTTTACGACCTGAGATCAGACCCATACCACCCGCTCTCTTGTTGATGACAGCAGTTGTGATTGCTTCGTTGAGGTCGTTGGAACCAGAAGCACCACCTGAGTTGATCAAACCAGACCGGCCCATATAGCAGTTGGTTACTTGGTATCGAGTCAAGTCGATTGGGTGATCGGTGGTCAATTCAGAATAAACGCGAGCATCAGTCTTTCCGAACTTCAACGCATTGTAGCCACCGTTATTTTCGGGAAGCTTTTGCTTGATGATATCGGCTTGGATTGTGACGCCCAAATGGTTCGCTTGTCCTGTCAGGTCAGCTGAGACATGATAATCGGTATCGCCTACCTTGAATCCGCTGTTGCGCAAATAGCACCACAGAACTGTAGCCATACCGAGTTGATGAGCTTCTTCGAAGGCTGCAGCAATTTCTTGAATCTGTCTGGTTGATTCCGGTGAACCGAAGTAAATGGTTGCACCGACAGCGACTGCGCCCATTTCCCAAGCTTGGCGGACGCTTCCGAATTCGATCTGGTCGAACTTATTCGGGTAGGTCAAGAATTCATTGTGATTGATTTTGACGATGAACGGAATTTTGTGAGCATACTTGCGAGCAACGGAGCCGAGTACGCCGTAAGTAGATGCAACAGCGTTACAACCGCCTTCGATGGCCAACTTGACGATGTTCTCACCATCAAAGTAGATCGGGTTCTTAGCGAAAGATGCACCACCGGAGTGCTCAATGCCCTGGTCTACAGGAAGGATTGAGAGGTAACCAGTGCCGGCAAGACGTCCGGAGTTGAACAGAGTTTGCAAACTCAGCAAAACTCGAGGGTTTCTGTCGCTGTTAATAACTACTCTATCGACAAAATCAGGTCCCGGAAGATGCAGGAGATCTTTCGAAACTGTTTTGCAGGAGTGTTCAAGGTAATATTTGGCTTTATCGCCCAAAGCCTTCTCAATTGAAGTCATTTCAGTCATTACTGGCATAGCGTGTGGCAAGCCTCCATCGGCACTAGAGATCTGATCCCTGTCAGCCTAACCCAGGAATACACCCGAGCCCCAAGATCCTCAGACAAAGATCAGCTTTCGGCTTAACGAAGTAAACAATAAGCCCTTGGAGCCTCACAAGTGCTCCTGCTTCCGTCGAGCGAAAACGACTTGTTATCAATGGGGGAGTTGAAAGGGCGCTAGCCCTGCAAAACTCCAGAGCACCTCTTAATGATGTCCGTCCTTGGGCTGCGAAAGTTCCATTAAGACCCCACCGGTTGCCTTCGGATGAACAAAAGCTATCCGAGCCCCCTCGGCTCCGATTCTGGGCTCTTGATCAATAAGTCTGACCTGGCCCTCTTTGAGCACTTTCAGTTCGCTAGCAATATCATCAACGCCCAGGCAGATGTGGTGCAACCCCGGTCCTCGCTGAGCCAAAAACTTACCGACAGGAGTGTCCGGACCCAAGGGTTCCAACAACTCTATGTGCGTGTTTCCAGCATCTAGCTTGGCAACACGCACACCTTGTTCTTCAACAACCTCGACGCAAATGAGCTTCAACCCGAGTTGTTTTTGATAGAACTCAAGCGCTTCTTCAAGTTTGGGAACGGCCACTGCTAGGTGGTCAACACGCTTCATTAGGGTCCGTAACCGGAGTTTCTTTCCATGTACTGGTTGAAGCCACTCCACAAGTTGTACTGGTTAGCTTGGTTATAAGTACGCCAAGTATTCATGAGGCGCGAAATTTTCTCGGGCAAAGTAACGTTGTCATACGGCGCCCAATCTTCACCACGCCAGTTGAAATCATAATAATGACGATTTAAGTAATCGGTTATGTTGGCATGTTGATCGATTTGCAAGGCAAATGCTTGACCATCAGGGCGTACATTGAAGTACGGAGTTTCGCCTGGCGGCGTAATCAAATGATCCGGGTTTGGACCCGGAGCCTCCGGATAGGACATTTCCGCTGCCTGTGCGCCGCTGGCACAAACCATGAGCGCGCTAGCTGTAAGAAGCACAATTCGACGAATCATAGTAATCCTTTCTGTAGGCGCCAAGGACACCTTATTTCCACATCTCCCGGCAACCAGTTATCAAGCAGGGTGCATGAGAATCTCCTACAATAATACGACTGTTTTATAGAAAAAGGTGCACGTTTAATCGCAATCTTAAACGGATGCAAGTGAAAGGTTGCCATTAAGCGAGTAAACTTTGCATGTGTTTTTATCGGCAAGTTGTAAGCAGCACGAAGTCAAGGTCTGCAATGGTTTCCGAAAAACCGCACGAGGCTAATTTCCAGGAGAGATAGCATGAGTCGTACGCAAAAATTCTTCCCTTCTACTTGCCTTGCTCTAGCAGGGTTGGCTGGACTGACCTTCATGCAGCCAGCTTCGGCAGCCGAGTCCGCACAAACTTTGCCAATCAAGAAGATTTCTGCAGATGCTTCCCAAGAGCTTGTCATCGAGTTTGCAGCAAAGTCATTCCCCACAGCACCGCAAGTCCTTGATTTACCAGGACCGAACCATAGAGTCGTCATCGATTTTACAGATGCAAGCGTCGACAAGGGTGCAGTTCAGTCAGCAGAAGAACTGAGTAAAACACTTGCTAGCTCTATACCATTTATCAAAGCTGTTCGTTACTCCGAGTTAGAGAATGCTCCGAAGCCGACAGCTCGCCTGGTCATTGATCTGCCTGAGTCAGTGAAAGTTAAACCGCGAGTAGTAAAACTTGAGGAAGGAATGGTCGTTATCGGCTTCAGCGATCAACCGATTCAAACTTCGCAAGCACCAGCTGAGCCACCATCGGCTGAAACAGCAAGTAATGCCGAGTCAAATTTGCGTCCAGCCATGCCGGAAGAAACAAAAGCTCCTGAAACAACTGAAGCCGCTCAACCAGCAGAAAAGACACCGGCTGCCGCAACCGGAACTGATGACAAGAAAGCAGCCGCTGATACAAATCCGAAACTGGAATCGGTCAAACTCTATAACAAAGCCGTTCAGCTCCATCTCGCTGGCAAGTTGAGCGAAGCTATCATCGCTTACAAAGAAGCGCTCGAATCAAACAAAGCTCTGGCAGAAGCCCACAGCAACCTTGGATTAATCTACAATCAGCAGCACAACTATGCTCAAGCTCTTTCTGAGTTTCGCAAGGCGTTAGCAATCAATCCAAAAGATGCCATCACATATAATGGCATTGGTGCCGCACTTCGCGCCGAACATGATTTGCAGGGCGCTATCAAGAACTGGCAAACAGCCGTATCGCTCGATGCCAAACTTGCAACCGCGCATTACAATCTCGGAACAGCATACGAAATTCAGAAGGACTACGAAAAGTCCATGGCTTCATACAGGGCTGCTGTGAAGAACGACTACCGGCTCGGCGAAGCATACTATCGAATGGGATTGATCATGGAGCGGAAGAATCGCTCGGAAGAAGCTGCGGAGCAATTCAAAGAAGCTCTTAAAGTATCCGGCGACTCCGAATACAGTGAGGATGCCCGTCAACGCCTCGTCTATCTGCAAGGCAAGAAGGGCAAAACCCAGTAATCTGTCAAGCCGTGGACCCCAATACAGCCTCGATCATTGCATTGACATGCGGTGTGCTCAGTATCGGTGCTCCCCTTCTTATCTCTTCGTGGGCCTTACGAGTCACCGGGTGGAGCACGTTGTGCCAGAAATATCCGTTGCGCCGAACGCATAACGGCAAGTGGCTGAACTTCCAGACTATGCATCCTGGTCCGGCAATGCATTTTGGAAAATGCGTTTCCATCGGGCTAAGCACTGAGTTTATCTATCTCAAAATATCGCCCCTTGTGTTTCCAATTGCACCGCAAGCGCAAATACCTTGGGAAGCGATTGCCTCAATTCAGGAAGACAAAAACGGCAGAACGACAGTTGCACTGCATGATGGCACAAAGCTATTTTTTGGTAGCGAGAAGGAATTGAAAGCAGCTTTCCATCATCAATTAACCTTACTAGGAATGCAAAGACTAATCGAAAACAAATAACCGAGAGCCAAAGGCTAAGAGCGGTTCGATCCCGGGAGCGCCGGCATCTTGCCGGCTTCGATCTTCTGAGCGCGATTCCATCGTTCGGCGAAACTTGCATTCAAACAATTCACGATCGAATTTTTGATACGAGATTCGTGGTACTGCGCCCCGGAACCAATTTCAAGATCTCCACGCGACCACCAAAGCTTTCTACCACAGGGGTTTCAGCCAGATCAGAGGGCTTATAGTCAGCGCCTTTGACATGAATGTGTGGGCGCAATAACTTCAAAAATTCAACTGGTGTATCCTCACCAAATACAGTGACATAATCAACCGCCTCGAGAGCGCCTAAAAGCTCTGCGCGATCATCTTGGTGATTGATTGGACGTTCAGGTCCTTTAAGCTTGCGAACCGACTCATCGCTGTTGATTCCAACCACTAGAACATCGCCGAGTGCCTTCGACTGCTGCAAGATCCGGCAATGTCCAACGTGGAGAATATCAAAACATCCGTTGGTGCTAACGATGGTCTTTCCTTCTTTCCGAAGTTTTTCGCCTAATGCGAAAAGATCTTCCCTTAGAACTACCTGACCCATTGTTCCTCCGAATCTGCGCTTCCATTACACCACCCTAATTCTAGAACAGATCCGGGTTTGCTTCATGCGACCTTCGCCACCTTGACTACTTGCATGTGGCACCCTTTGCCGGAACTCATAATTCCTTGACCGTCTTTTACGATTGCTGAATGGCCACCTGGAGCTCTGTTTTCAGGGTCAAAACAAAATCATGTAGCGCAAACTTCGCAGAGCGAGTTATCAAGATTAGCTTTTTCTACTTCTCGAAAGTCCCATAAAACGGACGTGGAGCTTGCTTTTCAAGAGCTCGAATCGATAGTTTCGGGATGATTCTTTCCCCTACTCATAACCTTCGATTTGAGCCCTTAACCCATACCAGCAAAACCAACCCAAAGAAACTTTCTCAGTTTCGGCTGTTCGGGTTTGTCTGCGGCTCAATTTGATGTGTTTTTGTGAGGGACGGAATGGTACGCGAGCGCCGCAAGCGCTTGCATTCGTTCAACCAACAATTTGAAGGAGCAACTATATGGCTCGTCATCGCGTGATTCCTCATGATGACCCGAAGGCTCCGGCGATCAAGACCCGTCTGTTCTGGACGTGGGCTCAGACCATCGCCGGCTTCCTTGCCATGGGCGGCCTGATTTACGGCGCGCTCTGGGTTTTCGATTTCTCCTATCAGTTCCAGCTCGGCTTCGGCACGCTCTGGCTGCTTCTCCCCGTCGTGATGTGGTGGTTCTCTGCCCAGGTCGCGATCGCCATGACCAAGTCGGTCCCGGCAGACCCCAGCAACCCCACCCACAAGCGCCTGCTCGACATCGTGGACCGCGTCTACGCCAAGAGCACGCTCAAGTTCAAGCCGCCGGTGTACATCTCGCCGAACCCGGTTCCGAACGCTTTCGCTACCGGCCCGATCCACCGCAAGGCGGTCGTGGCTGCCACCGAAGGTCTGTTCGCGTGCGGCATGAACGACGACGAGATCGAAGCGGTCTTCGCGCATGAGCTGGCTCACGTCGCCAACTACGACGTCGGCATCAACTCGGCGATCGCGGTCCTCTCCTCGATCTTCTTCTTCATCACGGACCAGGGCGTTCGCGCCTGGGTCGCCGGCCTCGAGTGGCTGAAGGGTCTGTTCGGCATCCGTCCGAAGACCTCCGTTCTGCCCCCGATCGTCGCCAACGTGCTGATGTACGTGATCTTCTGGGCCACCGGCCAGATGACGAAGCTGGTTCAGCTGTTCGTCGTCCGTTCGCGTGAGTCCGGCGCCGACGCGACTGGTTCGCACTTCACGGGCAACCCCTGTGCACTTGCCACCGGTCTGCTGAAGCTGGTCGCTTACGTCGAGAAGAACCGTCCGAAGGGTCGCGACGAGGAGCTGTTCCGCGCGTTCCGCCCCTGCACGATCATCGACCCCATCTTCGACACCCGCGCTGCGGAGCCTGCTCCGAAGAGCCTGTGGGAGAAGATCGTCGGCGTCTGGAAGTACCTGCAGCTGACCCACCCGCCTGTGTCCGAGCGTGTTTTCTACCTCGAGCGCATGAACGGTGGTCCGTGCAAGCTTCCGACCATCCGTCGCTAATCGCGCCGGCAGCCAGTTAATACCTGGCTGAGCTAACAGGGCGAGAGCTAGTCTGTTTCGGCAGACTAGCTCTCCAACCCTTTTAGTGCTTTTTCTGCTTGCCAAAAAGACTGCAAGCTCGCGGAAAACACACGTGTTTCCTCGAGCTTGCGGCCTTTCACCACAAAGGCTTGCGAAAGTACCACGCGGAGAACGAGGCCTAAATTGGCTTCTTTCGCCGTGTGAAGGGGCAAATCATGGCCCTCTTCGGTCCACCTGACTTCCGGGTGGATCACAGCCGGAACTCCGGCACAATTCTTCTTGCTTGCGAGCAAGACAAAACAAGAAAGAGAACCAAATGATCGAGTCCACCATTCTGGTTGGCATCGTCACGGCCCTCGCCACCCTCGGGATCGGCTACTGGGCTTCCTACAACTTCTTCAGCAGCAAGCACGCTGCCACCAACAAGAACGGCGATTTCGGCGGCCCGCGCGGCGGCATCTTCGCCCTCATGGCTGGTTTGTTTGCCGGCATCATCTTCTTCAGCATCTTCGGCAAGACCATGTTCACGCCGGAAGTCACCGAGATCGGCCTGATCACCAGCATGATCGCCGGCACCATCGGTGGCGTCGTCGGCATGTTCAGGGCGCCTCGCTACGAGAAGAAGGACTAAGAAACTCGGCTGCGTAGTTGCGCCCAAGACGTAACCAGACGCATCTGACTGGCAAGGAGAGACTCATCTCGGTGAGTCTCTCCTTGTTTTTTTTCGTCTTCTTTACCTTTTTTCGATCTCCAGTGCGCTTTTTGAGATCTTCAACAACAATTGCTCGTCATCCTCAGCGCTTTTAGACATTTTCGACCCAATTGCTCACTTACCCTCAACGCTTTTTGAGATCTTCAACGACAATTGCTCACTGCCCTCAGCGCTTTTTGTGATCTTCTACGACAATTGCTCACTCGCCCTCAGCGCATTTTGAGATCCTCAACGCCAATGGCTCACCGTCCTCAGCACTTTTTGAGATCTAGCCTTATTTGGCGGCAGCGATTTCTTCGGTTCTTCGCATTTTAAATCAACGAACAACGGAAAAAGGGCTCCAAAGCACTCTTTCCGTTTTCGATTTTTCAAGTCCTCGACTTTCTCGTTTCCGTACGCTGCTTAAATAATATCAGCGCCCAGAACTTGTCCGGATACGGCTTCGCCAGCCATCTCATCAAGAATCGATTCTGAGACTGCCATCAGTACCAAGTTGTGTGATGCCTTGCCTACTTCGTAGTTATGCAACGCCAGTTGAGCCTTACGCTCCAGCATTCTTAAGCGACTTTCTCTGCGCTTACCAAGATAGATCTGACGCAATAGTTTGTTTTCTTCAGACCCACCAGTTGCCATTTCGTATGCGGTAAGAGCAACCTGCGCGCCTGGTCCAACGAAGCTTGGTACAAGACAAGCGGCACCCAAGCTACCTTCAATGATTTTTCCAGCAGCCATAGCCGCTTTACTCTTATGATTGTATTTCTTGACTGTTTTTTCAATCTTGAGCATGACCGTGTCGCGCTTTGACGCCGCTTCAACCAGTGCTTTGATTTTCTCTTCCTGCTCGGCTGGAGCCCATAGCTCAGCCTCAAAAATACCTTTTGGTTCAGCTATTCGCTTCTTCCACGATGCCAACTTGCTTACTGTGTCTTGGGCCAAATCAGTTCCAACCAGATCGCTCAATTTCTTGTGAGCGCGCATCAGCATCTTGAGCTGCTGGTTTTCGTCCTTGGTGCCAAAGCCCATCGCAGCTTCCATCATCGAACTAGCAACGTTCAGTTGCGTCTCGTCCAGTTCTTTCTGCTTCGCCCACTCGGCTGCTGCAAGACTCTTGAGCTTCAACTTCTCTTCGAGAATTATGTCACCAGCTTCGGCCGAACTCTCGAAACCACGATAAGGAACGATTATGTTAATTGCATCCTTCGACTTTGCAGCTGTTTTGGAGGCGGTAGTGCTGTAACGTTTGACCGCTTTCTCAGCGTTTCTAGAACGATCATTGTTCTCGAGAGCAGACTTCACTAGAGTCAAGATTTCTTGATTCAAGAATGGATCGCCATCCGAATTATTGATGCTGCCTTCCAAGACAGTTCCGGGCTCAAGCGAGAGAACAAATGACTTGTCACTCTTCTTTATGGTGCTGGCTGTCTTACCTAAGAATATTCCGTGTCCGGAAACAAGGACTTTCGCATCTTCAGGATCTTCATCTGTCTCAAGTTCAAGTTCGTCGGCGTCAACAGGGGGCGCAGCAACTTGAGTCGCATTACTGTTGCTGACGGCAAGCTTTGCGTTAGCAACAGTATTAGCACCGCCAGTGAGGTCACCTGCAAATGAGGGAGTGGCACAAATTCCTACGCCGCACAGAATCGAGAGGAGCAGTCTGACTTGTTTATGTTTCCTGTTCATATCACACACTTACATGAGTTGGGATCAGCTTACCATGCTTAATCCCAAGCCTAAGCGGTTCTAATCTCATATCAGAATGGCAAGAAGTTAGCGTCGACGATAAAGTCCAAGCACGTCACAAATCTTGACGCCATCTTGGAAACCTACTTTTCAAGCAGTCGTCTCTTAGAAACATCGACTGCATAGATATGGATACAACTGTGGCTTCAAGTCTTCTTGCCAAGAGCCGCGGCAGGATCTCCAGTGCGCGCAGATTACACACAGGCGCACCACCTATGGTGCAAGGAAACAATAAAGATGATTCCAGCGAAATTACGTTCAAATCTACAGACCGCCAGGATAATTTGGCGCCAATTTGTCGTTGTCGCCAAACCGTATTGGACATCCGAGGTCAAATGGAAGGCCTACGGTCTGCTAGGAGCCTTGCTCCTTTTGTTGCTTGCGGTGAACGGTCTAAACATCGTAATCAACCACGTCGCCGGCGAGTTTATGACGGCACTTTCTTCAAAAGATCAGCCGGTCTTCTATAAGATGCTGTCCATCTACTTCGGCGTGTTTGTCGTCGGTACACCGATCGTGGTCTTCTATTCGTGGGTCGGTGACAAATTAGGTCTCCATTGGCGAACATGGCTGACAGAGCACATCACCGCCAAATATCTGGACAACAAAAACTATTACCGTCTTAACAACGACAATGAAATAGACAACCCAGACGAACGTATTGCCCAGGACGTGCGCGACTTCACAGCTGGTGCGTTGAGCCTGTTCTTAAACATCTTGAGTTCAGTAATTACCTTTTTCTCTTTTATGTACATCTTGTGGAGCATATCTCACCAGATGGTTGGTGTAGTTTTCGCCTACGCAATCGCTGGCACCATAGCCACGGTGTGGATGGGGCGCCGCCTTGTTGGTCTTAAATTCGATCAATTGAAGAAGGAAGCAAACTTCCGCTATAACCTGATTCACGTCAGAAACAATGTTGAGTCCATCGCGTTCCATCAAGGCGAGGCTCATGAATCAAAGCGTATCGGTGCTCGCTTCGCCGAGGCCGTGCAGAACTACAACGCTCTCATCGGTTGGCAAAGAAACGTCGGCTTTTTGACGACCGGTTATAACTATATGATCGTTCTCATTCCTTCCTTGATGATTGCGCCTCTCTACTTTGCCGGCAAAGTTCCATTTGGTGTTCAGACACAGGCCGATATGGCCTTCGGACAAATTCTTGGCGCCCTGTCATTGGTGATAACTTCGTTTGAAAGCATCACCGGATTGGTCGCACAGGTCAAGCGTCTTGGTTCCTTCCAGGAAGCACTTGAAAGAAATGCGGAGGACACATCAAGTGATCTCGTTCATTCAAGCGAAACCGGATCAGAGCTAAAACTCCAGGGCGTGACAGTGAAAACACCCGGCAGAAAACAAACACTTGTCGAAAAACTTTCGCTAGACGCCTCTGATGCAAAACGACTGTTGATTACTGGACCAAGCGGAACCGGTAAAACATCACTCTTGCGCACAATCGCCGGTCTCTGGAATAACGGTTCCGGCACAGTTGTCCGTCCGCCACTATCAAGCATGGCGTTTCTGCCTCAAAGACCTTACATGGTTCTGGGCTCGCTACGCGAGCAGCTAAGCTACCCACGCTTTGAATCAGACATCGACGATCAAAAACTGCTCGACGTTCTGAAACAAGTAAATCTGGCCGATCTGCCCGAGCGCGTGGGAGGACTGGATGTCGAAATGCACTGGCCCGATGTACTTTCGCTTGGTGAACAGCAGCGACTAGCTTTTGCCAGATTGCTACTTAGCAAAGCAGACTTCGCCATTCTAGACGAAGCAACCAGTGCGCTCGATATCGCAAACGAAGAACGTTTATACAAACTGCTGGCAGAACGTGGGATGAACTACGTTAGTGTTGGCCACAGACCGAGTCTGATACAGCACCACGAAACAATGCTCGATTTGAAAGTGGATGGTTCTTGGACCAAGCACTCCAGCGAATCGGTAAGAGCCACTCAAACAGAGGCAATCTCATTTCACCCGCATCCAACCGCACAGGTGAACATTCAGCCGAATATTTAATCATTCACGTTTTTTGCGATAAGCGACAATTTCAACGCAAGCCGGGCACATCAATGGTGAGAAACAGGTGCCAGAGGTCGTGCAATGAATTCACAGCTTACTTTGTTAGTTGTTCTTTTGGCGCTGGGCGTGCAAACTGCCAGCGCCAATGACATAGAAAAGGTAATGAATAAAGCCCTTGGCTCGGGCAAAAGCCAGCTTCTGAAACAGGCCGGCAACATTGCAAAATCTCAAATCCTAAAAGATAAGAGTCCAGCGACTCCCGCAACTGCAGGAGCAGGATCTGCAACAGCGCCTGCAACTAGAACGACTACAACCGCTTCCGGTGCCGGCGCAGCGACTCCAGCGCTGTCCCCTGCGCCTTCAACAAGCACGCCAGCCGCTGCGACAGCACCAGGTCATTCCTCACTAAAAGACAAACTGATGCACCGTGCAGCCGTCGAAAGCGAAAAGTACGCCAAGAAGTATGGCAACAAGTACCTGAAACAAGGTACTGGATCCCTCGGAAAATTACTTGACTAAGAGCCCAAGGTCGAAAGGACGATGACACTGTCATCCTCCCCTTCATTGGATAACTTCGCGCACCGCATTCGGAAATTGGATGGACGACGTTTAGCGCATAGCGGCGAAGTGCTTCATTTCGCCCTCCAGCCACGCGAGGTCTTTGTTGACATTGACGATTGATAGCTCAGCGTAGTCGAGATCCTTTTGGAACTTTACGCGCATGTTCATAAGGAACGTTCGTGAGGACATCAGTTTCTGAGGATCCAAAACTGGTGAGTTGGACTTCAATGCATTATCAATTTGCTTGAGCCATGAATCACACTGAGTCAGGTTTCTGATTGCGATAGCGCGATTGTCCATCAAACGCTGACGCTGCCCGAGCAATTGATTGTAGTTGCTCTGAAATTCGTAGGACACATTGGCAGTATCAGCCAACGCGGAGACTGTGGGCAAGCTAACTAAAGCTATAGCCACTAGAAGTGATGGAAATATGATTCGTTTTCTCGATTTTTTCATGAGCCGGTAGACGCTGCCAAACAAGCGAGGTAAGGGGCAAACAGACTACGAACCACTGCCTGCGGCAATGATAGCCCCAAAGGGCAAGATATTGTCAAGATAAAGATTTAATCTTTCAAATCTACTTAGGGTAATTACGGTCTTTGGCTGCTTTCAGGAAGGCTATAAATTCCTCAGACTGGCCGCCCGCTTTGCTTGCGAAGTCAGTAGCAAGAGCCAACTCGCGCCGGGTAGATGTAAAGTGCCTCAACTCATCTACAACGTACTTGTAAGCGTGCCCGTAAAAGGATGCGGCATAGAAGAGCCCGGCATTATAGTTGTTTGCAAAATCTCCGGGAAAGATGTTTTTGCTCTCAAAATTCTCCATATACTCTTCTTTTAACTTGGACGGAATTTCCGCACGTTCAAGATCTGAAAGTGCAAGTTTTTGAAACTGCGGCGCCAGGAACAAGAGATCCGAAGAATATCTCTCCAAATCATCCAAATCCGACTTGCTGCCGGGATCCGCGCTTAATCTCGAAAGCGTGAGACGCGCCATGTCTACAATCAACCTTTTCATCATATCGTATTCATGGCTTTCGACACCGAGGGCACCGCTCCGAATACTGATTCGACAAACTTGATAAGCATTTTGAAGCTTGGCTATTGTTTCTTGCCTGTGCGCCTTGTCTGATGCATTGACCAGTTTATGCAAAAAATATCTAGCCTGATAATAGTTTCCATAGAACAGCCCATAGTAGTAGTCTGGCGCGGATACGCTCATTAAGCGCTGAGAATAGAATTTCATCTGCTCCAAAGCCGAGTCGCTTCCCACGCCGTAAAGATATGCAAGAGCCTGAGCATAATGGCGAGAAACTTCCCTGTGTTGATCACTGGAGTTTATGGGCGATGCTGCGCCGGACTCGGCTCTAAGCAAATAAACATTGGCAGACGCGAGTCCGGCAAAAACATCCTTGCCCGCAACCTGTGCGTAATTTTCATTGACAGCTTCCGAGATCTTCATCCAAATCTTCTGACTGTGCTTGCTCTCACAAAGGTACGCGCAGATCCCGTTCACGCAATCTTTGAAATCATCAGGAAAGCTTGCATTGTGCGCTTTATATTCCTTACCTTCCCGCGTCAGCGTTCTTAGCACTGCAATAGCCGTCAAGACGACCCGCTCTTCGTAATTTCGTTTGGAATATTTTTTGGCGAGCTGAAACACGCTGTACTCAAAACGCCTCTGCTCCGTCAGGTCGCTGAATTGGTGCGATCTAGCAAATTCCATTACACTGGAAACCTTGCCATCCTCGAGTCCATCGGCGGCCAGTTGTTTTTCCAAAGTCCTCAGTACTAGAGTCGGGTCTTGTCGCTTGCGCTCAGGATGTACCCCAGCAAAGCTGATAGACAAAAGGAGTAGAACGACTAAGCAAGACCCAGTTAAAAGCATCATTAATCTACGATTATTGATGCGAACCTTCTCGGCCGATTTGAGAGTCCAGTCTGGATTTTGCAATACAAGTGCGTCTAAATTCGACAACATTTCATCATGGCTGGAGAACCGTTCAGCAGCAACTGGAGCCGCAGCGCGCTGCAAGAAGCTATCGATAGCAAGCGCTGCTTTGTCCCTAACATTGTATGACTCACTGATCAACGGTAACCTCAAGCTCAGTTCTTCAGTTGCCGATTGCAAATCGATCGGTGAATCGCCAGTCAACATCTCAAAAAAGATACAGGCAACTGAATAGATATCTGAGCGCCAGTCGAGCTTGTGACCAATCCGCTGCTCGGGACTCATGTATGCGACTGTACCAACACTAACGCCAGTTTGAGTCAGTGCTGCTTGTTTCTGCATGCTCGAATCATCTTCAAGAGAAACTTGCTTGCATAATCCGAAATCGATGATCTTGATCTGGCTCTGCTCTGGACCTTCAATCAGAAGATTCTCGGGCTTAAGATCCCGATGAATAATACCTCTTTCACAAGCGGCTCTCAAACCCTCACAAATTTGACGAACCAGATTTCCAGCTTTCTGAAGAGTAAAAGGTTCTCCTTGCTCCATACCTTGACGCAACGAAGCTCCGTTTACATAATCCAAAACGAGAAAGGGACAGCCATTCTGCAGAAAGCCATAGCGGTGAATAGATACGATATTAGGATGACTGATCTGGCATAGTATTTTTGCTTCTCTGTGAAATCGCTCTGTTATTTCGCCTGTGATTGCAGACTCGCCGCCCAATACTTTGACAGCCACAAGCCGTTTTAGCAGCTCGTCCTCAGCTAGATATACAGTACCTGATGAACCACTTCCGAGTAGCGACACAACGCGATAGCGCTCGTCAATTACATCGTTTGGCTCAAAGTTCATGGAGTAGCGAATTTCAATTCGATGCGACTAAACTGACGCTCGAAATAGTTTGTCTAAGCGTTCCGATGCTTCCTTGGCCGCATGCAGAACCTCCTCATGCCCGCCAATAAGTTCGTCAGGACTCCACACATTGGTGATCACAGAAATCGCCGCAGCAGTTGTGCCAGTGCCTTTACACGCCAAAATTTCAGGAACGGTAGACATGCCGACCGCATCGCACTTCAAATATTTCAGCAAATCGATCTCAGCAAGAGTTTCGTAGTTTGGACCCAAAAGCCCGATGTAAACGCCTTGCTGGATAGGGCGAAAAGCCGAATCTTCTTTGCTCAGCTTGACACTTTGCTCGAGAAGTCTATCTGAAAGAGCGTTCTTGCAAGCAACGGGATCTTTCTTCAACTGTGAAAGCAAGCCAGTTTTCTTGAACTCGGGATTCAAATGATCTCGATAGCCGGTGAGCAACATCAGATCACCAACCTTGAAGTTCTGATTGATTCCGCCGGCTGCGTTTGTCAGCAAAAGTTCCTTCACGCCCCAATTCACCATTACTTGAGCCGGCAAAGTGACGACGTCCCACGAATGCCCTTCATATAAATGAAAGCGTCCTCGCAAAACGGCAACGTATTTCTTACCGACGCGACCAACACTGATCGTACCTGAATGACCCACGACTCCAGGTGAAAGTCCAAAGACTTCCTCGTAAGAGACTGATCGACTTTCTTCGAGATCTTCTAGAACTTTGACACCTGAGCCGAGCACCACAGCTGCGCTCGGCGTCTCCGGACAGAACTTCTTGAGGAACTCAACAGCTTCTGCTACTGGTTTTACTGCAACTTCTTCCATTATTTTCCCTCAACAAGATTTGTAATCTGAGCAAGCTGGGAATCGGACATGCTGCCATTTTCCGGCAGGATAACGGAAAGCACTTTCCAGCCGGCATGTGCCGCAATCAACATTGACGGCACCGAATTGTAAGAGCAAACTCCGACGCCGATTTTTTCCAGGGCTTGGGACTCTTCGGCATCTGGTTTCACACCGGTTTTGAGACCCGCAACTACAGCTTGCGACCAGCCATCTAAAGGATTGAAATAAATTCCTTGCACGATTGGAAAGCGCTGTCCGCAGGGATCGTTGGGACCAACCAGGGGATTGTCTCCGGCAAGATTCACATGGTCGGAAGCCACAAGCACTTCGTTCTTTTTTGAGCCAAATCCACGATCGATCACCACCACAGCTTTCTGCTTGCACTCGCCAGATCGAATGAGCTTCACGAAATCCGGGCCGAAAGCAGCCATCTTTGTAGCGCTGGGTACTGTGCCTGTGTAATCGACCAGACAAGCTCCCTTGAAGATATTTTTCGCATCGTTGTCAGCCATTATGCCACCTCTGTTAGCTGCGGGATGAAGGATTTTCCGTGTGTGGCAGGCATTCCAAACCAGCCGGAGAGACTGGCTGCCATGTCGTAAAAGCCTTCTCTAATTCCAACGTCTTTCTGTGCCTTATCCAGGTTTTCCAGTGACTTAGAGTAAGCCAAAATTGGAACATACTCACGGGTGTGGTCTGTTCCAGGAGCGGTCGGGTCGTTGCCGTGATCAGACGAGATGAGCAGCAGATCTTGCTCTCCCATCGCTTCTACAATCTCACCTAGCCATTTGTCGATTTCTAACAAGGCTCCGGCATAGCCATCTACGTTGCGTCTATGTCCGTAGAGTGAATCAGTATCGACAAGGTTCGTAAAAATCAGCCGCACCGAATCTGGTGCTTTCTGCATGATTTCCCGACCAGTAAAATCATAGTTGTTTTTGATCGCTTTCAGTGTTAGCTCCAACCCTTCGGCGTTTGTGCCGGTATGCTGTGCGTGACTCAGCCCTTGCTTATCAAAAATGTCTTCGATCTTACCGATACCAAGAACACCGGCACCGCTTGCGAGGAACTCGTCGAGGAAAGTATCAGCAGGAGGCTTTACACCAAAGTCACGGCGCTCGAAACTCATTCGCTTGTAGCTTCCTGGTTTTCCATTGAATGGACGCGCGATGACCCGCCCAACCTTATATTTGCCGTTGAGCATGTTGCGGGCAATTTGGCACCACTCATATTGCTTGGAAAGGGGTATCGTATCTACGTGACAGGCCAGCTGCCACACGCTGTCACCGGATGTGTAGACGATTGGATGACCTGTGCGTTGATGCTCCTCTCCGAGATCTTCGAGAATTTGTGTTCCGGAAGCGGGTTTATTGCAGAGGACCTTTCCACAACCAGTTTCTTTGATGAACTGGTCAATAAGCTCATCCGGAAAACCATCCGGGTATGTAGGAAAGCCACAGTCGCTAACAATACCCATCATTTCCCAGTGCCCTGTTTGGGTGTCTTTGCCGGCAGAGAGTTCTTTCAACTTCCCGAAGAAGCCAGCACTCTTTTCAATGGTCTTCACACCTTCAATCGAATTGATGTTTCCCAGACCAAGTCTTTCAAAATTAGGAAGGCGAAGACCACCAACCGCCTTCGCGGTATTGCCGATGGTATTACAAGAGAATGAATCTCCAAACTTGTCGGCATCGGGGGCAGCCCCAATTCCACATCCATCGACTACGAGAATTATTGCTCTTCTCTCATTTAATGACTGTTTTCCCATATGTCCTCACAGAGCTGACGCCTCTAAGATGAGGCAGAAAAAGTATATATCATCGTAGTATTCGACAAATCTAATTAAGGGAATTACAGCGTAGGGCGGCGCTGGATTGAATTCGGCGGAAAATCCGAAAAGCATTGCTAGCGATGGGCAAAGAAGCTCGCTATCCGATTGAAATTCAGCATAAATGTAAAGTCAGCTCCGCTAGCTAGCTACCTGAGAAATTGCCAAGCTTTCAATTTTCCGCAGAAGCTCACCGCTCAGCCACCTGAAAATCCTTGAATCAGTAGAGGAAGCTTTGTTAGCGTCAAAGCACTTCTTCTCCCCCCACAATTGTTCGCAACTCCCCCCACCAAGCCCAAACCCACTTAGAAATTTCAAAGCATACTTCCGCCCGACGGCTGGAGTATTTGGGACTTAGCTGGATGGAATTCGACATTGTGTCAGGTTGCTCGGGGTGAGCACCTGGAGAAGGAGTCAGGTTAGCTTCCGGCAGAGGAGGCTCCCCTGTGAACATACTCTGCCAAAGAAAAAGGAGACAGTATGAAGAAAGCTCTTCTGTCGCTGGGATTGGTGCTCGGAATGATTGCCACCAGCTCCGCTGCGTATGCCGGTTCGCACGTCCATCACAATGGACGCGGCCACTACCACAACGGACACGGGCACAGCCATCATGGACACGGTCACAACACCGGATTCCGGGGCTTCCCGATTCCGATTCCGATTCCGGTGCCGGTCCCGAACCCGTACCCCTACCCGGCTCCGCGCTATGAACGCTACCCGATCCAGGTCTGGGTCACGGAGTACGAGTACCGCAGCTATCCCTACCCGCATCAGGTCCGGTATCAGCGGCTCGTGACGGCGCGCTGGGACAACTACCGCGGAGGCTACTGGTACTGGAACAACCACGGCCAGTACATCCGCGTCCGCTAAGCGGCGACACTGTCAGCTAAGCACTACGGGCAGGGAGAATCCAATCCGGGGTTCTCCCTGCCTCTTTTTCTGCTTCCATGAGGGCGCCGATCCTGTCAATACCCAATTTTCGGTGCACTTTTTCTTTTTTAAACCAACAAAAGGAGG
>JAIEQI010000154.1 GCA_019747875.1 Candidatus Obscuribacterales bacterium
AGCGCGGACGTCCCGCCGCCCATAGCCTCACAGAGCTGTTCGTTTTCTATCGATCCCAGCAAGCGCCGGCATCTTGCCTGCTTCGATCCTAAAGAGCGATTTGCTCTCCCGTATGGAGCGCGGACGTCCCGTCCGCCCATAGCCTCACAGAGCTGCTCGTTTTCTATCGATCCCAGCGAGTGACCGTATCTTGCCTGCTTCGTCGATCTGTGAGAGCGCTCTCTCTTTGAATTGGTGTTCGATCCCGGGAGCGCCGGCATCTTGCCGGCTTCGATCCTTGAAAGCGATTCGGTCCCATTGGAACTCCCGAAATACTGGTATCAAAATGACGAGTCTAGGCATTGTTTTATTACGCGAAAGATAGCGCTATGCGACTGTTAATCCCCGCAGTAATATATCCAACAGTGGACTAAGAATCATCGCCTGTGGTGCATCCGAGATCGCGATCGCGATCGCAATCGCACACTGATGGTCCAGATCGAATTTACGACTTCTTTTATGTCCACCGCAAAACGTTGCTGAATAAGGAGCCGGATTCACTGCTCGCCATCGGCTACCGGAAGTCAATCCGTTCTTAGCTAGGCGAGATAAGGATTCTCAAGCGCTTTAGTCGTAGCGGAACATGATGTCCGCTTGCGCAACACCTTGCAGGCTGGGCATTCCACCTTCAATGATTTTCTCAGCAAGCTTGCGGCAATCCTTGAAATATTGATCTGACGGTCGTTCGCCACTCAGCTTACGAGTCAAATCTTGGCAAAGAATATCCGCAGCGCCAAGCATCACTTCATCATTCAGTTCTTGCGCATACAATGCTGTAACGATGATAGTGATGAGATCCTGCACTCTCTGAGACATATCAGCAATTCGGCACTGACGATCAGCCAAACGCAATTGGTGCGTAACCATTGCATGGCTTAGCTCGATAGGCGAATCAGCAAGCTGATGCATTGCGAACTCAACGTGCGGACGCATCTTTTCGTGGATTTTGAAGTTGGCTGGAATTTTGTGAGCGCCGGCTAGTTCTTTTCCTGCGCGCCAAATAGCATAAGGCACGAGTTCATTACGCAAAGCAAACGCATGTGCGGGATTCATAGGATTAAAGTTTTTGATCTTTTCTCTCTCAAGAGCTTTGCCAACAGGCTCAAAGAATTGGCTGCCATGCGCTTTCGCCAAAGATTTGAAAAATGCCATCCCGAGCATTTCCCCTTCACCTTCGTAAATACATGGTGCCAGGAAATCATGCACGTTATCACCGAACATGTGACCTTCCAAGAAGGAACGTCCACCGTGCGTCTTCATGAAGTACTCAATTGCAACTTCCTTCTGAGCCTCACTTCCGAATATCTTGGCGATAATGCATTCAAGCTCACCGCGATAGCCGAGATCGAGCAGATATGATCCCCAGTTCACCAGGGCATCAGCACCAACAATCAAAGCTGCAGTGCGAGCAATTCTTCTCTTCACAAGCTCGCGTGTATCTATCGAATGTCCATATGTTTTCCGATACTTAGCCCATGGCAATATATTTGCCAGCATTAAGCGCATGCTACCGGAAGCGGTGGCACATAATGCTAAGCGACCTAGATTCAAGCCATGATAAGCAACTGTGAGTCCGTCACCGATTTTCGGTTTCAACAAATTTTCTTTTGGTACTTTGAAGTCCTTGAAGATCAAACCGTTGTTGAATGCATGCTTCAATGCATAAAGTCCATAGGGAACGATTTTGAAATTCTCATTCTCTTCCTTCGGAAGTTCAGCAATCAAAGCAGCAGGCTTGCCATCAATTAAGCAGACGAGCCCAACTGTTCTTCCAGGAATTGCATTTGTAATGAAGAGCTTTTCACCATTAACAACATAATGGTCGCCTTCTAAGACTGCCGTGGTTTTCAAAGCGGTCAAGTCTGAGCCGGCGCCAGGCTCGGTCAACGCAAAACCTGAAAGATGCTGACCGGATGCCAGCAACGGCAGGTATTTTTGCTTCTGCTCTTCACTACCGAAGCTAGATACAGGGTCAACCGCACCAATACATCCATGCACTGACGCCAAGCCCGCTGTGGTCGGATCGATCATCGCGACTCGAGTCAAAAAATTCATAAAATGCTGGATAGAAGCGCCTTGACCACCATACTTGGTGTCGATCAGCATTCCCCAATATCCAGCTTTGGCCAAATCGGCAATGTGCTCATTGCTGACTTTGCCCTTTTCGTTGTAAATAGTTCCTTTGCTTCTATGATTGCGAATGCTCTCAAGACTCTTTTCCATCGACGCCATACAAGGTACGTCTTTGCTTGGAGGCTTACTTGCAAAGAGCTCAAGCGGCACATGTCCGTCCCAAACGGATTTATGAATAGGGCTGTTTGATGTCTTATATTGTGGTGCGAATAGCGCTTCAACCTGGTCGTCAGCCTTGTCGACTGCACCTGTGCGCTTTGCTTCTTCCTCGGATTTTCCGCCCATCCGCATCGCGGATTCGGCAAAACTGATTTCTCGGTCTTCGTTCTGCGTTGTACTCATTTGTCAGTAGCCCGTCCTAAAGCCGTTTTTTGATCCTTTAAATCATAGTACAAAGGTTTCCCCCGCTGCCTGAGCGGAGCTTTACACGCTAAGCATTACTGAGCGATATCCCCTGAATTAATGACAGGAGCACGGAAAGCCGCTATTTTTATAGCTTCAAATACTGTTTCAAGTCGGCGAAAACCAAGGAGGCTTTCATGAGCCAGAGCCCTGTTCTAGAGAATCCGCTTAAGGAAGGCATAAGGATTGAGCGGGCCAGTGAACCGTGCGCCATGGTTATTTTTGGAGCCCATGGCGACCTGACCAAGCGAAAGTTAATACCGGCGCTCTACGCTTTGTACATTGAAGGCTTCTTACCAAGAGAATTTTGCGTTGTCGGCATGTCACGCACAAAGATGACTCACGAAGAGTTCAGAAAAGCGATGCGCAACTCGATGCAGCAGTTTGCATCAGACATTCCTCTTGAATCGGCAAAGTGGGAACGATTCGAACAAATGCTCTATTACCTGCCCGGTCATTTTGATCAAAAGGGCGGACTTGACGAACTGGCCAGCACATTAAAAGAACTGAGCGAAAAGCACGGCACGCAGGGTAACACACTCTTCTATTTATCGACTCCACCAAGCCTGTACAATCCGATCATTGATCGAATTCAAGAGAGCGGACTCGCTTCTGGCAAGCAAATGCAGTCCTTACCCTGGCCCCGCATAATCGTCGAAAAACCCTTCGGACACGATCTTGAAACAGCCATGCAGTTAGATGAGCGGCTGCACCAAGTTTTCAAAGAAAGTCAAATCTTTCGTATTGACCACTATTTGGGTAAAGAAACCGTTCAAAATATTATGGTTTTACGTTTCGCCAATGGAATTTTCGAACCAATCTGGAATCGCCAACACATAGATCACGTTCAAATCACCAATGCTGAAACCATTGGAGTGGAGGGACGTGGCGCCTATTACGAAGAAGCCGGCAATATGAGAGATATGATCCAAAATCATATGTTGCAGCTGGTCTCCCTCGTAGGAATGGAACCTCCAATCACCCTGGACGCGGAGGCACAGCGTGATGAAAAAGCAAAAGTACTACGATGCATTCGCCCATTTGATCTCAATCGATTGGAAGAACATGCAGTTAGAGGGCAATATGGCCCAGGTTTTATCGCAGGACAACAAGTACCTGGATATAGAGAAGAAGAGAAGGTGCCACCAAATTCGCACCGCGAAACTTTCACTGCATTGAAATTGAAGATCGATAACTGGCGCTGGGCCGACGTTCCATTCTATGTGCGCTCTGGAAAGAGATTGGCCAAACACGTCACAGAAATTGCCGTCCACTTCAAAAAAGCGCCTCATCGGTTGTTCAACGCTCAATTCCAGGGCGCCGCTGATATCATCGGACCGAACGTGTTGGTGTTGAAGATTCAACCAGATGAAGGAGTCTCTTTGAAGTTCTTCACGAAACAGCCGGGAACAGCGACCAATCTTCGCTGGCTGAGCATGGACTTCAATTACGGGTCGGCATTCGGTCAGCGAACACCAACTGCATATGAAAGATTGATCCACGACTGCATCATCGGTGATGCCTCACTGTTTTCACGAAGCGATTTCGTTCAAGCATCGTGGGAATTGATCACACCGGTACTCAGCCGATGGGATGAAACGCCGGAAGCTTCATTCCCTAATTATGCCGCCGGTACTTGGGGACCTCCTGAAAGCGATCAGCTTCTGGCGCCGGACGGCGATGTCTGGAGGTCGCTCTAATGGTTAACCTCAAAAGCACGCAGCAGCTCAAAGCATTTTTGGGCGGCACCTTATGTCAAGTAGACATCAAAGCCATTCAGTCTGAATTGAATGCTCTATGGCTCAAGGCTTCCACAGGATCGCCCGACGACGAAGAGCACCCACAAGTTGTAAGGGCCTGTTCAGCGAATCTCATCCTTTATACAGATCGCGACGACGCAGAAAGAGTTGACTCAGATCTGTTGGATGATGTCCTGCAGCAGCATCCCGCCAGAGCCATCTTGGCAATCTGTCGCCCGGTTGCTGAATTCAACAAAATCGAAGCGTGGGTTTCTGCAAGATGCCACATCACAGGAAACGGACGCCAGGTTTGCTCGGAAATGATTACCGTGCTTTCCGAAGGCAACGCCGGTCAAGAACTAATTAGCGTGATTGATTCCCTCCTGATTGGAGACCTGCCCATTTTCGTTTGGTGGACAATCGACGATCTCAACGGAGAGAAGATTGCGCCCTTCCTTGCAAATGCTAAGCGCTTGATCGTTGACTCGGCACGAGCACCATATAGCTTCAGCTTCCTTCGAGATCTCCAACGCTTGGTTGATTCAACTTTGGATTGCATACATGTATCTGATCTAAATTGGCGCAGATTGTTGGGAATTAGATCGGCGATTGCAGAGGAGTTCGATCGACTTCCCTTAAACATCTCAGATTTGCAGAAGATCAAGAAAGTGAAGCTTGCCTCGTGTGGGCAAGAACTCAATGCAGACGATTGTTCAATCCAATCATTGCTCCTTTTGGGTTGGCTAGCTTCACGCCTTGACTGGGAGCCAGTCTGCTTCGGGAGGGACGGCGAAGGCAAACCGACAGTAGCGAAATATTCAAATGGAGTAGAAGCAACATTTGGAACTACCTCGTTGAATCACGTCGCTCAAGGATCGGTATTTGAAGTCGAACTAGAACTGGAAGACGGCAAGAAGTTGCGCATCTCCCGAGATCCAGCTGGTGAAGCTGGTTCCCTAGTTGTTTCCTTAAAGGATAAAGACAAAGTTGTACGAGAATTACTTGCGGACGACAGCGATTTGTCCCGTGTAAATCTTGTTGGATTCGAATTGGAAGAGCTGACAGCAGATTGCATTTTTGCGCAATCACTATCCTCAGCGATTGATCTCATTGAGTTACTGGAGGCAAAGTAATGAGCACTAACGCTACTACTGGAAACCGCCACATCGAAGTATGTGAAGACAAAACAGACCTTGCAGACAAAGCAGCGAAGCACTTCGCGAAACTCGTCAACAAAATCGCCGGCGAGAAGGGGCAGGTTACAGTCGCCCTTTCTGGCGGTTCGACTCCTAAACTACTTTACGAGAGACTGATGCAATCTGATCTCAAAGATGTTATTCCGTGGAACAAGATCCAATTCTTTGTCAGCGACGAGCGCTGCGTTCCGCACGATAGCGAAGAAAGCAATTGGGGGAACGCAAACCGAATGCTGCTCTCACCGCTAAACATTCAACGCGCACAACTGCATCCAACTCAAGATCAAGATAAGGATGCAGGAATCTCTTCTACAACTTATGAGATCGAAGTGCGCACGTTTGTCGCTGGTGGAGCAAATGGTGTTCCATCATTCGACATCATCTTCCTGGGCATGGGTCCCGACGGACACACAGCATCACTATTTCCAGACACAGCCGGTTTAGCAGAGGCACGCCGCCTTGTAATGAAAAACCACGTGGACAAACTGAATGCAGATCGTTTGACATTCACATTCACGTTGCTGAACAGCGCCGCCCATGTAATTTTCCTCGTCGCAGGCGAAGACAAAGCAGCCGTCCTCAGCGAAGTATTCGCCAACGCCGGAAAATATCCGGTCGAAAAAGTAGCTCCCGTCCAAGGCGACGCCACCTGGTTCATAGACAAGGCCGCCGCCAGATCCCTGACATAGCACCAGAGAATCATGCAATACATAACTACCTGGGAACAGGACGCGATGTTAGTCGGCAAAGCTGAGGGCAAAGCGGAGGGGTTGGCCGAAGGAATAGCCGACGGCAAGCGTTCTATTATCCTCCAACAGTTATCTCAAGTTATTGGCAATATTCCAGAGGAGCTGATACAAAGGATACAAGTTCTTTCCGAAAGCCTCCTTGTAAAGCTGGCCAGTGATCTTTTGAGTTTTCGCAATGTTGACGACTTAGAAAGATGGCTCGAACTCACTTAAGTCTGGACAAGGAGTAAAACTCCTCAGGGACTAAATCAGCACAAGTACCTCAATCTACTTAAGTAATTCAAGAGCTCGGTTTATATGTTCCTGCCTGCTGGCCGCTGGAGCGTTTTTGTAGAAGTTTTCCAGGAGTTGCCGCAGTTTAGGCTCCTCAGCCTCGCGCATCAGGCTTGCCATTTCGCGGTTGATTTGATCGGAACCGCTGTCTTTCAATGTTGCTCCGATATCTGCTAGTGCACGGTCACCAGCTGCGGTGCTCGATTGAAGCTTGGCTATGTGAGACTCCAAATTTCTGAACAGACTATCGCGAGTGGCTTCTGTAACAGCTTGTCCAAGATCGCCACCGGATTTTACAACTTGAGCGATTCTAGCAATCTCAGCCGGAGAAGCCTCAACACCGGCCCGTTTGAAACTCTGTTGAAGATCAGCCAACTGATTATCAGTGAGTGCCGCTCCCTCGCGACGCAGTGCTCCAGACAAGCCATCCATCTTCTTTACGTCATCGGGAGTAATGGACGGATTGTATCTCTGGATATCCCCTAGACGCCTTGCTGCGGCAGGAGGGAGTTCCTTAGTCTCGATATGGTGAACAGCAGCGCCTGCTTTCTTGGCAAAGAGATTCTCTGCTCCAAGAGCATTGGCAAGATCTCGCTCGTACTGCCGCAAAGCATCAGCCTGAGCTTTCAGATGATGGTAACTATTTGGATCAGGTGTATCTCCGAGTCGCGGAAATTGCACATTCGGAGCGCCCATAAAACTAGAATTTTCCATCGGTTTTCTGGTGGCACTTGGCTGGAGAAAATCCCTGAGTTGCGCTTCAAGTTGCTGCCTGTCAAGAGGGTTCTTCAGCGTGCCTGTCAAAGTACTGTAAGTGCTCTCTTGATCGTAGTGGAGTCTGCCACGGCTGCCCTGAGCCGGATTCGGCTCCTGTCCGGGCACATAGCGAGGATGATTTGAATCCGTAAAATGTGCAAAGTAACGGTTAGCGTCTTTCAGACCTGGATCGTTCTTGAGATTAATGGGCATCATGGCACCGGTTTCCCGATTGATGAATACACCATCGATACCTACTCTGTCCGCGGTTGAATTCTTTGCTCCAGGAACAAACAGCCACTTCTTAAGTTCAGGATCATTTGTGGTTCGAAGCCTGTCCATGATTTCTCGTTGAAGTGCATATTCGTAACGATCGCCACCCGAGACATTAGATCCAGTTGGTCGTTCGAACCTTCTGCCTACCTCGTCCATATGTTGCGAATACACCTTCAACGCCTCTGGATTGCTGTCCCGCAAGCGGTCCAGAGGGATCCTCAGCTCTGGTTTTGCAGCACTCATCTCCATCATTCTGTGGTACGCTTTCGCAACATCAGGGTTGTCTATGTTGTTACGCAGAAATTGCATTTGCTGATTGGACTCAGCTATGCGAGTGAGCACCTTGGCTGCTTCAGTTGTTTCTGTCGTCGCATTTAACCTGGTAATTTCGGCTGCCAGATTATCACGTAAGACCCGCTCCTGCTCAGGCTTAAGGATTCCCCTTTCTGTCAACTGACGCAAAGTCTGGTCGCTAGTTTCATTCAACTTAGCGAGAGAGTCTAGCAATCTCTTACTAATATGCTCCTTTTGACCTAGCTCCTGAATGATTCGTGCGTTTGCGGCCGCCGACTCCGACAATTCCCTTCTGGCTGGAACATCGGCAGTGCTAGCAGCAACGCGCTCCACCTGAGCTACCGCTTCCACAGGCGCAGGTTCAACTGGAGCTCTGTCGGCATCAGTTCGGCGAACACCAGCTGCGGTATCAGCATCATACTTGTTCAGAGCGCCTTGCACGTCTTGGGAAATTTCTCTTGCAGCAATTTCGGGATCGGCAACTCCTTTCTCTTTAAGAAAAGCAGCCAGTCTCTCTTCTCCGCCATCCCTGGCCATGTACTTGTCGAAGTTCGAAACGATCTGATCTCTGACTTCATGTCCACCGGCTCCCAACCTCGACGCCAAAGCTTTTTCGACGGCTGGAGCGAAAGCATTTTTGGCCGCGCCAAAACGTCCCATTGTTAATCCATCGGCAGCGCCAAAAATTCCTGCTGCCAGATAATCATTTGCTGAGAGCGTCCCTTCACCTCTGACGGCGTCTTCAATTCCAACACGAGCCGCCACCGCTCCGGCTGCTGTTACTGCCAACTTCGCTAAGTTGGCAGCTCTGAGTCCGCCTGACAGCAGTGGACCACCAACAACCGAAGTGGCTACCGTGACGATTTTATCCGCGAGATCTTTTGCATACTGATCCTTCGCATCATCATTCCTGCGAATTGCATTGACTAGGGCTTGGAACCTCTGGTCGATTTCTCTTTGAGCTTGTTCACGTTGTTCCGGTGGCAAGTGGTCGAGTAGTTGGCTCCTCATTTGATCTTGAGTTTGCGCAACTGAAATTTCGGTTAGAGCCACGTTGCCGTATGCCCCTGTGCCCGTCTCGCGTATGCGATCTTGCATAGCCCGTTCGAGATCTTTACGGTCCATGGGGAGCGACATCTCGATTTCTCTCTTAACTGATTCGCCAGCATCTCGTGCCAGATCATTGGGCAGGAACGATTGATACTTCGTCGCGTGGTCATTAATCAGAGCCATCTTCGCGTCACGATTCAGAGCCTGGAATTCCGTGAGCAACGCTTGTTGGTTCACGTCCCCGCCAATACCATGGGTCCGAATACGATCGCTGAGGGTGTATTCTTGATTTGGATTGCGAAGCACATTGAGCGCGATATCCCGCTCAGCCTGCGACATGCCTTTGAATGCCTCATCGAGAGTCCGTTGAGCTTCCGGATCCGGCGGCGTTCTTCTGGCACCTTCTGCTGCATTTGTGATGCGGTCCCGCTCAGCCTGAGGTAGATGCTTGAGCTGGTTGTAATACGCTTCGTGATTGAGGCGATCACCACCAAACACTCGCGATGACATATTTGCCTCGCGAAGCGAATCAGCGCTCAGCCCACGTCCCTCAAGAAGCGGCTTGGCAAATCTATCGAAAACCTGCTCTGAACGATTGCCTGCTACAACTGTGAGTGCGTCGCGTGTCGCTTTTGTTAACGCCTGCATCTCCTGTGGATTGCTTGGCAAATTGTTCTGATTTGCAATCAAGCGTTCGATTATTTTGTTCTGAGGAACATTCTTGAGAGCATCATTTAGAAGGTCACGCGCTAGAGTTGGTGTTACATCCCTGTTCGCTTTGAGTTCATTGAGCATTGCTCTGGCTTCTGTGCGCATGTTTAGTGGAATTTGCTCTACACGCTGCTCAAGTTGTCTTCTCTCTTGAGGACTGAGTTGCGCGAAATCAGAAGCCTTTCCGTTTCGCAAGGCATCAAAAGTCACAGAATGAGAACTTCTTCCATATTGTTCGGTAACTCGGTGCATTTGAACGCGATCAGATGCAGCTTCCCTTAAGCTAGCATGATTGGCTTCTCGGGCTTCCGATACGCTGGATCTGTTGAAGATTTTCTCTATTTCTTGCCTTGCCGCCGCGCTCGCTTCTGGGCTGAAACTGGACCTACCTTTGCCATCTCTCCCACCAAGCATGTTGTAGACAGCATCGCGATAACTTGGGTCTTGCATCAAGTTAAAGTCTTTATTGGTCATGTTATCTCTCATGGCACCAAGAACGGTGGCAGGAGAATCTGCAAAGAAATCATTTCCGGCTCGCGCCATACGACCAATAACGGTCAATTCGCCATGTTTGGCGATATCTTCCCAGGCAGTCACAGCCTTATTTTGATTTGAAGTACTCCATCGGCTGATCATACCAATTGAGCTGGCAGCATTCTGGAAAGCGGCATGAACCCGATCGTAATACTGGCGTGCTTCCTGCTCTTCCGGAGTTCTTCCTGCGGAATTTTCTTTCGCTAGTTTCTCACCAGCTGCAAATCGCTGGCGCTCGTCTTGCGTCATCATTCTTGCAACGAGTTCAACACCAGCATCGCTATTTGCCCAGTTGCTTCGCTGCATGTCAATGAAAGTTGCAGTATCCAGCTTACCTAAATTCGCATAGTCCCTAGCTTGTCTAAGGTTGTCGGTGACGCCACCGAATGTTCCGGCAAATGCATTATGCAGTCGCTGATCCCCATTTTCTGAGCGGAACTGCTGTCGTGCCGCAGTCGCTTCCGGTGAATTACCTCCCAAAGCCTCTTTTAGGATTGTAAGTCCCTGGTTGCCGCCGGCACGCACGCCAATGTCAGCTATTCTCGCCAACTCAGCGCCGCTCAGAGTTGGTCCTGTGCTGCCATTGATGATTCCTGCAATCTCCTTCGTCTCTTTCGAGAGTTTACTGGCTTCAAGGGTTTCCATTAAGCCTCGTCCGTTGTTACCTGGGCGAGTCTTCAATTCCTCACTTAAATCTGTTCGTTGTTCAGGAGTCATCGTTCTCAGAGAGCTGCGGATTCCATGTTCGATCAGTTCCCTTTGAGCAGTTGCGCTTGCAGGCAGCCTTGAAAGATCTCTCAGCCTATCACCAAGCCACGCAGCATTTCGGGCTTCCTCTTTCGGGTTCAATAAGGCGATACTTGATTCGAGCCCATTTCTTGTGAGGTCACGTCGCAAATCGTTGCCTGTGTTTTGTTTGTAGATTTGTTCGAACTCTTTTTTATTTTCCGGAGGAATTGAACGAAGAACTGCTTCCAATGAGGTCCGATCTCGCAGGCTTTGCTTGACTGTTTGCGCAGCGGCAGAAAGCGCATCAAATGTCATTCCAGTGCGAGGAGTGGTAGCGGCACCAGAATCAACTGGAGCTACGACCTCTGAAACAGTGTCCACACGCTTTTCAGTTCCTTCAGCAGCTAGCTCTGTATTCACTACTGTATCTGTGACTGCATTTATGCTGCGCGCCAAAACTACCGGACGATCGCTGACCGGGATTTGGTTGAGAACATCAGAGTTGTCGGTAGTTAGATTATTTGTAGTGACGAGCGCTTCCAAGTTCACAGTGTCTCGATCAAGACCGGCAACATCTACAGTGTTGATTACATCCCCGCTTGTATCGCGTGTCTGCACGGCTGGCACAAGATCCTGGTTTACGGGGACCCCCTCTACGGCTGGTCGTGGATCTTGGACTGTTTCCGCAGCTGGATCAACTGCCGGATCTTTGATCTCATTTGCAGCTGTCGTTGCCTGATCATTGGTCAACTCCGTGCTTTGCTCTTTTGCAGCGCTATCAACAGCTGCTTTCTGCAGACTTCGAGCAGAATCTACAGGAGCTCCCGTCAATGGAGGCGGAGAGAAATCAAGATTCAACTTATTTGCAGGATTCACCGCAGGTTCGGCATCATTGGTGCCATCAAGAGATCCGTTCTGTACAGCGGGAGTAGCCAGATCTTTCTGATTGTTTGTCGCCCCTTCCAGAGCTTGGGTTTGTACTGCTGGTGTTGCCAGATCATTCGGCTGCTTACCGCTTGCCTCGAGTGCTGCTGTTTGAACCACCGTTGCGGCTAAATCATTTGGCGCCTTTCCATTTACATCCAAATTTCCAGTTTGCACCGCTGGTGATGCCAGCTCATTCGGCGCCTTTCCGGCAGCATCAACCGTTCCATTTTGTACCGCTGCTGTTGCCACATCGTTAGGCGCATCAAGCGTTCCGGTTTGCACAGCCGTCATAGCTAAATCGTTCGGCGCTTTTCCAGTCGCATCGAAGGCTTGTGTTTGTACTGCTGGAGTTGCTACATCATTCAGTTTCTTTCCATTTGCATCATGCGCTTCTGTTTGAACCGGAGAGTTTAATAAATCTCTCTTTTGATTCGGAGCAACATCAAACGTTTCATTATGTACAGGAGCTTGCATCGCTTCTTGCTTCTGAACAGCGTTTCCGTCAAGTGTTCCTGTCTGCACTGGAGCTGTTAACAGATCTCGCCTTTGGTTAGGCGCAACATCAAACGTCTCATGCTGAACTGCTGGCGTTGCCGCATCGTTCACGGGCTTCCCGTTTGCATCCAGGTTTCCAGTCTGCACTGCTGGCGTCGCCGCATCATTTACTGGCTTCCCGTTTGCATCCAGATTTCCAGTCTGCACTGCTGGCGTTGCCGCATCATTTACTGGCTTCCCGTTTGCATCCAGATTTCCAGTCTGCACTGCTGGCGTCGCCGCATCATTTACTGGCTTCCCGTTTGCATCCAGATTCCCAGTTTGCACTGCTGGCGTTGCCGCATCGTTCACGGGCTTCCCGTTTGCATCCAGATTTCCAGTTTGCACTGCTGGCGTTGCCGCATCGTTCACGGGCTTCCCGTTTGCATCCAGATTTCCAGTTTGCACTGCTGGCGTCGCGACATCGTGTACCGCTGCCGTTTTGTCCGCCTTCTTGACAATCCCCATGATCGAGGCCAACGTGCCATCATCTTTAGTGAGGTTGGAAATATCAGAAACATCCACGGCATCCAACTTCTTGTTGGGATCCGTCTTATTGAACAGTTTCTTCAAGTCGGTAACGGCTTGATCTGCCTCGCTCTTCCCTGCATCAATTTCTGCAGGTTCTTCAGTCTTCTTTGTTCTCTCTTTATTCTGTTCGTCAGAATCACGTAGGTCGTTTGCATGGTCCACAAGCAGATCACGGGTTTCGGTATTCGCAGAAGAAGTGGCTTCCTTCTCCGCCGAATCATTACCCGCCTTTTTGTTCTCTGCGTCGTCAGCCATCTGCTTTGTCTCAATTAAGAACCAAGCTCACGCAAATGGTGAGCTTCAATTAGCCAAATACTTACAAACTTCGCCCCAAGTAAGAGTTTTATACCCAAAACGTCTACAGATACTAACCTTAGAGGACTCGGGTAAGGAATATGTGAAACACCCCTGAACTCTTGAATTTCAGAATACTCTCGCTAGATTCCCACAGTCCTCTCTGGACCTAGCATTTAATATTTAACCTCAGTAGACGAATACGAAGAAGTGCCTTTCTCCGTTCGTCGTGCCCATGGATTTAGGGTCTGTCAAGCATTGTCATCCGCTCACTGATCAAAATCGCCCACACTGTTCCTGTCCTTGTTTAGGATCAATGGACCCCGCAAGTAGCCGAATCCTTTTGGATAGGTAGCTGGGACCGGACCCTTCTGAGTCTCTTTGTTGGGACCATAAACATCAACAACAAGCAATTCTTTTCGCTCGAAATCGGCAGGCATTGCTTTTATGAAAATGATCTCGTGCTCTCGTAATTGAGCATATCCAGCGGCGAGCAACGCTGTACCGAGTACACTTTGAGCACTTGGCTTACTAATCCAAGGCAAAGTTATGTGAGAGTGAGATTCACCAGCACGAGGGATTCGCATCATTCCTATCCGCAGAATTCCGTCTGGGTTATTAATCCTGCCACTCAACTTATCATGAGTTGCTAACCTGTCAAGAATAGTCAAAAAGGGCGATGGCTCTTTCGAGCTTGATGTTCGAATCGCGGATCGAAATTGTTCATTGTTTTCATTACGCGAAACGTCCTCTGCGCCGAGCAGTATGGTCGTAGGTCGAAGAGCCATAATTTGAGGAAGCAGACGAATGAAACCCTCACAGCCACCAACTTGACCGAAGTCTGGCACGATCACAAAACGGAGAAAAGAATTTTTCAACGACAACGAAGAGTGTGCTTTCAAAAATTTTTTCTTAACTACCGGTTCTTGGGCAGCAACCTGCAATTGAAACAACATTAGCAGAGCAAGAAACGGGAGATACCCGTTAGCACCACAAAACAATGACAGTCCCGGAGCTAATCGCATTCAGGCACATCAAAAAGAGGAAAAGTGTGCATGAAATCCCCCGATCATCAGGCAGTTTCTACACTTATTCTGCGACTGTAAGTTCCGAAGAAAGCCTCATAGACTTTATCGGAGCGAGTCTTTTTTGGTTTCCACTGTACTACGCATCCATCGCCGGTGCATTCCGAAGCATTGCGCAAATCTCCGTGTTTATCTGCGCGAGACGCAATGCGGTCGCTATCGTTAATTGGATTCATCATTGTTCCCCAGCAAGCAATCAGCCCCAGCCAAAGAGGAGCCGAACAGGTAATCTGCAATAGTAATAAGCCAATGAAAGGATTTCACAGCCGTAAAATGAATATAGCTACCGGTTGTTAAAAATTCATGGCATGAAAGATTAAAACTGGCCCGGATCGAACCGAACGCCAGGAGCGAATCGCTCACATCTTCTCCACATTGCTCATATAATCTGTAAGAACGAGTAAAAGAAAGAACGAATGACCAAGAGAACATCCCTATGACCATGCATGACGATCAAGAAGAGAATAAGAAGAAGGTTCGGAAGCCTCTTCCAAAGTTCAAAACTTTGAAAAATACTTCTCAGCATGGCTCCCGCGGAGGGGCTAACGATGGCGCCGATCAACAAATAACAAATGATCCACAGTGCCAGACCAACGATTGCCCAGCGGACTAATTGCCTTAAGAAGATCGAAGCCGGCAAGATGCCGGCGCTCCCGGGATAGAACCAGGTCCAAAAGAGCAGATCGCTCTAGGAAGATCGGAGTCGGCAAGCCGACACTCGCCTGGATCTATTGAAACAAAGAGCTCTGAGAGGCTATGGGCGGACGGGACGTCCGCGCTCCATACATGAGATCGCCAACAGCATCGGGACGTCCGCGCTCTTACAAACGAGCGGACCGATCTCCGAATTGCTTGATCTCTTCCCCGATTGCGAATTTAGGGAACGAGTCGCGATCTCAAGAAAGAGCGAGGGCGACGCACCTGCGCCGCCCCCACGAGAATCCAAACTGCTAAGCAGATGACTACTTAACTTCGGTTTTCTTCTTAATCAGATCCTTCCACTCAGTATGTACCATGCCGGCTTCCGGCTTGTCTACACGAGCATAGGTGTGAGCACCGAAGTAATCGCGCTGAGCTTGCGTCAAGTTTTGAGGCAAGTTGGCATTGCGATAAGCATCGAAGTAAGCGAGACTTGCGCTCATTGCTGGAATTGGCACGCCAGCCAGTGACGCTGTTGAAACAACTTTGCGCCAATTGCTTTGCGCTTTCTCCATCCATTGAATGAATGTCGGATAGAGAAGCAGGTTGCGCAGATCTCTGTGCTCCTTGAACGCGCGGCTGATATCGCCCAGCATACCTGCGCGAATAATACATCCGCCCTTCCAGATTCTTGCTGTCTCTGCAAGGTCGATGTCCCATTTGTATTGATCAGAAGCAGCCTTAATTAGCGACATGCCTTGCGCATAAGAACAAATCTTGCTGGCGAACAAAGCATCAGCCAGTGCATCGAGAAGCTCATCTTTGTTGACGTTCAATTTCTCACTTGGTCCATGCAAATGCTTGGAGGCGAGAACTCGCTCTTCCTTCATTGAAGAAAGCAGACGTCCGGTGAGCGCTGCATCGATTGTTGGAATCGGAATACCAAGTTCTTGAGCACACTCGGCGGTCCACTTTCCTGTACCTTTCTGACCGGCTTTGTCGAGAATGAGGTCGACCAGCGGTTTCTTTGTTTCGGGATCTTCCACTGTCAGGATTTCGGAAGTGATCTCGATCAAATACGAGTTGAGTAACCCCTTGTTCCATTTGTCAAAGACTTCTGCCATTTCGCGAGGAGCCATGTTGAAGACTTTTCGGAGAATGTCATAGACTTCTGCGATTAACTGCATGTCACCATATTCGATACCATTATGTACCATCTTAACGAAGTGACCAGCACCATCCGGTCCCAAATAAGTGACACATGGCTCGCCATCAGCTTTAGCGGAAGCTGCTTCCCAAATAGGACGAATTTCTTCGTAAGCATTCTTGTCACCGCCAGGCATAAGCGATGGACCCCAGAGGGCGCCCTCTTCACCGCCGGAAACTCCGGAACCAATTAAGAAGAGTCCTTCTTGAGCAAGCGCTTTTTCACGTCGGCGGGTATCTTCGAAATAGGAGTTACCACCATCGATTATGATGTCTCCGCGCTCAAGAAACGGCTTTATGCTTTCGATTGTCGAGTCGACCGGCTGCCCTGCCTTAACTAGCAGGATGATTTTCCGAGGCTTCTCCAGGCTGGCAATAAAGGTCTTCTCGTCCTTACAACCAATGACGTTTTTTCCTTTTGCCTTGCCATTGACAAAGGCATCCACTTTTTCATGACTGCGGTTGTAAACGGCAATTGAGTAGCCATTGCGCTCGATGTTAAGGGCGAGGTTCTCTCCCATGACACCAAGACCGATGAGGCCGACCTTCGCTGTGCTGGCCATGCGCATTCCTCCAGTTGGGTTTTTGTAACTGCAAATTCTACCGTGTTCTGGCGTTAATGTTCTATCCGTTTGCCATTGACTTCCAGGCTAATTGGATGAGATCGTGATTTTAGTTGCATTTTGCATTCTGCACCCTTCAAAATCGAAATCAGCTTCTCGCCGACCAGTTCGCGGCGCCAGCCAACCAGGAGAGGAAATTTCTCCTCGACAAGTGAGCCTTCAAAATGCATGCGAACAAGTGCTTCAAGAGCCGAACGAGTTGTTACAAGCTCAGCTGCAATATCTTCGTCAAAAGTGAGCACTTTCAGAACTGTGAAAAGGAAATCCGATATCAAGACTTCCCGTTTGCTTGGGATGCGGCTCTGCGGCCAGACGGGCAGCTCCCCTTCCGGCAGCGCCATAGCTTGTTCAACAGCCCGCAAAATAGCACCGGCGTACTGTTTTGCCTGGTCTGGTCTGAATCCGCGGATGCGCATCACTTCTGTCTGCGATTTTGGAGGGTGACGCGCGAATTCGAACATCACGTTATCCGCGCAAATCGACTTAAGTGGACGGTTGCACTGTTCAGCCTCTTCATGGCGCCAATCCGACAAAGCTCGTAGCACAGCCAAACTTCGCCGATTGAGGGAACTGGCACCCTTGATACGCATAAAATCGCGCGACCGGTCTTTGGCATAATATCCGGGGTCTGTGTAGCGCTTGCACTCATCAAGCGCCCACTGTTTGCGCCCCATGCTGTCGAGCTGTTCCATCAGTTTGTCGTGAAGGTCAAGCAGGTGCGCGACGTCTTCCAACGCGTAGGTAATTTGGGACTTCGTCAGTGGACGATTCGTCCAATCGGTGAAGCTCTCACTTTTGGAAATGCTTATATTCAATAGTTGCCCGAGAATTTTGCCATACCCGATGGGATACCCAAAACCACAAAAACCGGCTGCAATTTGTGTGTCGACAATGTTTTGCGGAATCAGATCAGATCCAGCATTCATCAAATCGAGGTCTTGATCGCCTGCATGAAATACAGCAAGGATATTGGGATCAGCCACACGACTCCAAAGAGGCATTAAATCGCTGACTTCATACGGATCGACAATGTAAGCCCCTTTATCAGTGGCGACCTGTACCAGGCAAATCTCCGGTTCATAGGTACGCTCAGGAATAAATTCAAGGTCCATCGCAAAACGCTGCCCGGCATCAATCTCCGCACAGAGTTTCAATAGCTCGGTATCAGTGCTAATAATCGTCATACCGGACTCACCACGCAAGTCATAGGTGAAACGCTCTTCCTATTGGAGTTCCATACATCTTTCTGAAGTGCAGTTATCCTGCCGGACTTTCCATGGGTTCTGGCTGCTGTATCGAGCTCAAGGATCCTGGATTCTGTATCGAGCTCAAGCGTTCTGGCTGCTGTATGGAGCGCGGACGTCTCGTCCGCCCATAGAGAGCGAAGCGAGCCCCAGACTATCTGCGTCCCATGTCCGAAAGTAGTCCCACCTTGGACCTTGCCTATCTCAAAATCTGTGTTTCTAAACAATGAACTGCTTCCCTAGTATTCGTCTCGACCACTCCAATGTTCCTGGTCGTCCCATCACAACGGTTGTTTTATGCCTGATCTCAGGCAATGGAAAATCGAGTTGATCCGCATCAAATGTTCCGACTTCCAATCCCGCACCAAGGGCGATGGCAGCGGGTCCTGCAGTATCCCAAAATTTCAATTTGCCAGAGAGGTGGACAAAAACATCTGCCTCATCAGCGATAACCTTTGCGACCTTGAGTCCCACGCTGCCGGCAGCGATGATCTTCACGCCAGCCATGTTCAATATCCACGGATTATTTCTACGATCGCGCCAGCCCATCATCAGGCGGACTGGTGTACCAAGCGGGTCCGCTGGATCTATACCAAAGCGCTCAGCTTTGCCGCCCTGATGTCTGCACCAACTGCCGTAAGCCGGGCCGCCGTAGTAGGTCATTTGCATAGCCGGACTCGCAACGCAACCAAAGTGGGGAATTCCGTTGACCAGAAGCCCGATCATCACAGAATACTGACCATCACCATGAACATAGTTGTCCGTCCCGTCAATCGGATCAATCAGCCACGTGCGCTGAACAGTCGAGCCCAAATGCTTCTTGATACCTTCGGCTAGCGCTTCCTCTTCAGAAATAAAGAAGTCATTTGGAAATCGCCCAGCCAACTCACGCATGAGCAAATTGGAAACCGCAAGGTCAGCGTCAGTGACAAGATCGTGGGGGCCGGTTTTTTGATGAACACCAACGGATGCCCGCATCGAGGCAGCTAAATTGCCGGCATGCTCTGCCAAATTGCACACGAACTGGATTTCCTGCTCGCCAAGAAGGGCGGGGGATTCCTTTGGAGATTTAGCAATCGGACTGTGCGCCATTTAGTGAACTAACTTTCTCGATACAACTGAGTCCCAAATTCTGCCGCCAATTTATTATCGAGAAGATCGGCGACGTATGCTACGTTCCAAACGATGGAATCGAGCTCTTCCTGCGAAATACCAATTGTTTGCCGCTGTGATACAACAAGCACGTAATTTTCATAGGTTGCCAGATTACAACTGGTCATATTGCTGTTGAGATCGAGAAGTCGTCGATAAAACGCTTCACGATTAGTCTCCGGGACAAACACAATTGGACTTGTCACTCGAAGAACCGGACCTGCGGGAGAATCCTGGATAAAGATGTAAATCTTGGCACTGCCCTCGGTCATCCACCAGCCGGAACCACCTGAGGCCGGAATTGCTTGCTTTTGTGGATCGAGGTCGCGGCTCTTGAAATACTTGGTCACTAAGTGTGCGACCTCTTCAAGAGTTCGTCCGCTGACTTTTTGTGTTCCAAACAAATTCATATCCCCTACTTTTGGCAGCTCTTGCCCTTGCGTCCATAGTTATAAGGATGCCGGTCGAACCAACTAAAGTATATCTTGAAACCGCTTGGATCTTGGCGATTTTCCTGTTATTCCAAGCTTTTAGCGGGCTAATCTTTGGGTTTTCAGGAGGGGTTTTCAAGCAGGCATGAAAGAAAAAAGCCCGCAATTTCTTGCGGGCTAAGAATCTCCCGAGGCTGGATTCGAACCAGCGACCAAGTGATTAACAGTCACCTGCGCTACCGCTGCGCTACTCGGGAATAACGTGCGACTAAGTCATATTACCACGTGAGGATTCGCCATTAACATGTTGGGAACCGACAACATTAAGCGTCGTTACCGCTCAAGCGAGATTAAATACTATTGGTAGTATCCATATGCGCAATGTCTAATGCCGACATTGCAACCTTAAGGCAAACAAGAAGGAATTCGCTGGCACCACATTTCCTGCAATCAAAATGTTATTGAAGGAAAGGGGAAAGATCGGTTTGGACGAATTCATACTGAGGACAGCTTCGCGCAGGGCCTCTGCCAGACTAGATCCATCTTTGTTTAATGAGCCAGATAAAAGACTGGTACGTGCTTCTAAATAAAGTCCCTGACGACGAGCACTTGCAATGGATGTCCAAAACCATGAGCACATCAGAGTTCAATAGAACGAAACAGTCACTAGAGACGCAGCTGCGAGACTATTCTGCCGGTGAAAGAGCACTCATGGATGGAATAACAGTCTTAGATAAATATCTGAAACTCGCTGACGATAATCATGTGGTTCTCTTTCACCTAGGATAGCGGCACAAATCATCTGTCTCAAAAAAAACCTGCTGGACAGCGATACTACATGCAATACTCATTACCAGTCAAAAGCATTATTTGTACCAAGCTAAGAGATGGCAAATTCGAAGGAATCGGCAGATCAAACGGTAATGCCGGTTCGGCTTCCGACCTGTTCATCATAATTTCGATAGCTTCTGCAGTATGTCCTTTGGAAAGTTCTTCAATGTCTCGAAACTGACGAGAAAACTCCAATTGCATTAACGGATGATTGTTTATTAGTGATGCAAGCTCCTGTCCCTTCAATCCTTTTGGTCCTTTCAACGATAATTTCTGCGAGGTCACAATGAAGCGCCCTACCGCTTCATATATGCGTTGGGCCGCCCACACGGGCTCTTGTACGCCTCCGGAGTCTAAGGCACGTAACGAATAAGCCACTATCGCTGTGGTATCCTGTGCGTACAGGCGAAAGGTATTCTCGGAAGTGTATGAGGCATCGACCAATTTCCCAACGACCTGAAGTTGATTCTTGCAATCTATCTCGCTATACGAATTTGCTAATACGGAGTTCCAAGAAAAATTGAGCGCCGCTCTCAATCCAACAGTATCACCTGTACCGTCTAGCTCTTGAATGCATTCATATGTAGGAAACAATCTGGTCGCGCAACTGCTAGCAAACGCTACGCGTGCCATCACTGACATCGTCTGCATTTTCTCTAGCAGCATTTCTTTATTAAATGGGTCAATCATATGAGCAGTTTTAGCATGTTCAACTAACTCCGTATCTTAAATGGGCGAAGACCACCTTACTATTTGCATTTCAAGAAGCATTCATGATGGCGGCACCGCCTAGACATAAAAGCTTTTATTTGCTAGAACCTGCTGATACAGCAGGGGAAAATAAGTTGACTAAACATTTGCGACTAACTCTTTCGGTATTGCTTCCAGCAATATTGAGTTCACAATTTGCATGGGCTGATGAAGCGCCAACACCACAACAGCCTTTCAATGCACCGACAGAAGCGGACGTTAAAACAAAAGCGCAGGAAAATGAGAAAGCGCTACGAATGGATCCTGCGATTGTAGATGTCATTCAATTGCTGAAACAAGATAAGGAGGATGAGGCGCGCAAAGCATTGGAAGGTGAGCTCAAACGCAATGCTTCCAATGTTGATCTCCTGGAACTTTTAGCCCTTCTAGAATTTAAAGGCGGCTCGTACTCAGATGCGGCGAAACGCTTGCAAGTAGCATTGCTTGATGCAGAGAAGATAAAGGACATGAGGAAACATCTTATCCTCCAAAAGCGAATCGGCGATTGCTAGTACAACGACGCTAAGATCGATCAAGCCCTAGCCTGTTACAACGCGGCGCTAGCACTGAGTAAGTCTGTTCCCGAAGATGACTGCTGGCGCCCCCCTAGTTCTGGAATCATTGATGGGCTGTTGGCTTATGAAGAAGGATATTACGAAGGCGGAAGAGGCAGGTGTAGAACTTGTTCGTGTCTCGAACATCAGAGCCAAAAGCGGACGCCCAGACGACTCATTTCACTATTATGGTCACTAATTCAACTGCCGGCCACCTATACGGTCAATTAGTCCCCATTCTTTATCGAATGATCTGGAAGATGGTGCCGATTCGAAATTTCGAAAGTACAGCCTGGAGTGGTAATCTAACCAAGAGCCACTGAAAGCGTTATCTAGGGTCTGAAAAGCAAGATTCAATCCATGAATCGCGCGCTTGACTTCATTGTCCTCTAGAATTTCCGCATGATGTCTAAGCCCTTCGGCAATTTGTGTTAACTCCTCTGACTAATCGATCTTAAACTTCATCCGTGGGCGAAACTGTGGTTTAGTTTTTCGCTGCCAACCACCTGAGCATCACAAAAATTACCGTGACTGAATGATAATTGAATGGTGGTTCAGCGTAATGGTAACGAGTCCGGCACACCTGAAAGGTAGCGCAAGATAAACGGTGCATGTTGATCCAAGTTGCTTAAGGGATTGATCGTAGGGACCTTGTTCGCCTTTTTTAAGTACTAGGCGCAAGCGAGCCATTACCGCAGGAAGGACCGTCCAGCGGAATAAACTGTCGCGTTCAGCTCGCTGCTAAAGCTTAAGCAGGAAATGTTTCGGTATGAATTTCACCCTTCCGTCCAAAATATTGAACACGGCATCCAGCTAGCTGTACGAAGTATCCAACACATCCGGCATTCATCGTCTTGCGAACAAAATCGAGGTAGCCATGTTCGCCTCGTTGACTCTCATTAACCGCTGAAGCGACATTTTCTGCCGAAAAATCCTGTGCAGTTTCATGCTCAGGATGAGGCGAGCTAACAACATGTGACTGGCCATTTTCCAGATAGTACGTATTTTCTTGCCGGGAATAGTCCGCATGGTAGCGCTCTACACCAAGGCTTTTCAATACTCTCAGGACATCCGGAAAAGTCATTGTTCCTGAAAGTGAACCACGAACACACTCCTCGATTTTTTCGACTGTAACGTCGGTGATTATGTCCATACGTTTGCTCCTTCTTTATCAAAACGCAGTGGTATTGGGATTTTTAATCATTCTGTTGGCATCTTTTTCCAGCCATGTGCCGTGACAATTTCCTTGAGAAGCAGCACAAGTTCCGTCTTTTGCTTTGTTGAGAGATGTCCAAAAAATTCACTATCATTCTTGTCGGCGAGTTTCGCAAGCTTCGGAACTAGCATTCGACCGGTGGTAGTCAGTTCAACAATTTGATAACGACCGTCAACATTTGACGGAATCGCCTTGCCCAGCTGTTTTTTCACAAGATCTTTCGAAACGAGTCGATCGATTAGTTTAGACACGGCGCCACGACTTAATGCCAATCGTTCAGCAAGCTGACTTGGACTAACCGAGGAATGATCGAACATCTCCCTTAGTACGACCCACTCCGCAACTGTTACGCCTTCGGTTCCAACCTTTGCAGTAAAAGCCTGAGAAGCATGATTCGATACAAATCTAAGCCAATAACCTAAATGATCCTCCAGGCGGCTAACGCTTGTCATCTTCATTCCCAAGTAGTTTCCTAGGAAACTATAGCACATTCAAAAGGTCCAATGTGCCACCGCAAGAAGTGACAGCCGCCTCAGATCACAACGGCGAAATGGTATTACTTTTCGAGGGCATGTTGCCACAAGTAGGTCACCGGTGGTAAACATAAAGCGAGGTGACCATCGGGAGATGTTACGATGAAGCATTCAATTCTCTTGCTGTGGGCAGTTGCTGCCCTCAACGTACCATCTGCGTCGTTTGGTGAAGACATGACAGCTTCTACTCACCGATTTACTCCAGCTGATGATCTGAATAAAGAGTTGATGCCGGTTCATAGCGATGCTGCTTTCTCTGAGTTTGAAACCGCGATCAAACAGCAACGCGCGGGCGCCTTTACTTCTGCAATCGACGGCTACAAAAAAGTGCTGAAAATCTATCCTGATTGTTTTCCTGCGCACTACAATCTTGGACTCCGCTTTGAAGAGCAGAAGAATTGGCAAGCAGCGTATCTTGAGTTTCAAGCGGCAGAGAAGTTGCAGAACCTTCATCGCGAACTTTATAAGCATCTATGGTTTCTGGCATTGAAGCTGGGTGATAAAGGTGATGCGACAATGTATATGACTCTCTATTCCCAACTCTAGGGTAAAGAGCTTCTATTTTCGCGATTCTCAATTATCACGTAATCGTAGGCTCCGAAATGAGCAGGTAGAGTGGCTTCTTTTGTTGGAGCACCGGCTAAGCGCGGCGTCTTTGATATGTCTATCATTACTGGCTTTTGAATGTCGGGAGTTATTGTATTGATAAAATCCGTCCTAAGCGCCGGCCCGAACACTGATTGCTTTGGCGTTAGCGACGTCAGCGATAAGTGTGTCGGAAAGTATGCCCATAACCAAATTTCTTCCGTGAAGAGTTGTTGCCAAAACATATCCTAAGAAGTTCCTGGACTACCAGCGATCCTTCATAGACGGACTTTCCTTCGCCTGGGAGACACTCGACACTTTGACCATGGTTCAGTGATGTTTTGAGAGCGATACGCCCGATAGCTTTCAAAGAAGAGGCACACCGGGGTCTACAATAACTATCCTACCTCAAAACCTGAATCCCTGGATTCTCTAGACATAAGTGCTTTTATTTGCTAGAACCTGCTGATACAGCAGGGGAAAATAAGTTGACTAAACATTTGCGACTAACTCTATCGGTATTGCTTCCAGCAATACTGAGTTCACAATTTGCATGGGCTGATGAAGCGCCCACACCACAACAGCCTTTCAATGCACCGACAGAAGCGGACGTTAAAACAAAAGCGCAGGAAAATGAGAAGGCACTGCGAATGGATCCTGCGATTGTGGATGCCATTCAATTGCTGAAACAAGATAAGGAAGATGAGGCGCGCAAAACATTGGAAGGAGAGCTCAAACGTGATGCTTCCAATGTTGATCTCGTCGAACTTTTAGCTCTTCTAGAATTCAAAGGCGGCTCGTACTCAAATGCGGCGAAACACTTGCGAGTAGCATTGCTTGATGCAGAAAAGAAAAAGGACATAAGGAAACAACTTATCCTCCAAAAGCGAATCGGTGATTGCTATTACAACGACGCAAAAGTAGATCAAGCTCTAGCCTGTTACAACGCGGCGCTAGCACTGAGTGAGTCTGTTCCCGAAGATGACTGCTGGCGCCCCCTAGTTCTGGAATCATTGATGGGCTGTTGGCTTATGAAGAAGGATATTACGAAGGCGGAAGAGGCAGGTGTAGAACTTGTTCGTGTCTCGAACATCAGAGCCAAAAGCGGACGCCCAGACGATCTCATTTCACTATTATGGTCACTAATTCAACTGATGGACCTCTACCGCACAACTGGCAATGATACAAAACGCTTGCCTCTTCGCGAACAAGCATTAGACCTCTTTGACAAGTTCATGGCTGCGAAGGCGCCCATGGAATTGAATAATCAATTCCCACCACTTGAACTTTGGAAGAGATACTTCGCATCCAATTTCGTAAAAGAGAACGCACCGACTACGGTGCCGGAGTATCTCTGGCTAGCCAAAGATTTCAAACTGCGCACGCTTCCGCTGGTCGCCTGGATGCCCGAGCAGGCGAATGGACAGAAACCCACCCCTAAAGCCGTGATTCTATGCATACATGGGCTAGGCTTGGACAACAGTTCGTACTTGGACTTTGCTCGCAAAATGAGCAAACGTGGATTTGGTGTTTTTGCAATGGATGTGCGTGGATTTGGAGCCTGGGTCAGCGCACCTGGACATGAAAACGTGCAGTTTGAACGTACAATCTCAGATGTCGGTTATTTTGTAAAACTGATCAAAGAAAGACACAACGGCATCCCAGTTTTCTTGCTTGGCGAATCGATGGGTGGTGCAATCGCCTTGCGCGCAGCAGCCAGGTATCCCGATGATCTAAAAGGCGTAGTATCATCAGTGCCTTCTGCCGAACAATTCCAGGGCCGAATTATGGCAATGAAGGTTGCCTATCACTTTATACAAGATCCAAAACGCCCCTTTTATGTCGGCGAAATGCTGGCAGAAAAGGCGACTTCTCGCTCCGAGCTGCAAGCGGCATGGAAGGCAGATCCCAAAGCGAAGATGAACCTTACGCCCCTCGAACTCATGAAATTCGCAGTCTTCATGCGGACCACAGAGTCAGATTGCAAACTAATAAAATCAATGCCGGTTTTTGTTGTCCAAGGGTTAAAAGACAAATTGGTAAAACCCCATGGGACTTACCAACTCTTTGATGCAGTCACATCAGATGACAAAAATATGATGATAATTGGAAATGCTGAGCACTTGATTTTTGAAACTGATCAACAGTCAGAAACGCTGCTTGACGCGCTAGACTCTTGGCTGCACAAACACATTCAGGGCGGCAGTTAAAACTCTGATATACACTCCTGCTTCAGCCTCGGACTAACTTGCCTGGTTCGCGAATGAAAATCAAGTTAGCATTTACCCTTCTAATTTCCGGCGCAACGATGTCGGATTATAGTTTGGAAAAACGGGGAAGTTGTAATGAAGTTTATTACGGTGCATCAAAACGGAGAAGAAATTCTCGTCAACACTGACCATATCATCAAGGTGGAACAAAAGAAGGAAAGCAAAGGCGAGGGCGAATCAAAATACACCGTTTTACACCTGACCGACTCAACACACCAAGCCACTTACAGCCCGACGCCACTAATGCGTGTCAGCGAGTCCTTCGAAGAGATAAAGAAACTTCTTGCATAGCTTCTGAGACTGGAAGAGTGCTAGTATTTTCTGGCGCCCTACACTGACTAGTCAACGCGGACGCGAGTCTGCGCTATGCATGGATCACACGATCACAATCAAACTATTCGAACACTGCCGACTAATTGTCGGCATGGTTATTAGTCTTGCAGTAGCAAGATTGTTGAATGGTCTTGCAAGATTCGTTCAACATCCGAAAAAAGTGAAGGTCTACCCAACTCACATTGGATGGGTCTTCGCAATACTCTTGATGTTGCTCCACTTCTGGTGGTGGGAATTCAAACTCATCAACGTAACGCAATGGACCTTCGAAGCATACACATTGGTCGTTCTATACGCCGTTGTGTTTTTGCTGCTTAGCTCGCTTTTGTTTCCGGACCAGATGGATGAATATAGCGGTTTCGAAGACTACTTCGTGTCGCGCAGAAAATGGTTTTTCGGAATCTTCGCCTTGAGCTTTGTAATTGATCTCGCTGACACAGCACTTAAAGGCATGACGTATTTTCATTCCCTTGGAATTGAATATCCAATTCGAAACGCCGTTTACATCAGCTTTTGCATTGCAGCAATGTTCGTCAAAAACAAATACTTCCAAATCGGTTTTGTTTTACTATCGCTGATTTATCAGCTGTCGTATATTTTCAGACTGTATCACACACAATAGCTAGTGGGCGACGCATGGCGGTCGCCTATTAGTTTTTCCAGCTTGGATCTTTGTCTAGGTAATCTGTGAAAACCTTGCGCACTGTCAGATCCGGGTGCCCATACCAGCGCAAGCTTGCGTACTTCTTCGGATGCAACAAACCTTCTCTGCCAAGCCCAACAGGGATAGTCACTCCAAGTGCCCATTGCTTTTTATGGTCTGATGTAAACAACGCAATCAATCGATCATAGGGATCGTTCGCTTTGCTCATGGCACCAACGACGTATGTAACTCCATCGGCACCAGTAATCTGACTTGTAGGTCCGCTATCTGCATCCAGTGATTGAATCCAAGCCGGTATTGAATATTCGCTCTTAAATATTGTTCCCCAGGGAGCCTTCATTTCAGGCTGTTTGACGAAATCTACCAATGGCACCGAAGTGAAAGCATTCTCTCTTTCCTCCGCCTTGGCCTTTTTGTCGGCTTTCGCCTGCTTATCAGCAGCCGCTTTCTCTTCACGCTCAGCCTTTTCGCGATCTGCCTTTTCGGCCCGTTCGCGTTCTTGTTTCTCTGACTTCTCTCTTGCTAATCGTTCTTTCTCTGCTCTTTCAGCCACGTCGCGTTGCTGCTTCTCAGCTTTCTGAGCTTCCTTATCATCTGCTTTTTCAACTGGCTTTTCTATGCTTTGCTTAGCAGGCTGAGCTTGAGGAGGCGCTGGCTGAGCTGGAGCAGCTTGAGCTGGAGTTGCTGGTTGAGTAGGTGTCGAAGGAGCCGCTTGCGCTGCTGCCGGCTGTACTGGGGCTGCGGGAGTCGCTTGTGCTTTCGCTGGTGACGCCGGAGGAGCCGGTGCATCTTCTGCTTTTGCAAGCTGAACAGCTATCAATCCACTTAGGAGCACGGCTATTAGCAAGGGATTCTGATTCACAGTAATTCTCCATCTATTATTAATTGAGCACTCTAGCACGAATTGAGTGATTTTTCATAATAACCCAAATCAGAGCGCGGGATCGGGGCACGACGGTCGGCGACTCTTGTAAACCGTGCATACTTTTAATACCCGGATGATTCGGGAATTCCAAGCTGGAATAACAAATCTTTATCGCAGACGGACATCGCGCTGTTTCCTCCGACCTAGGACCTAGAAGAACACCGTCGCCTTTCATCGCTTCAGAAGCCGGCAAGATGTCGGCGCTCCCGGAATAAAAACGAACGAGATGAGCGCACTCAGATTCCCCAGCGCCCACAGGCACCGGCTTGGGTATAAGTAATAGCGGAGGCGCTAATGTTGGTTGAAATCGAAGTAGGAGCATCTTTCGACGGTCGCTACGAGCTGCTTGAGGTACTGGGCTCAGGTGGACAAAGCACCGTTTTCAAAGCGCGCCAATTCGACTTTGATCGCATAATTGCCTTAAAAATAATTCGCTACTCAGGTTTCGATGATGACGAGGAGAAACAGCGCTTCTTGCGTGAGGCAACTGTTCTAAGTTCGCTATCGCACGCCAATATCGTCACCGTCTACCACATCGGCTTTTGCGAGAACATTCCTTATCTTGCAATGGAACTTGTTTCTGGCGAGTCACTGAGTAACCGCCTGGACAAGATAGGAAAGATGCCAGCAGACACTGCCATCGGAATCCTGGATCAAGCAGCTGCGGCACTGGAATTTGTACATGCTGCCGGGATCATTCATCGCGATCTAAAACCGGGCAATATCATTCTGGTCGATAAGCCCGCACCGGACACAGTTAAGATCATCGATTTCGGATTGGCAAAGACAGATAAGCGCGATGAAAAATTGACACAAACCGGAACGTTGATCGGATCAGCGCACTACATGAGCCCCGAACAATGTAGAGCAGAAAAGGTTGATGCGCGCACGGACATCTATTCGTTAGCAGTATGTCTTTTCGAAATGGTCAGCGGAAATCGCCCATATGATGCAGAGAACGCAATGAGTGTCATGTATGAGCAAATCAACGCACCAATACCTAAACTACCGGAAAGAACGGTACTCGATCAAAGACTCAATTTATTCTTTGATAAAGGATTGGCAAAGGACCCTAATCACAGATTTCAATCAATATCAGAATTCCGAACAGAATTGTCAAAGCTTGACCCCTTCGACCAGACACTCATTACAAGCGAGTCGAAGCGAGGAATACTGCTTACGCCGAAGATACTTTTCATAAGCTCTTTCATTCTGGGGATTTTGATCGTATTTGCCGCCAACATCGGTCTAAATACTCAAGACAACCTACAACGTAATAAACGAGAGTCAAACTTCAATCAAATCAGTAATCTGAAAAAGCAGAATAGCCTACCTGGCGAAGGGAATCGTAAAAACTTTTCACCGCGAAATGAATACAAATGGACAAAGATCAATTCTTGGGAGGCAGGGACTTGGAAGAGCCTCTCTCATACAGACTCTGAGTATTACTATCTAGAAACCAAAAAGCCGATAAAAAATAAATCCAGACGATTTTTTCCTGACAGTTGGGTACTAGGTCACCAGAAGGACCCGGAAGGAAACATTTGGCATTTCGAAGGTTTGGAAGATTCGGAGCGCAAGGGAAAAAACTTTCGTATGGAAAGATTGTCACGCGTAGAATTGGAGAAACCGATTCGGACCGACAATTCGGTGCACAAACATTTCAAAGCCGTCGACCAGCTAGTGGTTATCAGCGGCAAAATGGAATTCAGAAATGAGGGAGTAGTATCGTATGATTCGATCATCGACATCACACCGCTTGGTCCCGATAAATTAAGAGTCGACGATAGAGTAATTGTAAATCCAGAGTTGGATGCGCCAACCTTCAGAAGAACTGAGATAATATGGCAACGAATTAAACCATTTGAGCCAGTCGCTATGAAAGATGGAATTGATCTGAAAAAATCCTTTGATGAGTTCCTAAAAAATCAACAGTCTGAAAAAACGAAAGCCATAAAGTAAAGCGTCCATCATCCATCAAAAAACACATTTATATTGCAACAGCCTCTCTACTTGGAGCCTGCGCTCTGCTTTCGCAGGTTCAATCAGCGTTTCTGCTTCCATGCTCAGCTGCTACAGAACGAAAAACAACAGGAAAGAAAGAAAACAATGCATTCATCAATTCACTTGAAGTAATCATTGAGGCAGAGGACACTCGAACTCTCAAAAAAGCATTGCTTGACCTTTCGAAGAATCCGAAGCAGGACCTTCGAAAGAGAGCATATCTTGCAATCGGCCGTATTGGCGATAAATCTGGTACGAAGCCTTTGCTAGATGCTTTATCTTCCGAGCGCGAAAGCTCCTTGCGCCAATTTATTGTCTTTGCTATTGGTGAGCTAGAAGACACTGCTGCCATAGCTACTTTAGTTAACATCCTGGAATCATCCCATGAGACGCTCGATGTAAAAGGAAGAGCGGCAGAGGCACTCGGAAAGATTTCAGCCTCCAAAACCTCAATTTCAAATTCGGAAAAGTCAAAGATCGTGAACCTGGTGAGTAAGACGATCGGAAGCTTCGATCATTCAAAAGCAATAGCTGACAAAGAACAATTTTTGATTTCAAAGTCGCTAACAGCACTGCTCAGAATCAAAGATCCAAACTCAATGGAAGCCGTCGCAAAACAGCTCAAATCGTCAAATGCTGAAATTCGTTGGCAGTCCGCCTATGTTTTAGGAAGGATGAAAGACGGAGTCAACAATTACATATCAGACTTACACCCCTTACTGATTGATGTGGATCCGCTTGCACGAGCTTATGCGAGCAAGGCATTAGGAATCGCGAAGGATCGCAACAGCTTAGATGCGATTATCAATCTCCTCAAGGACAAAGATGAGCGTGTAAGCACCTCCGCCATCTCAGCATTAGGTAGCATTGGTGATGCAAAGTCCGTTCCACCACTAATAGAGTTGGGGCAGACCCTGCTTGAACAGTATCGCAAAACGGATCCAAAGACAGGAATCCCCGAGCAGCAGAATTCACTGTTGTTAATCGCAAGCTCTCTTGGCGCTTTAAAGGACTCGAAGGCTCTGCCATTTTTACAAGAGTTGAGGTCGACTACCACTAAATACATGCTCTGCCCCGAAGTTGAAATTGCTATTGCACCATTCGGCAACGATGCATTTTTCCTGAAATCAGACGAACAAACGATTCCGCACAATTGGCAATCAGTGGCGGCACGCGCGCAAGGACTTGCCGAACTAAAAACAAAGCGAGCCGAAGAAGAGCTTTTGAACATGCTGTCAAAACATCCTGATCCTCGGGCAGAGTCTGAAATTTTGAATGGGCTTGCAACGGTCAAGGCTGAGAATCTGACTAAAATTCTTCTCGACAGCTTGACTGCAAAAGATGTTGTAGTGCGCTCTACGGCAGCGACCTTATTAGGTGATAACGCCGAACCGGAAACAAAAATCACAAAAGACGAGATCAAGACCGCTTTGTGGAATGCTTACTTAGCAGCAAAGGCTGATCAAATGAATGACGCGAGAATTGCAATCATTGAAGCCGCGACCAAGCTAAAGAAGCCGTTCAACAAAGAAGTATTGTCCGGAGAGTTTCGCGACCCAGATTACATTGTTCGCAAAAGAGCACTTGAACTACAACGAGAACTAGATCCTCACGACGCATCGCTCAATGCTCTCCACGCAGTCCCTGTAAATACAAGCCATGATCGCAACTATTGGCGCCGGATGGCGGAACTAGCTTCTTCGAGCGAGAACCTCACCGCGATTATCTTGACACCAAAAGGAAAGATTGTCGTCGAACTTTTTCTTCACGAATCGCCAATGACGGTGGATAATTTCGCAACACTCTCAAGGCACGGTTTCTATGACGGGCTAACATTTATGCGAGTTGTGCCCAACTTCGTGATTCAGGGCGGAGATCCGCGAAACGACATGAATGGCGGTCCAGGATATCAAATTAGATGCGAAATAAATGAACACCCCTACAGAACCGGCTGCGTCGGCATGGCGCTGTCCGGCAAGGATACGGGCGGCAGTCAATTCTTCATCACGCACTCGCCTCAGCCGCATCTAGACGGCGCTTACACGCTATTTGGAAAGGTGCGCAGTGGAATAGAAGTGGTCAACCAAATTGCACGCGGCGACAAAATAAATCATATAGAGATCGTAGTCACGAAATAAACGAACTGCACAACTGCACAGCGGTGGCAAAGTTCCAGAAGGCTTTCTCAAACCCTTCCAAAATACCATGGCATTCATGCGCAGGAAATATCCCTGAGACTAGAACTTAATTGCTGCTCGCAAGTTCACTGTACGCCAAATTGCTTTTGCTTTCTGTATTTCCTTTATGTGCGATAAGTGCTGAGCTTCCAGCTCCTTCTCAGTTTGGCTCTTAGCAGCATTGACTGCTGCAAATGCACTTTCCATATCGTCAAACTTTTGCAAGGTAACTTTGTCATTACCGATGGCTGCACGTACCCGCTCGTTTCGCTGGTCGCGTGTATCTCCGTCTTTCAATTCCATAGCTGTATCAATTTTGTCGCGCTGTGCCATCGAAAGGGAGCTTACTCTATCGAAGTATCTATCAAGCGCCGAATCGTACTTTGCGTCGAGCCCAGCCCGCTGAGGATTCGACTTCCTTTGTGCTTCTTTTTCGGCATCAAGCTTATCCACAATTTCGTGAGCTTGCTTACCCATATTCACGTCCCAACGCAAATATGATGGTGCAACCTGGCGAAGTGACGCAGCTTTATCAGCGGAATCACTAAAGGTTTTAACAATACTTTGAAAAGCTTTCATATTGTCGGACGTTACCGATGTATCCTCAGCGAAAGCTTTGAGTTGGACATCGAATTTCTTTGCTGTCTCGATGCGCTGCGGAGTCTCTGTTGCCTGCCTCCGCTCAACCTTATCGCTAGTTACAGCCGCAAGGGTTAGTTGCTGCTCCAAACGTCCATCTTGTATTGAAGTTTTGTTTTCGATCTCGCGGGGATCAGCGAAGTCGCGATTTTCTAAATTCATGAGTCTACCCCTAAACCAAAAAATTTGGCTCCCGATATAGACGGATGCTAACAAGGGGCTAAGTTATTACCTATGGGACAATTCCCATTTGTAAATAAGCTTTCCTTCAGGTACAAGCTGTACGGGCATTTCCGCGTCGGCCTAGGCAAGAGAACGAGCTTCTTCCATGAGTTGCTTTACTCGGTCGGCCGCCTTTTGTCCGCCAGCAAGACCTTTTGTTTGAGCATCCTGGTAACACTTCAGAGCCGCGTTCAAATCACGGGGAGAACTCAGTCCGTTCTCAAAACAAATTCCCAACCACAATAATGCGTTCTTGTTACCAGCAGCGCTCATGCTCTTAAAAATTTGAACGGCCTCGTTAAATCCCAAAGAGGCAGGCTTCCAGAACTCCTCGACTCCCTGGGGAAATGATTCCTCTGCAGATTGTGCAAATAACTGTTCCAACATCCGGGGATCTTTCGGAACCCCAATTCCGTTTCTGAAACAGATGGCTAGTTTCCATCGTGCCAGCCCGTCACCAGCATCTGCAGCCTGTCTCAACAGAGTGATACCGCGAGGAATATTGCGAGCCGCCAGATCGCCAGTCAACATGCTTGCACCAAGAATCGCTTGGGCAGTCACATTTCTATCATCATTAGCCAATGTATTGATCAGCTCTAGCGCCCGAGGCGGACTTTTTGCACAGGCGATACCACTTTTGAGGCAGGCCGAAAGCAAAAGCTTAGCCCGTTGATTCTTTTGCGTGCTCGCTTGTTCCAGCCATTTCATAGCCTCTGATTGCAAATCAGGGCGAGCGGCTTCCTTCAAAGACATCTCCACTAATGCCATCTGAGCAAGGTCATGCCCCATAGAAGCAGCTCGTTGAAATAGTTTTAGAGCCTTTTCTTTATCGGCAGCGCGCTGACCGGAATCTCGCAGTTTGCAGCCCATAGCAAAGATAGCTTCGGGATCATCCGGTATTCTTTCTTGAGCTGCGAAACCTGAAATATCGTAAGTTCCAGTTGTCCTCTCATTATGTCCAAGGTGCACCTTCAACTGATCTTTTGCTTGAGCATTGCCCTGCTTAGCCGCAGCTTGATAGTATGCCAGAGCGCGTCTCACATCTACTTGCACCCCGAGCCCATGTTCATAGCACCACCCCAGGGAAAACTGAGCGGCATCATATCCTTGCTCTGCTGACTTAGTAAGCCATTGGACAGCCTCTACAGGGCTTACTCCGAATCCACCCTCTCCCCTCAATAGATGATCGCCGAGCCGCCATTGAGCTTGGCTCATTCCTCGTTGCGCTGCCTGCCTCAACCAGCGGGATGCCTCAGCCAAATTGGGCTTGCATCCTTGCCCAAACTCAAGTCGCAATACAAGGTCGTACTGCGCCGCCGTATCTCCAGCTTCCGCTTTTTCGCGCAATTTATCAATAATCTTGCTATGAGAACCAACTTCTTCTTTCGGCTCGGTGGAAAACTTTGCCATACCACCGATAACAATCGTTCCGTGCTGTTCTTCCTCTAGACCAGCACGTTTTGCGACCTCTTGTTCAAAAGCATCATTCAGTTCCTTCCGCAGTTCTGACATAGAGCTTTGTCGGTGCTCTGGATCTTTTGCCAGTGCCTTATAAATCACGCTTTGAATTGTGCGAGGGATATGTACGTATTGGCAGGCTTCCTCAAACGGCAGGGGTTGAGTATTGATCTGGTTACTCATTATCTCCGTCAAATTTTTGCCGGAAATGGGATTTACTCCAGTGATCATCTTATATATCAACGTTCCCAATGCATAAATGTCAGTGCGCGCGTCTACTTTCCCGCTTGAGCACTGTTCCGGGCTCATATACAGAGGAGTCCCTACAACATAACCTTCCAACGTCAGGGCTTCACTTTGATCTACATCAAAGGGCTTCGCGATTCCAAAATCCACAACTTTGACAAAATCCATTATGTCTTCAGCGTCAAGAAGCATGATATTTCGCGGCTTGAGATCGCGGTGAATCACTCCGCGCTTATGAGCATGGGAGAGAGCAGAAGCTATTTGAGCGGCAATCCTGACTGCACGTGCAATTGGTAGGCGTCCGTCCTTTCCGACCAAATCTTGGAGGTCTTGTCCCTCAATGTAATCCATAACAAGAAATGGACGTTCATTGCGCCAACGCCCCAAATCAAACACAGTAACAATGTTGGGATGGTTCAACCTCCCTATCGAATGTGCCTCGCGCTCAAAACGCATGAACGCGGATTTGTCGGCCATGCTTTCCGGCATCAGCAGCTTCAGTGCTACAAAACGGTCGAGCTGGCGATGCCTGGCTTTGAAAACCATACCGCTTTGCCCCTGACCCAAAACAGAGCTGAGCTCATAACGGTCAGCTAAAACCATTCCGACAAAAGATTCCGCAGGCTCTGCCATGTCTATGCTTTCAGGGAAACCCTTCGGCAATATTCCACGGCAAGACGGCTAGTCAACACAAGATGGAATTGAATCGTAACTGCTCATGCAGTCAAGAGTAACCCCGAACTGCTTTCAGAGTTTGGAAATCGGCAGAACTCCAGTACAATCGGGAACCGATACTTCGATCACCTAGTGATGCTATGGGCGGACGAGACGATACTCCTGAGGAACTATATTCCGGCTCCTCACCTGATGTGACGTGACTATCACAGAAGTAATACGACTGCTGGCGATCTCATCTCAGCGTGGTCTAGGGCATTTTTGCAGCTAGTATGGAGCGCGGACGTCCCGTCCGCCCATAAGCGCGAAGCGCGTTGCAGCTACGCATTCTGAGTTTCGCAAGAGGTAGAGTCTCCCTAAAGCTGTTGCGTAGATAGTAGAATCTGCATATGGGCGGGCAAGATGCCCGCGCTCCATACGTTTCCGAGCCGAATCAAAAACGAAAGTGCTAGCAGTGTTTACATTCGCAGCCCCAAGAATGAGATCGCCAGGAGCATCGAGACGTCCGCGCTCCATACAATCTTCGAGGCTAGCTTCAATCTACACTTGAGCACTCCATTGATTTAGACCTTGGCTTCACCTTTGGAGCTGAGTGACTTAGTCGCATTGGATGCGACGTATATGTTCTCATCCTCAGTTAGCTCCTCCAATATTTTTCTTGGAGTTTGGGGGTTGGAAGCTACTCCGAGTCTAACGTCATCACTTTCATCATGAGCAAGAGCCCTGATGATTGATTCCGGAGCCTTCGGATTTTCGGCGATACTTATGCGAACATCTGTGCTACTGTCCTTTGCCAGTTTTTCGAGAATCTCTATCGGGGACTGCGGATTCTCAGCAACGCGGCTGCGGACTTTGTCGCTCGAGTCATCAGCTAGTTTGGTCAGTGCAATTGGCGCCGTGTGCGGATTACTTGCTAGAATCAGGCGCACATGAATCTCCTCATCCGTGGATGCTGCATGCTCTTCTTCACTTGCGCTGTGCAACTCGTGAATCGACCGCAGTAATACCGAAAGTTTCTGTGCCGTAATCGGCTTAGCCACATAGTAGTTCATCTTAGTCTTGAGCGCGTCCCAAACATCCTCGTCGCGCTCCGAGACTGTTACCAGCACCACTGGAATCGGACGCAAGACGGGATCTGCCTTAATTTCTTCCAAAACCTGATGCCCGTTTTTCTTTGGCATATTCAAATCTAGAAGAATGATGTCCGGCAGATGGCTTCCTGCATTTTTCAAATTTTCCAAATACTCCATGGCCTCAACGCCATCGTTACAGACATTCAAATCATATTTAAGATCTGAACGCTTCAGCGCCTCTTGCGTCAGTCTGACATCGGACGGAGTATCTTCCACCAGGAGTATTTGTATACCATCTTTCATTTTTGCTCTCCTTGCTTTCTTGATTGTGGGAAGGGTGAACATAAAGATCGAACCTTCTCCCGGTTTTGATTCCACCCAAATATTGCCACCATGAGACTCAACGATCTTTTTGCAAATCGCTAGCCCCATGCCAGTTCCTGGATATTCCGACTTGCTGTGCAGACGTGCAAACATGTCAAAAATAGTGGCAGAATACTTCGGATCTATCCCTATCCCGTTATCGCGGATGGAAAACATCCAGCGCCCCAAATTCTGTTCAACCTGGATGGTTATATGTGGCTTTCGACTTGCCACCCTATACTTAATTCCATTGCTGATCAGATTCTGCATTAGCTGAACCATTAATGTATGATCGACGGCAACCTCAGGGAGCTCTCCAATGTCAAACGTGGTCTCAGTTTCGCGAATAAGATTTCGCAAGTCTCGCAAAACCTCGTCAATAACAGAAGTACAACTTGTAGTATGTACCTCAGATTCAGGAGTTTTCTTATCAACTTCAGAGTGGACTAAAACAGCACGGATCAGCTGTTGCATCCGCTTTGTGCCATCGAGTATGTAATTGAGAAAGTCCATTTGGTCTTTGTCAAATTTTCCCTCTGATGTTTCGGCAAGCAAGTTAGCAAAGCCCTCAACGGCACGCAATGGCTCTTGAAGATCATGCGATGCAATTTTTGCAAACTGCCTCAATTCTTCGTTGCTGCGCTGTAACTCGGCCGTTCTTTCCTGCACAAGGCGTTCCATTTCTTCGCTCGATTTTTTCTGCTCAGTTAAATCATGAGCAAAAGCACAGAACATATAGTCAGATTCCTCTTTTAGCCTGAATATGCCGACTTCAATCGGAAACTCGTGACCATCACGATGAACACATGTCAGCTCCTTTGAAGTCTTCAAAATACTGTCGTCTTTGTCGGCGGCAAAGCACTCCGCAATAACACGCATGTACTGTCTTCTTAAATGCTGTGGAATAAGGGTGGCAACACTCTGTCCAATTGCATCATGTTTCTTCCACCCAAACATTTTCTCGGCTTGTGCATTCAAAGCCGTGATTCGCCAGGTAGAATCCATGGAGAAAAATGCATCGTAGGAATTCTCTAGAATAGCTTGTAGGCGACGTTCTCCGCGGCGCATTTCTTGCTCTATGGCTTTTCGATCGATTGCATAGCGCAAAGAGCGCTCAATCAAATCTTCGCTAAATTGACCTTTCACGAGATAGTCTTGCGCTCCGTTTTTAAGTGCGTAATGGGCGGTCTCGTTGTTGTCGTCGGAAGTGAAAATTACTATTGGAATTAGGTCAGTTACACTGCGCATATAGCGCACAGTATCAATACCGGTGCTGCCGGGAAGTCCCAGGTCCAGAAGAATTACATCAATGCTCTCACTATTGATTATCTTGCGCGCGATATCCAAAGTTGGCGCAAAATGGACACGTGCGCCACGTTTTTCAAGCCCGAGCGCTGTTGCTCTCGCTTGAGTCGGACTATCCTCAACCAGAAGAACGCGCATAATACCTCTTTCGAAGGGTCGCAAGACACTTATCGAACGTAATACCGAAAAGGCATAGACGGAAGACAGGATTCTGCGGTTCCACTATTTAATTAAAAAATGAGCTTAAATCGAGAGAACCGATGTAGTTCACAACGAAGACACAACAAAGCCTACTGAATCGAGATTCCGAAGGGATTCCAATTCAAACCAGATACCTGAGATGAATCTATTGGCTAAACCAACAGAAGTTCGGAAGGGATACCTTTAAGGTACAGCAAATCGTTCCACAAAGAAAGTGGAAACCATACTATCTGGACAAAATAGTCACTTTATTTGCGTGCCAGCTTTTCCGATTTCATTGAGTTGATCGCGTAATACGCGTTGCTAAATCGAATTCGAAGCTGTTAAACCCTTGGAGCGTAAACATCCGGCGCGCTTCTAACTCGATAGAGTCTTAAGCGTCGAATTCCCTCTTCTGAGGGAGCGCTTTGCTCCTGATCGTATTTGCTCAAAGCTGCCTGCGTGGAAAGTCAGTTGGCAGCCGATGCCCGCAAAAAACATTGACACACGCTAGTTATGGTGATGCCAGTCCCTTATAAGGACCAAAGCGAGTTCCGATCAAACTCATGATCGCTGCATTTTTCTGGACAGCGCTGGCGACTTTGCGCAATTCAGGATTGTCCGACTGCCTAACCGCCTTAAGTGGCTTGATAATAGACAAGGCCATCGGTATAGAGTACTCGGCAATGAACGCTTTCACTCCATTGTCTAATTTGTACTCGTTGACTTGCCGAGCTGGTATGAGTCCTCCTGGGTTCACCTTCGAAAAGAAATCGGTTGTATTGCGTGAGAACACAGCTTGTTGACCAGTAGACAGATCTATGGAGTGCTTTCCGGACCGAAACGTAATGTCTCCCCTTTGACCTTCATTCAGGGCATAAACAGCAACATCATTTCCTGTTTCAATCAAAAACGCCATTGCACCAGGTGCAATAGTCAAAGTACCTTCCTGGGTCACTATTTCCATGCCGCCCGTAGCAGTTGCAGGTGGAGCAAGGAGCATGTTTCCACGACTCAGAACAAGACCGCCATTCTCTCCCGGCGCAATTGAAAGTCCCTTTGCTCCGATGGCGTCCGCTGGGGCGCTAACAAAGACTCCATCAATGTAAGTTGACGGGTTTGCCGCATTTCCGAGGAGCTTCACATCAGCTAGTGAAACAATGAAGGGCGTTTGATCGATGTTGGTGATCGTACTATTTGAGGGTGCCTGTGGAAGCTGTAGTGGAATCACAACTTCTTTGGAAACAGAACCAGTCAGCGTCGTACCGGGCGGGCTTGTGGGCGGCACTGGCAAACTGACAATAATCTTGTTGCTGACACCATTTTGGACCAGACTGTAGAACAAGAGTGGAAAATCACTTAACTGGACTTCCAGTGGATTGATCACATCCAAAGTTGCTGGATTGAGGTTGCCCAATCCAACGAACTCTCCGGCCGTTAGTGTTCCGAAGCCACTGATATTTACACCACCATTTGGTCCTGCGTTGAATCCGATTCGCCCGGAAGTATTGGCAGCATTTCTCGCACTTATGTCCGTATCGTTTTCAAAGTTAATTGTTGTGCTTCCAGGTTGCGTAAATTGGATTAGCCCACCAGTCGCTAGTGGATCTGCACTTGATGCGTCAGCGCTGATTCTAATTCCGGATTCGAAGTTAAATCCACCAACTGCATTGAGATTGATACGACCTCCAGCTGTTACACCGTCAGCTACAATGGCGCCAAGTACAGAGTTGCAACCACATCCATTGCTCAGCTCAGTTAACCCAGTGGTGGTAACGTTAATTGTTCCGCCTTTGGAAACGGTGCTGGACACATCCAAACTTCGACCGGTTTGTCCGAATCCGATCGTAACTTCAGGGGCTGTGATATTAATGGCACCGCCATTGCCACCACCATCAGCGGTGGCTGTAAGAGCGTCGTTAGTTAGGATCACAGTATTCGGGGTCAGTGCGCTAAGTGTGATGCTTCCTCCATCGGCGCCTGCTTCACCGTTTGCTGTGATTGGACCGCCGAAAGCCAACAAATCAGTCCCTGTTACAGATAGGTTTATGCTACCGCCTTTGTTTCCTGCACCAATACCTGTTGCAGTTAGCTCGCCGGACAAAAACACGGCATTCATAAGATCGGTACTTACGTTTGTAAGAGTAATGCTACCTCCATTACTGCCTGTTCCGGCAGTGCCATTCATAAATTGTCCGGTTCCGCCTGCTCCGAAAGTCCCACTGTTCGCATACATATTTTGGACATTGACCCCTTCGCTAGCATTGATACTAATGCTTCCTCCAGAACCACCGTTGCCGCCATTTCCGCCACCGCCAGTTACCCCAGCTCCGTTTCCAGCATTGCCTCCTTTCCCGCCATTTGCAAAAAGGTCACTCAAGCAGCAAGCAGTTCCTGAAAGCCTGATGATTCCGGCATTACCACCATTACTACCGTTTGTTCCCCAACCGGAAATATTAGAGGAACCACCATCGGCCCCATCTCCGCCATTGACAAGGAAGCTATCAAATGCAGTTAGGCTTGTACCCGCATTTATTACGATGGATCCCCCATCACCTCCGTTAGATGGATTACCTGGATTAAAATCATTGGAAAACGGAACAGTTCCGCCGCCACCTCCAGTAGTTGTTTATTCCACTGAAAACGGCCACCTGGACTGGTAATTGTCGGCCACCTTATCAAGAGATCTGTCGTTTGATGTT
>JAIEQI010000153.1 GCA_019747875.1 Candidatus Obscuribacterales bacterium
TCAAGAATTAACGAATTTAGCTATTGACAGTGAAGGGCGCTTCATGGAAGCGCGGACGTCTCGTCCGCCCATAAGTACGGGAAGCGGACGTCCCGTCCGCTTTTAACTGCGACAAATCTAAAAGGGAATCGATCTCGAAGATCGAAGCCGGCAAGATGCCGGCGCTCCCGGGATCGAACCGCACTCAAAACGGCAAGTCCTAAGAAGAATCGATCTCGAAGATCGAAGCCGCAAGATGCCAACGCTCCTAGATGCCAAGGACAGAAGTTGATGCCAAGCAGAATAAAAGCATAACTAGCAGCCGCTTCTTGGCTTATAATCTATGCTTTCTATTTGCCAGCGAACCAATCATGTTTGTTCTTGTATTCAAGAGAGCACTTGCCGCTATTCCCGTTTTGTGGATCGTAGCGACTCTTACATTTATCATGGTTCGCATAGTACCGGGTGGTCCTTTCGATCTCGATAAAGCGTTGCCACCAGAAGTGGTGAAAAATATCCAGGCGAAATATCATCTGGATCGTCCTTTACTGGAGCAGTATGGACTCTACATGGGACGCTTGGTTCAAGGAGATCTCGGAGTTTCCTATAAGTATGCCAACCGAACCGTCAACGACATTCTTCTAGACGCGTTTCCTGTCTCACTACAATTGGGCGCTCTCGGGTTGATTCTGGCAGTACTTGTTGGCGTTCCTCTCGGAACTTTTGCCGCAGTAAAACGCGGATCGCTGGCCGATGGCGCCTGCATGCTAGTTGCTACGCTCGGGATCTCGGTACCAGGCTTCGTAGTTGGAGCTCTCCTGATCTTTGTTTTCGGACTCTGGCTTAAGATTCTGCCTGTAGCTTTATGGGAATCCGCCCAACATATGGTACTGCCGGCAGTGACTCTCGCTGCCAGTCCTGCTGCTTATCTAGCTCGACTAACGAGATCCAGCGTTTTGGAAATACTTCAAAAGGATTGGGTTCGCACCGCACGATGCAAGGGGCTGAGCTGGCAACGGACTATCATTCAACATGTTCTACGAAATGCGCTTGTACCTGTAGTTACGGTGTTGGGACCGCTAACAGCCATCCTCATAACTGGCTCATTCGTGGTGGAATACATTTATGCAATTCCTGGCATGGGCCGGTTTTTCATAACAGCCGTTAGCAATCGCGACTATGACTTGATCATTGGTACGACGCTTGTCTTTGGCGGTCTGCTCATCGTCACCAACACAATAGTAGATATCGCATACATGTTTCTCGATCCTCGCATGAAGGTGGAAGGATAATGCCTGTACCACCAGAAACGACTGCACCGATTGATCCGGTACAAGAAGCCGCTGCAGCTCCACCGACAGAACATCACGGCTTGTGGATGCAAGCTTGGAAGCGCTTACAAAAAATGCCCGGCGCCATGATTTGTTTCTGGATAATCATGCTCTTGATTCTTTTGTCTGCCTGCTCCTGGCTGAACGTTCCTTTAACTGAGTTTCGCTATGACCAAACAAGCAGCGAGATTCTGGCAAACCCCTCAGCCAAGCACATAATGGGAACAGATGAGCTCGGACGCGATATGCTTGCCCGAATCATCTTTGGAGCGCGCTTATCGATCGCAATCGGATTAGTGACGGCTGGAATAGCCTTCGTCATCGGCACTACTTACGGGTCGATAGCAGGCTTTTATGGCGGCAAAATCGACAGCATCATGATGCGCGGAGTAGACATCGCCTATGCGCTGCCCGAATTGCTGGTAATGATCCTCGTTGGCGTTTTGCTTGAAAAGGTTGAGATTTTCGGGCAGCCAATTGGCAGGGGCACATTTGGAATTCTAATCGCCTTGGGTCTGGTTAGCTGGATGGGAACGTCTCGCCTCGTGCGAGCACAGCTGCTCCAGCTTCAAAGCGAGGAATTCATCGACGCGGCCAAAGCCGCCGGACGCGGAACGGCAGAAATAATTATCAAACACATGTTGCCTAATGCAATGGGGCCGATTATCGTTGCTCTTACGTTCACAGTGCCGTCCGCGATCCTATCTGAATCCACGCTTAGCTTCATCGGACTCGGCTTGTCGCCACCGGCTTGTAGCTGGGGAACACTGGCTAGTGACGGCTGGCGCTCGCTGCGCACTCATCCACATCTGATTCTCTTTCCTAGCCTTTTCATTTTCGTCACGGTGCTTTCTTTCAACTTACTCGGCGACGGATTGCGTGACGCGCTGGATCCAAGAACGCGTCGGCGCTGATTCACTTAAAAGTTGCGCGATTTTATCTTTAGTCAAAAATCTGCAAGTAGCTCATTTACACAGGTCTCAATTGCTCATGCGGCCAGACTTGTAGCATGAAGCCAGAAATAATATCTTTCGCAGTGATCATGCATTTTCACACTCGATCATGCAGGTAATTACGACAACTAACGACGGTTCCAGTGGAACAATATTTTGCACAACGGGTCTTTCCTCTAGTCTTACAGCGAAATTCTTATGCAAAATAGCCAACCAGACAAACATTTGAATTCGCGAGGCAGCCTAACTTGAGAGCGGACATAGTGACAGCTGCCTCCTCCCACCATTAATACTCGGCTTCCCGGCCTTCACAAGAAGTTTCTTAGTGCAAAAGCGATGCTTCTGACGGCCTCTCCGTCGCGGTACCACCAATAGTGTCATTAACACACGGAGGATACTATGAGAACGAGAAAAGCGATTCATGTCTATCGAAACGGCACATTCTGGAAAGTTTCTGAAGAGGGCAAAGAAAGGCAGGGACGATTGTTTCTGACTTCTCGAGAAGCCTTGCGACGAGCAAACAGTTTCGCTAAACGTTATTCGGTTGAGGTAATTTTTCATCAAGACGGAACGACGCCGACCCGCCCCTTAGTGCCGGATCCGGCACAAGTAAGCTGACTAATCACCAGATGAATTTGGCGATGTTGGTCGCCCTAAGATCAGTCACAAATTGAATCATGAGAGATATTTCCGCATTAATACGCAGTCCATTTTTCGGCCGGAGCGCAAGAGATGTTGCCCACGACTGGCAATCGAGTAGCCGTTCCGCACGTAAAAGCCCTCTGCATTCAGTGATGCATCGGCTTGCAAAAAATCTACGCCCCTCTTAAGCGCCTGCGACTCCAGCTCCTTTAAGATAGCCTGACCGACTCCTTTGCCAGTCGAAGCTGGTGAAACATAGCAGGCTCGCAGCTCGTTGTTCAACGGCACGATCAATCCAAATCCGACGATTTGTTCATTGGACTCAGCGACAATCCACAATTCACCTTCAGGATTTTCGATCATGGTTCGTCTGAGTTTCTCGATGCGAATCGAATTTACCTCTGATGACCACTCGTCAAGTATCTCCTGGGTATAACAGCGCAACCCGAATTCATGCACAGCAGCATAGTGGATCTGCAAAATCGCTTCAGCATCCTCATCTCTGGCAACTCGAATCGTCAACTTTGGCAGCAATTGATATCGACCTCTCCACTTCCTTGTCACTTTGATCAACTTTTACTTCAAATTGTGCTCAAAGCGAGGCTAATTTAAGCAAGGGCATAGCACATACGCCGTACAATTTATGTCCATCATCCCTACAGTAGATAGAGTTGTCAGCGGTGGGCGTAAAACCTAGAGATGACCAAGCGCGGATAGCTGTCCTCGGAGCAGGCAGTTGGGGCGGCACGCTAGCCCGCATATTGGCAGCCCAAAACAAAGATGTCAGTCTCTGGGCCCGCGATGAGGAAAAAGCTCGCGTGCTTGCAGAAACAAGAGTGATAGAAAAGCCGCTGCACATTAGCTTGCCTCCTAATCTTTTGGTCAGCAGTAATCTTGATAAGTGTTTGGATGGAAGGGACATCATAATTTTTGCTTGCACATCGCAGAGCATGCGATCTGTGGCCAGCCTTGTAAAGTCGCACCTGAAGTCTTTGAGCCCTGTGGCCGCCGGCAAGGCCTCTGAACTCAGCAGCGAATTACCAGTCCTGGTTAGCGCTGCCAAGGGACTGGAGCTGGACACTTTTCAGCGCATGTCCGAGGTTCTTCAAGAAGTTTGTCCTGAACTTGCGGCTTGTTCACTGTCCGGGCCCAACCTTGCTGCCGAAATTTTGAAAGGTCTACCGACCGCGTCGGTAATTGCCTGCAAGGATGCGGAGGTAGCAAAGAAAATTCAACAAGCATTGACGGTGCCGACTCTGCGTTTCTACTCGAATACTGATCTTACTGGAGTCGAGCTTGGTGGATCTTTTAAGAATGTCATTGCCATCGCCTCTGGTGGCGTTGACGGTTTAGGCTTAGGCACAAACGCCAAGGCTGCGTTAATGACACGCGGTCTGGCAGAAATGACTAGAATCGCTGTGGCGCTAGGAGCGAAAGCCTCTACGTTAGCCGGGCTAGCGGGACTAGGTGACCTCGTGGCTACCTGCTCGAGTCCATTATCCCGTAACTACCGACTAGGCTACATGATTGCTCGGGGAAGCAAAATCAAAGATGCGGAAGCTGAGCTTGGAGCCGTGGCGGAGGGAGTGAACACAGCGCGCGCGTTGTGCGATCTTGCAAGAAAAATGAATATTGAACTTCCAATTGCCTCACAGGTAGAGGCAGCTCTTAATGGCGACATCAGCCCTCAAAGAGCAATCATGAACCTGATGAATAGACCCTTAGTAAGTGAATAGGTGCGACGTGAGCAAAAGAGTATTAATGCTTTCATGGGAATATCCTCCGCGTATTATCGGAGGACTTGCTCGCGTGGTGGCAGAGCTTTCGAAGAAGATGGTCAAACAAGGATGGGAAGTGCATGTTGTCACCGCTGACCATCCCGGATGTGCCGAGCATGAGATCGCCGATGGCGTGCACCTGCATCGGGTGAAAACGCAGACCGATCCGACACCGGATTTTCTGACATGGGTACATCGCCTCAATTACGGATTACTTCAATACGCAATTGAAATACACCGCAAGACACCATTTGATATCGTGCACGCACATGATTGGATGGTTTGCGACGCCGCATGGGTGATGAAGAAAGGCTTCGGCATTCCAATGATCGCCACCATGCATGCCACCGAAGCAGGCAGAATGAAAGGCGTTCATTCAGATCTTCAAAGATATATAAACCAAATCGAATGGCGCTTAAGCTTCGAAGCATGGAAAGTCATCGTTAACAGCCAGCATATGCGAAATGAGATGATGGGTCATTTCGGCACTCCTGCAGACAAACTTGAGGTGATACCGAACGGTATTGATCCTGAAGCTTTCGACTTTGAGTTTGATCCGCATCCGCTACGCAATCAATATGCATCGGAGTGGGAGCAAATCGTTCTCTTTGTAGGACGCATGGTGCTTGAAAAAGGCGTGCAAGTAATGTTGAATGCCATACCATCGATAACAGCAGAATGCCCAGGAGCCAAATTCCTATGCGTGGGAACGGGTTATTACCTGGATGATTTGAAGCGCCAGGCAGATCATCTCAACATAAACCATAACGTCAAGTTTCTCGGATATGTCAGTGACCATGATCTATTGCGTCTCTATAAGATCGCGGATTGCGTTTGCATTCCAAGTTTGTACGAACCTTTCGGAATCGTTGCGCTTGAAGGCATGGCTGCAAAAGTCCCTGTCGTCACATCAGACACAGGTGGGCTGCCCGATTTCGTCGAGCATATGGCAAACGGAATCACGACCTACACAGACAATACACAAAGCTTGAGTTGGGGCATCTTGCAGGTTCTTCGCAACCCCGAGCTTGCACATCAATTGCGTGACGAAGCCTACAAACGTGTCTCAACTATATATAACTGGAACGTTATCGCAAAACGAACGCTGGAAGTCTATGAACAGGTTCTCGCGGACGCTGGCAACATCGGTCCGGACGGAGTAGCTTCCACACCCAAGCAATCCTTAACACAAGCAGGCTCCACTCGCGGTGCCTCTTAACTTATTAACGGCGGAGGAAAAATAATGAAGGCAGTAATCATGGCTGGGGGTTCAGGAACACGGCTGCGTCCGCTCACCTGCCACTTGCCCAAGCCGATGGTACCAGTCATCAATAAGCCTATGTCAGAACACATCGTCGACCTTCTTAAAAAGCATGATTTCAACGATGTGATTTTTGCCTTGCACTATTTGCCGCAGGCTATCAGTGAATACTTCGGCGATGGATCAGATTGGGACATGAAGATCCGCTATTCGATCGAGGAAGGCAAACCGCTTGGAACGGCAGGTTGCGTTAAAGCGATTCAAGATCATTTAGACGACACATTCATAGTCATCTCCGGAGACGGTCTTACCGACATCGATCTAACTAAGGCTTTGGAGTACCATCGGGAAAAGAAATCGAAGGCTACACTTGTTCTTAAACGAGTAGAGAATCCCCTCGAGTACGGCGTCGTTATCACCGATAACACAGGACGCATTCAACGCTTCGTAGAGAAGCCGGGCGCGAGCGAAATTTTCTCCGATACAGTTAATACGGGTATCTACATACTAGAGCCCGAGGTTCTCCTCTATGTTGTGATGGGAAGAGAACAAGACTTCTCCAATGACCTTTTCCCGCTGCTCTTACTGCGTAACGAACCGATGTACGGATACGTCGCTGACGGCTATTGGTGCGATGTCGGAAACCTTGCGGTTTACAGACAGGCTCACCAGGATATTCTCAATGGCATGGTCAACATCCAGATGGATCTGCCCCAGATCGCCCCTGGAGTTTGGGTCGGCGAAGGAACGGAAATCGACTCTTCTGTGAAGTTGAACCCACCCGTGCTGATTGGACGCAATTGCCGCATCGCCAAAGATGTAGTTATCGAACCCCATACGGTGATCGGCGATAACGTCATCATTCAAGAACAAGCCAATCTCAAACATCCCGTAATCTGGTCCAACAGCTACATAGGCAGCCAAGCTGCCATTCGCGCCTGCATCGTGTGTAACAATTCGAGCATCCACCGTGGAGCCGAATTGCTTGAAGGTGCGGTAATTGGTTCCAAATCAGTAATCGGAGAAGAGGCACACATCGATCCGGATGTAAGAATCTGGCCCGATAAAGCTATTGATTCAGGCGCAAGAGTTCCGACCTCTGTTATCTGGGGAACACGCGCGCCGCGAAGCCTCTTCGGCGCCAATGGCGTTGTTGGTATTGCCAATGTGGAAATCACCCCCGAGTTTGCCGTAAACCTTGCCGCCGCATACGGTGCCACTATCAAAAACGGGCCGGTGCTGGTTAGCCGCGATTACTGGCCGGTGAGCCGCATGATTAGCCGTGCAATCGTTTCCGGACTGATGAGTGTCGGGGTCGATGTTCAAAACCTTGAGTCCATGCCTTTGCCTATCGCTCGTCACTATGTCAAAACTCAGCGAGCCGCCGGACTTGTGCACACACGCATATCGCAGAGAGACGCAGGCAAAGTAAAAGTAGAATTCTTTGATAGCACTGGTATAGCCATCACAAAAGCGATGGAACGAAAAATAGAATCTACGTTCTTCAAAGAGGACTTCCCTCGTTGCTTGCCGCAGGATGTAGGTGAGATTAACTATCCAAGCCGTGTTCGCGAGTATTACATGGGTGAATATTTAGGACACGTAAAAGGCCAGGTCTTCGAACAAGACAAAGTCGCGTTCTGCGTAGTGCCAGGCTCCAACTACACCCGGCTAACTAAAGAAGGAGCGCTGATAACGCGTCCGCCGACGGTGGTCATCGACTATGCCATGGCTGAAACAGGCGTAATCTTGCCTGATTTGCTAGGGCAGCTGGGCATCGAAACCGTAGTACTTAATGCTTCGATTAGAGGCAATCCGCCCAAACAAGAAGAGCGCATGGCAATGCGAAAACAACTTGCCGATGTTGTCCGTGCTCTCAATGCTGACATGGGCGCGCAAATCGGGCGCAATGGCGAACAGATGACACTGGTCGATGAGACAGGACAAGTTATCAGAGGCGAGTTGTTGCTTGCCACCGTGGCCGATATTATCCTCCGCGATAAGCACAGCAGCACGATCGTAGTGCCGGTCAATGCCAGCTCAGCAATTGAGCGGATCGCATCTCGCTATAAGTGCAAAGTGATTCGCTGCAAGGCATCAGAAACGGAGATTGGTTCGACCACGTCGAAAACGCCGGGTGTCAGCATCGGAGGAAGCGCAAACGGATGCTTCATCTTCCCCGACTTCCAAAACGGCTACGATGCTATGTACACGGTTGGTCAAATTCTGGAGCATTTGACTTATCAGGGTAGAAGCCTTCACCAGGCTGTTTCGGAATTGCCGCCGCTTGTTTATCAGGTCGATTCCGTTCACTGTCCATGGGAAAGAAAAGGTCGCGTAATGCGGCTCCTGGTCGAAAAGAATCAGAACAAACCAATGGAATTATTGGACGGCGTCAAGATTCAAACACGACCAGACCACTGGATTCTCGTATTACCGGACGCTGTAGAACCTTTAGTGCACGTCTATGCCGACGGCACAGACCTGCAGCAAACTTCACGAGATCTAAGTGAATTTTCAGAGATGGTTCGCTACTTCCAGCACGCATAAAGTCTTGTGCCCCAAGCACTTCAAGACGTCAGACTCCAATTCATGTCGGAGCTAAGGCTCTAAATATTTGAATTTGGGCTGGTTTAATTGCCAATTTGGTGGTAAGACAGAATCAGAGGCGTCAGGGGGCTCAGACTAGAGCTATGGCTATGGACAGCGGCGACATGCTCAAGCAATTGCTTGATAAGTTTGCAAACGAAACGAAATTCATCAACGAAGAACTGAAAATTATTGAGGAGCAAATCACCGCTCTCAATACGAAACTGGACGAGTGTCAGGAAAAACGCGAACGCATCACAAAAGATCGCGAACGCGTTGTCGGCATGATGGACCGTTATCTGCATGGGAGGTTCGACCCTCCACCTGAACTTTTGGAAAAACTGCAATCAAAAGAAGTCAAAGCGCCAACTGCGCCCCTATCCGAAAGCCAGCCACAAGAAACTGGTCCGAAGATTAATGTCGCTAAACGTGTGAGCAGCAAAAAAGACTCTGAACCTGAGACGGCGGCAAAAGTTGAGCCAGTTAAAGCGAAGACAGACGAGCCAGCAGCCAAGGCGCTGAAGGCGGAGCCTGTTTCGAAGGTCGAACCAATCAAGGCAGAAGCGGTCAAAGCAGAACCAGTAAAAGCAGAGGCAGTGGCGAAAGCCGAGCCGGTAGTTAAAGCCGAGCCAGTCGTCAAAGCCGAGCCAGTCGTCAAAGCCGAGCCGGTAGTTAAAGCCGAGCCAGTCGTCAAAGCTGAGCCAGTCGTCAAGGCTGAACCAGCCTTCAAAGCTGAGCCCATATCAAAAGCAACACCGGTTACCGCGATGATGATGGAGCCTCAGGAAGAGGTAAATGAGCAAGTGGAACCGGCCTTTGAAGAAGCAGCTCCGCTATCTGCCGCCATCCAGCCAGCAGATATGCAGGCACCGCCACCAGCGCCGGGTGTACCTTCGGATTCACTTCTCCACGCAGAACAAGATTGGGGCGAACCTCAAGCACATTGGCCCGAAGAGGTAAGCGAAGAAACATGGGAGCAAGAAACCCAGCCAACATGGCAGGAGCAGCCGCAAGGTCCAGAATCGAATGCCTGGGCTCAAGCAGCAGAGGAACAGCCCGACCAAGGCGATTACACCCAAACAGATTGGGTTCAAGACGAGCAATACCAGCATCAACAGCAAGATCCGTCATTAAGCCAAGCTTACAGCGAGCCGGTGGCACAAGCGGATCCGAACGCAGTCAACAATGCCCAACAACCCCCGGCGCAAGACGTGCTTTCGCAAAGCGAGCAGGCTGAGCAGGGAGAAGAAGGGGATGGCGACACTGTCAAGGAGCTGAATGACGCTTTACGTAGCCTCTTCCGCTGATGCAAAGAATAAACCAGGACGCTCCGCCACTAGCGGGACTATCGCCATCGCCTCTAGTTAATCAGAGGTCATACTAGCCGCGCTGTACTTTGCTAACATATGGCTCGTTTTGAAGTCTATTTGGACAGGAAAGGCAGACGGCCAAATGAAGCAAATCAATGCCATGATGGCAGGCACCGTAGTAGAAGTATTGGTAGCCGCAGGTGATACCATCGATAGTGGACAAGATGTTGTCATCATCGAATCAATGAAAATGCAATTGCCCATCACTTCGGAAGTGCAAGGCAAGGTAACTGAAATCAAAGTCTCCGCAGGCGATTTCGTTAATGAGGGAGACGTAATCATAGTCTTGGAATAGTGAAATGAATCTTCCTACAGAAGTTAGCATCGTCGAAGTTGGTCCGCGGGATGGACTACAAAACGAATCAGTAATGGTGGCAACGCCCGACAAGCGCCGATTGATAGAGGCCCTTGCCGGCGCCGGGCTACAGAGAATTGAAGTGGGCTCTTTTGTAAGTCCAAAATGGATCCCACAAATGGCCGACGGACTGGAGCTGATTCAATCACTGAATCTTCCGGCCGGTATAAGAACTTCGGCTCTCGTTCCAAATGATAAGGGCTATGAAAGCGCGCTTCAATCCGGTCTAAAAGAGATCGCCCTCTTCATGTCAGCGACTGAATCGCACAACAAAAAAAACATCAATAAGACCACGCAAGAGGCAATTGACACTTTGGCGGGTCTTGCAAAAAGAGCCCGAGAAGATGGACTCAAAGTCAGATGCTATCTCTCTGTTGTATTTGTCTGTCCCTATGAAGGCAAAACAGATGCCCGGAAAGTAGAAGAGCTTGTTAAGCAGCTCGTCTCCATTGGAATCGATGAGCTTTCCCTTGGCGATACCATTGGCGGTGCGACACCGCAAGATGTATGGAATATATTGGAACGCCTGGAGAAAGACGTGCCAAAGAACAAGCTGGCGCTTCACTTCCACGATACCAGGGGCACAGCTTTGGCTAACGTGCTGGCGGGGCTGCAAGCAGGCATTACTATTTTCGATTCCAGCATCGGAGGCATGGGAGGTTGCCCTTATGCTCCTGGCGCGGCCGGCAATCTAGCTACTGAAGATCTTGTCTACATGCTCGAAGGTATGGGCATCAAAACCGGTGTCAATTTAGAAAAGCTCGTCGATGCGGGTCAGTTGGCACAAGAACTAGTAAAACACAATTTAGCAGGGAGGTATTTGCAAGCATGTCTGGCGAGTCGAGCAAAGTTATCGAAAGAGAAAGCAGCGAACTTGGAAGCTTGCAAATGAACGATTACTCCGACGTACTGTTAGTTGAGAAAGAGGGTCCGGTTGCCTGGCTGAAGCTCAACCGGGTGAAGGTTCACAACAGCCTCAATCGAAAACTATTGGAAGGCATGCAAGCGGCTTGCCGCAGTATTGCCCAGGACAAGGAAGTCCGCGTCGTTATCGTCACCGGCTCCGGCAAGAAGGTTTTCTGCGCAGGAGCTGACCTTACAGAGCGTAAGGGTATGACTGAAGGTCAGGTGCTGGATTATTTGAACTTGATCCAAAATACAATGCTAAGTATTGAGCAGCTCCCTCAGCCGGTGATCGCGGCAATGAATGGCTCTGCCTTCGGTGGCGGTACAGAACTTGCCCTTGCATGTGATTTGCGCATCATGACTGAAGATGCGGTCATGCGGCTGACGGAAGTCAGGCTCGGCATTATTCCCGGGGCGGGCGGTACGCAGAGACTTAGCCGTTTGATTGGCAAGTCACGGGCAAAGGAAATGATATTGACAGCACGTGCAATGTCAGCACAAGAAGCATTACAGATAGGACTGGCGCATCGAATTGCAGAGAAAGCGAATGACGATTCAGATGAGCACGAGGCGCTACGCAAGCAAGCATTTGATTGGGCGAAAGAAATTGCTCAAGCAGCTCCGCTTGCTTTGAAAGCAGCAAAATTTGCCATCGACAACGGCTTTGATCGAGATCTTTCAGCAGGTCTTGCACTTGAAACAAAAGCTTATCTTACATTGATCAACACTAAAGATCGCCTCGAAGGACTGGCGGCTTTCGCTGAAAAGCGAGACCCCGTCTACAAAGGCGAATAAGGAAAATTAGAAGCTCACTTGAGCTAAGCAGATCGGATAATTCCGCTAGAACAGAGAAATAAGGTGTCCACAAGTTCAACTCTCAGTCAGGAAATAAGACCGGACCATGCTTACGAGCAAAAACCGGTCCTGCTTCCAGATTCAGTTCAACCCTCAGAGAAGCTACAAATGACTTGCCTCATTCTTTGTGGAGGCAAGTCAAAGAGAATGGGTCGGCCAAAAGAGTTCTTGCCTTTGGCAGGCACAACCATGCTTGAACACATCTTGGATAGAGCCCTTAATCTATTTGCTGATGTCTTGCTTGTCACAAACAAGCCCGAAGATTACGAGCATCTGAGCGCCGACATTGTAAAAGACATAGTACCGGATCGCGGTCCCCTGGCTGGAATTTTGTCAGGCTTGCTGGTTGCGCAGTATCAAGATGCATTCGTCTTACCCTGCGATATGCCGTTGTTTACAGAAAACCAGATAAGAGAATTAGCTGCTCAATATTGGGAAGCATCGCGAGGGGCCGCTTATGCGATTGAATCTTTCTCGCTAGATCGCAATATCGGTGCACGAGGAATCGAACAAAGCGTAATGTTGTCCGGAACAGACGATCCAGTGCGTGCTGTCATCCATTCAAACGTAGGGAACGAGAGCTACTTACCAGGCGTGTTCAGCGGTTCACTTATTCCTGCCATGGAAGAAATGATATTCAGCCAGAAATATTCCTTGTCTGAATTTTTGGCGACGATTACGCACAGGAAGGCTTCCTCGGCTGCAGGCGGCTCCAGATTGCCTGCATATTTCAATGTAGATACACCAATGGACTACATCCGGTTGGTTCACTCCTAATTTGTCCAATTGAGCTGTTGGAACAAAAGGTGGTGTCATAGAGGCACAATAGACGGTCAACTATTGTGTGGTCAAATTCATTTTCTGACAGAGTCAGCCAGAGGAAACTCCGATGCAGTACAGCAAATTCGTTAACACAAAGGCAAACCAGCGCGGTAATGCCAAGAAAGAACCTTTACAGTTTCCTATCTTCGAACGATCGAAAAACCATAATCAATTTCAAAAACCGCCACAAGCAGAATTAGAACGCTTGGCGCAAGATCAAGTCAAGACAGTAGAAATTCCAAAACCGGTAATTGAGCAAGCCCCGCCAGTGGAGGCTGAACCCGCCAAGGAAGCGAGAATTCACGGCTCCGTCAATTTCGAGCAAATGCAACGCATGGAAGATCTGACTAAAGCCGATGAAGACTGGCTTGCATTTTTCATGGGCAAAACAGAACCGATTGTCTATTATTCTCAAAGTACTGAGTTAGCAACGATACCGCAAGCCAGCTTCGCGGAATCTGACGTTCATGGGCCGATCATTCCACCGGCTCCAGCTGCGCCAATTCAGGAACTTATCGAGGAATCTGAAAAGTCGGAGAACTGCCTCAATAATATTTTCGATGAGATGATCTCCGACGATAAACTATTCTCGAGGAGTGCCCTCGTATAAAATAGCTCGGTAAGGAGCAGTATTCAGCTTAATACGCTCCTCTACCCAAGCCAAAGATCCGACGCGGAGCTGTCTGCTGCCCGCGTCGGATCTTCACTTGACGAGAATTCTTCGCAGCAGGATGCCTTACGTGCATCCTCCGAAATTGGATCTACGTCGCCAGGGCAGATCTCTACGGCTTAAGCCGATCGATAGCACTGCAGGCGGTGTCGACTTGCTCATTATCGTAATTGCAGCGAGCAACAAAATCAGCATACTTGCCCTGTTTCGACTTTAGCGACAACTGCATCTCGTTCAAATAGCCTTGTATTTCAGGCAACGCTAATTTCTTGATGAGATGGCCACTTCGCATAGCGACTTTAGCTGAACCTTGCGCATTGGCATCATCCCCTCTCCGCAAATGAGCCAGCTGCGTGGCACTCGACATAACGAGATTCTTCACAAGCAATTCATGTGCTAGATTGCTTTTCCGAAATGCATCAAGCAAAAAATCGGGTGGCTGATCTGCCAGAGAGCTTTCCCCAGTCAGATAACAAACGAAGAAACCACGACAGCCTGGAATGCTGGACAACAAAGAATATAGCCGAGGCATGAGATCAGCCTTGTCTGGCTCAGTTTCCAATAAAAGAAGAAGCTCCTCGCTTTCGCTCAGAGCTCCTTCAAATGATGCAGATGACTGTGTCATTTATTACTTGATTGTTGGCAAGGCTTTTACTTGGCGTTCGCCATCTTCATCGATGGTGACGCTGTCCGCATCAACCGACACTATAGATAGTGCAGCATTATTTGCATCTTCAATTTTTTCGCCAGGTCCAAGGCAGATCGTTGCCGGCCATTTGGTCATTGAACGCACGTTAGCTGGCACAGAGAGCACAGCCTTGTTTCCGACGATTGCCGTTAGCTTGAGGAACTGAGCAACTGAAGGCTTTTCCGGAGGCATTGGAAGCATGCCGGGATCTACTCCACCAGGAATTCCACCGAGGGCGGTTTCCCCACCAGACGGTGGCGGCGGCGGTGGTGGCTGAAGCTTTTCCTTCGTTCCACTAGCTGGTACATCAGGTGGCGGTGGTGGAACCTTGATACCTTCGTCCTTGGCTTTGCTGCCTTCGTCAGCAGAGGCAAGAGCAACGCCTTTGGACCACTGAGGGAATTGCGCATGCTCTAGTGTGGGCTGCATCGGATCTTTTCTACCAGCAACCTGTCTTGCCTCTGCGCTTGCTTCTTCACGCTTTGTAGCTGGGAAACGATTTGCAGGAACCGGGGCTGTGGCTTGCGGCACAGGGACCGGGTTTGAATCACCAACAGCCGGTGGATTTGTATTTGCCGTATTTGCAGCAATCAATTGGTTAGCGGGCTCAGCCGGCTTTTGGGCAATGGGACTTGAAACAGGAGTTGTTGCTTGAGCTGGCGGATTAGCCGGCGGCTTTGCGGCCACGGGGACAGCATTTGCTGGAGGGGTAGTAGCAGCGGTGTTAGTGTTAGCAGCAGGCGGATTGCTTGACGCATTGCCTGCAGGTGGGTTGGCAGGCGTAGTTGCTACAGGAGCAGTGCCTGCTGGTGGATTGCTGTCTACAGGTGTAGTCGTGGCTGGTGTCGCAGTAGGATTATTGGGATTAGCAGCAGTTGTCGTTGTTGCTCCTGGCGTGACCTGGTTTGTGGCCATTCCGTTTTCATCGATTTCGTCTGTTTTATTACTACCGAACACAAGCCAGCCGCCAACTCCTCCTATAAGGAGCACGCCAGAGATGGCTAAGATGATAAACCTGGTCTTCTGTTGTTCGTCCATTTAAGGATTCCTCATGGCAGATAGTAAGTAGAAATGTTCATCGAGATATAGAGCATATTTGGATCGCCGGCAAGATCAGAGGGGCTGAGTGGTTGATCATCTGGTAGTTTCACTGCTTTTTCCTTGCCGCCAGCTTTCGGTATTCTGCTGACTATCTCATTGATCTTGATGACACGCTGATACGTTTCAAGCTCATGAACTAGCTTTTGCAATCCATTGTAATCACCAGCGACCACAATCTGCTTGTTGGCGGTCTCCAATTCATTGGCTACAGGCTCTGTTTCTGCTCCAGCGGACTTATCAGAAGCCGCATCAACATTGCCTTTCAAGGCATTCTTCAATTTATCTTGTTTTTTCTTCAAAATTGACGATTGTTCAGGCGACGGTGCTCCGTCAGTTTTCGACGACCCGATCGAAATCAGATCCATTCCTGCTTCCTTGCACATTCGTTCAAGATCGATGGTGAATAGATCTGTATCAGGGGATTTAGGCACAGCATCTCGCAACGCGGCAATATCGGCATTCAATTGCTTTTCTTTTGCAGCCATCTTTGCCGAATCCCCGATTTTAGTTAGAAGACCTTCTGATTCGGCTTTCTTCTCGGCAACCGATGCGTCCTTTGTATTGGCCTCCTCCATCGCCGGCTGGAGCAATGAGAAGCCAACATATCCAGCAATCAGAAAGGGCAGTGCTGCAAGCAAAATTTTAATTGTAGGACTCATTTTCTAACCTCTTTCTGTAACTTATTTCGTGGAGGGCTTAGCTGCAGAAGCAATTTTCTTCAACTTGTCGCAAGCTGCAAAAAGTGGCTGGCCGCTGTTGTTGAAGCCTGGCACATGCTCGACTACATCTCCTTTTTCATTAAGGAAGAAGAGATCGGGTACCGATTTGACATTATATTGCTTGACCAGTGCTTGGTTTTCGGGAAGATCGATATCCACCATCTGGAACTGCAAGTCCGCTCCATATTTTTTCTGGGCATCGTCCATAAACGGCTTCATGCGCTGACATGGAGGGCACCAGTCAGCCCAAAAAGCCAGTACCCTCGGAGCACCGGTGAGGGCAGCGGGCCCTGAAGTCCCTCCGGCGCTTGATGCAACATCAGTTGGTTCGCCGGATCTTTGATTAAGATCGGGAACCAAGGTGCCATCCATACTGAAGCTAATTTGCATAGGTTGTTCTTTAGGTCTGGCGATGTTTTCGATTTCGACATTGGAAAAGACGTTGGTTCCTTGCAAATTGATCGAGAGATGGGAAACCTTCGAGAAACTGGAACTGTATCCGGAAATCGAAGCAGTGTCTCCCAGTACTTTTACTGAGTTAATCTGAACGCCCTGAGGCACATTCTCTTTCAAGGCCTGCATAACTATGGTCATTGGTGTGCCATGTTTGACAATTTCCGCAAGTGATCGTTTTCTAGCCTCAAGAGCATCAACCGATTTTTGCTGCTTAGAATATTGATCTATTTTTTGCTTGTTTGTTTGAATTTCCTGCTCAAGGCTAGCAAGCTCTTGCTCTTTACCAGGAATAACCAGGTATTGGAAAAACATCCACATTCCCACTGCAATCAACATCGAGGCGCCGCCGACTAAAAGTGCCGGCATGAACCAAGGGGTATCAACCTCTTCAGCGCCTTCTTCGTCACCTTCCTCATCTCCACCAGTGAGATCCGGTGTTCCTTGATTAAGATCGATTTGCACCGTCTTGGTCGGAATCGCATTTTCATCCAGCAGCAAGCCCATAAGCATTGTGTGATGAGGCCGCATGTTATCCAGGATCTGGTTGCGGTCGTAGACAATACCTTGGAAAGGATTCGCCACCGTTGTATTCAGGTTTAGACGATTAGCAATAAACTGATCGATTTCCGGGATGCTCGTGCCTTGTCCGCAAACAATAACTTGATCGACGCGAACCATGCCGACTTGAGACATATAAAATTCGAGCGAACGGCCAACTTCAGCGGTGAGGTCGCCACAGATCGAGCGAGCCACCTGTGCTGCTTGCCCAACACGCGGGTCGGATGTCGGAACTCCCAATAGTTGAACCCGGGGAAGCAATTTCTGTGCTTCTTCGAGTGGTTCGTTGATGCTGCGAGCAACAGATTCGAGAATGGTTCCGACTCCTAAAAGTACCGAGCGGCTAAAAAGTGGCACCGCCTTGTTAACTAGAGTGATATCGGTAGCATCTTGTCTAACATTCACGACTAACGATAAAGCACCGTCTCCACCGAGCTGCCCTGATGCTGCTAATGCCCGAACAGCCGCCAATGAACTAATTTCAAGGCGACCGATCTGTACGTTTGCGACGTCGGCCATGCGCCAATAGCTTTCAACAATAACTTTCTGTATGGCTCCAAGAAGGACATCTTCGCGCTCCACCCCGTCCGGGTCAGTACGGCTGGTTCCTGGGACTCTAGTCCAATCGAGATTCGCCTCATCAATCGAAAATGGGAGGTTATTAATTGCCTCCTGCCTTACGACGTCATTGAGTTCATCGTTAGGCATTCCTTTTGGGACCGGCATCAAACGGATAACTACCGACTGTCCTGGTATGCCGATATTGGCAACCGGCTTAGGTCCTTTTGCTAGCAAACCAACACTATCTAGTAATTCGCGTACTGCCGAGCCTACTGACTCAGGATCAGAAAGCAATCCTTCCATCACGATATCAGGCGGCGTCAAAGTGCTTGCAAAGCGCGATACGCGCAAGTCCTGCTTGGTCTTCTCTAGCTGTAAAACCGAGATAGTACTGCTATTTATATCAAGTCCAATGGTAGGACCAGCCTTCTTACCGAATCCGAACACGATTCCCACCCTTTCCAAAAGAAACCGACGCCATTTTCATTATGCCCATTATGCCTCATTTAATAGAACAGGAGCCAATATGGAACCAAAAACATTGCGATTAATCCGCCACATGCTAACGCGGGACCAAAGGGAAAAGGCTTGGAAACCTTAGACCCTACCATCACAGTGCCCAAGAGTGCCCCTCCGATACCGCCTAAAAACCCAGTGTTAAGAGCAGGTTGCAATGCCTCATTAAACTGCAAACTGCCGACACTACAATACATTGCGACGGTCATTCCAGCAAACAATAAAAACAATACCGAAGCCCAACTTGCACTTTTAATGAAGCACTGCTTGAGAAGCCCAGCTCTGGACATTTCTTTAAGCAAAAGAGCGATGCCCTGGATGGTTCCGATAATGAAGCCGATAACCAGTGCCAGCACCAGAAGACGCCAACCAAGATATGCTGACATCACCGCCGATAGTACCGCGTCCCCGCCACCCATGACTTCTATGGGTTCATTATTAGCATCTTCAACAGTGTCGCCGGCGGTGTCAGGAGAACATGAAGTTAATGTCGGATTATCGGATGCTGCCACCACAGCATTATCACTATTTTCACTCTGCGACTCGTCAGTTTTTACTGTTTGCGAAGTCTCCCCCGCTACAGGCTGATCGCCAGCATCAACAGTCTTAGCTGGTGAAGCCTCAACAGGCCTCTCTGTACTTTGCTCAGCGACCTCGGCATCTTCATTCAAATCGGGATGAGTTGCCAGGTAGATCTTCAAACCATAGAAAGCCATAAAGTCAAAAATTATGTAACTGGCACCGATACCAGTCATGGTGCCGAAAAAATCTCCACGCACAACCGTGCTGAAAATGATTCCGACAATCATGGCCGGATAGGTGATCTCGTGCGGTATCAGTTTTTCCTTGAAATCGGTAATGGTAACTGCAATCAGCACCGACGCAAAAACAAAGAACTCAAGAGCCAGTCCGTACCTTTGAAAGTCTGGCAAACCCATGACAGCATCATTGGATAACCCGTGAGCCTTCTGGATATTTGCAAAAAGATCAGGCGCATTTCCTTGAAAAACTGCGCCGAGCCACAGTAAAGTGTCTGGCTGAACGCCGCGATACGGCCAATTAGGTACAGATCCCCAAATCAAGTCCTTAAAACCTACAGGCACATTGATTTGCAAGATGAGAAACTCAAAAGCGATTGCCGCAAAAATAATGCCAGTAATAATTTCGACAACTGGATATTGCCAATGAATAGGTGCTGAGCAATAGCGGCACTTGCCTCGGAGAAGCAGCCAGGATATCACTGGCACGTTATCTAACGGAGACAATCCGTGCTTGCAGTTTGGGCAATACGAAGGCGGCCAGAGAATCGACTGTTCTTTGAGCGAACGCAGAGCAAGCACGTTTAGAAAGCTACCGACACAATTGCCAAATAGAAAAAAGCCAACGCACGTTGCAACTGGATTTACACCGAAGATTGGGTCATTTGCAAATAGTAATTGCATCAATTGAATTCCTTGCGTTCTGCAATTATCGAAGCAAAACCTATCAGTAGAATACAGTACGCAATGATATAGGCAACTATTGAACCCAAAAGACTTGATGGCATGACCCGGCCGTCTACTAATTCGGATCGCAAAAGTGTGAGGGAGGCAAGGTCAGGAATGCTGTAATAGATGGCTTGCGTGATGATTTGAACTGATGCTTGCGTGGAGAGTTTCCCAAGTGACAACAAAGAGTTGCTCAGATGACCGCAAACCCAAAGTGAGATAGTAAAAACCATGCTCATTAGTGGTGTTGCAAACGTCGAGAAGAAAGTTGCAAGCGCAATCACCAAAAGCATCTCCGCATATATGAACACCAATGCTACGAGAATCGAGACAGCATGAGCGAGGCTGCCCATTTGCAAAGAGGTAATGCCAATCAGAAAGAACCCCATTGCAAAATTAGTGACAAAGATACAAAGAGCCAATCCTAAAAATTTGCCAGCAATAAATTCCCATCGATTAATTGGCTTGGTCACGATCAAAAAAATCGTTCGGCGATCTATTTCTTTAAAAACCAAATTGGTGCCGACAAAGACCGAAATGATGCCACCAAATATAGTTATAGCAAACAAGCCCAGATCTTCCAGAACGCGAATATCTTGATCGACAGAAAGGCTGCCAAATACAAGTCCTGCCAGCGTGGCAATCAACGCGAATACTACGATTGCATAAAGTACTCGATCACGCACTGTCTCTCTGAATGTGTTTAATGCTATTGCTTTCACTGCGCCAAGCGATCTCAGCACGCCCGACCGCGATTTATGGCTAAGCGCGGAGAGTTTTTTTTCCTCGGCGGAGCCAGGAATGAACTCTTGTGCGGTTGGGGGAACACTAGCGGGCGTTGATTCTTCACCCTTCACATCGAGTTGCTCTTTCTCATGCTCCATTGTGCTGCATCCTTCCAACGTATCAGCGTGGTCCGGTTTGAGCTTCTCGCTCAATGTGATAGGGAGTCACACTGCCAGTCTTGCGGTACTCGTCTTCCGCATTACTTATCATGTTCATGAAATAATCCTCGAGCTCCTGATAGCTGCCCGACTTGCAAATCTCGGATATTCTGTTTTCACCGATCATTTTGCCTCGATGCAAGATTCCGACTCGATCGCAGATTTCCTTTACATCGGGGAGCATATGAGAATTAAAGAAGATGGTCTTACCTTGTTTTTTCAGCAATAGCATTATCTGCCTGATATCGCGCCGTCCAATTGGGTCCAGCCCGGAATTAGGCTCATCGAAAAATACTAAATCAGGATCATTTATCAATGCCTGCGCAACTCCGAGTCGCTGCATCATTCCTTTTGAGAATTTACGGATCGGTCTGTCTTTTGCCTCAGTGAGCGAGACAAGCTCCAGGAGCTCTTTGATCCGATCAGCTTTCACTTTTCCTGACAAATCAAAAAGCTGGGCAAAAAAGTCCAAGAACTCTTGCGCGGTCAAATACGCATAGAAATAGGGGTTCTCCGGCAGGAAACCAATTCTCTGAAGAGCTGATTTTTCGCCGGCCGCTTTTCCGAGAACAGTAATGCTTCCTGCCGTTGGTTTGATTAATCCAAGCAAGAGTTTCTGGGTAGTTGTCTTACCTGCACCATTTGGTCCCAGCAATCCAAAAGCTTCTCCTTTCTGAACGGTAAGATTCACCCCGTCCAGGGCTCTGAATCTCTTTCGAAGGAAGTGGCTGAAATGGTCTTTGACCAGCCCCTCCACTCGTATAACCGTATCAGTCATACCGGGATTTTTGATTTGCAGCTCGTTTTGCTTGAGTGATTATCTTGTAGAGTTCAGCGGTTGCAGCGCGAAGTCGCCTGGAGACTTGCATTTGAGAAATTCCGAGGCGTCTTGCGACTTCAGTTTGGCTGAGATCTTCGTAGAAAGTGAGCTGGACGACTTCGCGAAGTCCATCACGCAAATGCTTAATGGCTTCTGCCAGCATGAAACGATCTTCTTTGGCAATTTGATTGCTCTGATAGCGACCGTCAACCAGCGTATCGATAAGGGATTGCTCGCTACCGGCGTCGTTTGATAGAGCCTGATCAAGAGAGATAAGCGTTCGACGTCGATCGACCTCGTAGGCTTCATTCACTCGAGCAACTGGAATCTGTAGCTCCTGAGCTATCTCCACATCCGTAGGCTCGCGCCCCAATTTTGCCGTAAGATTTTGAACGAGCCTGTTGATCCGGAAAGAAAGCTCCTGCAATTCGCGCGGAGCACGGATCATTGCCGTTTTGTCTCGAAGATAATGCCTTATCTCACCCGTAATCAAATGGGTGGCGTAAGTCTGAAACTTGGCGCCAGCATCTGGTTTGAACTGGTCGACGGCTTTTATTAAGCCAATAGAGCCGACCTGGATCAAATCCTCAACAGGGTCGGTGGATCGACGAGCTAATCCATAAGCAATACGCTTCACAAGGGAAAGCGAAGCTTGAATTATCTTGTCGCGCAAAGCGGGGTCGCGTGTTTGCGAGTAATCGAGCAACCACTTATGGATTTGGTCCTGGCCTTTATCGGCGGCGGATTTCGAGATTCCCGATGACATTGATGTTAATGGTTTCACAGAGCTGGAAGACTTAGCTTGCAAGGCAGTATACTCAGGGGGGGCGAGTTGACTCTGTCTATTCTAATTGTTTAATGCGTTTTGTACAAACATCCTGAGTATTTTCCGGACGATTGTTATGAAACTTGCCATCTATTTTCGCTGAAGAGCTTCGCTGACGCACAGCTTCGCTAAGCTGTCAGGAGATTTCAAAGAAAAACTCGCCCTGCTCGAGCGAGTTCTTTTGGTCTTGAGCTCACGGGTGCTTATTAGCGGAGGAGTTGAGAGGGCGGCTAGCCCAGCGAAACTTCCGAGCGCTAAGTCGAATCCCTTACTTCAACTGGTTGATAATGGTGAAGATCGGCAGGTACATGCCTACTACGACGGACCCGACGATACCGCCAACCCCGATAACCAAAATCGGTTCCAAGACAGATGTTAGGGCTTCGACCGAGTTCTCGACTTCATCGTCATAGAAGTCAGCAACCTTGTCCAACATTTCGTCGAGCTTACCGGTTTCCTCACCGACGGCGACCATTTGGACGACCATTGGAGGGAAAAGCGGATTTTTACTCATCGGCTTGGACAGCGTTCCACCTTGCCTGACTTCCTTGTGGATCTCCTCTACGCCTTTTGAAAGAACAGCGTTTCCAGCGGTTTCTTTAACAACATCGAGTGAGGTCAACATCGGAACGCCTGAGTGAATCAGGGTACCGAAGGTCCTGGTGAAACGAGCAACTGCTACCTTTTTGATCACATCGCCAAATACAGGCATTCTCAGAAGGAAACCGTCAAAGGCAAAGCGTCCGGCAGGTGTTGCGGTCCATTGTTTGAAGCCCCACCAAGCTCCAGCGCAAGCTGCCACAAACAAGATCATCCACGGAGAACGCATCAACTTGGACAAATTGATGAGCATCATTGTGAATTCCGGCAAGTCGCCGCCCATGCCTTCGAATATTCCTTGGAATACAGGAAGAATAAAGGTCAACATCGCCCAGAACACGATAATGGCGACAACCAAGGCGACAACCGGATAAGCCATAGCTGATTTGACTTTGTCAGTCAGCTTTTGACGAGCTTCCATAAACTCGGCTACCCGTTTCATAACGGCATCCAAGATACCGCCTGTCTCACCGGCTTTAACCATTGAGACGTATAAGCGGTCAAACGTCTCAGGATGCTTGGCCATCGCATCGGATAGATTACTTCCGGCCTCAACCTGATTTCTCACATCGGTCAGAATCACTTTCAGCTTCTCGTTTTCGCATTGCTCTGAAATGATGGTCAGCGTGCGCAACATGGCAACGCCAGATCCAATCATGGCTGAGAACTGTCTAGAGAAAACGACCATGTCTTTGAGTTTTACTGTCTCAAAACGCGATAGCAAATCATTTTTCTTGCCACCACCGGCTGCACCCTTCGGCTTAGCGCCGCCACCTCCCTTGGCACCCTTGGGTGCCACTTTCGCGGCAGTCTTTGTTTTTGCCTTTGCTGAATCCATTTTGGACCTCTCCTAATTCCTTTTTAAACGAACTACACTGGGATGATTTCTGTTCTCAAAGCCTGACCGCTAAGGCTTTTTCGTCAGTGGGACCCTCCCCCTCCACGCATGCTCATGCCTGCAAGGCTGGCAGCTTGAGGACCGACCAGACGATTGAAATCGTCAGGTCTACTTGTTTTTGTCAAAGCATCTTGATAGGTCACCAAGCCTGCTTTCACAAGTCCAGCTAGTGCGCTTTCAAGAGTTTGCATCCCCTGATTGGCACCCATCTGAATTGAAGAATAAATCTGGGCTGTTTTCGCTTCACGAATCAAGTTAGCGATAGCCGGCGTGTTGACCATGATTTCGCAGGCGCAAATTCGGCCACGCATTTGGGAGTTTGCACCAACCTTTGCTTGTGCACGCGACATCAGCGTCTGCGATACAACGGCGACAAGGCTATTTGACAACTGAACACGAACCTGTTGCTGCTGTGCTTCCGGAAACACGTCGACAATACGGTCGATAGTTTGCGCGGCGGAGCTTGTGTGCAGGGTTCCGAACACCAAGTGACCTGTTTCGGCAGCTGTCAGTGCCAAACCGATCGTCTCCAGGTCCCGCATTTCACCGACCAGGATGATATCGGGATCTTCCCGCAGTGCGCCTCTAAGTGCATTTGAAAAGCTCTTCGTGTCTGAGCCGAGTTCACGCTGGCTAACGATCGACTTCTTGTGCCTGTGCAAAAATTCGATCGGGTCTTCGATGGTCAAAATATGTTCAGAGCGGTTCTCATTAATCCAGTTGATCATGGCCGCCAATGTGGATGATTTGCCGGAACCCGTCGGTCCGGTTACCAGCACCAAGCCTCTAGGTTTGTGAACGAGATCTTTAGAGATGACGGCGGGCAAATCAAGGTCTTCCAAAATCGGAACTTGGAACGGGATCGTTCTCATGGCGACCGCATAGCTGCCACGATCCTTGTATACGTTAACCCGGAATCGGCCTAGTCCGGAAACACCGTAGCTGCAGTCAAGTTCAAATGTATTTTCCAAGGTCTTGCGCTGATCGCCTGTCAGCATCGAAAACACCATTCTTTGAATGTCATCCTTATTAACAGGATCAAACTCGCTCGAAATAAGTTTACCGGATGCGCGAATCATTGGTGGCAAACCGACTTTTAAGTGCAAGTCGGAAGCGCCCTTATCGACGACCAGTTGAAGAATTTCTTGAATTTCTATAGGCATGATGCAGCCAACTCCTTTGAATGCTTCCTAGAATCTTCTCTAAAATTGCTCCTACTCTTTCTTTGCAAACGCTCTTTCCGCCTGACAATACGGACACCTTTGCCAGGTGCCAAAGACTTCCGCTTCGCAGGATGGACAAACGTGATCCAGTTGCGCCTCCTCTACCGACAAGCCGCATTTTGCACAGGATCCCCAGCCTTCTTCAACCAAGGTTCCACATCTGACACAAGACTTTTTCAATTCATGTTGACAGAATGGACATTTGATGAAGTCATCGCCAATCGGATTACGACACTTTCCACAAAGCTTTTCACCACCTGATGTGTCCGAAATAGTTACCCGGATACATTCCTCAGGTGTGGTATGACCTTGCGCAACTAAGCGCAAGCTGTATTCCTTCAAAGGCACCATGCCAGAGGATTTTGCCGCGAATCGCAGCATTGCAGTGGACGCTCCCTTTGCAATCAGGTCCCGCAACTCATCGTTGAGACGCATTACCTCATAGCAGCCAACCCGGCCGCGGTAGCCACCATTAAAACAGCTTTCGCATCCTTTGCCTCTATAAAAGATCGGAAAACCATTATCAGCCATTTTGAATCTATAGAAGTTGATTTGCGCTTCCGCCATCACTTCCTGGCTACGATCCATGAGCCCAAGGTATTCAAGCATGTTGCGATCTGGCACATACTCTTCTTTGCAGTCACCGCAAACACGACGAACAAGACGCTGGGCGATAATGCCGATTGTCGCAGACGATATAAGGAAGCGCTCGACCTCCATTTCCTCAAGACGTGAGATGGCTCCTGGTGCGTCGTTCGTGTGAAGCGTGGTGAACACAAGGTGACCTGTGAGCGCCGCTTCGACAGCGATTTTTGCAGTTTCTTTATCCCGCGTTTCCCCTACGAGCATGATGTCCGGGTCTTGACGCAAGAAGGCTCTGAGAATTCTGGCGAAGTCCATTCCTTTTTCACGGATGACCTGCACCTGCGTGATACCTGACATGTCGTACTCGATCGGGTCTTCCGCTGTCACGATGTTGACGTCCGGAGTGTTGCGTTCTGCAAGCGCCGAGTAGAGAGTAGTTGTTTTTCCAGAACCTGTAGGTCCGGTTACGAAGATGATGCCGTATGGTTTTGAAATCATGTCGAGGATTTCTTTCATGGCATCTTCGTCTGTGATCAATTTGTTCAAACCGATCTGAGTATTCGATTTATCCAAAATACGCATAACCACCTTCTCGCCGAATTTGGCGGGCAAGGTAGAAACCCGGAAGTCGATGTCTCTTCCGGATAGCCTGACTCGGATACGACCGTCTTGGGGAATACGACGCTCGGCGATGTCGAGGTCAGCCATAACTTTTAGACGTGATACCAATGCTGGCAAGATCGGCTTTGGAAGCTTTCTATCGAGCATCAGCACACCGTCTCGGCGAAAGCGTATTGCCACTTCCTTCTCGTGCGGCTCGACGTGAATATCTGAAATCCTGTTTTTGATTGCTTTTGCCAAAATCTGGTTTGCAAGCATAACAATAGGAGCGTCAGAAGCTTGGTCTTCCAAGTCCTTTTCCGAAATCTCCTCTCCCAGATCAGCAAGTATGTCCATCTGGCTAAGATCGACTTCTTGGTCGATAAAGCCGTGCGCGCTGGCATCTTCCTCAATCTTTTTGTCGCTTAAGTGTTTGGAATAGATGGTTTCCATGAATCCCTGGAAATCATCCTCCGTACAAACAGAGAGTTTTACTTGCATGCCTTTCAGACGCATCTTAATATCATCAAGCGCAACAAGATTGTTCGGATTAACCATCGCAATGCTGACGCGATTGCCATCCTTCGAAACAGGCACTAGTTGATGTTGACGCATAACCGCTTCCGGCAAGAGAGCCAAACATTCTGGAACTGGTGCCGGAGTCTTTGCAAGCGGCAAATAGTTGACACCATACTGAAGCTCAAGCGCGTTCTTTAACTGATTTTCGGTGGCCAGTCCAAGTCTTGCCAGGATTAGACTGACGGGCTCGCCCGTCTTTTCCCTTTCAAGTTGTACGTCCTTCCACTCTTCTGGTGAGATTAGCCCATTCTCGACTAACAGATCACCAATTTCCTTCTTGACAAGCGCCATTCTCGCGATCTCCGAAACAACCGACTTGAAAACACCACACAAAGCCCCGCCAAGGGCCCAATTTTTTGTTCCCGACCCAGCATAGCCCTAAACAGATAAATAGATGGGAAGGCGGAATATCAGGCAAAATGGGGAGGTTTTGAGATTAAAAACGCAAAGATGAGGCATCTTCACTGCAAGTTCACGAAGCCGATAGAATAAACCTGACAGTTCGGCAGGGCAAATGAAGCCAAGCATAGTTTTTAGTCTGATAATTTTATTGGCTGCAGGGCTGAGACTTTCGGGCATTTGCTTTGACAGCCTCTGGTTGGACGAAAGTTATCAGAGTATGGTCGGAGCTTTCGGACACGGAGCAATAGATCTGGCTGCCGATCCAGCTGGCAAAATGACGCTCTTCCGCTTTGAACCGCCGGCTTCGACAGCTCAGTTGCTGGCCAATTTTCGCTCGGTGGATCCCTTATGCCCGCCTCTATATGCGGTGCTTCTAAATAGATGGATGGTGATCATCGGGCAAAGCGACTTCGCGGTCCGCTCCCTGTCAATGCTGATTTCGACGATATCAGTAGCGATGCTTTGCTATTTCTGCCGGTGCCTTTTGACGACAAGAGTCGCCATATTCGCAGGCTTGCTTGCGGCCGTTTCACCCTTTTCAATTCATTATGCGCAGGAAGCCCGAATGTACAGTTTGGTCGAATTGACGGGCTTAATATCCGGGTCTTGCCTACTACTAATATTACGCGAAGGCATAACACCGCTCAGATCGAAATTACTAGTGCCACTATATGTAATATCAACATGGGCAATGATTAATACGCATTACACTTCGCTTTTCATGGCGGCGGCAGAAGGTGCATTGTCCGTTGCCTTCTTGCTCTGGAGCCGTCAATGGCGCACCCTGCTCGTGCTAGTTGTTGCATGGCTAGCAACTGCCCTTCTGTGGCTTCCATGGCTACCAATGTTTCTAGTTTCGGCAGGATCACGAAAAGAGTCGTTCTATATTGCAAAGAAAACTGACTTTATCTGGGCACTCTATGCACTATTCATACGTGTTCCAGTGAACTGGTTGACCTTCCTTTGCGGGCATAAGGTGGTGGCTTATGCGATACCAACTTATGTCACCAGCGCAATTATGCTTTTGCTCTCGGGCAAAGAAATTTTCAAGTCGAGCAAAGAACGTTTTTCCCTTTGCGCACTATGGTTATGGGCGATTGTACCGGCAGGCGGGCTCTGGCTAATTGATGTTCTCGAAGGACACCGGGTAATCGAAGTAGCACGATACAGTGTTTTTACAGCTCCAGCTATTTTCATGCTGGCTGCTTATGGTCTTGCAGAAGCAATCAGCTGGCGGAAAGCCTTTACCTGGTTGGCAGCGGTGCATTTCCTTTTCGCCGGAATCAATATTGTCTATTTGCACATAGTTCATCAAAGAGAACCATGGAAGGAAATGGCTGCCACGGTCGAATTGAACGTGCCACAGGACAGACTGCTTCTTGTTAGCCAGCATTATGACTTAATATGCTTGAATCGCTACTTAACAAAGCCTCGCCTTCAACGAGGTGTAAGCCCGGCAATGGGAGAAAGCGTCATTAGAGATATAGTGAACAAGAACGATTCCTTTGCACTTCTAACGGCGCAGGAAGGTGAGTCGTTAGCATCTATGATTCCGGCTGAGTATAAGCTGGAAAAGCGCTTCGACTATTCCCACGGCTTGCACCTCAGACTTTATAGCAGGCAGATTAACTAGCTGACCGAATGGGTAAAAGATGCTAGTCTTAGTTTGAATCGCCTTTTGAGGATGTCCGCATTGTCAAATAACGAAGAGCAAAGCAACAAGAGCCAGGCTGAGGAAAAGAAAACCGAGAGCCTGCAGAAGCAATCTGCTGAAGATTCCTCCGTGCAAGCGCAAAGCGATCAATCAAACGCTACATCACAAGGTGAAATTGAGACAAAGATTAAGAAGCAACATCACACAGGTATTACACAGCAAATTGGATTACTTTCGGAAAGCAACGAAACTGCCAAAAAGTATTCCGATGTAGTGAACCAGTATCAGCAAATGCGCAGTCGCAATTTAGCTGAAAGTGGAATCAGCCAAGCTTTCGGTTCCTTGCTCCCAAAGAAATCTCCTGAGGAAGAGCAAAAGGATAAAGAGAAGGACAAAGACGATGACGGCTGGTCAATGTTCAAGCCCTCAGACGACAAGAAATAAATACTCAACTAGTTTTAGTTAGAAACTACGCCATCAAAATATCACGGGTTCTTTTGTCGCGAAGCTTCCAGATCGCTGCATCAGTTAAGAAGTGATGGAAGTTGACGCAGCAGAAGATGCTGGCAAATGCTAGATCGAATGAGACGCCCATCTGTTCGAGGACGTGTGGAATGCCGATGTACATGAAAGTACCGACTAGTACGAGGCTGGCAAAATACTTCAGAGCCAGTGGTTTTGTCAGTGCTTTGGCTATCTGGACTGTTGGCAGTCCATCAGGCAATCCTTTGTCCTTCAAATAGTAGGCCGTACTGGTGACCAGATATTGGCTGCCATGATAGAAGGCTGGAACGTAAAGCCAAAGTGTACCGGTTACCTCCTTACCAAAGATCCAGATTAAGATGCCGGTCGCAGTAAGAAGAGAAGCAGGCAGGGGAAAGACCTTCTTTTCAAAAACTGCTTTCTTGCAAACAATCAGAGTAAACAGAGCTGCCAACCCGGCAAGCACATAACTGACGGCAACAAAAACAGGCTCGGGCAGCGGTCCCCAAAACGGAATATCGATGCCGATGAACTTGCCACCGCCCCAATCGTAGAAGGTAAATTGGCGCACAATCGCAAACAAGCAAGTAGCTTGCATCAACATCGAAAAAATGTTCTTCTCGAACGAGCTCAGCGTATAGTTACGCTTATAGCAGTACAGCAAAGCCAATCCATAACTTTGCGCCGTGAAATGTTGGCTCACCCAGATCAAATAGATCTTTGTGAATACTGAAACTGCAGATGGAACAAGCAAACCCGCTATCGCTAGAAATCCACAAACAAGAGCGAGCTTCTCAGTGTGGAATTTGAAGCGAGCCTTTTCTTCCTTTTGAAAAATACGATGCAAGGTTGCAACATTATGCGTCTCGCTGAGCATGTGAGTACCAACGATGACCAGCATTACAAGCGCTTGCACGCCAAGATCACGACTATGGTTTCCGAACACGAAGAAATGCAGCCCAAAGAAAAGCCAGACGATACCGCCACAGGAAAACAACAAATCAATTGCCGGGTTCAGTATCCACGGATTGATCTCTTGTTTCCCTGTGCCAGCGGCTACCTTGCTACAAGCAGCTTCAGCGCCCTGGTCCAACTGCGAGCTGCCGGCCGTATGCCCAGCCTGCAACTCACTAGTTGAATCAGTTATCGCTGTCACTGGCTGCTTAACTGGATCGAGGTCAGCAACCAGAACAGTCATTTATTTGTCCTCTACCCATTGGGGCATCCCAGACATGGAGTAGATTGGCGCCTCCACCCAATGCCCCTTTTTCGATCCTTTCGGCGGTTTCAAACCCAGCGGAGCCTTAGTGAGCCGTTTTTGTGAAGAGTGCAAGCTGGGAACTGCTACAGATGCAGCCGGCACCATTTTCAAGGAGCTTGGGCTCGGCGAAGAAAGCGATCCAGGTGTTGCGACCGGCCTTGCAGTCTTAGGCATTAAGGCCGGTGATATTGGCGCAATAGAAGCAATTGAGCCCCGATCGATAATTGGCGCTGGGGCGGCGTCAGCACCATGAGACGTTACAGTTTCTGCCGGCAATGTACCAGCATATTGCGCCTTTGCTTGTGGCAGCGCCAGTGCAACTGTTAATAAGAAAAATGCGATCCGACTAGTATTCAATTTTGAATCCTCCGAAGGGGTGGCATTGCACAGCAAATGCTGCCTCACGCAGAAGCGCATGACACGATAGATAGCTGTAAATGCACGGATGGTGGACGGATGTTGGACAGATCAAGTTCATTCTAGATCCTGGCGATTTTAAAGAAATAGGACAAAAACACTGATCTTTCTCTGGTGCAAATGGCTGCCGAAAATCGGCGAATGTATATTCACAAAAAACGCTCTAATCAATTTTCAAACTTAGGCTACGCTTCGCCAGGTGGAACCATCATGTAACCAACGCGATGAATGGTTCGAATCATGGATTCCTTTCCGTCGGAATCGATCTTGTGTCGCAAACGCATGATCTGAATGCGCACAGTATCCGGGGCAGCATCCGACTCTGAAGACCAAACTCGATCAAGAATTGCCTCTGAACTAAAGGGCTGGTTCGGATGGCGCATGAAAAACTCCAATAACGCCAGTTCTTTGGGTTGCAAGTTCAACTGTTCATCACCACGGTAAGCCTGCCTGCTTACCGTGTTGAGCGTGATGTCACCAATTTTAAGGACCGTTTCTAAAACCGGGGCGGGTCTACGCAGCAAAGCCCTGATTCTCGCTGTCAGCTCTTTGAAATGGAATGGCTTGGTTAGATAATCATCAGCACCGGCATCCAGGCCTGTTTCCTTGTCTTCAATCTCTTTTTTGCCTGTGAGCATCAAGACCGGAGAGGAGCCGCCCTTGGAACGAAATTCCTGGCAAATCTCGGGTCCCGACATTCCAGGCAGCTCCCAATCGAGAATAACCAGATCATATTTATAGAATCTCAGCCGTTCCAAGCCCTCGGGACCTTTGTGTACAGCGTCGATAACGTGATTCTCACCTTGCAGGGTGTCGATAATCAGCGTACAAAGCTGGCGATCATCTTCAACTAAAAGAATTTTTGCCATTTCAAATCGCGCAAAAGGCGGATAATCGGGAATACATGCAATACTACACCGGCAGAGCGATTTTGGTCCTCTTTGCTTCACCGCAAATGACGTACTCAAAATAAAAGCTGCGGAGTTTCGAAGGGATATCGAGTCCCTCATTGCTCCGACGATTAGATCCCCCTGAACAAAGAGTCTTTTAGGATGATCGCGAGTCTCAATCTTAAACAACAGGGTTGGATCTTAGTCGGCGTTCCAATTGGAATGATGCTGGTGTTCTTGCTGTCGCTTTTTTTCTTTTACTTGAGAGTCGAGGAAGATCTGCGTCGTGCAGAACGCGCAAGAACAGTCATGTCACTTTGCAATAAGCTCACTAAAGAATTTGCGCTGGCGGGCACCACTTTAGTACTTTACAAATTAAGGGAAGATGCGGACGCTCCAGCAAAGCTTGAAGCACAGCTAACCGCTACACATGAGACTCTTGAGAAATTAGATAATCTGCTTCGCGAGGATCCGATTGATGAGGAGCTCGAGCTACTTAAACATACACACGATTACGCAGACACTGCTGCAAAACTCATAAGAATCTATAAGAAAAAAATCTCTGGAGAGTATGACCTGCCGGAAGGTCAAGCCAGAATAATCTTCCTGCAATTTGCACAGATGATCCCCAAGTTCACCCACCGACTGGAGAGAATTGGGGAAATCGAAAGTCACAGACTTAATCAATACGAGCAAAGCGGCAAAGAAGGCAGCACCCAACTAAAGGTCTTTATTGCAACCGGTGCGCTATTTGCTGTCGCAATCGGCGTTGTTCTTACAATTGGATTCAATCGCAACACAACTCGCAGGCTGGGAATTCTCATGGATAACACCGAGCGCCTGAGCAAGAAACAAAGTTTGCAATTGCTAACAGCTGAAAGCGGATCACAACTGGATTTGTTCTTTCGAGAGCATACGCGGCACGATGAAATTGCCCAATTGGATCTCTTCTTTCGGAAGATGGCGAACGAATTAGCCGAAGCAACTCGCAAAGAACGCGCCATTCTCGACAATGCCGTTGACGTTATTTGCTCGATTAATTCCGATGGCAAGTTTACCGCTGTCAATCCAGCTTCAAGCCAGGTTTGGGGGATTGCGCCAGAGAAACTGATCGGGATGCACTACTCAGAAATCATCGAGAAAGATGACGTTCCAAAATTTGCTGAAGCGATCGAGAATCAGACAAAGCAACAATCGAATTCGTTGCTCAATATCGAGAATAAAGTTACGGTAGATGAGCATCCAGTTCACACTCTCTGGTCAATTCGCTGGTCAGAATCCGAACAATCGCTCTTCTGTGTCGCGCATGATATTAGCGATAGGAAAGAAGTTGAGCGCATGAAGCAAGAATTCGTCGCGGTGATTAGTCACGAATTGCGCACGCCTTTGACGTCCCTTCAAATGACTCTGTCATTGTTGTTAAATGGAAACTATGGTCCCATCTCTGAGACTGCAGAGCAGCGCGTAAAGAGTGCTGATGTTGGAGTGACGAGACTGATTATGTTGGTCAGCGACTTGCTGGACATTGAAAAAATGGAAGCCGGTAAATTGCAGATGCGCAAATCTGATAGCGACCTGGCGGAAGTGATTGAAAGATCCATCGAAACAATGAGTGGTTTTGCAGCGCAGCAAGGAGTTCAATTGACTGATAAGACCGGCGGAAAGTCAGTACCTGTCCATGCCGATCCAGATCGACTTTTGCAAGTGGTAGTTAATTTGCTGTCAAATGCGATCAAGTATTCAGAAGAAGGCGGACAAATTGAAATCGAATTGACTAGTAATTCAGAGCACGCAGAATTGCAAGTTGTAGATCACGGCGCCGGAATCCCTCCCGAGTTCGAAGAAACGCTGTTTAAGAAGTACGAACAAGCGAAAGCAGCAAAGAACAAGAAGCTGCGCAGCAGCGGGCTAGGTCTTGCCATTTCAAAAGCGATTATCGAGCAACACGACGGCGTGATCGGATTCAGCCGCACCGAGGGCGGTGGCAGCACTTTCTGGTTCCGACTCCCAGTCTTGGCAGCTGCGCAAAAGATTGCTATCAAGGATCACTTAGCACAAAGTTAACCAGATCTTGCTAGTTCGGGACGGGAAGCACCGCTGCCTCCAACGCTGGCTTACGATCAAAAGAGCATTCAGTCGGTTCGCTCCCGGGAGCGACTGGCTGTCGGTTCGCTCCCGGGAGCGCCGGCATCTTGCCGGCTTCGATCTCTTGAGAACAACTAGCTCTTAGATCTCTATGTCGGACGGGAGGTTCGTGAAAGAGAACTGCGTGTAATGTCCGTAGGTTCCACCGGGACGCAACACACTAGTCGGAAAGTTTGGCTGATTGACACTGTTTGGATAACATTGCGTTTCCAAACAGAAGCCTCCGAATTTCGGATAGCTTCCTCCGTTCCCGTGAATAGATCCGTCCAACTGATTGGCAGTGAAGAACTGAAACGCCGGCTGATCGGTGTACACGGTGAGACATCGCCCAGAGTCGGGATCAATTACACTGCCCAGTCCTTCAATGTCGCCCGGTCTCATCTGAATTACCAAATTGATATCGTAACCACCATCGGTCTTGTCGATGCGATCGCCAATCCGTGTTCGCTCTGAGAAATCATAAGGAGTTCCTTTAACTGGGGCCACTTCACCAGTAGGCACCATATCTGCATTAAGTGGGGTGTAAAAGGTAGCATTGAAGCTAGCCTTATGATCAAGAATATCGCCGTTTCCTGCACCCTTCAAATTGAAATAGCTGTGATTTGTAAGATTGACGGGAGTCGCTTTATCTGTTGTCGCAAAGTAGCGCAAAAGCAAATCGTTGGAACTCTTCCAGAGAGTAAACTTGATTGAGACGTCCAGATTTCCGGGGAAACCTTCTTCCATGTCTTTGCTGAGATAGTGAAGTGTAACCCATGACTCGTGCTCATTCTCGCCAGAATCTTCGATGTCCCAGACCTTTTTGTCAAATCCAATTACGCCGCCATGCGTGCTGGTAGTGCCTTTTGTCGGAGTCAACTTATAGGTGACGCCGTCGATCTCGAATTGGGCATTAGAAATCCGGTTTGCATAGCGACCAATTGTTGACCCAAAACGTGGGTGCTTCGCTACATATTGAGGAAGATTGTCAAAGCCGAGCACGACATTTGCCAGGTCGCCATTCCGGTCCGGCACCCAGCATTCGGCAATAATAGCGCCATAATTTATCACCTTAACTCGCATACCATTCTGATTGCTCAGAGTGAATGCCTGAATTTCGGTACCGTCCGGCAGTTTGCCAAACACTTCTGAGACAAGCGCTTTACTGGATTCAGTTGGCATTCTTTGCTACTCGCGACAGGGACATGGAACGGCAATTATAAACTGCCTCTGCCCTATTTCATGCTCTTCGGGTGTTGAAGGCGTTTCAAACTCGTAAACAACATGGAAACAACTTCTCTGTATTGTCTTGAGTATGGCAAATGCGTTGGCATGAATTTACTAAAGAGGACAAGAATCATGGGTCAGAACATTTTCAGCGACTTGGAGAAGAACGATTCGGTAAAGAACGACGGCGAAAAGGCTCAATCCAGAAACGGCGCCGAATTGTCAAATCAGCAATTCAACGAAGATTTCCGAAAAGCAGCAACATCAGTCGCTGCGACCCTCACAGAGTTTGCTCTTCCGTCCTCCAAAGACCTCTTACAACAACTAGGGTTCGGCGATGCTAAAAATGATGGAGGCAAAGTCCTCGGACAGTTAAACGGCAAGGACAACCCTTTAAACAATGTCAAACCAGCCGGCAACAATGATGGCTCAGGCATTTGGGAAGCCGTTAAGGACGGAATGAAAAACGCAGACAGCTCTGTCAAAGAAGGACGAAGAATTGCCGAAAGCATAGGTGAAGTTGCGGTCGAGGTCATTAAGCAGCACGTCAAAGAGGGCGAAGCACGCCAACATAAGATTGCCGAGCAAGCCGCCAAAGACAAAGACGTGCAAAAGGTTACCGAAAAACACGATGGACCTATCGCAACCGTCATCATTGAAAAGAAAGACGGCTCAGTGGTCACCCACAAACCAGATGGAACGAAAATCACGGAACTAGATGGCATGAAAACCACCGAATATCCGAAAGAACTCGATCCAAAAGTAGCAAAGGTAATTGAATATCCGAACGGTGGCGTCGAGAAACAAAACCGAGATGGCTCCTTCGAATTCACACCAAAGGATGGAAATCGCGTCGAATTTCATAAGGATGGATCACAAACCGAGCACTACAAAGACGGCAGCTCCATTCAAAGAAGAAAGCCGGATGGAAGCTACACCATTACGGCAGCCGATGGAACGAAGACAACACGCCAAAAAGATGGTACAGAAATTGTCGAAAAAACAAATGGCGACCGTACCGTTACTAAACCAGAGAAAACTGAGGCTGATGGCACCAAAGTTTGGCATAAGAACGATGGTACCGAAGTAAGAGAATCCAAGAATGGAACTCGCACAACAATCTATCCGGAAAGTGTCAACGACAAAATTGAAAAGGTTGTGAAACATCCAAACGGCGACATGGAGCAAGTCTCACGCGACGGAACATATCTGAAACTCGGACACGATGGGAGCATGAAGGTTCGAAGCAACGACGGAAACACGACAACAATTCATGCAAACGGTGACATGGAAACACATTCAGAAAAGACTGGCACCACAATCAAAATCAAGCATGATGGCACAGTTGTCACGTCAAAGAAAGATGGAACGGTGAAGACTATACATCCTAACGGCACAACCGAATCAGAGAACTCTCAAGGCGATAAGACAATCAAAACCCCAAATGGGGATCTAATAAAAATCAAGCATGATGGCAGCGTGACTCACCGCAATCCAGCGAAGCTCAAGGAAGCAGGTCAGGAACTCAGCAAAGTCGCCAAGGATGCGCAGAATGTTTATGACTTCGCCAAATTTATGGTCGGGCAATAACTAGATTTAACGGCAACATTCCCCTCAGATTGCCAAAGAAAAGAGTGATACTTGGTAAACAAGTATCACTCTTTCTGTTAGGGGAGGAGATCAGAAACTTATCTTCGTTCCAACGAGCCGCCGAGGATGCCGCCAAGGGCCCCGGCCGCACCGCCGATGGCAGCACCGCGACCGCGATTTTTGTGATCAGCTATGGCTCCGATACCAGCACCAATGACACCACCTAAGAGACCGCCTTCAAGCGTGGTATTACGTTGTGGGGGCTGCGGCGGGTAGTTTTCGTAATAGGGTGGGGCTTGGCCGGGCTGAGGGTGCATCACGACAGGAGGACGTTCTTGAATAATGACCGGTCGTTCAACAATAATTTGTGGCTTAGGCACAACTCTATCTTCATATATATCGCAGGGATAAAGTCCACCATCCCTGGTGGCAATGCGAACCTGTCCGCGGCGATCTAAGTGCAAATCATCACCACGTCCCTTGCGTTCCATGTCTGCAGTTTGTCTAACTAATCTTTTGAAATCATGGTGATCCATGTTGTACGCGTCACGATGAAGTCTGTTTGCAACCTCTTCGCCACGTCCTTGATCAAGCATGTGAGCCAAAGAACGTGCTTCACGATTTACATAATCGCCAGCGCCACAGCGCATGTTATTATCACAACCACCCATTTTTCAAACCTCAACCCATAACCATTCCGTAATTTCATTAGACAACCATAAGCATTTTGTCGAAATGGGAAATTTACGCAGACGAGCTTCTAGAGCCAGACTTCTAACCTACTTGGCATAAAACCGGCAGAATTTTGGCAATTTCTTGGCATGCGAATTCTCACAGCATGCACCATCTGCGGTAGCAGCAATATGGGCCGCCCCGCTGCCAGACCTACATCGAAGTGAAAGACTGATGAAAGATGGCATACACTTGACGTCCGGTAATAACCTTACACGCAGGCAGGCAGGTTAGACAGTCACCGCCCCCGGGCACAACCATAGTTGCGTAGGGAGTGCAGAGCCATCACTGAAGAAGAATCGAACACTCAAGAGCTAACTGAAGCTGGTCCGCACAAAGCGAGCTCCGGTCCAGACCCCGAATCCTTGCTTGGCAGCGTAATCGCGGATCGATACCGCCTGCTGGAGATTATCGGACAGGGCGGCATTGGTGTCGTCTATAAAGCTCAACATACACTTATTGACCGCATTGTCGCCTTCAAAATGCTGCGGAAAGAAACCCTACAAGACGAACGCAGCATGCAGCGTTTCCAGATGGAAGGCAAAGCAATGACTAGCGTCAGCCACCCGAACATTGTGTCTGTATTCGACTTCGGAATCACAGCCAATCAATCAGCATTTCTAGTAATGGAGTTTTTGGATGGCACAGATCTAGACACTCTCATCCAGGCCGCCGGCTACTTGGAACCAGATGAAGTTGTGTCGCTTTTCATACAGATATGTGACGCGCTATCGCACTTGCACGAAAGAGGGCTGATTCATAGAGACCTCAAGCCTGCAAACGTTATTATTTTGAATCCAGGCGTTGACGCTCAAGTCAAACTAGTAGATTTTGGAATGGCTAAGTTCCAAGAGCAGAGCCGCTATTCACAGTCGCTAACGCGGCCCGGAGAGGTATTCGGAAGTCCATACTACATGAGCCCCGAACAATGTGTCGGTATGCAGCTGGATCTTCGCTCCGACATTTATTCAATGGGTTGTGTGATGTACGAGGCTCTAACCGGCCGTCCACCATTCTTGGGCGAAAACATGGTGCAACTTGCACAGATGCATTTGGACACCCCGCCAGAGCCCATCGGAATTGCTATTGAAGACAACAACTTTCCACGCTGGCTCGACGCGATCGTTCTTAAGAGCCTTGCAAAAAATGTCAACGACCGATACCAATCAGCGGAGGAAATGAAGAAAGCTCTTGTTGGATTTCAACGCACCTGGTTGCAAAAGACTACTAAGCGTCTCGTATTCAAAGGTGCTTTCAGCGAATCCGGCAGCAATGAGTCAATTCCGAGACGACCTACAGAGGAAATACTTCGCCCAGCAAGTATCACCCAGGCGGGCGAGGCAGTACCGAATACGGTGGCAGCTGCCTGGCAAAATAATCTTGGAAAGGAAGAAACCACTCCCGCCAAATCAAATACAGTAGCTCAGACAGGGAGCGACAAAGCAGCTACCCCAGCAGGCGAAACCTCTACCGATCAGGGACGAAAGAAATTACTGATCGGACTAGGAGTTGCCTCAGTTATAGCGATGATTGGCGTGTCGTTCTTTGCCGGTAGAGTAAGCACTGGCGGTAGCACGGAACGCTACCAGAAATACGACGTGGAAGGCACCCAGGCCCTTGAAGCCGGCCGTTGGTCAGAGGCCGAGTACAACTTCATGCAAGCCGTAAAAGTTGCAGAGCAGAATGGTATCAAAGACAATCAACCTCTTTTTGATAGCCTTATCAATTTAGCAACAGTCTATCAAAAGGAAAACAAAAACGAACTGGCTGAAGACTTGTATAAGAGCACAATTCAACGGATTGAACAGGCAGAAGGAAAGGAATCCGGAAGCCTGGCTCCAGTTTTGATCAAGCTAGGAAAACTCTATACCGACACAAATCGATTTAAGGAAGCTGAGGAAGCTCACGAACGAGCCAAGAATATCGTTGAATCCGCATTTGGTAGCTCGCACAAGATGATGGTTGATTGCTTAAACGGTTATGCAGAAACCAAGAAAAAGCAAGGTCAACTCGATCACGCCACTAAACTGCAAGATCAGGCTCAAGAGATTCAAAAGAACAATGCTCCAAACGGTCCTGAAAGTCAGACGCCTGCACCGCAATAAGGTGACGTATGGATCACGAAGAAGTGACGACTAAGCCAGTTGAAGCCGAGGATAAACCGGTCGGCGCTGCTTCTGACGATCGACTTAACGCCATGCCCCCCAGTGAGCCACTCGCGACACAGAGTCCCGGCAGCCTCTCAAGCGCTGACAAAGAAGACATCCTCACGTGTTCTCTTAGCCATCAAATACTCACTCTCATTGGTTTCACTTTCCTTTGCTTCGAAATAGTTTTCCTCACTTTCTATTTCGACAAGTTTTGGTTCTCACTGGATTTGAGCATGCTGGGCGTCATCGCGATACTGATTCTATGCTTTTTCACACACTTCCTTCTCAAATTTCTTGAAAGCAACAAAGCTTGCTCAATGATGTCTTTTTTATTCAAGGGCAAGCCTCCCGTTCCATATAGAAAATGGATCCGCCTGAGCGATGATGGTTTCACTTTTGGTATCAAGCACATTCGTTGGGATGCTGTCGAAGAGCTGGAGTTAAGCTGGTTTGGAAATCTGATTGTCAAATCGCGAATGATCTGTGGAACTCAACAAAAAGATCCCGACGTAATCATCAAGCTTCCTTTTGGCATAGCCGATAATGCGACACAAATTCGATTCCTCGAGCAAGCAAGAGCGAAACGACCACAAGTAATTCTGAACAAGAAACTGCTGAAGGTAGATGCAACATTGGCGAAAGGAGCGCAAGTCACACAGATAGCGACGGCTGCAATCATGTCCTTTGTGCTGCTTGACGTAGGATATGCATCCTTTTACTACTTGGAACTTTTGAAGAATCTGTATTTAGCCGAGACGCGACTTCTGACGACTAAGAACGCTGCAGACCCAGAAGCAGTACACTTATTTGAGCGAGCAGAGAATCTGCGTAAACATCCATTGCCGATTTCGTGGGTTACCGGCAAATTCTTGAATAGCAGCACTGTTGCAGCAGGGTTGTGCATTGAACGAGCCAGGCTGTCATGGCTTCTTGGAAAGAGAGATGAAGCCTTGCAGCTTGCTGAAAAGTCTTTTGAATATGCTCCGACTAGCTTGAGGCACCGCTTGTATAAGGCGCGGCTTCTCGTCGAAAGCGGCAAGCCTGACCAAGCTAGAGCCGAATTGGATAAGTTGATCGAGCAGAAGGAAAGTGCTCTTCTGCCCAGATTGTATTTATTGGCTTTGGCGGAGAGTCCGCAAGTAAGAAATCCGTCCCCCAACAAAGAATACGAAAACCAGCTAGCCGCTTGCTATGCAGAAACGTTTGGAGAAGAACCCTATTGGCCTCCGGGCGGCAATAGATTCTTCACGGAGCTTTGGTACAGCGAAGATCTTCGATTCCTTATGGATCGGTTTCTAAGCGCGCAACCAGATATGGAGAGAGTGCTTCAAAAAGCGAAGGAGCTGGAAAAAACAAAGGGCTCGCAAGCCAAAAAGGAATGATCCAAAAACAACTATCCAGCACTGCGAGCTTCGACTTCAGTACTTAATCGATGAGCTTGCATACAAATGCTGACCTTGATCTGTTGCTTGGAACGATGCGAGCGATTAGAGTTATGTAAGTTTTTCGAGCAAGAATGCGCGATTATATCCAACGAATAGTATTCGGATATTATCAAAGATCCTCTTCGACACCAAACGCATATCTACTTGTGTTTTTCGTCGTGAATCTTTTGAAGATAGCTAGACCGAGTGCCTGACAAGATCACATCTACTTGGATTTGAGTCAGTAGGCTAGTTTGATAAGATATCGATTTTGATCCAAGAAAATATTCGGGGGACTTCTCGAAGCAGTTTTTGCCTGCTAATCTTATATGCATAAACGGTGAGCACTGAAACAAGTCAGTGCGTTCGAAGCCGAGGGGCGATGCGGAAACAGCAGGGATGCGCATTCCGGGAACGTCAGCAGAGAGCCCGCTTAGTGTGAAGGATTGGCTGAAGCACTAAGAGATATTGAGCCTCCCGCAAGAGGCAGCCAAGCAATAGCTAAAAGACCATCGCGAAGCAATTCGGATGGTCTTTTAGTTGTGTCTGTCCGGTTACTTGAAGGCGGCCTAAATCTTTTGCATGATTTTGCCATGAGTGGAGGCAATCATGCAAAAGA
>JAIEQI010000050.1 GCA_019747875.1 Candidatus Obscuribacterales bacterium
GCCTTCTTGCGAGCTTCTTCTTCTTCAGCCTTCTTGCGAGCTTCTTCTTCCTCAGCCTTCTTGCGAGCTTCTTCTTCCTCAGCCTTCTTGCGCGCCTCTTCAGCTTCCGCTTTCTTGCGAGCTTCCTCTGCTTCAGTTTCTTTCTTGCGCGCTTCCGCTTCCGCTTCAGCTTCTTTCTTACGTGCTTCGACTTCTGCCTGTGCCTCAGCTTTTCTTGCCTCGCTTTCGGCGACCGCGCCTTCCTTTGCCGCATCCGATTTTGCTTCGGCCTTCACGTCGGTCTTTGCTGCTTCTGCGTCTCTGACCTCTGCTACGGCTTCCTTGCCAGCATCGGCTTGCACAGCTGGCTTCATTTCCGGAGCACCAGTCGGCTTTGCTCCTGGAGCTTCGACCTCTACAACGATGTTGTCTGGTTTATCAGCTGGCTTGGCTGCCGGCTTAGCCACGGGTTTTTCAGCCGCGGGCTTGTCGGTTGCGGGCTTGTCTGCTGCCGGTTTTGCCGCCGCCGCGCCTGCTGCCGGTTTGGCTGCTGGCTTAGCCGGTTTCGGCTTCGGCATCGGCAATTCTTTCTTGGCGTAATAGTGCGCTGACTCGTCTTGTGTCAGCGTCAGCTTCCGCAAATCGTAGATCAACGATTCACGAGTGTAATCAGCCATTTCAAAGTCATTAGTGTTGATGATGCAATTAGTCGGGCAGACCTCGGTGCACAATCCGCAAAACATGCAAAGTCCGTGGTCGATTTTGAAATCGATCAACTCGGGCTTGTTCGTTTCTGGACTCTTGTGCGATGTAATTTGAATACATTTGTCAGGGCAAACACGCTCGCACTGCAAACATGAAATACACAAGTGATCGCCAGTTTGTGGATTTACAGCCAGCGCCAGGCGCCCGCGGAAATGACCTGCCAACTCGGGCATCTGGTCCGGAAACTCTTTTGTGATTGGCTCACGCGCCGCATGCTTCAAAACGGTTCCCAAGCCTCTGCAGACCTGGCGCAAGCTTTCTAATGATCGTCCAACTAATGCGAACATGACTAAATGAGCTCCTTGAGGAAAGTAACTGCAAGAAGAAGAATGAGTGAAAGAGGAATTAGTCGCTTCCAACCAAAATCCATAAGTTGGTCGATTCTAAATCGCGGCAGTGTGCCGCGCACCAAGATTGCGAAGTAGACAAGGAAATAAACTTTTGCAATTGACCAAATTGCGCCGCTGAGTGTGACGGCATTCAATATTGGTGGCAATCCGATGCCATTCAGTACGCCGTTGACACCAGCGCAAACAGCGTCCAATCCCTGCATAATTGGTGCATAGATCATCGCCGGCAGGGGAGCAGAACCACCACCAAACCACATTACAACAGCAATCGTTGAAACTATGAACAGGTTTGTGAATTCTGCCAGGAAGAAAATTGCAAAACGTATGCCGCTATATTCGGTGTTATAACCGCTAACCAACTCAGATTCTGCTTCAGGTAAGTCAAACGGGATGCGATTAATTTCGGCGCAAGCTCCAGTCAAGTATAGACCGCAAAGAAGCATGGTCGAAATCATAAGAAGGATGCAGCAAATCCCTTTGAGGAAAGCGCTAAAGCCTGTATAGCCAGGGGCTCCTGAGGCAACCAGTGCCAGGTAGGAAGTGATTGTATCGCCACCGAAGAAGTTCCAGTTGAGCATGCCGAAGTTGCCCAAGACTGACGGACCGATACCGTTGGCCAATAGCGAACCGGTAGCATTTGAGCCGCCACGAAGGGCGTCCCACTTCTTGAAGTCAGCAGCTTCGGGGTCGGTCAGTTGAGCAAGTTCTACTGGATTTTGTAGCCATGCCAGATCCACAACATTCAGTGTACCGACCAACAAGCAGATGGTGATGACTGCCAGAACAAGCGGAATCTCGTAAGAAATTGCTTGTGCAGCCGAGCGCAAACCACCTACAAGAGAATACTTGTTGTTGCTTGCCCAACCACCCATAACGATGCCTACCACCGGAATCGATGACATCGCAAGCACATAAAAGATGCCAGTCGGCAAATTCACGATTTGGAACAGGTCGTGATTACTGGTAACTGCAGCAAGGAGAGGAATCGCTCCGAAAACAGATGGAGCAAAGAAAATAATCGGAGCAAGCGTGAACATGATCAAGTCGGATCCTTCCGGATCGATGTTCTCTTTAAATAGTAGCTTGACTGCGTCTGCGCCGGTTTGCAGGAAGCCATCCGGACCGACCCGGTTCGGTCCCTTTCTCACCGTGAATAGCGCTAGTCCGCGGCGCTCAGCAAGCACCATATAAGTGGCATTGATCGGAATGAAGACCATCACTGCGATTAATGGCGTCAGTTTTCGAAAAACATCAGCGATGTTTTGCAAGGTCTGGTTATCTTTGCCGCCAAGCAAAATCAAATGCGGTATCAATTCCCCAACTGCATATGACGCTAACCAGACGGCACCAAAAATGATTGCCATCCATATAAGAGATATTCGGAAAAACTTGAATATCTCATTGATGTTGCCCGTCATAGCGGAGGTGGCTGCAGCTGCTGTTGTCATTTCCTAACCTTTACTTGCTGTTGCTTCTTCGTTCCAATTACCTGTCGACGTCCGGCAGAATTACGTCAATCGATCCGAAGATTGCCATGACGTCTGCGATCGGAGAGCCAACCAAAAGTTCGCTTATTGCAGAGAGATTGCAGAATGACGGATTGCGCCATCTGAATCTGTACGCTTTGTCAGATCCGTTTGATACCACATAGCAACCGATCGTTCCTCGTGGCGATTCAACAGCAGCAAAACCCTCACCGGCTTTTACACGAAGACCGGCGTTTTGCTTCTTTGCCATGATCATGTGTTCGGGCGGCAGGTCCTTGCTGTCATCCTTTTCAGGGCCGGTCGTGCCTAAACCTTTGCGCAACTCTTCAGTTGTACCGCCGGGAATTTGCTTGATGCACTGACGAATGATGTTGACGCATTCGCGCATCTCAGCGATACGGCACATGTATCGTGCCCAGGTGTCGCCCTCTGTCATCACTGGAACTTTGAAGTCTAGTTCAGGATATATGGAATAGGGTTTTGTCTTGCGCAGGTCAAGATTGATTCCGGAAGCGCGGACACACGGACCGCTCATTCCATAGGACATCGCAACTTCCGGTGAAAGGTAACCGACACCCTTTGTTCTCTTTAAGAAGATGGGGTTCTCCGTGACAATCGCTTCGTACTCATCAATGCGAGCCGGGAACTCATCCAGGAATGTCTCGAGTTTGGCGAACCAGCCGAATGGAGGGTTTCTAACGACGCCGCCAATTCTGATGTAGTTGAACATCATGCGTTGACCGGCTACAGCTTCAAACAAATCGAACAGCTTTTCACGTTCGCGGAACGGATAGAAGGGGAATCCAAACATCGCACCCAGGTCAATCAGGTAGGTACCGAGCCATAGAAGGTGTGACGTGATTCTGTTCATCTCAGAAAGAATTACGCGCAAGTATTCAGCTCGTTTTGGAACGACTGTTCCTTCGATGGTTTCGGCTGATCTTGAAAGTGCCCAGGATGTGTACATGCCGGAGAGATAATCGACGCGGTCGATCAATGCTTGATATTGAAACCATGTGCGGTTTTGTCCTTGCCATTCTTGCGCGCGGTGCAAGTGACCCAAAACCGGTTCAACGTGTTTGACGATTTCACCATCGAGCGTGACGATCAATCGCAACACACCGTGTGTAGCTGGGTGTTGCGGACCCATATTGATGATCATCTCCTGAGTTTTGAGCTCTGGCGACGTTGTCTCTATCAGTGTATTTAGTTCTGTGGACATTTTTCTTGCTGCCTCAATTAGCGCATGCTGTGTGGATTTTTGTCGTTAAGAGAATCAACTGGTTGCTTATAGTCGCGGCGCAATGGATGACCATCCCAATCCCATGGATTGAGGAGTCTGCGCAAGTAAGGATGACCTTCATAGCGAATTCCTACCAGGTCATATGTTTCGCGCTCATGCCAATTTGCGGCTGGCCAGAAGTTAGCGATGCTAGGCACCACGGGTAGTTGGCCTTCCGGAACGTCGGACTTCTCGACGATAACTTTGACCACCAGTTCTTTCAAATTGTTATATGACCAGAAGTGATAAACAGATTCGAAATGGTTGGCTTGCTCAACGCCACTAATCGTAATCAGGTAATTGAGCTGGGTATCGGCGCTTGTTCTCATCAGTTTGATTGCCGGCAGCAAATCCTTTGCAGCTAGCTCGATACACTCAACGGCTCCTGAATGATCGGCATGTCGTTTTGAGTTGATTCCATTTTCTGCCAGGAATTGTCCAAAAAATGCGGCTGGAAGTTCTTTTGGTGCTTCCTCTGCAGGTTTGGCTCCGTGTGCTTCTGTCATACCTCTATCCTTGCTCTCGACTTGAAAATTGCTTATACCGGTTTGTCAGTCAGCTCTTGCGTGATATTTGCTTTCGCTTCCTCGACGCTGGCTCTAATTACTTCGTAAGGCAGCCCGCTATCGTAGTCGACATAACGAATCGCTCTTGATTGGTGAGCCTTTTTGGCCCGCTCAGCCAGCGATTGTGTTCTGATTTTTTGTTGAAGCTTCAGCAGGGCATCGAGAATGCCTTCCGGGCGCGGAGGGCATCCCGGCAGATAAACATCAACTGGAATAATGCGGTCGACACCCTGAACGACAGAGTATGAATCGTTGAACATGCCACCGGTTATAGTGCAGGCACCCATGGCGATTACGAATTTTGGTTCGGGCAACTGTTCGTACAAGGTAATCAAAGCCGGTGCCATTTTTCGTGTGATTGTTCCGGCCGTGATAATCAAGTCTGCTTGCCGAGGGGTACCGCGGAATACTTCTGAGCCGAATCGTGAGATGTCGAAAGCCGACATACCGACCGACATCATTTCGATAGCGCAGCAGCTTGTGCCGAAGGTCAGCGGCCACACCGATTGGGACCGTGCCCAATTGGCGACAGGGGAGACGACATTGCTCAGAGCTTCGATCAGTCCGCCCAGTTCGTGAACTTGGACGCTCTCTCGGAGCTCTGGTGGTACGTCAGGTCTTTGTTGAATTTGTTCGCTCATTTTCTTACTCCCATTTGAGCGCGCCCTTCTTCCAGGCGTACGCAAGACCTACAGCAAGTATCATGATGAAAATCGCCATTTCGGTTGGCGCAACCATATTTCCGAGTTCTCGAATTTGCCGGTTATGTGTTGCCAGCGCCCACGGGATCATAAAGATGATTTCAATGTCGAAAACAATGAACAGAAGCGCATACAAGTAGTAGCGAATATCGAACTGAACATTGGCTTCTTGAATCGGCTTCATGCCGCATTCATAAGGCTGGTTTTTCAGCGGGTTTGGTCTGCCGTATTTGAAAAGAAACTGCAGAAGAAAGGAAAGACCGATCATCCCCAGTGCCGGCAAAGCAAATCCGGCTATCACGAAAAGAATTATTTGAACTATCTGTAAGTCGTACATATTTTTGCCTGTCCCCCGGGAGTCCGTGTCTGACGACACGCCTGCCGCAATAAGGATAGCAAGGCGCAAGCTCTCAATTACTTTCCTAAGTAGCTTTATATAGATTATAGAGGGATAATACTCTGGAGTGCCGCAGGCTAAATGCCATCATTTAGGCAACGATGCACCATTCCAGCTCCTTGAAAAGGATCAGCCGTAATCTGCTTGCCATCAGCATCAATAAAGTTTTAAATTGAGAACCGACGCCAAGGGATAGCGAAAGACACGTTTATTACATGACAAGTGCTCGCAAGATCTCAAGTGAAAGAGCCGCAGCCCTCGCCATTTTTCAAGAGCGGATGGGGTTGTCATTTTCTGATCTTTCTATTCTTGATGAGGCTTTGACACATAGCAGCTACTCTCATGATCATCCGCATATAGCCGATTATGAGCGGCTTGAGTTTTTCGGCGATGCTGTCTTAAAGTTTGTTGTGAGCGAGTTTCTTTATCATAGCTATCCAAAACATGACGAAGGTCGACTTACTGAAATTCGGGCTGTTTTGATCAACGCTCGCACGCTTGAAAGCGTCGCAATTGAACTTGGACTTGCTGATTTCATTACTGTCGCGCGCGGTGTCCCTGTTCGTTCTTCCATGCTTGCAAGATCGATGGAAGCAGTGTTGGGCGCTATCTATTTCGATCTTGGAATGGAGAAAGCGCGCCTCTTTATCAATCGTTTTTTCTCAACGAAAGCAGATGCCGTAAACCAGGACAGGATCAAGGACAACTACAAGGCACAGCTACAACAACTTACGCAGTCGCGGGCTCAGGGCGTGCCAATTTACACAGTCTTGCAAATCGAGGGTCCGCCGCATGATCCAATCTTCACGGTCTCGGTTGCTGTAGCCAACCAGCCGCTCGCCCAGGGAATCGGGCGCTCAAAGAAAATAGCCGAGCAGGAAGCCGCTCGAATCGCATATTGCGGCTTGCTTGATGAGGAGTCTACCAAATTACAAGTTGCAACTGATGACCGCAGCGCGTAAGTGACTAGCTTTTGGGCTTCCGCGACCTTCATTTGGAATTCAGATTGATGGATGTTTCTTTCGACCCTGTTGATACGGTTAACTGCCGGAGAGGTTCGTGCGAGGATATTGCAATGCCAGCGGTGCTAAATTCCGGGCATACGGTTAGATCGCGCACAATTCACAGTTTCTCTAGACGAAGCTTTTGTGATGCGCTAGGGGAGAACAGGAATGACGGATTTTGCAGGGCTTGAGTTGGTAGGGGACAAACAAGTAACTGCAGAACTTGTTAATGACTCCTTGCTCGAAAAGCTTCAGTTGGAAGCTGAATTGTTGTACACGGGACTCAAGCAAGGAGCTGTTCGCCGGCTGGACGAGATGGTTGAAAATCCGCTTAGCACCACACTTCAAATTGGCGGTGCTGCGGCAATTGGTTTAGGACTGTCATATCTGAGAGCAAGCGGGTACGGAAGAGCTGCTCACTCAGTCGCTTTGGGGCTTGGCATTCTTGCTGGACTTGATCTTGGTTTTCGATTGAGCGAGAGCACTGGCGCTTTGCGATCAGTATGGAACGATCCAAGCACATTCGATAGAAGTCGCGATCTAATTGCAAATAATTTGGGCGGACTTCTTGTGGATTATCCGATTCTTGTTGGAAGTGGATACATGGGAAGCAAGTTCGTTTTGCACCCGGTGCCGACTTACACCAAGAACATCTTGAGTCCGCAATATAGATATGTAAGAAGCACGCCTTCGAAATTGGACTTGTTTAGTTTGGCACCAGTCCTAACCGAACCGCTGGAAAAGTAGATGCGCTCAAAGTATGGAGCGCGTACATCCCGCACGCTCATAAGCGCGACGCGCGTGGCAACGATTAGCAAAGTGGAAGATGATCGAAGTCTACTTTCTGAATTTTATCGAGTGCCTTTTTGTATTCTTCGCTGTCTTTTTCGACTTTGGTTTTCTGATCGCCGTTCACGCGGTAGAGTCCAGAGTCGCGTAACGGAGCTGTTTTCAGTTCGTACTCGTTTCCGTCGGATTTGAACCAGAACTCCTTACCCTGCGCATACATTATTCGTGATGCAAGCTTATCCCCATTCTCATCGTATGCGACGCTGGCTATACTTCTTCCGCCGGGCGTGCGCAAATGCTCAACGCAGCTTCTAAGCATATCCAGCGCTGTGTTTTGTGCTTCTGTTGCTGCCTTCTCGGTCCCTGCTTTTACTGGTTCATCGAAGACAGATTCAAATTGTGTAGTCATGTACCCACCCCTGATGTTACTTCCGATTGCAAGCAAAGCCTTTGCGGGTGGGCGTGCTTGTCTTTGGCGGTCTACCTTAATGACAGTAAACACCCTGGGCCTGATACAGGCAATGTGAATTCCACGAAGGCGATGCCCCTTAATTGCAGGTGTCAGATTCATTAAGTCAATGCTTTGTTAGGTTGAATCAGCAACCTGCAACAGTTCGCTATTCGCTCCTGAATCTGCGTTCCTATGTCTTAGGTTTCGGGCAGGGGGGAGCGAAGCTGACTCGCGATTTTTGCTCCATTGCCTCATTGAAGGTCTTGCTGCCCTCCGGAACCTCGACGTATTCAAAAAAGGAACGGATTGCTCCGCTCCTTTTTCATTCTTATATTTACCGCTTAGCGAAGTTGAATGGGCTCGCTGGGAGCTTGTTCGGAATTGAAATCGCCGCCAATGCGTGTTCCTTCTGTGCTTGCTGCAGGAGTTGGAGCTGTTGCTGGTTCGGTGGTCGCAGGTTCGACTGGAGCTTCCTTCTTCTCTTCTGCCGGAGCTGCTTTTGTAGCAATTGAAACCGGTGGCGCCTTGGCTGGCGTCATTCCTGTTTCGTTTACTAATCCTTGAGCATGCGCAGTCAGGCGCAGTGCATCTAGATGAGTCACTGCCGCCTTCAAGTCAGCTTGGGCGGCCTTGAGCAATGCACGCGATGCGTTTACTTGTTTGTTGGCAAGATCAACTTGCGCTTTTGCTTGCTCAACTCTTGTTTGCGCTGCATCGATTTCCGGATTGGAGACTTTGCTGCCGATATCTTGGAGAGTCGCGCCTTTTGGTTTTGCGCCGGGAAGAGCATCAACGCTGGACGCAAAACCGAACATGACAGCCAGAGCGGCTGTCAAAACTAAGCTATTTCGAGTCATTTCTTTCATTTAACAACCTCTGGAAACCGCAAAAAATGCTTGTGGCCACGGGGTGCACAGATGCGCCGCTACACAGAAAACCACCATCTTCAACATGGCAATCTTATCAATTTTGCGCTTTTTGTTGCATGATCTTGCTGCCGGATCCGCTTGCCTATCAAGCTTATTCGCGATCGATCCGATCTGAAGGTGGATTGCATATAGCGCGAGATCGTTCGGATATCTATTCATTGTCAAATATGTGCTGCTTTGGACAGGCAAGGTGAACTAGCAGTAGCGCATGACAACGTCGAAATCTTTACTTATTAGAGAATTTGAATTTACTTGAAGGTGATTTTTCCATCTTTTTTGTCGATTTTTCCCACCACACTGTCCCGCAGAACCCTGTGTGCCCGGTGCCGTTAAGTTAGGTGACGTTGGGTTGTCGTCAGCTACCGGCCACCGCGCAGCCGCTTAGGGCCTGTAATGTACCGTTTACTGAGTAGGCAATATGTAGATGGGATGAACTAAATCTCTTGTTTGCATATATACCGGCGGGTTAAACTAACGCCCGGCAACTTGTCAGGGACCGGTTGAAGCTCATTGCAGCTTAGCGATTCTGGTTCTATGAGAAGCGTCGAGTCTGATTGCAAGGAATGCCTGCGATCCAAGGACTGAGTGCCAGAAACACTCGCCCTCTGCGATTCCGAGCTGCGTTAATTAGAAGTGGGAAATCTGATGCAATTAGTTTGCCAAAATAAAATCGAGGAGATACCAGGGAAAGTGGCAGAACAACAGTTAGAAGGAAATCTGAAATCGGAGTTTGAGAAGCTCCTTCAAGAGTCCTTCAAATACAATTTCGAACAGGGTGACATAGTGACGGGGAACGTCGTACGCATCGAGCGTGACGGCATTCTAGTCGACGTGGGCGGGAAGTCCGAAGGATTCGTTCCTATTAAGGAGCTTTCCAATATGCCCATCGACAGTCCTGAAGATGTCGTAAAAGAGAACGACCGACTTGAGTTTTATATCCTTCGCGAAGAGAACGAAAATGGTCAATTGACCCTTTCACTCAAGCGCGTTGCACAAGCTCGTGGATGGGTCCAATTGGAACAGCAGAAGAAGAGCGATGAGACTATTCGCGCTCGCATTTCAGCTGTCGTTAAGGGCGGAGTTGTTGTTGACGTATATGGATTGCGCGGATTCGTACCCGCCAGCCAACTGCGCGTGAAGGGAACGACACCGGAAGAATTGATTGGAATGGAAATTCCAATGAAGATTCTGGAAACAGACACCAAGCGCAACAAGCTAATTTTGAGCCAGCGTTTGGCTGTTCAAGAAGAGAAGGCTGCTCAACGCGAGAAGATTTTGAGCACATTGGAAGCAGGTCAAACTGTTACCGGAGAAGTGGTGCGTATTGCAGACTTCGGCGCCTTTATCGATCTTGGCGGTCTCGATGGCTTGTTGCCAATCTCAGAAATCTCCTGGGAGCGCGTCTCACATCCTTCGGATGTATTGCGCGTAGGCGACATGGTCACAACCAAAGTTTTGAAAGTCGATCGCGACAAGGGTCACATCAGTCTCAGCCTCAAGCAAATGCAGCCTGATCCTTGGAAAGAAATCGAAGACAAATTCCAAGAAGGTCAAGTTCTTAACGGCACAGTCCGTAAGATCCAATCCTTCGGTGCATTCGTCCAGATTTATCCAGGTGTCGATGCATTGTTGCCGACAGTTGAAATGTCTGAACAGCCCAACGTCAAGCCGGAAGACATTGTTCAAGTAGGTCAGAACGTCAAAGCTATCATCAAGAAGTTCTCACCGAAAGAGCACAAAATCAGCTTGAGCTTGCGCGGCGTTGATGTGAGCGATCTCATCGGCGGCTAAAGACTGCATTCAGCTAACTTTTGAGAGGCAAGTTCAATGAGCTTGCCTCTCATTTTTTGTGTGAAGAAGAATTCTCGTCCATGTGATTTTTATTCAGCCCTGCGGGAGGGAGCGTCGCACTGGGCCGTTTAATTCACCTCTGTACCTTCACTGCATATTCGTGCAATTCTCTTTGTTGAGTTGCACATTTTGAATTCGTGATGCTTGCGTCATCATTGGTCTATTCGGGGAAGCGATTTAGCTGGTGGGCTATGTGGGAAGTCGCCTCCCCGATTTTCTTTTGGAGGATAACTTATGGGCTTTGAGTTGGTGGCTGAGAAGAATAACTCGGAATCAAACGTATCCTCCTTTGGCGCAGACCTGCTCAATCCTGGCGAAGGGCTAAGCGGCTCCCCGCTATTGCAGGATGCTGAACGCATTAGACTAGAAGGTACCGGAATGGCTGCGGCTCTATGTGCAGGCGCCGCTCTAACGATGATGCGTGCGAATCCGGAATTGAGTCCCTCTGAAGTTGTTTCTGAGATGAAGAAAAATACTGTGGTTAACGAGCAAGGATTCGTGGATTGCTCGAGTCTTGTTGCAGCCGATGCTGCAAGCAAAGGTGGTTCGTCGGATTCGCAAGTCGGCGGTCCGCGTTCTGATGTTGATCAAGCTAGTCCCCGCTCTCTTAAAAGCTATCGAGAGATGATCGAAAGACAAGAACGTGATTTGGGTGAACAGTTTGTTTCCCCCTGGAAAAAAGTGCGTAGGCACGAAGAATCTCTGCATTCTCTTGGGTTTCCAAAAGAGAAGCCCAGGAAAGTGTATCCGTTTCTTCCTAGAGAATGACCGTAATCCAACTTTTTGAAAAACTATCAGGACTGCTGATTGAACGCTTTGGCACGTCCGCATAAGATAGGCTCCTCTAAAAGGAGCTTTAGAATGAGCATCGGCACAGTCACAATGCGTCGCGCGAACGAATCCGATATTCCCGCGCTGGAAACTTTGGTGAACTTGGCTTACCGTGGCGGTGAAGCGACCGTCGCTTGGAAGAATGAAAATCACCTGGTCACAGGCGCTCGAGTTGTGCCCGAAGAACTAAAGGATGCTATCTCCGCTGAGAATTCTACGGTGCATGTAGCGAGCACCGCAGATGGTGACCTGATTGGCTGTGTTCAGATTGAAAAGGATGGAAGTGATGCAATCATTGGCATGCTGTCGGTGCATCCGAAACATCAGAACATTGGCTTAGGAAGAAAGCTTTTGCAAGCGGGCGAACTTGTTGCTCGCATTCAATTCGGTTGCACGGTCGGAAAGATGTATGTACTTTGCGGACGTCCAGAGCTGATGGCATGGTACGCCAAGGTCGGTTACGAACCTACAGGTGAAACAAAACCATTCTTTGGACCCGAAACCAGATTGACTGCGCTTGTTGATGACGCACACTTTGTCGTTGTCGCAAAACAACTAGCCTGACCGCGCCTATTGTTCAAAAGAGCAGTCCACCCGTTCTTCACGAATTCCACAGATTTACCCAATAAGCTAAGAGTATGGAGTTCCCTCCACAAATTACTCGTAAGCGAAAACAGGTGGCATGTTATGAAAATGACTGAGACCCAAGCGCGCGTAAGACGGGCTTTGCCGAGAAAAGTCGTTGAACTCAAAACTCTCGTGCTCTCCAAGCCAAAACTGGCGGCTTTCTTCCCTTTTTGATAATGCTTCCATTCCAAGTCGCGCAAAACGCTCAACAGCAGGAAGCTATAAACAATCAGAAAAAAATAGCGCAGCAACAAGGCGGTAAATAGCTATTTGCCTTGGACCTTGTTCGTCAGTACAAGCTCAGGCTCCCTTTTTTGCGGATCGTTGCATCCATCGTCCGCCAGAGCGAATCGATAGAGCAGCTTCCAGAGGTATTGCCGGAGTCGAATTAGAAACGAGGCGGCACCAATCCCTGTGAGATGCAGGCGATTAGCGCTTCCACGACGTTGGGATCGTAGGAATTACCGGAGCCACGCATCATTACGGTTTGAGCCTGTTCCGGCGGCATACCGGCACGGTAAACGAGGTCTGAGACCATTTCGTTATAGGCATTGGCCGCTTGGATAATTCTTGCGGCAAGCGGAATGTTCTCGCCTGATTCTCCTTGCGGATAGCCTTGCCCGTTATATTCTTCGTGATGTGAGAGAACAATCGGCGCAAGTGGAGCCAGTTCCGGGAAACCTTCCAGCAACTTGGCACCATTGATTGTATGGTTCATCATCATAACCAATTCAGCATCGCTCAATTGTTCGTCTGGTTTTTGCAGCACCGCTTGTGGCAGTCCCATCTTGCCGACGTCATGTAATAGCGCAGCCAACCTGATCTGGTTGACTTCATCTGGTGCAAGACCGAGAAGGCGGGCAATGGCGATCGAGTATTCTGCTACTGCGCGGGCGTGCCCGTTTATGTATTTGTCTTTCTGTTCGACCTGAGTGATGTAGCTGTCGATACGGCCAAGCAATCGCATATCCACACCAGGTGTGGCGAAAATGAAATCGCTGGTCGGATTCGATGACGCAAGAATTTGCTTGAGCTTAGCTTCTGCGGCGGCTTCATCGATTTGAATCGGTGGACCCTCGACGAATTGCGCATTGGTCTGCGGTGATTTGCCCTTGACGAATGCATTGCCGAGTCCGCTGGGACCAGCTGGTGCCGCGGCTTTTGCTTTGCCCATCATCATGCCGCCAAGTCCGGGACCTTTAGGTGGACCACTCGGAGACGGAATTGAATCAAGGTCACCCCATTGACCGGCGAGCCCCTTTGCTTGTCCTTGCGCATTAGGTGCTTGTCCTGTGCCTGCACCCGCTGCGGCTGGAGCAGCTTGTCCACCGGCTCCTGGCGAAGGAATGGAATCGAGATCGCCCCATTTGCTCGCTGGTTTTGCCGCAGGTACGCTGCCTGACGATGGCCCACCGCTGCTACCAGGAGAAGGAATCTCGTCCAGATTCCCCCACTTACTTGCCGGCTTTGCTGCTGGAGGCTCTGCAGCTCCACCACCTGCACCTGGGGATGGAATGTCGTCGAGATTGCCCCACTTGCTGGCGGCTTTGCCTTGCTGTTGGGCAACGCTACCCGGCATTGGAATGCCGGAATCTCCACCACCAGGCATACCTTGCTGAGGCATAAGTGGCATCTGTTGCGTCGCTGCTTGGGACGGATCATCATGGAACTGGTTGACCTGATGCGCTTGTGCCATTTGCTGCAATGGAAGAGCCGTCGACGGCGGCGGTGGCTGAGGCATGCTAACCTCACCCTGCCACGCCTGCGCTGTGTTCGCGCCTGAACGCGCACCCAGTATTCCGCCAAGGGCATTATTACGAGGTGGAGTCTGCTGCGCACCAGCTTCCGGTTGATTTGCTTGTTCGGCAATCATGTCCGCCAGGTTGCCCAGATCGCCACCTTCACCAGGCGGTTGATCTGTTTTCGGCTTAGGGATGTTTGTTTGCGTTTCGCCCCACATGCTGGCTGCCGATTGGTTCGACGTGCCTTGATGCGTTTTCTGAATTCCGAATTGCTCAGCGCCCGGATATGACGGACCTTCATTATATTCAGGAGCTTCGGCATAAGCTGCCGCCGCATGATTATCGGCATATGCAGGTGTTGATTGTGGCGCAGCCTCATATTGCCCGGCGTAAGGATTAAGGGCGTCCTCCTGTCCGTTGTATCCACCAGCCGAATAAGCCGCTTCTTGATACATGTCGTGTTGCGGAACATCTTGCGTTTGGGGAAGTGTTGGAGCCGATGGTGGCGCCGGCGGTGCAGCCGCTTCAGGTCCCTTCGATTTTTGAGCCTTAGGAATCGCGGATGTTCCAAGTGCTCCTTTAAGGGCCTTGCGTATTTCCTGTGTACTCTTGTTCTTCTGTTCGCCTTTTGTTTCTGCCACCTCATTCTGATAGAGGCGCATAATCGGCTCAAGGTCTTTCTTCTCTTCCGGCAGCTGTGCCAGTGCTTCTGCGACCGTGTCGGCGGCATTTTGCACAATGTCGATTTCATCTCTGGTCCAGGCGTGTCGCGATTCGCACTGGTGCAGAATAATGGCACCGTGAACTGCGGTCGAAGATCTGATCGCCACAGAAAGTTGCGAGCGGACCCCGATGAATTCCATTTCTTCCTGAACGGGCGTCTTGTAAGAGTTGACTTGCCCCTCAAAAGTTGTGATTGGCACAGCCGAAAGTAGCGTCTGCGAAACAATGGCTGAATCTTTTGTGGGCCAACCGAAATCTTGTGCGCTTTCGACGCGCTCTCGTTGCCAGTACTCGTAAGATTTCCACCCGGCCTTGCTATCGTCTACGCAGATAAAGATACAGCGGCTGACTGTCAGTGCTTTGCCAAGGATGTTCACAACCATAAAAAGCGCGTCGCCAAGTCCCATTGGCAGGCTCATGAGGTTGGTGATTTCAGACATGAAAGCGCTTCTGAAAGTGTCGCGCTGGACGTGGTCGTTTATTTGGGCGTAGCGCAAGATGTCGGCAATATCAGCCAGTGTTAGCCGGATCTCATTTATTTCTTCAACTGCCAATTCTTGCTGTCGCGAAACGCTCAGAAGACCAAGTCCGCCGCCTTCCAAATGGACGGGGAATGTCGTTGAGGGCAAATCGTCCGGTGTTTCCTCCGGATTAGCCAGATACTCGCAAATCGACGTGAAATTGCTGTCTAGCGGATTGCTCAAGATAATTTGACTAACATCGGCGGAATAATTCTCGCCGATTTCTTTGACTGTCGTTTCCAGAATTTTTCGGAAGTCTCTGACATCCGAGAGTTTCTCAGCTAATGTACTTGTCATATAGGATGTTGCCGCCGGTAATCTGTAAAGTCTATATGCCAGGTTTTGTTTAATACCCTACCTTCAGTATGCCTGATTTCACACAACTTTGTTCCGGCTTGGCAAGCTATGAATCGATTCTTTAAACAGCTTGACGAGCCTTTGGGTGTTCATATTTATGCTCCGACGTGGCACTATTAATTTATGAGCAGCTCAGAAAATCTTCCGATGGACCAGCCCCTTGGGCTTTGCGATGTCGTTGGGTTGGCAGTTCGAATCTGGCGCAAGAATCTCGGATTGATTCTGCGGGCATTGATGATGCCAACTATTATGCTGGCAATTTCGACCTCAGTTTTGCAGTTTTGCTTGCAATACGGTTTTAGTGGATTTAGCGACTTCCCTCGCACCGTTGCGTTTATTGGGGCAGCCTTTGCAGCTTTCCTGCTTTATATCTTCGCCTTGTTTTATCTGGCGGTTCAGGAGATAGCGCTGGTTCGGCTGTTCACAGGATTTGCACCGGATTGGGAAAAGGCAAGAGCATTCTCGATGAAACGCCTGCCCTGGGTGATTGGACTATCTTTTATCAACTTGATGATTTGGGGTGTCATTCTGGCAATTTTCTTTTGCATCATCGGAATTTCCACCTTTTCAATGAGTCTTCCCGGAGCTGGACCAGTTCTTGGAACTGTTGGCATGATTGTCGGATTTTTTGGAATCATAGTCACGATATCGGTGATGTTGCTGTACATGCTAATGGGATTTGCAGTTATCGCATGCGAGGAAACAACTTTCTTCGGTGTAATCGGACGCACTTTCAATTGGGTTGGACGCTATTTCGGCAGAACTCTTTGTTTTGGCTTCATCTTCTACACCATTTTTACGGCGATCAGCATGCCCGTTTCCTTGCCTGTAGTAGTAGTTTCTGTCATTGACGCGATCCAAGCCGGAGCGCACGCAACTGCCGGTGCCGAGCCAAAACTCTCCATGCCGGTTTTGATGTTTGTACAAGTTTGGGAGTCGATCTGTGGTTTGCTTCTTCGTCCATTAACCGTTCTGTCCTTTGGGCTCTATTACTTGGATCTCAGGCAGCGTGCCGACGGGCTAGACTTGTTTCGCAAACTGAGAGTTATGAAAGAACAATTTGCAAGTGTTGGTGAAAATGGACTTCAAGGACGCTAGCCCCGACATCGCTGCAATTTCGCAGAATTATAGCTATCATCCGGCCCCGAATTGGCTGATTCGACTTCAAGATGCCGTGCGGGAAATCCTGCAAGGGATCGAACAACTACTAAACCATTTGACTCGCATCCCCTCCCCTGGTGGCGCCGATTCCAAAGCTGTTAGTTCGGTGATGATGTATGCCGTTTATGCAGCTGGATTTATCGCGTTGATTGCAATCGTGTACTACTTTTGGAAGCGGGCACGACAGGCTTCGGAAGAAGAAGCAAGCACCAAGCGTGGTGCCACTGCTGTTGAAAAGATACTGGACTCGGAAGGCTATCGCAATGAATCTGCAAAGCATGCGGGCAGTGGCGACTACAAAAGTGCATGCCGCTATCTATATCTTTGTTTTCTTCAACTCATGCATGAAAAGAATGTGACAGCTTTTGCTCCTGCGAAAACAAACTATGAATATCGCTATATTTTAGCGGCGCATCCAGCACTACAAGGTGGCTTTAAGGATCTGGCTGAAACGGTAGAGTTGGTCTGGTTTGGTAATAAGACTGCAGATAACTCAGATTATGAACAATGCAAAAGAATACTTGAAGGATTAGAGCCGGAGATAGAGCGTATTAGTTCAGAGAAAGCAAGATTAGCTGCCGCCACGGAGATGATCGGCGATGTGGGCTAAGCTGCAGGAAGCTCCTAAATGGACGCGCAATCTCTTGTGGCAGATTCCGCTTTTGGCTGCTGTTCTGCTTCTTGGGGGAAAGGTTCAGGAGCTATTCGACAATAGTTTGGACAAAATGATGCCGGAGGCGGTTAGTTTCACCTCCACGCACAATCAAAAACCGAGCGGTTACAGTGCGCTGCTGGAGCTGACTCAGCGGGTCGGAATGAAGTCAACGCAATGGATGGCTCCATATCGTGATTTGCAAAAGGAACATGGAACCCTTGTGATTGTTTCGCCAAGCCATCCGTTGAAAGAATTCGAGATTGACCAACTTGTGACTTGGGTTCAGAAAGGAAACAAGCTGGTTTATCTCGACCAATTCAAGTATGGCAACGGTGAGCATTTGCTAGGAAAACTCGGAGTGAACGTTACGCAATTGCGCGATGCTGATGACACCGATATCGTGGTGGATAAGTTGCCATCATTCGATGAAATGGCTCACGTGAAGCGGCTCGTACTTTCCAGCGATGCTCGTTTGAAAGGCGGCAAACCTATAGCGGATGATAAGCGTGGTGCCTTTCTAGTTCAATTGACCGAGGGGAAGGGACGTGTTCTCGTTGGCACCACTCCTAATTTTTGTTCGAATCGCAGAATCTCTGACACAGGGCAATGGGGCAACTTTCAGTTTATGCTCAACTGGCTGAGAGCAAATGGCGATAATGTTTTATTTGATGAAAGAGTGCATGGATATTCGACCTCACAAAGTCTTTTGTCAGTAGTTGCGAAAACGCCGCTTGGTATGTTTTGTGCTCAACTGTCATTGATTTTTCTTATCGCTTTGTTTAGTTTGAATCAGCGATTCGGGCGACTGCATGTAGTTCATCAAGCTCGCAAAATAGCTAGTTCCGAATTCATTGATGGTATGGCTCGCACTTATCTAAAGGCACGCGCATACGAGGCTGCTTTTCAGATTCTGTATATCTCCTTTCGGCATCGCTTGTGCAAAGCGGTATCTTTGCCGCCGGACGAGCCGGCCGAATCCTTAGCTCGTGCATGGTCAAGTTCTGCACCAGTGAGCAATGAAGAAGCCTTGAATTTTTTGAAGAACGCAGATGGACTTGCCGGACGGCAAAAGATCGAAATGGAAGAACTTGTGGAAACGATGGTTGAGTGTGATCGGCTCTACCAAACGTCGAAGTCTTCGATTGCGCTTCAAACCCGGCGCATTGGTGGATAAGTAAAGTCTTGGTGCTGAGAAGGTGCGTCTTAGAATAGATTGGGTTAAGATCAACAGAACTTTCCGGAGGGACTTCATCTGAGTACTCAGCTTGTGCAAACCATTGCCGATACGTTTGGTCGGATAAGTACGGCTTTAAAGAGCTTTATTGTCGGCCAAGATGCGGTGATTGACCAGCTCCTGGTGGCTTTGTTAGCTGATGGACATGTTCTTCTGGAAGGTGTACCTGGGACTGCCAAAACTTTACTAGTCAAGACTTTGGCCAAAATGCTCGGCGCCGAGTTCGGTAGAATTCAGCTCACGCCGGACATGTTGCCGTCAGACATTCTGGGAACAAGCGTCTATGACCTGAATACAAAGACGTTCAGTGTCAAGAAGGGGCCGATCTTTACAAGCTTGCTGCTCGCCGATGAGATCAATCGAACGGCACCGAAAACGCAGTCAGCGCTTTTGGAAGCCATGGAAGAACGGCAGGTCACGATCGACGGTCAAACAGGTAGGCTGAACGACTTGTTTATGGTTGTTGCTACTCAGAATCCTGTTGAGTTTGAAGGAACCTACCCCTTGCCCGAAGCTCAACTCGACAGATTTATGTTGAAAATCTTAGTCGGGTATCCGGAAGGCGATGCTGAGCACAAAATGCTTGTTAATTGGCAAAGTGGAGTCTATGACCGCAAGACAGCGGAGCTTGCGTCTGTGGCTGCGCCGTCCGAGATCCTGGAGTGCAGAGCAAAACTGAAAGAATTGAAGGTTGAAGACAGTATCTTCAATTATTTGATGAATTTGGTTCAGAAGTCACGCAATCTATCAGATGTGGCATTGGGAGCCAGTCCGCGCGCGTCGCTTGCTTGGTTGGCTGCCGCAAAAGCTCATGCTGCTATTGAAGGACGCGATTTCGTGACGCCGGATAATATCAAATTCGTCGCGCATCCAGTTTTGCGCCACCGCTTGATTCTAACTCCAGAGTCGGAATTGGAAGGCATTACGACGACACAGGCTATTAATAAACTCCTCGGGTTGGTGCCGGTTCCACGCTAATCATGACTGCAAGCAAGACACTGTACATTTTGTTGGTTGTTGCGTCTCTATTGTTCTTGTTACAGTTTTTGCTCCCGCAAGCCGGTGTCGCGGCGCTGGCTATTGATGGGGTTCTTCTTGCTGTTCTAGTCGCTGATTATTTTATGACGGTTCCGGCAAGTGCGCTATCGGTTCAACGTGCTGTAGCTGAGCGCCTCTCTATCGGGCGCGACAATCAAGTCACTATTGAAGTCTTTAGTCAGGCAAAGGAGAGTCTGAAGCTGCGCTTGCGCGATTCTTACCCGCTGCCAATTGATGCAGATGTTCAAGAGTTTGATTTCGAGCTTGCGCCTAATAGCAAAGCTATTCTGAATTACAATCTGAAACCGGTTCGCCGTGGTGCTTTCGAATTCGGAGATATCGCCGCTCGATACAAGAGCCGCTTCGGGCTGTTCTGGCGCCAGGTGATCTTTCCGGCACCGCATAAGGTGCGTGTTTATAGCGATCTGAAAGCCTTGCAGGAATTGTCAGTCAAGCTTGCACACTCATCCGAATTCGGCGACCTCAAAGTACGCAAGCGCGGACAAGGAACGGATTTCGCGAGCCTTCGCGAATACATCAGTGGTGATGATGTGCGATCTATGGACTGGAAGGCCACTGCGCGGAGAGACAAACCTGTTTTGCGAGTCTATGAAGTGGACAAAGAGCAGGCTATGATGGTCCTCGTTGACGCTGGCCGGATGATGGTTTCCGATCTTGATGGTTTGACACGCTTCGATCACGCGCTTAACGCCGCACTGTCCCTGGTGTTAACCGGATTGATGCGTAATGATCAGGTCGGTCTTGGTATTTTTGCGGATAAGCCGATTTTGTTTATGCCGCCGCGTCGTGGCAAAGCCTATATCTCACGCATTTTGGAAGCCTGCTGCGATGTCTTCCCTAAGATGGTTGAGCCTGATTATTTGGGAGCGCTTTCGTATTTTGCCGGAGCGCATAAGTCGAGATCTCTGATGGTTGTGATTACTGATTTGACAGATCCGACAGGATCCCAAACCCTGCTCTCCGGCTTAGCAAGCCTTAGCCCTCGACACTTGCCGTTTTGCGTAACACTGAGAGACCGCAAAGTTGATCGTGTCGCAGATGATAGTGCGTCGGATCTCGATGAGATCATGAAGAAAGCTGTGGCAAACGATTTGATAGCTCAACGCGAGCTAGCCTTTTCGCATCTGGTGCGCCGAGGTTGTTTGATATTGGACTGCCCACCGCAGGAGTTATCCACCAAATTGGTGGACAAGTATTTGGAAATCAAAGCCCGCGCACTTCTGTAAAGAGCGGTCTTAATCCGGAATCCAAAGGAGAGCCGCGTGCGTCGCTGCTAAACTAAATGGTTGTCGCAAGCGTATTTTACAAGTGCTGTTCTGCTCTTCAGTTTGAGCTTCTTTCGAATTCGCGAAGCATGCAGTTCCACTGTAGACTCGGTCAAGAATAAGCGTTGTGCGATTTCGCGGTTTGCCAGCCCGGAGGCAATCAGGCGCAGCACTTCTAATTCGCGACTAGAAAGAGGGCTCTTGATTGGCGCAGTGATCGCTGGTTCGGCCGGGGCCTCATCTTTTGGCTTGCCCATATGTTCCAACGCAGTACTTATTTGACGCGTAAGATTGCTGAGCAAGTTGACATTGAATAATTGCTCTTTCACATCTTCATACATACGCGCGTTGTGCAGTGCCGCTGAAATAGCTTGCGAGGTGCTTTCCATCAATTGAATTTCGTGTGCTTGCCAATGTCGGCACATTTCACTTTGCACGATCAACGCGCCGAAACTTGCGCCACTTACGATAATTGGAACACCGGCCAAGCTGCCGATGCCGTTCTCGAATAACGCTTCGATTCCTTCTATGTAGCGCGGGCTTTCATGCTTGCGCAATCCGGTTTCATTGATGATTGTTGTCCGCTGCAACATCAGCGATGCGATGTTGGGTGGAATTATCGTGCTGCTGTTTAGACCCAGTGGTGACAATTCCTGGTCAATGTATTCGTGACTGGTGCGATATGAATTGGAGTCCGTGCGGATTACGAGACAGCCGGTTACTTTCAAAATGCGCCCCAGCGTATCCACTGCGCTTTGGAGAATGGCGTCCCGGTCAAGACGAGCATTCAACTTGCTCAGAATAATTCGCAGGTGTCGCTCGAACCATAATTCCCTGGCTAATCGCGCTTGCGTCTCTTGAGCTTCTCTATGTTCGGGAGTTAGAAGCGCCGATGCCAGAACGGTGCTGACTGATTGGCAAATCTCAGTGGTTTCCTCTGTCCACGAGCCTTTCTTGTGCATGCTCAGGAGTCCCATAAGCACTCCTTCTGGACTTAAAAGTGGCTGCAATAAATGTTGCGAACCGTTCAATCCGTCCACACTGTCCAATTGAGCGCATTCACCCTGATAAGGATCGATGGATCCCATTTCCCATGTGTTAAACCAGGACTGCCCCGAACAATCGATTGCAGAATTTTTTGGCAATTCGGCCAAGTTCATATCAGGTAAGAAGCGTCCGGCCCGACCAGGCTCTCTGCGCCAAATTATTACCTGTGAGGCTCCGGTAGCAGCTGACAGTTCGCCCATAATGGACGCGCCTGTCTCATTCCTGGTCTGTGTTTTACCAAGAATGATTCCTATTCGTTGCAAGAAATTCGCACAAGCTTGTGCGTTGTCGATAGTCTTCTTCACCAGTCTTCACTCGGGCAGGGGAAGGGGGCACACCCGATACCAAGATCAGCATAACCGATACACCTCAGATTGGAAGAGGGTCGGGTCGATTTTCAATAATGTTTGTTAGCAGTATGTAGATGATCTGCTCAAACTGACAATGTCGACACTTGCTGAATGAGAGAAATTTAATCAATAAGATTGGGAGCCCGAGACCGGCACTGTGCGTCAAAGTTTACGTAAAACGGGCTTTTTGACCATTTGAACTTGCCAAGATGGTGCGCTAAAATTAATCTGCGTTCACTTTTAGGAGAGGGAGTCCGGTGCTGCCCACCAAGATCCTGCGCAATCTAAGGAAGCAATTCGGCAAGCGGCTTGTAGAGGTCGCTTTGAAGTCGCCTACGCTTGTAAATGACATCGAGCGCATTAAATCTGAAGGCGTGAAGATTAGACAGGTGGACGGACCCTGCCGCGCTTATTACGATCGCCGAAAGAGAACGATTTATATAGGGCGTTGGTGCCCGCGCAACTACAAGTTGATTAGTATTGCGCACGAGTTCGTTCATGCTTTGGTGCGGCCGACAATCGATCCGGTTGCAGGGGAAACGGGGCGACAGGAGTTCATCGAGCGGTGCTTGGAAGAAGAAACCGAAGCGATCGTGCATGAAATAAGCATCGTCAGAGAGTTGCTTAAAGCCGGGGTCAAGGTTGATCCCAAAGAATTGGAGTGGCTCAATCGTTATCGCAGAGGTGGAAGAAAAGCCATCCGCAAAGCGCTTCAAAAAACAATTACGTCAACAACCGGCGAAGACTATCCTGAGTATTACGGAAGCTGGTACGACGAGATGATTCCGCAGGCAAAACGTCTGCCATAAGAGTTGCTAGCTAGGCTGCTTTTCCTTTGGCTTCTCGGGCTTTCTTGTATGCCTCCATTCTTTTCAAAACGGCGGCATTTATTATGAGTTTGTCCGAGCTGCGCAGATCATTTTTGTCTTGGCGATTGTTGCTTTCTATTGCTTCATCGCGCACAGCACGAGCCTATTCGGAATAAGCCAAATGCATGATGTCTGACTCGTTGTCGACGCTGAAAGGTTCGGACGTCAACGAGCAGGCATTTGGAAGAATTGTTCGCAGCTGTTCGCAAACTAGCTTTGCTTGTGGAATCTTCGCGTGAACATGGATAGTTTGGAAGTCCAATTTTACTGTGGTACCTTCGGCGGATTGGACCGTTCCATAGTTCAATAGCTGCGTTGCTTGTCGCAAAATCTCTTGTGGATTTTTGATAGCTGCTCTGCTGTGTGTGTGTGGCAGAAGGTGTCCATTTGCGTCGTAAACGCGGTCGATCCAAGCTTCGCCTGCGACTCTGATGCCTGCGCGTTCGCCTGCGTTCAAAAGATTGGGACCTGCCGGACCGATAAGAACCAACCATTTATCGAATTCAGCAATTGCTCTGGCGACGATAAGTGCGATGCGCACGTCTGACACAAGCTGTCTGTACAGGAATCCGTGGGGGCGGACTTGTGAAATATCGAAACCGAGCGTTCTTGCCAGTCCGGCAAGGGCTCCCAGTTGATACAGAATTGATGCTCTGAGTTCGCTTGGTGAAAGGTGCATTTCCCGGCGTCCGAAGCCGGCCATGTCCGGGTATCCGATGTGGGCCCCGAGCGTGAGTCCGTAATACCTTGTTTCTTCAAGGGCGGCTTCCATAATTACCGGATCGCCTGAGTGGGCGCCGCATGCAATGTTGGCGGAGGTGACGTAAGGGAGGATTTCGGCCTCTCCCTCTGGCTTGTAAGGACCAAAGCCCTCGCCAATATTTGTATTTATGTCAACTCCATATTGGAGGAAGACTTTAGAAGTCGGCGGCGCTGCAGCGCTGGAGACCGATTCCTGTTTAGACTCTTTGTTGCCGCGTGTGCGGTGTCTTTGTCGACGCATTGGATTCTCTCAAAAGACGGGCAATCCGCAATTTTAGCAGTAAAAGATGAAATCAGGACCGAACTGGGATTGTCAGGGTTTATCCACTTCACATTTTCTGCGGGACAATTAGAATAGACTGAGAGGTTGTCATTCGATGCGAAAGTATTTCATCACTTCCAGCTGCGCTGCTTGTCTACTCTATTTGTCCCTTTCGCCTGCGCTCGCGATTTCGAACGAGGCGAGTTTCATACGAGAATTTAGGAATAAGGCGGTTCAGGCTCAGTTTAATAATGACTACGAAGGTGCCATTGGTCATTACCAGGAAGCTTTGAATCTGGCAACGCAGACATATGGCGCGAATTCGCCGTTTCTAGCTGAGATTTACTATGACATGGGCTCATTGGCTTTTACCAACAGCAAATTTCCCAGTGCCGGTGAATGGCTCAATAAAGCCATCAAATTGAATCCGAACTCTAGTAGCAGCCGGTTAAAGCTGGCTGAGCTGGAAGCTTTGCGCGGACATCCGGAAGAAGCGGTTAGGCAGGCTTCCATTGTTGTTTCAAAACACAATGATGATGCGGTTGCGCACCAGCAATTGGCCATTGCTTTTGATAAAAGCGACGATAGCCTGAGGGCTATTCGTGAGTTTGGGGTAGCCGAACAGCTTGCTCGTTTAGATCGAATGAGGAGCGAAGGGCGAGCACCAAAACCGGTCATTTCGATTCCCTCGCTGTGGCAGCCGTCCAAGCCGACACCACCAAAAGATGATGCTGCTAAGAAAGCTGCTGACGCTAAGGCGGCGGAGGCACAGAAACAAGCTGCAGCCGCCGAAGCAAAGAAAGCGGCTGAGGAGGCCAAAAAGCTAAAGGCCGATATGGCTAAAGCTGAAGCTGCACAGAAAAATGCAGCCAAGAAAGCTGCTGAGCTCAAGAAGCAACAGGATGCAAAACGGGCTGCCGAAGCGGCGAAAATAGCTAAGGCGAAGGCGGCGGCAGTCGCTAAGGCTGCCAAGAAAGTCCAGCCGACGCAAGTTGTTGTGGAAGACGCAAAACCGATGACCGGACTTAAGGCTAATTTGACCTCGAAGGCGGTGCTTCTGACACCGGTCGGTAAGAAACCTGCCGCGGCTCAATCAACAACAACTGAGGTTTCTAAGCCCGCAAGCAAACCGCTTGTGAAAGTGGAACCAAAGATGGATGACTCTGTCGAAACTCCTGACGACGAGGTCGTAAAACCAGCACCGAAGAAAGTTGTGAAGCCAGCAGAACCGAAGGTTCAGCCAGCGGTGATCAAGCCTGTCAAGCCCATGAAAGGTGGTTTAGTTCCGCCGCCTCCTCCCGTAATACCGACGATGCAAATGATGGTGCCGCCACCTGTGGTACCACCTGCTAAGCCGAAGGCGCCCCCTCCGAAGAAAGTCGAGACTCCGAAAGTGGAGACGCCAAAAGAAGATAAACCTGCACCGACACATCATGATCCCGGAGCCGGTGGCGCTGATGATGACGATTTCTTACTTGACTGGGGCAATGCGAAAGGCAAGAAAAAGTAAATGACGTCGAGTAATCTTTCGACAAAAAATCCATCTCAGGATGGAGATGAGAACACTGGCTCGTCTCCACTTTCGGGATTGAGCGCATCTAACACTGTGGCGTCTGAGGATGGAACTGGTGCTGTCATTCCGTGGGATGCGTTGGAGTCCCTGGAACCGGATCCAATTGCATCATCAGTGACCCCGCAATTGAACTCGTTGATGAAGAAGCTTTCCGATCAGTATGGTGTGACCTATGATCGCAGTACCGGCCATTCATTCGATTCTAGAATGAGCCATATTCCTGCCGATCCCTTTGCTGGTTCGGTGGTGGAATCAGAAGCTGCACATGGCTTTGTGGATCCGGCATTGGAGTGCCTTGATTATCTTGGTATCAATATAGAAGAATTGACGTCTAGAGTGATATCTGATTTTGGAAAGGCTTCTCTCGGCATCATGGGCGGTGTTCATCCTTTCTTGCAAGAAGACTTTGACTTCTCTCTACGAGGACGCTCTTGGAATACAGTTGAATCCGGTGCTCCCACTGTGGCGTTCCCTAAAGACCAATATTCGTATGGCTACACGCCACCTTCATCTGGCAACTTGCATGAGTGGTTCGCTGTGCCAGTAGGTAATGCGACCCTGCTCTATGATTCGGAAATTTTGTCGTTTCGTGACTCTGGTGTGGCGGTGTCGTTAGCCATTGGTGTTCAGAATATGATTCCTGCTGCAGGTTTGCTGACTGCAGGATGTGCGGCCATCAGCCTCTGGCAAGATCTCAAAGTGTTTAGCAGTGGACGGACAGGCATAGAGAAAACCAAGTATGCGCTCGGATCTGTTGCCGACACTGCCATCATTGCCGGTGGCATAGGTACAGCGCTGAAGTCCATGTCTCCTGAGACGCGAATGGGGGTGGTTTGCTCTGGCTTTGTTGGCCGGCTTATCGTCGAACTGATTCCAAATATCATTCGATTAGAGAATCGCGATCAGTCGGATCCGTAACTGCAAACTATCCGATGTAGGCTGCTACACGCTTCTTCCATCCCGGAAGCCAGCGCTCCTCTTTTCTTTCCGGTGGCGAATTCTCAACTCTCCTTGTGAGCGCTCGCGCCGCAGATTCAGAGAAGGCTTGCACGGGCGGCAGTTTGTCATCCATGCCTTCCAAAACCTGCAACATGCCCCAGCCTTGTCCTTTATAGCGCTCACTGTCAAGTACGCCTTCGCCTTTGAAGTTGACGTAGTCGATTAGCGCGAACGTGCCTTTGCTTCCGGATTTGAGCACCTTGTAAAAGCGTTTTTCGATCGTTTCTCGTTCGGTTTCGGGTGCTTTCTCCAGCATTTTGGGCAAGGCATTTTCAAGTCTGTAAACCAAGAATTGAGTTTGCAATGCCACCGTCGAGGCGAGAAAATTTCTCAGGCTTGTTAGTTTTTCCCCATTGAAGTCTTTGAAAAATTCTTCCCGTGATTGCCACGGACAGTGCGTCTCAGGCGTAATCCAATCGGGGAGTTTTGCTCCGTTTTCTTTGAGGAACGCAAGCAGTCTTGGGAAGCGCTCTTCGAAACGCCCTGTCGTACCTTCGGGATACCAGATGAAGTGACCGATTCCCAGTGATGGAAACTCCTCACCGACGTTCCAGTGTGTGAGACCGGGAATTGACCCGCCGCATTCGTTCTTCCAGACCTTCTGACCCACCTCTGCCGCTTCTTTTATGCCTAGTTTTACTTTGCTTGCCGCGTTGGCTTGCAGTGATATCTGCGAACTTGAAAGGAGTGCGACAAAAGCTACAAAAATGAATGTCCGTCGAAAGGAGCCGAATCGGCTGATCTTCATGCCACTACCTCTGGTGTCTATTTGTTGCTCTTTCTTTTACGGCGCCAGAAAGATTTGTGAATTTAGGTGTGAACCAATACTTGCGCATTTCCTTGTAGGCATCCTCGTAGGACCAGCCCTCTTGGGTAACGCGCCAGATGCCGACCATGCATCCTGTGCGATCAGAGCCGTGCGCGCAGTGAACAAGAACGCTGCCATCTTCCGGCTTCTCCTGCGCTTTCTTTATTTCTTTGAGCATAGTGTTGACTTGCTTTTCGGTTGGAGCTTTTGATGTCATCACAAGATTGACATATTTGAGTCCAAGCTCTTTGGCGATTTTAGGTTCATTGATCGGAAACTCCGACGGCGCTCTAAGATCGATTACCGTTTTAACGCCCATCTCTTTCAGTTTGCGTAAACCGGCTTCAGTAGGCTCTCCACTTCTATACAAGAATGGATGGACCTGGTGAAAGTTTGGAAGATCCTCTTTTGATTTACTTGCTTTTGCATGCGCAGTTTTTGCGACGTCAGTTCGCTCGCTAGTTTTTGCTGTATCGCCGCCTGTGTTTGCCGGTTGATTTTGAGCTGTCTGCTCGGTGGCCGGGTTTTTTTCTATTGCACCTGCAGTTTGTTCAGCAATGGAAATCGGAGCCGTAGACTTTTCTTTTGCCGTTTCAGCCGCTGATTCATTGGCGCCAACGGCTTGAATGAGAAAGGAGCTAAAGATACCCCCGAGGGCGATGGTCTTTGCTACCTTAAGGAATCTATTCATCTTGCTTATCTATCCGTATTCGTGCTGACCCACACGGGTCAGCTGACTTACTAAGCATAGCGGGTGTTTTTGACGATTCGAGAAAAGCATCAAGCAAGCATTGAGATTAAAAGTTGCTAATAATGTCGTTTTGATTGAACCTTTTCACCTCGGCCGACGTTAAAAGGATAGGAACCGAAACTCGAAGTTGAGGGGATTGACGAGTGGACCTTAGTGACGACGAGGCCCTTTTAAACAAATTTCGGCAAAGCAAGGACCCTAATGTATTCAAGGCCCTGCTCCGCCGATACCAGAACCGCATTTACAATGTGGCTTACCGCCTGCTGGGAAATGCGGAGGAGGCAGAAGAGGTCGTGCAGGAATCGTGCATAAAGATTCATCAAGGCATTTCAAGCGTCGCAAAAGCCGCGTCGTTTGGTGCTTGGGTTTTCAAAATCGCACATAACTCCTGTTACGACCGCATAAGAAATCGAACGAGGAGAGGCCGCTACAGCATGGTGGCACTCGATTTGTCGACAACTTTAGATGAAGCTGCTGAAGAAAGTTCAGCACAGGTCATTACACAAGCTCAGGATCCCAGCCCGGGTCCGGAAGAGCGACTTGCAGGTCGGGAACAGGGCGCAGTTATCGCAGAAAAACTAAACCAGCTCCCCGACACTCAAAAGGTTGTAGTCATCCTTCATGACATAGAAGGATTCTCTTACCAGGAGATCTCGGAGATTGTCGGCACGAGTGTCGGCACCGTCAGATCTCGCCTTCATTATGGGCGCACGAAGCTTAGAGAGCTTCTAGAGCCATATTACGCAGCAAATCCGGTCTCTCAGGCAAGGTGATCGAAATGTCTAGTTCAAACAAATGTGATGAATTTGCTGAGCTTCTTGATGCCTATCATGATGGCGAGCTCTCAGAGCCGGAGCGGAGGCAAGTCGAGGAGCATCTCGCGGTGTGCAGTCTTTGCCAAAATAAGCTTGGCAATCTTGCATCTCTTTCGAATCAATTAAGCGCGCTGCCGCTGCTTGAGCCGTCGAGGGATATCGTAGGCAGTATGGAGTTCGATTTCGATTTCGATTTTGAACCAGCGTTCGAGTTCGGCGCCGCCAATAGCGAAGTGCATGGTGGCGAGCGCCTCGATGCCTATCATGATGGTGAGCTTTCCAAGGCTGAGGCATTGGAATTGGAGCGCCATGTCGCAAGCTGCTCAGATTGCGCGCAAAAACTTGCTCAAATTGAACGCGTTGTTCACAACGTCAAACAAATTCCAAAACTTGTTCCTGGACGAGACATTGTGGCTGGGCTTGACTTCAACTGCCAACCGGTTGTAGGGCTACTCGATGCCTACCATGATGGTGAGCTCGACGCTGTTGAGAAGCACCAAGTGGACGCTCACCTAGCAGTCTGTTCGGAATGTTCGAGCGTGTTGACAAAAACATCCCGTATCGTAGGCGGTTTGAAAGCTTTGCCAATTCTTGAGCCAGCAAGAGATATCGTTGCTTCTCTGAACATACCTTCGGAGATAACCGCAAACACGCTTCCACTTACCGAGAGCCAGACGGTCAGATCTGCCAAGGTGGTGCCTTTGCGTAAGAGTGTTTGGGCTGGATTGGGAGCCGTCGCTGCAGCAGCTGCAGTGCTGATTTTTGCGGTTAGCCAGAAAGTGATTGTTCCAGTAGATGTTGCAAACAATACTCTGCAGCATAGCCAGGCACCGGATTTGGTGGCGGAGAGCAAGACCCCGCCGGGCAATAACTCTGTACCTTCTACAAATAATGATCTATCTCCAAGCGCGTCCAATGCTTCTATCGAAACAGCCACGGACACTTCCTGGCCGATCGACGCAAGACCAAATATGCTTGCGGAGAAAAACCACTCTGGAAACGTTGATTCGGGCAGCAACAACGCCGCTGTAAAATCGAAGTCGGTACGAGTGCAAAACCATTCGGAACGAACGGTTGAAACGGTTCAGTCCGAGACCAAAATCGCTTCTGCACAAGATGCAGTTATCAAAGACACTAGTTTGAACGAACTTGCGAGTTTGGAAACAAATGAGGGTGTAGCAGATGCCCTCGGAATTGCAACAGATGAGGACGGGCTGTATGACATTAAGATCTAACGGACGAACAAGCCGTAAGTTCATTCGGACTGCACTGTCTATGGTGCTGATCATGGGTGCTGCGATGCTTTGCTCGTTGCCAGCACCGGCAGATACCATCAACAATAAGTTCAGCCGGCAAACACTGATAGCAGTTGAGCCTGAGGATGAAGGGCGTTTGCCTCCGCCTCCGGCACTTAAGAGGCGCGGTGGGTCTGATGAGCAAGGTCCTCAATTTCAGCCTGAGCCAGTAGATGATGGAAATGGACCTCAATTTGGCGGTGATCGAAATCGCGAAATGATAATGCGCAGGCGAGCTATTCGTCAGAAAATGAGACAGCAGTTCGGGCAGCAAGGCGGCTTCGGCAATGAGGGGCCGGGAATGGATGCTGGACAGAATCCCGAGTTTCCCGGACGAGCTATGCCCGGCATGCGTGGTGGCTTTGCACCTGGTTTCGGTAATGAGGAAGGCGCTGGACCCATGCCCGGTTTCGGGGGACAAGGTGGGCAAGGAATGCGCCGCTTTCGTGGCGGCGGGCAGGGAATGCGACGTTTTGGTGGCGATGGTCAGCCAGGACTGGGAGCCGAAGGTGGTCCTGGTGGTCTGGGCGGGCCAGATGCTCCCGGTGGCATGCGAGGACCCGGCGGACCGGATGGTGGTCCTGGAATGCGTGGACAGGGGGGACCCGGTTTCGGTGGAGACGGTGGCTTTGGAGGCGGTGCTTTCCGTCAGCGCCGTGGCGGCATGGGCGGTGGCATGTCCGGTGGTGGTTTCGGCGCTGGGAAGCAGTTAGATCTGACGCCTCTTGGGCTAACTGAACCACAGAAAACAAAGATTCAAGCGATGCGGCAGCAAACAAAAATGAAGTTGCGCGATCTAAAGAAAGGACTCTCAGAAAAACAATCGAACATGCGCAACTTGATGTTCAGCCCTGATGCAACGGAGGCACAAATCCGTGGAGCCAGGCGTGAGTTGAGGACGCTGCAAGATCAAATGGACGAAACCAATCTCAATGATTTACTCGCAATCAGATCTTTACTGACGCCGGAGCAGCGAAAGAAATTGCCTGACTGTATGCCCGGTCGTGGACGTGGTCCAGGCTTTCCAGACGGTCCCAGGGGGCCCGGTGGACCTGATGGTCAGGCTAACGCCGGTCCGACGGCGTTCGAGTCATCCGGGTCAGAGTCAAGATTCGCAGCGAAGTCCGGGAAAAATGGTGGCATGTATCGAAGACATGCAGCTAAGCAATCAGGCACCAGTAGTACTAAATAAGCTCGGGTAACTTACTCGCCTGTTCCGGTGGAAGTCGGCTGTGTTGGAGCGCCAGGATTCATAATGGCATTGTATTTGTCGCGTGCAACTTTGGACCAAGGATAATACTTCAAGATCTCTTTCAGAGTTTCTTTTGCTTGTCCGAGGTCATTGAATTGTTCGCACAATTTGAGTCTGTAGAATAGAGCCTGCCAGTTGGATGGTTCCAGGAACAACGCCTTATCAATGTAATAACGCATGTCTCCATAACGGCGCATTTTGTTCAAGTACACTGCGTAATCCACATTTACTTGCGGATCTTGCGGAGCGTACGCGATGCTTGCCTCAAGCGATGCCAGCGCTTCTTGCATCTGATTGTTATCCATATAGAGCAGTGCCCAATCTGCCAGAATGCGACCTTCGATTTCTCGGTCTTCCATTTTGTGGGCGAGATCTCGTCCTTTTGAAAAGTATTCGTAAGCTATGCGCGACTGCTCAGGACGGTTGAGATCCTTAGCCATAATTCGTCTGAGGTTTCCTAAGCGTCCCCAAAGACGAGCTTGCTGTTTCGGGTCGCCCAAGAATTGCACCTTCTGAAGTGCCTGCTGATAAGCTTGTTCGGCAGAACGATAATCGCGATAGATATTGAGTTTAGAATCGCCTGTGCTAACTAACTGTTCCAATTGTTGGCGGGAAGCCAGGGTTGGATTAGCTTGCAAAATGATTTGCCGCATGCGGTAATCGATAGTCATAACGAAATTTTGCCAGAACGGATTACCTAGAATACCGTTGCTTGAATTAGCAACTATGCCTCTCTTGGCTGGTTCAGGATCTGCTGAATAAGTGAAGGCAACATCACGCAAAACACCAGTTCCTATCTTAACGCTGGCGATTTGAAGCGTTCCTAATTTCACTGGTCTTCCGTCGACGCCTACACCTTCTGTGTAGCGCTGAGTTTGCGTTCCAACGTACTTTTTGGCAATTGCGTGCGGAAGGTTATTAAAGGCAGCGCCCGTGTCGACGAGGCAGGGCACCTCTTCCTTGGCGTTTATTTGAATTTTGATAACAGGTCCCTTTCTGTCATTAAAGGGAACGACGTTTGCTCCGGCTGGTGCTTTGTAGGTAGCAAAATCTCGGAAAGAAATTTGCGATTTACCGTAGTCTATGGTGACGGCAAAGCGATTCAATACGTTCACCCCGATTACGCCGGCGATCGGCTTGCCGAGCTGCCTTGAATGAGCGGAAAGATCCACAATAACCGCTTGCACATTGGGTACGCTCAATTCGCCGAGCCCCAATTTTTGAATATCAGTTGCCTGTCCAAAAAACATGCCACCGGCTGCATTCATGTTCATGCCAGCTTGCTTGTCCAGCATGTTCTCGGCTGCCAGGCGCCGGTCGATCAATGTTTGGGTTGAACCGGTGTCGAACAAGAAGTCAACTGGCTCGCCACCATTAACACTAGCTTTTACTACTATCTCTTTGTGTGAATACACAAACGGCAGTACGACAGGTTTATCGAGACGAACTTCATTTGGGCGATCTGGTCGCCTGAAGGGATCCTCGTCGTTTACAACGCCAAGTTCAACTGATTGCAAATCCATCTGGTAAACGGGCACATCGTCGACATGTTGCACTTGCTTGAAGGCGATTACTGTACCTCCGCTCGGGCGGTACTCTTCAAAGTCAATGCTTACTCGAGTTTTCTTTTTGCTGGCATCGATACTGTCATAACTGAGAGCGAGAACTTGATAGTTTTTTTTGTCCACAAAAATTGTCGTTGGCTCGTTTCCAGACCGAGAAACTTCAATTGCATACACTGGTACGGCTTTGTACAACGTACTTCCACGCAATGTGAATTTGTATTCCGGCTCTCCGAAATGAGTCAAAACCGGTAACTCTCGATCTTTTTCTTTGCTGAGAATAGCGACCTCTTCCGCTTCGAGATCGGTAACAGTTTTGCCTTCGATGCGCCAGGCTCTTAGTCCGTCGTAAACCGTACTCTTCCAACCACCTTCGCCTTCCAGGTCAATTCGCATCCCGCCGCTTTTCCGAAGTATGCGGAAACGAGATGTTTTTACTTTGGCCGGATCCTCGTCAAGGATTTTTTGTTGACCGACGGACAGGCTGTTCTGGCTCAGTTTCGCCAAACCTTCTTTGCCACCGTACGCAAGAAAAATCTTGTTGAGCAAAGTCTCGAGATCCATCTCCTTCGATACTGCACTATCGGCGGTGCCTTCGGCAGCGCTCGCCGATGGTAGCGCGCCCTGCCCCACTCGAGAGAAAAACTCAACTGTCAAAATGTTAGCACTACTCAATGCAGCAATAAGCAAAGTCGCCTGTAACACCCGCGTGCAAGCACTGTCTGCACCCGAGCACAAATAGTGCATTCCGTTTGAATTTTTTTCGGATTGTGCTTTTTTGCTTGGCATTACGTCTCGATTATGCGAAGAACAGGCACTCGTGCGGTAATGCTTTAGTTAGCCTATCGGGCAAGAGCAGCCTGCGAGCATTGACCTTTATCAGGAAGTCTGATTTCAGGCATGTTCCTGACTAAATCATAAACCTGAACGCACTGCTCTAGCAAATCCTTGATTTGTGAAAGTGGGATTTGCGTGGCGGCGTCGCTCTTTGCTTCATCCGGATTTGGGTGAACTTCCATAAAGAGTCCATCGCAGCCTGCTGCAAGAGCGGCTCTTGTCAGATTCGGAATGTAGCGGCGATCACCGCCAGAAACGCCACCTGAGGCACTTGGCAGTTGAACGCTGTGTGTTGCGTCGAAGATTAACGGGCAGTTTTGCGACTGAATCATTGGAATCGATCTGTAGTCGACTACCAGATTGTTGTAGCCGAAGGAACTTCCGCGTTCGGTAACGAAAACATTGTTGTTTCCTGCTTCGCGGACTTTGTTTACGCTGTGAATGATATCCAGAGGCGCAACAAATTGTCCTTTTTTGATGTTCACTGCCTTTCCTGTTTTAGCTGCCTCATAGACGAGGTCAGTTTGTCTGCACAAGAATGCCGGGATTTGAATTATGTCCAGAACTTCGGCAGCTTTGGCGCATTGCAATGTTTCGTGCACATCACTTAAGACAGGCAAGCCCAATTTCGATTTCAATTCGGCCAGCATTTCTAGACCTTTTTCAATACCAGGTCCGCGATGTGAGCCGTAAGAGGTTCTATTCGCTTTGTCGAACGATGCTTTGAAAACGTAGTTTATTCCTAGTTCTTTGCAGATTTGTTTGAGCGTCGATGCCGTGGAATAGATTTGATCCCACGATTCGATCATGCACGGACCTGCAATCAAGAACAATGGTTCTTTGCGGCCGATTTCGATGTTGCCGATCTGGACTGTCAACTTGAGCACCTCTAGTTCTTTTAAGCGAAGCTATGTCATTCTATTACATACTTCCGAGGAGTCCAGCTAATACCGTTCATGAATGAAGGTAAGATTTTTCCATTTGCAAAGCCGCAGGATAACGGCATTCTGTTGTTTCTTCATGTTCAGCCGGGTGGCTCGAGAGATGAATTGTGTGGCACGCACGGCGATTCAATAAAGTTGAAGGTTCGAGCTCGCGCTGTGGAGGGAGCTGCAAATCAGGCTGTCCGCGACTTTCTTGCCAAAATATTTAAGGTACCTAAAAGCTCTGTAACTATCGTAAAAGGCGAAACATCCCGAGAGAAGACAATTCACCTGCGTGGGAGCGCTGATGATTTGATGAATCAATTGAGCGACCTTTTGGCATAGGCGGCAGCATGCCTATCTCGGTCCAAGATTTTTCACAAGTCTGTAAACCGTCGCTCCGGCGCGTTGGCTGACAGGCATAACCATCCCGAGCCGAATAGCTTCAGCCAGCATTGGGCGCAGTGTCTTGATCTTCTTGACTTGCCTCGGTCCGCCCGCCATTTCCGGTAAGGTCATTCCAAGTGGATTCTTTTCAAGCAGTCGAATCACTTTATTGTCTTGATTTTGCGCTTGATCAACGGGCTTCGCTTTCTTCGGTTTCGGCGTTTCCACCGGTTTTTCGGCCGGTGCACCATCTGAACCGCCGAAATTCTCTCCGTTTGAGTTCATCGGAGAAGAGCTCTCTTGCATTCCTACCTCTTTGCTAACTTCGCTCTGCTAACCTGAAATGGCTTAGCAATCTTCACACAGCTTACTGAAGAATAGTTACGGATTTATCTTCCTCTGTGGTATTTAACTAATCCACTTGATATAGTCCTAACGTCCCGGCCATCGGCTTGATAGGCTTGGACCAGCGCAAGCAGCCACAGGTGGCTTCGCGCCTTGAGACGACAGGCTCTTTCTTAATATAGCCTATCGCCTGGTGGCCAAGAAATCCTATTGATAACTGTCGTGTGAGGGAAAGACATTGAGCGTCGGTTCGTTTGTTCTAATGCTCCATAGTCATTTGCCGTTCTACCGAAAGGCTGGAATGTGGCCCTTCGGTGAAGAGAGCCTTTACGAGTGTATCGCTGAGACATACATCCCACTTCTCAACATGATCGCTGAGCTTTACGACGAAGGGGTCAAAGCAAAACTCACAGTTGGAATTACACCGATTTTGGCGGAACAACTGTCAGACCCATATTTGAAATCCGGTTTTGAAAAGTGGATGGAAAAGCGGATTGAAGCGTCCCGCAAAGATGAAGAGCGATACGCTCCGCTTGGTGAAACGCCGGATATGAACCGCCTCCAGCTGGCTCGCTTTTACTTGACCTGGTTTCAAAAGATCCTTGACGACTTTCAAAATCGTTGGGGGCGCGACATCATCGCAGGTTTCAAGAAGTATCAGGATCTTGACGCGATTGAAATTACAACATCGGCTGCAACACACTGCTTCTCGCCTCTTTTGGCAACTGATCAATCACTGTTTCTGCAGTATCGGACCGGCGTTGATTCATACAGGCGTATGTTTGGCCGCGATCCTCGCGGAGTGTGGCTGCCGGAATGCGCCTATCGACCCGCACAAGCTGAACGTCCTTCGATCGATAAGTGGCTGCATGAGGTCGGATTGAAGTACTTCTTCACAGAGTCCGATGTTATTAAGGGTGGTCAGACTTCGGAAATGCGCCGAGTCTTTGGCGCGTATGGCAACATCGAATACATTCCTGCCGCATCAAGACCCGAAACAGGACTCGATACGTATGAGGCATTCTGGCTCAAGAACTATCCAGTGGCTGTAATGGGGCGCCACCACGAGGCTGGCTACCAGGTCTGGTCTGCAGACAATGGTTACCCGGGTGATGGCAACTTCAGAGAATTCCATAAGAAGGACGACAAGTCCGGCTTGCATTATTGGAGATTGACTTCGAAGAACACCGATCTCGGTTGGAAGGAACTCTACAATCCAGATGTAGCATTCGAAAGAGTGCGAGAGAATTCCGATCATTATGTTGGAGTGATCCAGCATGCGTTAACAGATCACTTGCGCAAGACGGGACAGCCTGGGCTTGTTATGTGCAGCTTCGATACCGAGCTTTTTGGGCACTGGTGGTTTGAAGGCATAGAGTTCATCAAAGAAGTGATCAAGAAATTGAAAACTTACACTGCCGTGACGATGAGAACTGCAAGTGAGTATTTAGAATATCAACCGCCTGCGCGAGCGATCGAACTTCCGGAATCCTCATGGGGGGCTGGCGGACATTATCAAGTTTGGTATAACAACGAAACGGAGTGGATGTGGCCGATAATCCATGCTGCTGAAAAGACCATGGTCGAACTCGTTTCCCAGCATCAACACGACGGCGGAGCAATGGCACGTGCATTGAAGCAGGCTGCAAGAGAGTTAGTGTTGTTGCAATCAAGCGACTGGCCGTTCTTGATTACGACTGGGCAAGCAAAACAATATGCGGTTCAGCGTTTCAATGAGCACCACCAGCGGTTCCAGGAATTGGTTGAAATGATACGCAGTAATTCAATAGATGAAGCAAAAGTGGCAGGAATGGAAGAAATAGACAATTGCTTCCCAGACATTGATGTCTCTTGTTTGCTTTTTGAAGATAGAGAAACCCAAGCAGTAAAGTGACGTAATTATGCGTCGAACAAAAATCGTTGCAACAGTTGGTCCAGCTACTAGCGACCGAGAAATGCTGGAGTTGATGGTAGAAGCGGGCATGGACATCGCCCGAATCAATTGCTCGCATGCTGATCACGGAACTGTCGCGCGCGTCATCGAGGACCTCCGCGAAATTTCACAGGAGATGGACAAGCCCGTTGGCATACTTTTGGATCTCTCCGGTCCAAAGATTCGCACTGGTATCATGGCTGGTAGCATACCTGTCCGACTATATACTGGGCAAAAATTCATTCTCACCAGCAGGAAGATCGAAGGCACTGCGCATGCCGTAAGCACCAATTATCCTAAGCTTGCGCTTGAAGTCAGGGTGCAGGATACCATTTTGCTCGATGACGGCTTGATTGAGCTGATTGTGCTTGATACCGACGAAACCGATGTAGTTTGCGAAGTCGTAAACGGCGGCATACTGAAGAACAAGAAAGGCATTAACCTGCCTGGCGTAAGATTGTCCATTCCGGCCGTAACCGAAAAGGATAAAGTTGATCTGGATTTCGGACTAAAGCAAGAAGTCGACTTCGTTGCTTTGTCATTTGTGCGAGACCCTGACGATGTCACGTATTTGAAGAAGCTAATAGGCGATCATTGGCCGCCGGTCTCAGTTATCGCTAAGCTGGAAAAACCAGAGGCGCTAGAACACCTCGATGAAATTCTTGATGTCGCCGATGGTGTCATGATTGCGCGTGGTGATTTGGGTGTTGAACTTCCACCAGAACGTGTTCCAGCTGCGCAAAAGCTGATCACGAAAAAGGCGAACGCCATTGGTAAGCCTGTAATTACAGCCACGCAGATGTTGGAGTCGATGATCGAAAATCCACGGCCAACAAGAGCTGAGGCATCCGACGTTGCCAACGCAATATTCGACGGAACCGATGCGGTCATGCTCTCTGGCGAAACTGCGGCGGGGAAATATCCTGTAGAAGCGATTAAGATGATGGGGCGGATTGCTGCCGCTGCCGAAGGCACTGTCGATTATGACGAATTGAAGAAGCACAAAACGCCTTCGTCAGCTCACGCCATTGCACACGCGGCCTGCGCAATGGCTGTCGACATGAAGGCCAAAGCCATCGCTGCATTTACTAAGTCGGGGTCGACGGCGCGCTTGATCTCCCAATTCCGCCCGCCAACACCAATCATTGCGCTTACGCAGCAAACGCACGTCTACCGGCAAGTTGCCCTTTGCTGGGGCGTTGTGCCGATTATGTTGACCGAAGTGCGCGATTCCGAAGGAACACTGGCAATGGTTGAAGAAACTCTGCTCAAGAAAGGCTTCGTTGTCTCCGGTGATTCGATGATCATCACGGGGGGCTTACCGATTGCCGCCCGCGGTGCGGCAAACTTCGTGAAGCTTTCAGTGATACCACAGAAACTGAGCGGGCGCTATCGGGAGCAAAAAGGGATTTAGTTCAATCCCAGGGGTTGAACAGGTCTTTGATGTGATCGCGAAAATCCTTAGCGTTGCGGGTTACTAAGATTAAGTCGTGAGTCACTGCCGTGGCAGCTATGAGTCCGTCGATGACACTGAGCGGTTTTCCATTCAGGAAGCCGTTGGCCGCCATGATGCCCCATTTCTCGGCGATCCGTACATCTATTGGTAGCAATCGCCCGGCAAATCTCAATTGAAGATCGAGCTGATACCAATCTAGCAATTGCTGTTGTCTCTTGCTCTTTGGCATTAGCGTGATTCCCTTGCTGAGTTCCCCAAGCGTGAGTACGCTCAAATGCAAGGCGTTTTCATTCACGGAGTCAAGCCATTGAAGCACTTTCTTTTCTGGCGCAGGCTTTCTTAGCTCTGAAATGAAATTGGTATCAAGAAGAAATCCCCTCATATGTCAATTTCCCGCCCCGTATCTGGATCGCGTGTTAGATCGAGTTCGGCGCCTACAAGGGGTGATTCGCGAAAAAACTGGACCAGTGATTTTGGCTGAGATGCTCGTTTCTTGAGCTGTTCGTACTCCTCTAGCGAAATGATTACAACGGCATCACTGCCCTGTCTGGTTACCAACTGTGGTCCGTCTGCCATTGCTAGTCTGAAAACCTCGCTAAAGCGGGCTTTGGCAACTTGCAGTTGCCATGTTCTTGTCCAGTACGTGGGGGCTTCTCTTTCGCTCATGTTCACCCTGACCAGTCTGACTAGTTAGATGTTAACAGAAACCACACTTTCAAGCCAGCATTTTTTAGCTTTGAAGGCAGTTCTTTTTGTATTCGGCGATTCGAGCATGCGTGCGTTTGGAACGGCAGTATTTTTCTGCATCGTTCAAACTCTTAGCGGCCGCTGCCTGGTCGCCCATCTTCGATTGGGCATCGGCAAGGTAGAGGTACAAGCGCACGTCGTCGGAGTTCCAGGACTTCGAATCGTTTTTTAGCTTTTCTGCATTGCGCAAGGCTATTTGTGCTCCGCTCCAGTTCTTTTGCTCCATGAGGGTCGCCGCTTTTACCAAGTATGCTTGCGCGATTCGCTCTGGTGCTTTCAATTTGTTTTCTGCAAGCTCAAGAGCCTTTTTTGTAAAGGAGTCCGCGTTGCTCAATTGATGTGCCCGTGCATTTACCTCAGCATTGACTTGAAGAACATCAAACAGCTCTTCCTCCGAACTGCCGTGAGCAACAGGATCGGAAAAGGCTTTTTCGTAGGCGTGGTTAATGATAGACAACTGCTCTTGAGCATCATCGATGTGATCTATGCTCAGGTACACCTTCGCAGCGCTCAAACGAATCGGCACGCTGCCGATGTCGTCATTGAACCAGAGAGCATCCGCTGCTAAGACCGCTCGGCGATCCAGGTAAAGAGACTCTTCCGTTCTTCCCAGTCTTCTATGTAAATCGGCGCATAATGCCAGTGCAAATGCTCGTGCTGCGGTTGATGTTTTGTTTGCATCTGTGGCGAACTGCGATGCCAGCGTTGCTTCCTTTAGTGCTTGTTTCAAAGTCGCTGGATTCTTTGAGAGAATGACTGCTTCGGAATAATGCTTGTCGAATTCTTTGCTTGGACTGAAGCCGAACCATGTTTTGTATTCGGCGTTAAGTGATTCCTTGCTGCCGCTGTTGCTTGTAGCATCGCGTCCGGTAGCAAGCGAACGTAATATGTATTTGCGATCCGGCAGGTACGTTTTACCGATCAGGAACGAAAGGCGCGTTAAGCCGGGAATCAGCGGGTTGTTCTGATTGCCGCTGCCCATTGAGTCTGTCGAGTTTACGAGCCACCAATAAACTGCTTCCTTGTTGAAGATAAATAAGCAGCATCCAATCGCGGTAATCGAGATCGTTGCGATCAGAATGCGACTGGCTAGAGTCTTGCGAGCGCGTTTTGGATCATCAATTTTGGGAGGAACCGGCGCTACTACCTGACCCGCTGTTTGTGGCGCGGTGCCCAGCTCTTGAACTGCAATTTCAGTTAACTGCTGCTCGTTCTCGGCAGCAGGTGTATTCTCGGGTATCTGCTTCTCGTCCCCAGGATTCAAGTAAACACCTCGAAATCGCAGTTTACACTCAATATCTTGTACCCAGATAGAAATCCGGTTATGGTATTGCTGCAAGAAATCGGCACCGGAGATGAAAATGGTTAGCGAGAAGATTGTCATTAAAGCACCGCCCGAAGTCGTGTTCGAGGCTATTCGCAAGCAAAGAACCGGCGCGGATAAAAACAGAACCCTCCAGTCCTTCGATGGAAAGACCGCTGTTGTCAAAGAAGAGCTTGACGGTGTACCTGTTTTTGGAAAAGTAGAGTGTGTTTGGGAAGAAGTCGAGGAACCCTTCACCCGGGTCAATTTCAAAATGCTCAGCTCGAGCAAATTCAAAGAATCGCACGGTGCCTATATCTTGGTGGCGTCGAATGATGGAAAGTCGACGACGTTGGAGCTTCAGGCGCACATGGATGCGGGACTGAACATTCCATTTGCGGCAGAGCTGACCAAGCAATCTACGTCAAAGGATTCGAAGCTGCGCTTGGAGCGAATCAAAAAGCTAGCCGAGGACGATTTTAAAGCAAGTACCTGAGAACTGCACTAAGTTCTAGATCGTTCCGGCCTGGGGCTGGTCGAGACTGCCAGCGGTGCATAGCATTGTTCCTGCGCCGAAAAACCGAATCGCTCTCAAAAGATAGAAGCCGGCAAGATGCCGGCGCTCCCGGATAGAAGCCAAGTTTAAAGAGCGAATCGCTCTCAAGAAGATCGGAGTCGGCAGTGCCGACGCTTGCGAGCTCAATAGAACACAACGACTCTGTTCTGAGTATGGAGCGCGGGCATCTTGAGTCTGTCCAAGAACTAGCCTGTCAAGGATCGCAAGATTGTAGATTTCTTGTTAAA
>JAIEQI010000100.1 GCA_019747875.1 Candidatus Obscuribacterales bacterium
AAAATGACGAAAAGCGCCAGTAACTGCTTGCTCCTGGACACTTCTCGTGGCGACCTGTGGTCGCCGAATACTTACACGCTTAGGGACGCTAGAGATAGTGTTGAAAAGGTATTACAGTAATAGTTATGACGTCAGAATCCGCCCAACTCGAGCAAAATCCACTACTGTCTGCGTGCTTTGAACTGGCATCAATTGCAGATGTCCTCGGTACTGTTCATCTCAGGCAGAAGCTCGGAACGTTGATCGAAAGAATCAAGGCATCGACTTTGAACCTGGTTGTTTTTGGTGAATTTAAGCGCGGAAAATCTACTTTGATAAATGCGCTGCTCGGAAATGATGTGCTTCCTATTGGGGTTGTGCCAATAACTGCAGTCGTTACGGTGATCGCATACGGTGACGCGCCAGCTGCCAAGATTGCCTTCGAAGATGGGAAGGAAGATCTTTTGTGCCAGATAAGTTCGTTAGCTGATTTCGTCTCAGAAACGAAAAATTCTAATAATGAGAAGCATGTTCAACAGGCTACTGTTTTCTATCCTGCGCCGGTTTTAAAGCAAGGAGTTCGAATCATTGACACTCCGGGTGTGGGTTCGATTCACGCGCACAACACCGATGTCACCGAGAAATTCTTGCCGCAATGTGATGCTGCCGTGTTTGTTTTTGCTGCCGATCAACCAGCTACCCAAGCCGAGTTGGAGTTTCTCGATCGAGCTAAACGATACGCGGTCAAGTTTTTCTTTGTTCAAAACAAGGCTGATTACTTGGATGAAAATGAGAAGGAACAATCTCGGTCTTTTGTGCAAAATGCGATAGCTGCTGCCTTTGGGCGTGAAGAGGAATTGTTCCAGGTGTCTGCAAAAAAGGCGCTGAAGTCTTCGGATCCAGATTTTGATCGATTCAGAACAGAACTTTTTCGCTTTCTTGAATCGGAACGCAGCAAAACAATTCAAGATTCGAATTCGCGCAGGATCGAGTTCCTTGCCGCGGAAACCAGGGACTTCATCAAGTTCAAAGCTGCGGCTTTATCGCTGCGCGCAGATGAGGTTGATAGCGCGACAGAAGGATTCGCCAGTTCAATTGAGGAACTAAGAATCTCAATTGAACGAGCCGAGCATATCGTACTTGGACGCTCAAAGAGGATTGTTTCGGAAATATCTAGCTCTCTTGATCCATTCGTTCGTGATCACATTGATTCTATAAAAACGTGGACTGGAGAATTTTTTGAAAGTAAGAAACAGCTGCCACTTAGCACACTAAGAGAGGAAATGATTTCTGGACTCAAACAAAAGGTTGGTGAACTGCTTGCGCCGTGGCGCGAAAAGCAAGAAGGATTGATCAGGCAACAATTCACGGCCATTGTCGGTGACTGTGCGAGGGAATCGGAGAAAATTGAGGAGGAGATTTCTGCGTTAGCTCAAAAGTTTTTGGGCGCCCGGCTGAATTTGCATGTTGAGCTGCCAGAGCTTACAGATAAGACCTGGACGTATATTACTGTTGATGATCCATTCACGCTAAGCATTCAATTCCTTCCACTTCTAATGTCGGGACCTTTTGCCAAAGATATGATGTTGAAGCAATTCCTCGTTTCCGCCGGAGATGAGCTGGTCAGAAACGGCGGCCGCTTGCGCGCAGACTTCCAACAGCGAATTGAGGAGAGCACGCGCCAATTTCTTGCTTCGTTTAGGGTACAGCTGAATGCTGAGTTGTCCCAGTTGGAAAAATTGTTGGCGGAGATCTCCATTCTTAAGGAAAACACGACTGAGCAAGCTGATCGTGAGAGGCTAATTCTTAAAGAACTTGCTGATCGTCTGACTGCTCTTCAACGGCATATTGAGACTGAATCAGCTTCCTAATTCCATGCCAAATTTCGCTATACCGGGCGACGCATGGCGTTCTGCAAAGAAGCTATCTTCGAAGATTCTAGTATGGAGCGCGGACATCTTGTCCGCCCATGGTATGGGATGCGGACGTCCCGTCCGCTTTTATATCAAATCAGAAAAAAGTGAGGCGAAATGCCGGTTTTACGCCGGCTTTTCGCCAGCTGCAACGCGCTTCGCGCTTATGGGCGGACGGGACGTCCGCGCCCCATACTTAGCAAAAAAAGCAGGAATTACTTCCTGCTTTTTAGACTTTCACTAAATTAGTTACGCTACGCGTGAAACCGATTTGCCGCCACTGGCGGTGCTTGTTTCAGCGGCAACCATTGCAAGCTCTTCGCTCGGCGGTAGCGCATCGCGAATGGCTTTTTCTGCTTCGCGGCGCAATTTTGCATGTAATCTCTCTTCATCCATTTGGTTCAGTCTTTGAATAAGCCCAACTTTTTTCAGCAACTTAAGTGTGAGCCAGGATGGATCGAATTCCCACCATTTAAGCCCTGTTTGAGCCGATCCAGGTGCTGCGTGGTGATTGTTGTGCCAGCCTTCTCCCAGTGCCAGGATAGCAACCCACCAAACATTGACGCTAACGTCAGTGGTGGCGAAAGTTCTATACCCGAGTTTTGGCATGTGGCAGAAGAGGTTGAGCATTAGTGGGATCTGCAAAACGGCAAAGCCGGCTAGCAAGCTAGCCAGTGCAACCTGCCATCCGAAACAAGCCCAGAGGAGTCCGCGGTAAGCAAAGCCGAGTGCGAAGTTGAGCGTATGGGCTCTGGTCCAATCACCGTCTTGTTCGAGAAAACAATAGATTGGATCTTTCAAAAGATCTTTTGCTTGTGTTGCCGGTTGGATATGTGCTGGATAAGTTTTCAGCATCGTCCAGCCAATGTGTGCATTGAACCAGCCATTCAAAGGCGAATGTGGATCAAGCGGTGTATCGCTGTGACGGTGGTGTGCGCGGTGCATCGTGGCCCACCATATCGGTGACCCTTCGAATGCCAGGAACCCGCCTAGTACAAAAAAGTATTCAACAGCTTTGTTGCATGCAAGCGAGCGATGTGACAAAAGTCGGTGATAACCGATACAGATGCCCATGGCATGCCATACATAAAAACCCAGAAACACAAGAATGAAGTACAACACTAGAAATTCCTTTACTAATCGGCAGTGGTATGAACGGTGAGCCACTACAAGTGGTGCTCTGTGTTAACGAAATAAAGCTGATTCTGGTCTTCCCCTACGTAAGTCTTGACTCTTCTCGTCATGGGATAGGAACTTGTCCACCCATTTTTCGTTTAGCAGTTGTTCGAAGAACTCTTCCAACGTTTCCGGAACTTCTGCTACTTGCAAAACCCTTCGACCATCATTATCTGGTCCCGGGTATTGATTCCAAACTAAGCGATCGATGTCGTATCCCTTTTTGTTGTAAAACCGAAGTAATGCAAGTCCCACTTCCTTTGATACGGTTGCTTTATCCTTGACTTGCCAATCTCTTAGGATTGTCCGGCCGATCCCAATTAAATAATAGGCTCGTTCTTTTTCATACTTCGGTTCATCTATAAAGAACGCCCAGGTAGTTTCATCAACATTATCGAGATAGGGCTCGCATCGTATTTGAAAAAGTCTTCCCGATTCCGAACTTAATGAAGTCGGTCCGAATCCGGAGTTCATCAAGTGAATTTCTAAAACGCGCATAATGTGGGCGTTGAAGCTGATCCCCTTCTTATCCGCCTGCAATTGCAGTCTTTTGCGGTAGTCGTCGGGAATTCGTATGCTGATGTTTGTTGTCTTTTCGCCCATGCAATATGTACTCACGTGATTACAATTTGTACTGTGAGCATAGCATTCCAAGTGTAAGTTCGTCTAGCAGGTTTCAAATAGGATTAGAAATCTCTTCGCCGGATAGGCTTTGCGGACCGTTGCGTTTGTTAACACAGGGGTCAAAGACGAGCTTTTTTCCGTGTTCGTTAATTTCTCCCGCTGACAATCTTCGGCCCAGAGACTTTCCTCGTTCATGTGGAAAGAACAGAAAAGGCTTGGAGGATAAGAAATGGTTTTGAAGCTGGGAGAATGGCTTGAGAAGCTGACTGGGCTGTCAATTGCGGACATGCCGGCGACAGACGGGAAGTCGATTAAAGCCGATGACGAACGAGAGTGGCTAGTAACCAACGGGCTGGGCTCCTATGCGTCATCTTCAATTTCTGGTGCCAATACAAGGCGCTACCATGGTCTCTTTGTGGCGTCGCTCAATCCGCCCACTTCCAGGACGGCGCTCTTTTCTCGAATCGATGAATATGTCAACGGCGAGAACATATCTACCAATTTTTGGGAGCCGGATCTGATCGAGCCTAAAGGATTTAAACGCATCCTTACCTTCACGTTCTATCCCTGCCCGACCTGGGTTTACGACATGCCCGACGGATATTTGATCAAGCAAGTGATCATGCTTCCGGAGAAGCAAGACTCCTATATTCATTACTTCTGGGAAAGCAAGCCCGAGAAGAATCAGCCCGTCAAGCTCGACCTGCACGTGCTTCTCAATCATCGTGATTTTCATGGCGACACACATGCGGATGATTCCTGGAAATTCCAACAGGAATTCAGCAATGGCAAACTGAAAGCAAGGGCCTTTGATGGTGCAACCGAGCTGTCCATTTCGTTCCGGCACGGAGAATGGTCTCCAGCAGGCGATTGGTATCGAAATTATTACTATCCGCGTGAGAACGAGCGTGGTTTGGGAGATCGCGAGGATCTGCATCATTTAGGAGTACTGAGCACGACAATTGAGTCGGGAGAAAGCTTCCTGGTCAGTGCTTCTCTGGAGCCTCAAAATGTGCGGACCGATGCAGCTGAACTTTTGAGAGAACTGATTCAATATCGTGAGCAATTAATCAAAGCGGCTGGCAGCCCAAATCATGCTGCCGTTCGCAGGCTGACACTAGCCGCAGATCAATTCATCGTGCGCCGGAATTCTACTCAATCTCAATCAATAATTGCCGGTTATCACTGGTTCAACGATTGGGGGCGCGATTCGATGATCAGCTTGCCGGGGCTGACTTTAGCTACCGGAAGACCCGACATTGCAAAAAGCATTCTTCAAACATTTCAGAAACATTTGAGTGAAGGAATGCTGCCCAATAATTTCCCTGATTCGGGCGAGCAGCCGCAATACAATACATCGGATGCAACGCTATGGTGGGCTTGGGCACTCAAGAAATACTATGAGGCAAGCGGAGATCTTGATTTTGTAAAAGACGCTTTGCCGGGACTGGAATCTGTGGTTGAGCATCATTTGTCCGGAACCAGATACAATTTGCGTGTTGATGAAGACGGGCTTCTCAGCGGCGGCGCCGATAACGTGCAGCTTACCTGGATGGACGCGAAGGTCGGCGATTTTGTAGTCACACCGCGCCGTGGGAAAGCTGTTGAGATTTCCGCGCTTTGGTACAGTTTTCTTAGAACGCTTGCCAAACTCAAGAAAGCCGCTGGGCAGGACGCTAGCAGGTATGAGGAGCTGGCTGCGAAAACAAAAACAGGATTTCAGTCATTTTGGAATGCGCAGAAGAATTGTTTGTATGACGTGATTGGAGAAGATGGAGTTAAGGATGATAGCGTTCGTCCGAATCAAATTTTTGCACTAAGTCTTGAGCCTGATTTGCTTGAGCCGGAGCAAATGAAGGCAGTCATGAAAATCGTGGAAGCTGAGTTGTTGACGCCGCTTGGTTTGCGCTCTTTATCTCCGAAGCATCCGTCCTATGTCGGTAAGTATGGAAATGGCAAGAAATCAGCTGATCAGTGGGAGCGCGATGGAAGCTACCATCAGGGCACGGTGTGGGCATGGCTCCTCGGTCCATGGATAGATGCACGAATGAACACTTTCGGCATCGACCAGGAAAACATTGTGACAGTCAATGCGCATCTTGCATTGATATTGCACCATCACGTTTGTTTTGAAGCAGGGCTAGGCAGTATTTCAGAAATATTTGATGGTGACTCTCCTCACAAAGCCGCCGGCTGTATAGCCCAGGCCTGGTCCGTAGCTGAATTGCTGCGAGTTTTCAGCGATTATCCTGAGCTGCAAGGACTTACAAGAAAAGAACTGGTAGCAGCAATCTAAGAGCTGAGGCATGCGAAGCAAACCAAAAGAGCTTTTTGTAATTTCGTTTTTGCTAATTTCAGCGGGCGGTGATGCTCGATGGGTGCCGCCTGCAGGTGCGCTTCCGCCAAAGAAAGCACCGCTGTTTTACGAAACTCGAATGAACACCGCCTCGTTTGGTACCGTCCTTGTTCGAATTGGTGAACCTGGATTGCGAATGGATTTTCGCAAGAACGGAAACGTTCTGGTGGCGGCGGCTCCTCAGTGGAAAGTCATTATGTACAACCCTGCTGGAAAGCGAGTTTACTATCATCAGAAGGACACCTGGGATGGTGGTTCAACTGCCAAGTATTTGCAAATGATGTCGAGATCGCCACGCGACTTGTTATGGGTGAAAGAAAGTGCCGATGGAGCAAATGCGCACTATAAAGCGGATAAGGCGATGCCAATCTTGAGTGCCGCTTCAAAAAAACGATTGCAGCGCTTTATTATGAGAGCGCAATTGGTCACCGATATTGAAACTCCAGGGCTTCCCAAGCAAGCAATTTCGATCTTGGACAAGACGCTTGGCTGTCCGGATGCCGATGGCTTCCCACTGTCAATGACAACAACCTCCGCAGCGCGAGAGCAAAGCACATTTGTGGAGGTATCGAAAGGATTCAAGAAAATTCCTTTTGACAAACAGATTTTTGAAGTGCCAAAGAATTTGGAAAAGGTGGATTCTGACGGCAAAGTAGAAAGTGCTGCCGCTGAGGCGCTTATCAACGATCTGGCCAACTGAGCGAAATTGCCTAACGATCTTGGAGATGAATGTGGACGCGCTCTGACCTCCGGCGACTCGTCGGCATCTAATTGGGGCGGAAACTTGAATATTGTGTTTGTGTGTTCCTACTTGTCCGAGAGTATTTTGCTTGCTGAAGAGGCAAGTACCGCAGCCGCAATTGGGAGGCATTTCTCTTCAAGATCAAATGTCGAGGTGTGTTGGATCATTCTTTGTCCAGGTAGCTGCGTTCCAAGCAGAAAGAACGAAGCCGGTGCCTGATTCGCATAGACGGAAAAGTCCTTTGTCCAGGACTTTCTGCGAATTGCGACAACATTCTCAGCCCCCAGTGTCTCTTGTGCTGCCGAGAAGGTTTGCTTGATTCTTTCCTTGTGCATATCTATCTGCGGGGCATTGGACTGGAGTGTAAGATGGTAGTGATCATTTAAGATTGATGTGCAAGTTTTTGTGAGCTCTTCGCATAGCTTTGCATTGCTGCTTTCGTCAGCGTAGAATGATCCCGTAAAGGACGCGTCTTCACCGCCGCACCAGTTTATTTGCGAAACCTGCAAATTGGCATTGCGCCACAGATTGTTGGACTTCTGCTCCAGAAGTTGCGTCAGAAGCCGTCCTAAGGCAAGTCCAGTTGGTGTTTTATTATCGGTGCTATTGATGTTGATCTGAAAGCTGTTTCTAAGTTCCAAAAGAGAATTCTCAATCACTCCGATTCGTCCAAAAGGCATTGTTGCATCCACATGTAATCCTAGAATGGCTTTCACATCGTCCAATGCACCATTTGCAATCATGTGGTAGGAGCCTCTGTGCCCCTCTTGATCAGCTGTTTCCTCTGCCGGTTGCATGATGATTCTAATTCTGCCGGGCAATTTTTCTTGGGCCAAGATCTCTGCTGCTCCAAGCACAGCTGCGACGTGTGCGTCATGACCGCATGCGTGCATTACATTTGGTCTGCGTGATCTGTAGATCACTTGGTTGAACTCGTCTATTTCAACGGCGTCCATTTCTGCCCGGATTGCCACTATGTTCTTCCCACTGCCAATCTCGGCAATGAGCCCGGTTCCAGCAATTCCGTTGCGCACTGTGAAACCCAGCCTGCGAAGCGTCTCTTCTGCCAGTCTTGATGTCTCGAATTCTTTGTATGCAAGCTCAGGATTTGAATGAATGTCTCTGCGAAGGGCTCGCATTTCAGTTTCCAAATTTTGAGCTCTTGCCAGGTATGTAGAGGAATTCTCATTGCAGGCACTATAAGCCTGAACACTGGTCAATAGTTGCATGCTTGTCGGTTGGTGAACAGCGGGATTCATCAGGTGAGCCTCCATTGAGACTTAAAATGGATTGATATGCAAATACCTTGAGTATCTCCAGTTTGATGTTGTTCTGATCAGACTGAAAATCTCCTGAATATTCTTCAAACAAGAAAGAGTGCCTGGTTGCTTTGGCACTCTTATTGGGAGCTGGATTGGTTGATGTGAATACAATAGTTGCTGCTAGCTGAAAAAGGACTGAAGACTCTGCGGAAATGATGGAAAAAAATAGAAAGAGTGCCTGGTTGCTGGGGCACTCTTTCTATGGGAGCTGGTATTGGTTTGATGTAATTACAGTATTTGCTCCCACCTGAAAAGATACTGAAAACGATGGCTCAGAAACGCAACTAACAAAAAAGAGTGCCCGGGCTGGCACTCTTTTTCGTGGAGCTGGATTGGTTTGGATTTAGGATACTTCCTTGCGCCTGAAAAGAAACCGAAATTTCTTCGAAGTCATTTAGACAAATTGAAGCCAACTAGAAGCAAAATTGTGTGAAGCGATGACGTGCAAATTGCACCCTTTAAAATACGAAAACGCCTCGGAAGATAGGCGTTTTCGCTGGGTTTTGGACTGGTAGTGATTGTAAGAATAGATTTGCTGAGCTGAAAAAGAACTGAAAAATCGTGGACTCCATTTTTCAAAATGGGAAAAACACCACGTAGATGGAACGGCTTTGTCTATTTAAGCAAGTCCCCGGATATACCCCCACAAGGCTAGGGCTCGTAAGCAAACCGCTAACGAGGAACCTTTATATGGTGTTGGATGACCACTTGCTGGATACCGAGAGTGATCGCAAAGGCTCTCAAATCGCAGATTACTTTCAAGGATTTTTTCACCAATTAATTGAGAACCCAGTTAATGGTGTCACTCAAATTATAAACAAGTCCGTGGGTGCGGAGATTCCGAAAATGGAAATCGCCGGCGAGCCTGAACGCAAGTCTGTCGGTGCCATTGCTGGAGCGGTGACTGGTGGCGTCATAAACTATATGCTGCTTTCCAAAGTGGCCAACCCGATGCTGGGTACCCTCGGTGGAGAGGGGCTGCGCGGTACTGCGCTGAGAGCGGGTATTGTTGGTGGCATTTACAATGGTGTTTTCATGCCTACCGATGATAAGAGTGAAAATTTCCTTGGAGATCGTCTAACGAGTGCAGCCGTTGGGGCTGCAACCTTTGCTGCAATGGCTGGTGCGTCATTTAAGATTGAGCACAACTGGAATTTACGAGTGCCTGAAATACGCAGCATTGGTGAACATATGAAAGTTGGAGCAGTTTCTGGTGCTATCGGTGGAGCCGTTCACGCGGAAGCGAATGCTCTTTTCAAGAAAGGACAGATCCTGCCGACTATGTCAGAGCTGACTACCGATACCCTTAGTTTTGCTGCATTTGGTGCTGGTATGGGCGCCATGCATTGGGCTGGGCACAAGATGAGATCTCCTCGAGAGTATGAAATCTATTCCAAGATACCGACAAATGATGGTGTTGAAAACGGACACATAAAATACACTCTCAACCGGAACAAAGAAGTAATTAGAATGCAGGCAGATATTCCTAACGGCGAGAACGGTCGGGTTGGCTGGGTCTCCGAGAAACTCACAAATGGTATGTTCCGCAATCAAGGCATTCAAATTGTAAATGGCAAGATCAAGATGGTTGATATGGAGGTTCCCCCTGTTCGAGCGATTCAAGTTACAGAAAATGGGCTTAGAATGGCCACCGCAGACGGTGCGACTAAGGAACTGAAATCGGATGGCCGTTTTGAGGCAGACCGTCCAAACAAGGTTGGAGAAGCAGAGAAGCTTGAAGCAAAATGGGCTGCCGAAAGAGCGGCATATGATCCATCCGAAACTGTTTACGCGTCGGGACAGAAGTCAGTGAAGTTTGATGCAGGCAACGGTGTCGATGGTAAGTCACTTGGACGCACTGTCTATATGACTGTGGAAAAGAGTGGGCAACTCACGGAAATGACGGTTGCCTCCGGTGACAAATCCTACATGCTCAAGAATGAAGGTCCTAATCAGTGGAAATTGACTGAATTTAAGCGCGGTGCTGAGGCGGTTTCAAGTGACTACACCTGGAAAGGTGAGGTGAAGGTTGTCGCGAACCCGGCCAAACCGGACAAGGTAGGCTCAATTCAAGTAATTCCGGAAGGTTCTAAAACGCCGATAGTTCTTGCTAAAGATGGGGCAGATTATAGTGCCATAGATAAAGCGTTTTTCAATAGCGCGAAATTTACTGACTATAATCCATCCAATGGCTATTTTCGCGTCGACAAAGAAGGAAGCATCTTCTTGCGATACCGCGGTGGCGGCGCTGAGAAGCCTGTCAAGCCTGGCGATGAGTTGACGTTCTCTTATGATGTAGGCGATCGCTACCCTATTTGGAAACAGGTTCAAGCACGCTGGGCGAAATCGCTGGATGGAAAAACGATTCTACTGAATGACCGTCCCATGTTACCTGGCACTCTCTTCAACTTGGAAGTATTCAATCCTGGTTATTAGTCCCGAATCTAACGGGCACCAGGGGCAGGATTTGATTCCGTGAGCAGCCGTATCATGGGGTCTTGAATTTGAGCTGCCAAAAAAAAAACGAGTGAACTGGGGCGGCAGTACACTCGTTTGGGAGCTGGTATTGGTTTGATGTTATTAAGATAGAACTGTTCAGCTGAAAAAGAACTGAAAAAATTAGAGGGAACACCGTCGCTCGCTGTTTTTTTTCTAGTTAGTTTAGGCTGACCATGCCATTTGCATAAATGTCGGTCTCGCGAAGTACGCGCAGTTCGCCGAGACAGCCGTTGTATCCGGTTCCAGGCTTCCAGAAAAACGTTCCGCGAGTTGTGCACTTCGATGGAAGCGGTTTTGCTCCTATTCCAACGGGGGTAGCGACAACCCAATTGGGTTTTTCTTGCTGACTGTCTCTGCCCACTTCTTTTTCAAATCCGTCAGCATTTCGCGGTGTCGTTTCTTCGCGTTGAGCTGCAGCTCGCCATTTCTTTTCGTCTCTGTCATAAAAAATGGTGTAGGTCTTTGCGCCGGTTAGCAGCTTGCAATCTTCAAGAGCTTTCTTGATGTCTTCCTCGTTGTATGAGCCATTGACCTCGGCCAAGCGTTGTCCAATGACTCTTTTGATTTCTTTGTAGTCGCCGCCGAGTCCGTAAAGAGCTTGGTAGAGGTTGGCGGGGTCCTTGTACTCGTTTCCGAGAAATGCTTGCACGTTAAGAGTCCCCGTACCCAGGGGAAAAGTTCGGTTTTGTTGCTCTGGAGCAAAGCCATAGTTTGTTTCAGAGCCATGAGGACCTGTATCAGGTTTTCTCATCATGTCAGTGAGCTGCTTCATTTCCTCTGTCAACTTGCCTTGTTGATCTTTCAATACTTTGGTGGCAAGCTCCAATCGTTGTCCAAGGTCCAAATGACCGCTGCTGTTATTGTTCTCTCCAACACTCATGAGGCTGCGGCGTCCGCCCGTGAAACCAGCCCCGTAGTCACCTATAAGATTTGAAACCTGCTGCAAACCACCGCCGTTGTCGGAAATGATGCCTCCACCTTTGTTGGAGATGAGACCGCCACCATTGTCAGAAACGATGCCGCCACCCTTGTTGGAGATGAGCCCAGCTCCCCAATCAGAGAGCACGCCGCCACCCTTATTGGAAATTAAGCCACCGCCGTTGTCAGAAACGATGCCGGCACCTCTGTCTGAGATTAAGCCACCACCGTTGTCTGAAATGATGTGGGAGGCGTTTGAAATCTGAGCTCCGTTATCTTTGACTAATTGGGCTACTTCCTTCAACTCTTTGTCAATAGCAGGCTTATTTAGTTGTGGACCGCTTATGTTCGCGACACCGCCGCCGCCAATACCGGATGTTGTGCCACTGTCAATGGTGCCTGGATTCGCGCCTGGCTCAGCGCCTGCAGCACCAGCGGAATTAGGCGTGCCCGCGGTGTTCCCGGCTTGTTCTGCCTTTGCATTTGCCATCGCATCCCGGACTGAATTCATGAGTGAGCCCATCATGCTCATCATGTTTGACATGTGCTTTGATGTTTCATTCAGCATGGAGCCCAGGCTTCCGATCATCTTTGATGCGAGTTCGGCAGTATTAGGTGATTGAGCCGGGGATCCGTTTACGTACCAGTGCGCGACGTTTTGGTCGAATTTGATTTTGACCCAACCCGCCATCTGTAGTGGTTTGGTTCCGTTGGGATTTATTTGGGCAAATGATCTCGCCTGCATTGTCTGTTTGTTGTCGGTTACGCTTTTTCCCTGGCATGAAATGGCATTTGGGAAGGGCTTTGGCCAGTCCTTAAGAGGACTCTTTGCCAGTGTGTTGGCGTCAAATGTCTTTCCTGAGATCAAGTGTGGTTGCCCGTCTGGATTGATAGGCACCAAATATAGTGACTTGTCCCCGGCTTTGATCGGGGTATATCCTTTGAAGAAATACTTATCTCCTTTCTTGATTCCAACCGTGTCGGCGTCAAAACCGGTAGGTAATTGTTGGGGAGTGAAGCTGACGTTTGACTGTTCGCCGCGATCGACAAAACTTGTGCTCCAACCGGATTTTGTATCCATTTCTATCTTGGCTTTGGTGCCCAAGAATGCCAGAGAATTGTTATTTGCGGCGCCCTCAAATCTAGTTTGCCAGCTTTCCGGCTTAGCGATTTTTGCGGCGAGTTTCTCCGTAATGTCATGAGCGGCTTTTATCATCGCGTTTGCATGATCTCTGGATTCGGCGGATGCCAGTCCCAGGCGCTCCATTTCGGCCTGGTTCATTTGAATTAGCAACGCTTTTGCTAAAACGTCGTTTACTTCGGTCGCGGAAACACCCAATGAATTCCGATCGGCAAATTCCATGTAGCGTTCTTCATCGCCGTCATCTAAAATGTGCTCTGCTTGCGGCGCGTACTTAGCTACTGTTAGGGCACCAGCATCCACAGCGCCCGCCATCTGACCAGAGCCACCAAAATACATTGCTAATTGAAGGACGCCCAGTCCGATTCCTATCAGGATGCCTGCGCAAACAATAATGAAGAAAATTACGTTGCCGGTTGGTTTCCGAAATAAGTGCAATTTTGGCTCCTGAGCAATCGCTTCCTTCGTAGGTCCATTTCCCCGCAGAATGGATTACAAAAGTCGGATGTTATTCGATTATATATCAGTTGCTGGTACAGTGTAGACGCAGATTGACTAAGTCTGCTTCACAGAGCCACTTCTAGTCGGAGATTGAACTGGTAAGTTGAGAAAATTTGCTGGCGTGTCGTTGAGACATTTGTAGTCAGACACAAGAGCCGTCACTTTAACTGTGCGACTTGTCGCACCTAGTCACTCTGCAAATACTGGATCATAGCCATGAGATTTCCGAGTTAAGATTTTGAGGAGCTATGATCCAGAACCTACCGATGAGAAATCGAAGTTTTTCAAGAGAATGGATGATCTTGCTATGTGGGAATAGGATTTAAAGTACGAAAAAGGTCAGAAAGCGGCTGAGATCTCAAAAAGCAAGAAGAGCCGCCTTTACCTGGCAGGCACCATAGGCGGTGCCTGCCAGGTAGTTTGGTGGGTAGCAAGAGCTGTCAGTGTTGCTACTGACTGTTCAAGCTTGTTGACCTCGCTGTGCCGAATTTACGGCGGGGGGCTTAGAGCGCTGCGAACGGATTGCCCGACTTGACTTCGACCTTGCTGTGATAGGCAGCGAGGTCTTTGCGCCAGTCAGTGCTCTCGTTGGCTTTCGGCGCGCGGAAGCGGCGATCGCGACCGAACGGGCTGCCAGGGGTGCGGCGGTCCGAGTGGAACGAGCGCTTGCTGTTTTCCGAACGCGGGTGACGCTGGGTCTTGAGGCGGTCTCCGTTGCGATCGTTGCTGTCGCCACTGGTCCAGCGCCGCTCGCCGCTGCGGACTTTGCCTTCGCCGGTGCTCGTGCGGTTTTGCGACGCACCGTTGTTGGCGCTGCCCGGACTCGAGGGGCGCGTATTGTTTCCGTTGTGGCGACGTTCGGGGCGCGAGTTCTGGTGGCGAGCCTTCTCTTGCTCGACCGTAAGCATCGTGACGGTGACGCGTCCATCCTTGGCGCTGCGGATGCGCGCGCGGACGGTGCCATTCACCTTCACTTCGCTGCCGGGCGTGACGCCGTCCTGATAGAGGGCGGCCTTGATGCCCAGCCCGATCGCAACCCAGAAGCGATGACTCTGCTTCTGATCCTCTTTCGCTTTCTGCTCGCCGATCACTTTCAGCTCGCGGAACTGTTCGTCAGTCTCGGGCTTCAGCGACGCTTCGAAGGCATCGCGTTGCGCGGCGAGTTTCTGGCTAACGACAGCGAAGCTGAAGTTCACTTTCGAGACGCACACCTGGAGCGTCTTCTTCTCGCGGAAGGTATCCACGGTTTCGCCGGGGATGAACTCGTTGGTCGGAAGAAAAACGGGGAGTCCGTTTACGGTGCACTCGACGCCGGAGATGATGCGCTGATCGCGCTGGTCCAGACGTGTGCGCTGGAAGAGCGCCTCGACTTTGCGGCCGGTGTTGCGAGCGTGGATGAGCGGTCCGAGGGTGAATTGCTTCTTGCCTTGAGCCGTTGCGGGTTTGGTGGTGTTCTTCATAATTGCGATTTTAGTTTTGTTGTTTGTTTGCTCCGTTTCCGGATTCTGTTTGTTAGTCCGGCGTTTTGCCGGACCTTGTTTTTGTTGCGGTGATTCTCGGCCTTTGCCGAGACTTTGTCTTTGTATTTCTCCGGCATTTCTGCCAGACCTGTTTTGCATTTCTAAGCTCCGGCATTGCTGCCGGACAGCCGCACAGGCACTTGCCCGAGCAGATCCTTGCGCGCACAGATTGAATCAGGATCAACCTGGCGAAGCTTGCTTCCTTTTATATGGGCAGCAAGCTTCGGCAGATAGAGGTTGATTTGTGTGTGCTCGAACTATTACTTACGGATTCCCCACAATTTTTAGATAAGCTGTTGAGTGTGGAGGACAATCAGTATTGGCACGAGGGTATATAACTCACGTCCAGGGAGGGCAGGCAATGACGGACCAGAATAAGAAGAAGTCCAGTGATAAATCGTCGGACAAGACGAAGATTCGCAAGACTCTTCCCAAGTCCAGAGAGCTTAAGAACACGCAGACGAATCAGGAGCAACTCGGCGGTATCGGACCTGCTTCGTATTACTGCAGTAATCAAACTGTTTGTGATCACTAAGCTCAACTGAGACAGGTTTGTTCTCACAGTGTTGCCAGTTTGAGAACAAACCGAATTCCGGGAGTGCCTGCCTGTGCCGGTACTATGTTCCCCCCATTTTGCGGAGCGCCACCTTCTTGGTCGATGACCAATTGGTGGCGCTCCGCGCAGTTGTTCTGGAGCTCCGGAGCTTCGCAGGGCTATCGCCCCATTTAACTAAACGCTCCGGAGTTTCGCAGGGCTATCGCCCCTCTCAACTCCTCCGCTTGTTCGGAGCGGGTTGGTGGTTACTTCTTGTTGTTCGGAGAGTAGAAGAGGGCGGCTACGTAGAGCGCCAGGAGCAGCAGGAAGGAGATGACGAAGATGAACGAGTTCATTGTGTTGTCGGGTTGAGTTTGCTTTGGTTCGTCCGGCGGGCACCGGTGGTGGTGCCCGCCGGGTGGCGTGAGGCGACTACTTGGCTCCTTCGTAGATCGCTTCGATTTCCTTGCTGAAGCGTTTGTGTGCTTCTTTTGTGCGGATCTTGAGCGTTGGGGTCAGCAATCCGTTGGTGACCGTCGCCTCAAGAGGCATGATCACGAACTTCTTCACTTTCTCCCATTGCTCCAAGCCCTCATTGGCAGTGCCGACCGCCTTCTCCACCGCAGCGAGCACTGCCGGATTCTTGCTGAAGAACTCAGCGGCTTCGTCTGCGTTGCTCGGGGTGTCGGCTCCGGCAAGGGCCCGTGCCGTCGCTTGATTGACGAAGATGAGTGCGCTCGTAAACTTGCGCCCTTGAGCCACAGGCACAACGCACTGCACGATCGAGTGAGTCTCGAAGACCTTCTCGATTTTTTCCTTCGCCACGTACTTGCCACCGTCGGTTTTGTACATGCCGTCTTTGCGACCGCTGATGTAGAGGAAGCCATCGGCATCGAGTCGCCCGAGGTCGCCGGTTTTGTACCAGAGCCCAGCTTCGTCGCTTACCAGCGCGTCGGCTGTCAGTTCGGGCTTGCCCCAGTAGCCGCGGAAGATCTGCGGACCGCCCAGCCAGATTTCGGCGACACCCGCGTCTTCCTCGCCTTCTTCCGGCACCAGTTTGATGCACGCGCCCGGCAGCAGTTGACCGACTGATCCGACTTTGTTGGCGATCCCGACCAGCCCTTTCTTGGCGCTCGGGCGATTGGTGCTGATACCGCCGGTGGTTTCGGTGGCGCCGTAACCTTCCAGCAGCTCCAGCCCGAGCTTGTTGAAGAACTCGAGCAGCTCCGGTGCGATCGGGGCGCCGCCTGAGACCAGCAACTTCAGACGTCCGCCGAGCTTGAGGCGGATTTTGTTGAGCACGATCAGGTCGGCCAGCTTTTTGCCCAGTCCGCGCTTCTGGTTGAGCGCCCACTTGAGCAGCGGCTGCCAGAGCCCGTGTTTGTTGAGCCAGGCAGGCAGCGCATCTTTCGGTTCGTCAATGCCGGCTTTGATTTTGCGCCAGACAGCGGGCACGCCGCAGAGCATCGTCGGGTGAACTTTGCCGATCTCGTGTTTGACCTCGTCGACGGTGCTGAAGGCAACCGGAATGCCGTTCCAGATGCAGAGCGCCATGCCGTTGACCCGCTCATAGACGTGTGCCAGTGGCAGGTAGCTGAGGTAACGGTCGGTCGCAGGGTCAAGTTCGAAGCCCCCGGCTTCCAGTGCGGTGAGCGCGCCTGAAATGTTGCCGTGAGTGATCATGCAACCCTTAGGGATGCCAGTCGACCCGGACGAATAGATGAGCGTCGCCAGATCATCAGCGCTGATGCCCGAGAGGTCGGGGGCGCTGAAACCGCAGTAGAAGAGCGGATCGAGCAAGAAGTGCTCGTGGAACTTGCGTTGTTCTTCATTCCCGCCCAAGTTGAAGCAGTCCGGAATCTCGTCGAAGTGGACAGAGTCTACCGGTGTGTTCACCTTAGCCAGCTGCGCCTTCTCGTTGGTGAAGAGCAGCGTCGCCTTGGAATCATTCAAGACGTAGTTGACCTGTTCGGTCGAGCTGTTCGGGTAGATTGACACTGTGATGCCGCCGAGGCTCTGGATGGCGAGATCCGCCCAGACCCATTCGGGGCAGTTCCAGGCGAGGATGGCGGCGCGGTCCCCTTTCTTGAAGCCTTTGGCGATCAGGTAATTGATGATCAATGCCACGGCACTGCCGGCGGTGCGCCAGTCCAGATTCAAGAGCTCACCTTTGGGAGCGAGCGGGTTTTTCAGCAGCATGGAAGTGCCGTTCGGAGTGCCAAGAACTCGCGCCCAGAACTTGTTGATAAGTGACGTCGTATTCATTTTCAGTAGTTGGTTTAGAGCTGACAGTTGAGTTCAAGAAAAGGAAGGCATGGCGCCGTCCCTGTGGAAGACTGCTTGCGATTGAGGCCTACTTGCTTTCGCCCTGCCGGTATTCACCGACTGCGCGCCGTTCAATGCCCGATGTCTTGCGGCTCAGGAAGGTCTGCACGGCCTCGCGGCTCTGCGCCGTGTGGCAGAGTTTGGCGAAGGTGGCAGATTCCAGGTGAGCAGCAGCGGAAGCGCTCAAGTTACGTGCTTTGATGAGCACGTCGATGGCAGCATAAGGCGCCGGATATTTGTCACCGATTGCCTTCTTGACCTTCGCGCGAAGCAGGTGGCGAAAGAGCCAGCGCCCGGCGGGATTATCGATGGCCGCCTTGGTGAAGCGTTCCTTCGCCGTCGGTTTGTAAGTGGAGGCATAGCCTCGGCGCACCAGGTAATTTGCGCGCTTCAGCATGTGCTCAGCGGGCACCACCTCCGATACCAGTTCGTGCCGCCAGGCTTTGTGTGCACTCCAGGGCTTCAGCGGGGACAGCACGAGAAGGGCGGCATTCAGCAAGCCGGTGATCTTGCTGCTGATGATGCATCCGCCCCAACCCGGCAGCACACCGAGTGCTAGCTCCGGCAGTCCAAGCACGGTGCTCTCGTCGTCGCTGGCGAGCCGATAGCTGCAGTGCAGCGCCAGTTCCAGTCCGCCGCCAAGGCAGCGTCCATGAATCGCCGCCACGCTTTTGAAGGGAAGCGCGGCAAGTTTGGCGAAAACCGCTTTGCCGCGCTGGCTTCCTTCATAGGCGACGGATTCGTCGAGCTGCTGCGCTTGCACGATTTCTTTGATGTCGGCGCCGGCAATGAAGCCGTTCTCCTTCCCCGAATAGATCACCAATCCCTTGATGAACTTGTGACCTTCAGCAAGGGCGTCGAGGATCTTCTCGAGTTCGGCCAGGACCGCCGTGTTGAGCACGTTGACCTTGCCTGGGCAGTCGATCTTGAGGATGGCGACGTTGCTGGGATCGATGTGGAGTTGGAAGTAACTCAACTGCAGAGTAACGGTCGATGGTTTTTTCATGGATTGTGGGCTAGTGTTTTCCGAGCTTGACGATTTCAGTTTTGAGCAGTTCAGTTGCCTCCGCGTCGTTTTTCGGAAGCGTGCTGCTCGCAATTGGTTTGCCAATCGCAACTTTCACCCCTCGCCGGAAGAATGGGAATCCGGCGACGAGCAAAAGATACTGCAGTTTGATGGGCAGGCGCATGATCTGTGCGCCCGGGTACTTTCCGTAGGTCAGATTCACCGGCACGATGTAAGTGTCGGCTCCGCGTTCTTCGGCAGCTTGTTTGGCGATGCGAACAGCGCCCTTCTTAAAAGGACCGATCTTTCCATCCAGGTAGGTCCAACCTTCCGGCCACATCACCAGGGTCTGTCCCGATGCAAGAACTCGGACTGCTGCTCGCAACGCCGGCGCGCCCTTGCCTCTGTCGAGGTTGGCCGCGAAGGCTCCGAGTGGTCCGACAATCAAGCCGCCTACGCCACCGAGCGCCTGCATCACTCCGAGGGCCGCCATGTAGCGCGCCTTCCTGTCCAGCACCGCTGGCAATACCACCACGTCGTAGGGGCTGGGGTGATTTGGGGTAACGATGATGGCATCGGTAGGCAGCCCGGCAAGGTTCTCCCTGCCTGTCACCTCTAGCTTGCCAACGAAGAGCCAGCACAATGCGCGTGACAGTCGCATCATCCAGCGTTGCCCACTATCGGAAGGAGGCGGCGGCAAGTGCCCGGGATCCTGCATGGCGGCAGCGTATCGACGGGCGCGGGCGAAGGCGGCAAGAAGGCGCCGCCCACGCTTGCAAATCGCATACACAAACAGCAGGACGATGGCGATCTCTGCGCAGGCAAGAAAGATGGCGCTTGCATTGCGCAGGCAGAATTCTTCAAGATGTAAGAGCATATGACTTGGTGTTATTTTGCGGAGTTAAAACAAGCCGTGTTCGCTGAAGCAACGTTCGGCTCTGTCCGCCAGAACCTGGCGAGAACCGAGCGCTGCCGGGATGGCATCACGCCAGAAGCCGAGGCAACGCAGAACGCTGCGTGCCTTGTCGAGGCGCTCGCCGTGCAGGATCCCGTGAAGGGCAAGCTGCGAAAGCGTCGCTTCAAAGCCGAGGAGAATGGCGAGCCACTTCTCGTCTTCGGACAGTTTGAACTTCAGCGTGTGAACGTGGTCGATTTGCGGGCGGCATTCGATGACGCCTTCCGTTTCCGGACCCCAGTGGAACTCCGGGTCGACCTTCCAGATTTTGCGAGCGAGGCTGTGCAGGCGACCGGAAACCGGACGATGCAGGTCCTCGCCGATGCGGCAGGCGATGATATTGCTGGCGGTGGCGCCGAAGTGGCGAATCTGCAAGCCAACAGGGCAGATGCCGTCTCGGCTTAGTGCCCCGTCGTAGAGCCACACATCTTTGTAAGAGATGCAAGCGAGGACGCCGGGGATGGTGCAGCTGGCACGCACGGCAGTTCCGGTCGAAGCTGCCGTCGGTGACAACGTGCTGCGCGTTCCGTCGATGTCGATGTGATGAACGCCGTCGGCGTCGAACACGACTTGAGCGCCGGTCTTTGTCGTCGCCATCGTCCAGAACCTGGACGGCCAGAGCGCGCTGGTCTCAGCCTGCGCAATGCAGGCTCCGTTCTTGCACATGCCCTCAGCGACCATCTTTTCGATGAAGTGACCGAGCGTGTCGGTGCCGTAGAGACCGTGGCGCGAGTTGACCTGGTCAACACGAATGTGTTCGGGAGCCAGTTCGCGTTTGAGCCCGCGTCCGATCAGCTTCAAAAGGCGGAACATGGAACCATGCTCTGGTTTGAGATGATCGCTGAAGCTGGTTTCAAGCGTCATGTGCAGCAGCTGGCTGGCTGGCAGTCCGGCAGCGGTGAGGACGGCTACGATGGAGCCGCCACTGACGCCACCGATGCGGCGGAAGTTCATGAGCCCGGCCAGCTGGCAGGCTGCGATCGAACCGGTGCCACCGAGCACCGCTGCCGCGCCGCCGCTGCTGATGATCAAGTCGAGCTGGGACGGGTCGGGCGTTTGCTTTTGTTGTTCAGGAAGACAGCAGGATTGAGATGCCATAAGTAAGGATTGTGGTTCTAGCAATTAATTAAGGCTTGCGCTCGACGGACCTTGTGTCCGCCGGCGCGTTTGTGTTTGCGGGAAGCAGCAAGCTGACTTGTCGCTGTGCTCTTTCCCTACTGCTTCTGCGCGATTTCGAGAAGTCGCGCCATTTCCTGGCGGATCACCTCGATGGCGTCGAGCGGTTCGGCCGGGAGGCTGCTGGCCGCGATCGGTGCTCCGACCACGACGACGCCACCGTAGTTGGTGACTCGCGAGCGGCGGTATGCTTTCAGTTTCTCTTCCCGGCGAGCAAGAAGTGCGGCGCGCTCAGCTTCCGGAAGCTGCTCGGCGTCGATTTTGAAGTCGGCATCCCAGTGCTCCGGGTTGCGCGCGCCCTTGAAGAGCGATCGATAGCGCTTCAGAAAGCGATGTGTCCAATCGGCACGAGCGGCATCACGAATGTAGTGAATGGCGATTGGTACGATTTGAACATCGTCACCGGAGAGTGCTGAAGCTTTCGCGGCCATGCGCACGCAGCCGGGGCGGAACTCGCTTTTGTTGAGCACGTTGTCGGGAAGCAGAGCTCCTTGCGGAAAGATGCCGATGGCACCATTGTCTTCTGCGACCGCGTTGACGCACGCCTGCTCAGCAGCGGCGCCGTCACTTTTTTGTTTGAACGCCACCGAAATGACGCCGAACCAGGCGGAGATAACTCCGAACAGACCGCCGAGTTGGTTGGCGGCGGTGAGCATTCGGAAGTACCTGCCGCTCCCGCGCCGTACCATCGCGAAGTCGCATGGAATCTGATGATTCGCCGCAAAGATGACGCGACCGGTTTTCGGTACTTTATGGCTGCCGATGACACGCACCTTGCCGACAGTCATGAAGGTCACGAAGCGGCAGGCTGCGGCGAAGAAGAATTCGCTTACGGCGCCCGCTTTCGGCGGAGTGTAACCGCTGTCCACGAACTTGACGGCGTGTTTCTTCCAGAACGAATACCAGCGCGCCAGGCTGATGATACCGGCGACGGTGGCGATCGCAATCAGGCTTTGGAGTATGGTCATAGTATGTGATGTAACTGCAGTTGTCTGTCTGTCTGTTTGGTTTATGCGACTGCTTACTGAGCTGAGCTTGTCAGCACAGTGAGAAATCGCTCCGTTTGCTGAAGTTGGAGAGATACTTCAGGGGAGGAAACCCGTTAGGTTGGATTCCCTCCGCTGAAGGGGAACCGCCAGTGGCGGCGGTTCCCCTTCCCCTCGTTCTTACTTCTTCTCGTATGCGCGGAAGATGGGCGTTTCCGCCGCACCTTCCAGCTCGCTGAACTTGCCTTCCTTGATCAGCTCAGCCAGGCGCACGCAGGCACGGTCATAGCATTCGTCAGCCATGCTGCCGGTCAGTCTGCGGCGCAGATCCCGGCAGAGAATGTCCGCTGCCGCAATCGTTGCTTCGCTTCCGCTGGCATCGGCATGCCCCGCTGTGATCGCGATGATCAAAGCGTCCTGCACGCGCTGGCTCAAACGAATCAGCACGTTCTGGCGGTCGGCGAGCTTGGCGCCATGCTTCGTCATCGCAGCCGAGATCTCTTTCGAGAGCTTCGGCAAGAGCTTCTCAGCGAAACTCAGATGCTCCTGCAGGCACGAATCCTTGAGCCTCACCGAAGGCGTCAGCTTCAAGCTGCGCAAGCTTTGCTTCAGCTTCCATCCGAGATACGCGGTCGCCGACTTGACGATGCGCAGCCCGGCGAGTTTGCCCTTGGCGAGTGCCTTCATGTCCTCCGCCATCGGCTTGAGAAGCTCGACGTGCGGCGCCATCAGTTCCGCGAGGAACTTCTGCCGAAGCATGTCGTTCTGTCCGTCGTAGATGCGCCCGGCCAGGAAGTCGGCGAGGTTATCGCCGATCGGGTGACCATGCAGGAAACCACGCCCGCCCGCCGTCATCAAACCGAGGTCGATGGCGGCTTCGGAGATCGCTTCCGACCCGAAGATCTTCGCGATGATGCAGGACAGACCGAAGCGATCGCCGTTATCCAACTGACTTGCGCAGAAGTTGCGCAGCGCGTCGGCACCGACGATGAGCGCAGCCAGGCGTGCGATACGAGTCTTGATCAGCTCACGATCTTCGATCGGCTTGCCGAAGCTCTCCCGGTACTTGCCCCAGGCATTCGGCGCGATCAGCCGAAGAATCAGACGCATGGCGCCGGCGGCGTTAGCCAGAACCGCGATGCGTCCCGGGTTGAGCCCTTCATAGGTGTGCTTCAGACCATTGCCTTCGATGCGGTTGCAGGCAGGCACGCGCAGGTTGCGGAAGACGAGTCCGGTGTTGCGAGCCTGGCGAATGGCGTGGAAGCCGTGCCCGCCGTCGCTGCCGTGAGGGACGACGATGTAACCTTCGACATCGGCGGGGATCTCAGTGCCATGCGGGATGACGCTGATGTCTTTCGCCAGAACCTCGACGATGAAGATCGCATATGAATCAGGACCCTCTTCAGGCACCCGCGCCAGCAGCGCGATCGTGCGCCCAATCAGTTCGGTCGGCCAGGCATTGCCGATGAAGATTTTGGAGCCGTTGATGACGTAGTGATCGCCATCACGATGCGCCGTGGTTTCGAGGGCAGCCAGATTCGTCCCGGCACAGGGCTCGGTCGCAGCGAGCGCCGACAGCCTCTCACCAGAAGCGAGCGCAGGCAAGAACTGCGATTTCTGCCAATCATTGCCGTGATACATCAGCTTGTCGGGGGCGCCGAGGTCGGTGTGGATGCCGTTGAGACCGGCTTCCGTCGCGAATCCGGCGGCGGCGATTTTGGTGATGCCGAGCATCAGCTCGTGGATGCTGGCGCCGCTTCCACCGTATTCGACCGGCAGCGCGATGCCAAACCAGCCGGTTTTGCCGAGCGTCTGCAGCGAGTGATCGGTGATTTTGCCGTTGCTATCGTATGCCGTGCCTGCGACTTTCATCTGGTTGAGCGCGGCGATGGAATCGGCGATCACTTGTTCGACATTGGCACGCGCTGCAGGAATGTTCATGCACAGTTCGCGCAGTCCGCTCCCCGACCAGATGCATTGCTGCAGAATGCCGCTTTTGACAGTCTTCATGGTTTGTTTGTTCGTATTCACAATATTAGGAAGTTGAATGTTGAGAGCGGATCTGCAAGTTGCGCCAAATAGCGCAGCTCACCGCTGGATGTATGAGTGGCTAAAACAGTTCGCACCAACTTGTCACTCTTCGATATTCGCTAGCTGTTGCTGCGTTTCTCGTCATGTGATTTGTTGATGCGCACACGCCATTTTTCTTAGGGTGCATTGCAAGCCGCGCAATCTTCGTCGCGTTCAAACTTGATGCGTCTGGCTTGGAACCTGCTCTCTGTTGAGAGTGCTGTGTGTTGCATCAAAGTCGAATGTGGAAGATATTGCAGGCTGCTTGCGGAATGAACTCCAAGAAAAATGGCGTTTGAAAAGATACTTTCAACGTACCAGAACTCTCCGCGCACCCCAAGCAAGTAGTGCACCCAAATCAGAAGCACGCCGATCCGGAAACGCTTGTGAACCCGACGTTTTGATTTTCGGGGGAGAGGGAAATGCTTTGAATCTGCGCTTTCGACTGCGTAATCACCGCAGCAACTGAGCATCGTCAGCTGTCGAGTGTGTATCTGAGCAAGTTCTCGCGAATCGCTTCATATCGGCATAGTTGTGCAACTAAGAACATTTCCACTGGCGTGCCTCGTAGTGGTATCAGAGAAACTTGCGTACTGGTATCTTTAGGAATTGAATCGAAGATCTCGCTTCGATCCCGGGATCGCCGGATGCTGGGAAACGTCTGGAGCGCAGGCATCCTGGAAAACGTGTGGAGCGCGGGCCTCTTGGGAAACGTATGGAGCGGGGGCCTCTTGGGAAACGTGTGGAGCGCGGGCCTCTTGGGAAACGTATGGAGGGGGGGCCTCTTGGGAAAGGTATGGAGCGCGGATCTTGCCCGCCCATATGCAAATTCTACTATCTACGCCACAGCTTTAGGGAGACTCTACCTCTTGCGAAACTTCGAATACGCAGCTGCAACGCGCTTCGCGCTTATGGGCGGACGGGACGTCCGCGCTCCATACTTAGCTGCAACGTGCCTATACTAAGCGAACACTAGATCGTCAGCAGTATTAGGATGTGTGCGCTCCAGATTAAGAACCTCTTTGTTGTAGCACCGTCTGTGATACCAGTGTTCAAGGGCGCTTCTTTGATGGCTGCTGGGGACTGCTTCAGGGCTGGTGTGAACACATGTGTTCAGGTTGTAAGGAGCTGTGGTGCGCTATTTGGCGGTGATTTCGGGCGACGGGAATTACGAAGGAGTTTCAAAAAAAATAATCCAGGCAGGAGGTGGTCTGCCTGGATTGCTTCGCGTGTGTCAGCAAAAAAATCTTGGAGGGCGAATCTTGTACTCGATTGGGATTAGATTCTTGTAGATGGCGGAGGTCCTATAGCTCGATTCTCGATCAATCCTTATCCTCAGTCGAACACTTAGATAATTCCGTGCTCCCAGAAATTTTTCATTCGCCACATTCTGCCAAATGTGACTTGCTCGTCAGTTAACTGTAGCGGTGGACGCACCACTTCGCCATGATGTGTAGGCAATTTCCAATTCTCGGTGGCATGTGGGACGAATCGATATGCGTGGGGGTCGAACATCTCATTGATCGATCGATATGACTCAAGCGCGCGAGGGATCGAAACTGGTCGGTCGAATAGTACAGATGTGTGGTGACAACCTACTCCTGTGTTAATTTCTTCAGAAACGCGCAGGGAGTAGTTGCCCCTGTCTGTTGGGGTCTCACGAAGTATTGGATCAAGTTGAGTTCTTAGTTTATGAACGCGATCAGCAAACTCCAGCGGTTCACGAAAGGTTTGTGTGTTGGTTTTAGCCACTAATACAACTTCACCGTTATTTCCAACAATTTCGCTTTTCAAATTCCAGCTAATTTGTCGGGCAGCATCAATTTCTTTTTGAAGTTTCGAACCCGGCCTCCATTCGACGGATCCGAACGCTTCGGAGTAGCCATCTGTCCAGGTTTTCTTGCTGCCAATCAAAGGCTCCTTCACTGCATGCTGGCGCGGACTCCACTCAAGAATGGACGGCTTCGCATTGAATTCTTCCCATCGAACGACCGCATCGCTTTGCGATCCACTTCCAGCTGTGTTTTTGCTTGCTTGGATGCGCTCACCAGCACGCCACGCTCCTCGCATTTCCCACATTCGTTGAAACATCAGTTGCTCAGTTGTTAGTTCCATCGGCGGCCGAATTACTTCAGCAGGATGAATGTTTGGTCTTGTTGTTTCAACTACTCCTTGGACAAAACGATATGCGTATGGATCAATCAGTTCGTTTATCGATTTGTATGATTCGACTGCTTGAGATAAAGGTACGGGGCGATCATATAAAACGGTAGTTTTTCTTGCGCCATTGCCGGTGCTTATCTGCTCAGTAATTCGTAGAGTGTTTGACCCCGCATCTGTTGGTGTCTCGCGAAGGATGGGCTCAAGGCGATCCCGAAATTTGTGCATGTGATTCGCAAAGGCAATCGGCTCGTGGAAGCTGCGAGTGTTTGTCTTTTCCACCCAAGCCAGTTTGCCATCGGGACCTACGATTTCTGCCTTAAGATTCCACGAAATTTGGTGTGCGGCATCAATCTCTTTGCACAATCTTGAGCCAGGTCTCCATTCAGTGAGACCCGAGCTGGCCGTGCTTTCGTCTGTCCACCTGGCTTTGCTTCCGTGACTCAATGTCGCTTTCTGCCCGGGGCTCCATTCTACAATTACTGGTGATTGCCACGACGGCCTTGGATTGAACTGATCCCATTTAGCTGATGCCAGGCTATTTCCATGACCGGTAATGGACGAGTAAGGCTCAGTGTGTGTGTTTGTATGGAGCGCCGCGCGCGGCCCCGATGCCAAACGCGCGGCCCCCATCCCAGCCAAAGCTATAACCGGATAATCAAATAGTGCTGTTCCCGCATTGTCAGCGATCGCTTTCTGCCGCACAGCTTGTCCGTCTGAATCGTCTGTTTCTGTGTAGGTCTCGTAAATATTGCTGCCTCTGCGGGCAATATCCGCGCCCATTCCGAGCGCCATTGTGCCGCCGATGATCTTTGCTGCACAGCCCCATCTTCCACCCGCCTGCGTCATCCACTGCAAGGCTACTCCAGTGGCGGCTGCGGTACCGACTTCGGCACATAATAAACCTGCATTTGATTGCGCGCGCGATTTGAACCCATCGATGAGTCCATCTGCTATTAGCCGACAGTTGCTTTTCTCCTTTTCTTGAGCACTGAGAAGAGACTCTCCAGAAAAGTCCTTCGCGACGTCGGCAGCACTATCCATCAGCAATCCTCGAACGTTTGTTTGATGGATGAATATTCGTTCAGGTGACCTGAAAAATTCCTGAGTTCCTTTCGTAAAACCACATTTTAGAGTGCTACTTTCGATCTTCCAGTAAGTACGCGAGCTTGCGTACATCAAGACCGGAGAGGTCGGCAGCTACTACGAGTGATCTGACCTCATACGAATTTTCATCGATGTATTGGGGGAGTTGCGAAAGGATAGGTTTAATATACTCTTGGGCTTCGGCGGCTCGTCCCTGGTCAAGCCGAATGGTTGCCGCTATCAGCCGTGGAAACAGCGATCCCTTTCCTGTAGAAGTGCTTCGCTCTTTGGCTAGAAGTGCATCGCATTTTCGCACGCAAATCTCTGCCAGTTTGTAATTATGGTACGCAAGTGTGTCCGTACTCATTAAATGAAAGTCGTATATCTCGTAGCATTCTTTCAGTAATCGGGCTGCTTCTGTTTCATTGTTTAAGATCAGCTCGGTGTCAAAAATTTCCCGCCACGGAGTTCGCCCATCTAGCTGTGCCGGTAGCGCCGGGACCGTCTTGCGCGCCTCTTCTAGTTGTCCCCATCCGGCCAAAATATTGGCAGCAAGTGATTGGCAAAGAAAATACTCGAACTCATTGAAGTGGTCCCCATAAAGTGGCAATCCTGATCGTTTCACCTCAGCAATTATTTGTTTCATCAAGCGCAGCGATTCACTTTTCCATTCGGAGGAGTTTAGAGCTCTTGCGTACAAACTTTTTGCAGCAAGTGTAGTCGCCGGCGTCATCAAAGCAGGTCTTTCAATTGATTTGTCATACGCTCTCGTGGAGTACAGGACCTTAATGTAATCCGTCCTGGATTTGGCGGCTCGCTGTATCAGAAATAATGTTTGCAACTCAGGATTCTTAATCGAAGCAATGAGTCTATCCATCTGTTTCAGCACCTCAGAGCGGTCGGCGCCGCTGTCCAATAAGGAGCCCAATTTCGCTATTTCGATGTCGTAATTTTCTTTGGATGGACTAAAAGTCTGCACGTTCCAATTGGGAGCGTCGTCCGGCTTTGTTTCTGCAATGAGAGCTTTTACTCCTTCGAAGTCTCTGGCAAGAGTGAGCACGATAATCGCTGTGCTCACAAGCTTTCTGCGCTTATCTGGGGACATCTTTCCGGCGTTCAGCACATCTGCCTTTTTGATAGACGCGATTGCTTTCTTGTTCTTGCCTTGCATCAACCAGTAAAAACCATCTTGCACACAAAACATCGATTGTGAATGAAGCTTCGAATCCTCGTTAGTTTCATCATGTATGCTTGTTGCACGCCCCGCTTCCAAGCATTTAGCAAGAAGAGGCATGTTGTTTTCCTGGCGCAAGAGAACCGCACCAAAGATGGCTTCCGACGGCATGGAAATTTCGTTGATAAACTGCCTGGTAAGTTTGTCGTCATGCAATCTGATAGCCGACTCCAGTATCGGCATAAAGTGTCTTGGCGGCGGATTCAGTGCTTTTCGCAGAAGCTCTTGTGCTTCCTTCTTGCGATTCCAATTTATCAATGTTTTGATACTATCGCGTGTTAGCTCCGCGACTTGATCATTTCCGAATGGCTCTGACGATATGTCTCCAGGCAGACCTTTTGCACGAACCTCATTCAAAATGGTATCTCTGAGCGCCAGTGCAGGAGCAGGCAAATTGTTGTTGTCCAGGCTTTCTGCATAGGAAGCTAAAAGATTCAATCTGGTGGATCTTGTGATTCTGGCGGCGGCACTCTCTTTTGAAATTATGTTGAATGCTCGATGATATAGCAAGGTTCGCTGATACCAGTTATCAGCGTCTCTCAATGATGCTCTTACGCTTTCGATTTCTTGCGATGGACTTAGTTTCGTTATGTGCTTCTCGGTCGTGAGGTCTCTTGAGACCCGTTTGCTTTGTCCCATAAATAACGGAATACATGCTAACGCCACTATGAGTGCTATCCCTGCGATTAGAGCAACCGGAAATTTGCGAGGTCTCTTGTATTTGCCTTCCCCGATAAGCGCAATGCATTCTTCGATTTGCGCGGCAAAAGATTCCATGTTTTCATAGCGCTTGAGTGGGTCCTTGTTAAGCCCTGTGTTGATAAGCTCCTGTAGAATTGGATGGTACATCTCCACCGTTTCAGATCCGATTAGCGGAGGCGGTGTATTTATCTGTTTGTACATCAAACCGATGGGCGTGTCTGCGGCAAATGGTTTTTGTCCCGTCAACATTTCGTAGAGACAAACAGTCAGCGAGTAAATGTCACTGTGCAGAGTGATTTCTTTTCCAGCACACTGCTCTGGGCTCATGTAATCCACCGTTCCGATGAGCTCATTTGTTGCGGTCATCTTTTGATCTTTGTCGGTGTAGTGGATGAGTCCGAAATCGATGATTTTGACCGTGTTCGGATTAGGTTCGTCGACAATAATGATGTTGTCAGGCTTTAGATCGCGATGGATAATGCCTTCTTTGTGCACATAAGCGAGAGCTAGCGCAACGTCACGTGTGATCGCTAGTGCTAACTTTGTTGGTAAACGTCCTTGCTCGGAGATTAAGCGTCTAATGCTCTTTCCGCGAATCAATTCCATTGCCAAATAGGGCGATCCGCTGAATGAGAGTCCAAGGTGATAGACCATGACGATGTTGGGATGCTGCAAACGACTCAGTGCTTTAGCTTCTCGCAAGAATCGTGCTCGATACTCCTCATCTTCTGCAATGTGAGAGTGCAGGAGTTTCAGTGCAACCGTTCGATCGCAATCAAGTTGTTTGGCTTTGTAGACAGCGCCAATGCCTCCAGCTCCCAGTACGGCTTGGAGTTCGAACTTATCGTCAAAAATCTGACCTGGTTTTAGGGCGGGCTCCATCGTCCAACCTGCTCTTTGTTGATCTCATTCTTTCATGATCTGGCGCTTCTCTCAACACTCGAATTGCCCAGTGCTGCCAAAATTTAGCCCCTGGGTAGCGATGAAAATTGCCGACGAAAGGATATAATTTGCACGTGAACGTCTGGGAGATCGGAAGTGGCAAAGATTCTGCTGGTTGAGGATGATGCGAATCTTGGACGCTCATTGTCAAGTTGGTTGGAAGCAGAGAAGTATAGTGTCGAATGGGTGCTCAAAGGATCGCATGCCGTTGAGCGCTTGGAAGCATACTCCTATGACCTGGTTATTTTGGATTGGGAGTTGCCGGAAATTGAAGGCTGGCAGATAGCAGAAAAATTCAGAAAAAATGGTGGCACAACTCCGATTATCATGTTGACCGGTAAGGATGCTTCGCCGGACATGGTGAAAGGTCTCGATTCCGGGGCTGATGATTACCTGACTAAGCCGTTCGAGATTTCTGTTCTGCTTGCGCGCCTACGTTCGCTTTTGCGAAGACCCACCGACTATGCAGGCTCGGTGATTAAACTCAAGAATTTTGAGTTGGATACACGGACGAAGACTGTGACAAAAGATGGAAAGCCGATCAAATTGCAGCCAAAAGAGTTTGCGATTTTAGAATTTTTGATGAGAAATCCAAACAAGATTTTTAGCACGGATGAGCTTTTGAAGCGCGTTTGGACCGATTCCTCGGTGGTATCTAGTGAGTCGCTTTATACGTATATGAAAACACTTCGGAAAAAACTTTCCGACGGTGACGGTGTATGTCCCGTGAAAACAGTTCATTCGCAAGGTTATAGTTTTGAAGGCTAATCGATAGACCTTCGGAACTAGGCGTCTTACCTGCTTTCAACTTTATTGTGATAATTAATTTACGCCATTCAGGACTAGTGCGCACTTACTTTTCGGTAGGGGATCTTAAACCAGAATTCGCTGCCTTTGCCGCTTTCCGGAGTTCGGACGCCAATCATTCCGGAATGTGATTCCACAATCAGCTTGCAGATAGCCAAGCCTAAGCCTGAGCCGCGTTCTGAATCACTGTGCTTCAACTGATGGAAGCGTTCAAATACATGGGGGCGACTTTCTTCTGGAATTCCGCGACCTTGATCGATAACCTTCACTTCGACCATGCGTCCAGCTTCTCTCGCTTGAAGATGAATTGAACTGTTGTTCTCCGAAAACTTTATAGCATTGGAGATGAGATTGATCATTACTTGTTCAAGCCGGTTTCCGTCAGCCTTGAATTCGAGCTCAGAAGGCTCGTATGTGATTTTGATGCCACGCTCGGTGGCTAGATTGCGAAGAACAACAATAGCCCGTTCAAAGATATCTTGAATCATTACCTCTTCCATGTTGAGCTGCAAGCGGCCGGCTTCCATTTTTTCGAGGTCCAAAAGATCGTTGATCAATCCGATCAGACTTTTGACGCTCGTTTCCGCCCCGAGCACTTGTTCTCTATGTTCTTGTGGAATATCGTCCATGGCAAACTTAGTCAGCAAGCCGAGCGTAAGCTGCACAGACATGAGTGGGGCGCGAAGGTCGTGCGAAACCATAGCAATGAATTCGTGCTTGACGCGCTCTAATTGTTTTTCAGCAGTAATATCACGGGCGGTGCAGAAAAAAGTATTGTTACTCTCTGACCACTCAAAAGTCCAGCGGTAGTCTCGAAACAGCCCGCTAATCGTTTTCACTTGAAGCTCGGTTTGTGCGCCTGAAGCTTTCTTGCGAGCGTCGTCCAGGGCTTGCACGAGTTTGTTCTTGTCCTCAGGGGAGATGATCTTCTCAATTGAGTGGCCAACAAGAGTTACTGGAGGATGTCCTGTTTGCACTTGAATTGCAGGATTGACGGCGCAAACTTTTAGGTTCTCTTCTATTGAGCAGATCAGGTCCAATGCGAAATCGGCAATTGCGTTTTCGCGCTCGCTCAGTTCGGTGATGCGCGATTGCATTTCCGTAAGAGATTGGTTTATCGACTTTACGTCAACGAGCGCGTTCCCACCGAGCGAAAACTTTACGGCGCTAGCCGGTAGCGGTCCCTGTGCTTGTCCGCCTGTTTTGTCTGAACGCTCGGCAATAATGCGCTCAATTGCATCTTTATCAGCCGCCATCAAGGTTGATGGTGTCATCTCGCCAGCTGTATCCAGGGCGAACTTCCTTAGTTTCGCCAGGTACCAGTTTTTGAGTGTCTCATAACTATTGGGCTGCATGCGTGTTCCAGCGCGCGGTCAGACATCTTATACCCAGTGGAGAGTGTCTCTGTGCGCAGAAGCGAGGCAGCCTGCTTCATGTTGTTCGAGCCATTAGCGTTCGCTGTTTTTTACTTCCTCCAGGAGCTCCTCGTATTTCATAAGTGTTTCCGCACGTTTTTTGACTTCGTTCATTTTCGTGTGAACGGCTTGCGGTCTAAATTCTGTGCCGGGCAGTTTTTCGTAAATGCTGTCGCTTATTTTGGCATCCAGATCTCTGCAAGCGATCCACGCCTTTTGAGCTTCTCTTAACTGCTTTTGTTCTGCTGGTCCCAACTGTCCCATCACTGCTTGATACGATCTGTTAAGCTCTTTGTCCCACTGTTCGGTTGCCCATACAAGTGAGCGAATCATTCCTGCCGTGCTGGGCTCGGCTTCTTGCATCGCTTCAACAACTTTGTTGATCTTTTTCTCTGCAATGCTAAAAGGTGAAAGATTCTCTTCCAGGTGAGCTTCTTCGAGAGAGTCGCCGAAGTCGATTGGGCGCCCGTTCTCATCTTTGATTACTTGTGTCCATTTTTCATTGTTGTCGGCAGCTTGAGTTGAACTAGAGATCAGCATGTCGGGCAAGCTTGTATTTGTGTTTCCGGCGGAATGCTTTGAATTGAATGACTTCCACTGATTATAGGCGTGTTCAGCTTCTTGAGCCTGTGTGTATTCCTCGTTTCGGCTTTCGAGTCTTTCCGGTTGCCGCTCTGTATTTTCCATAAAGCCTCTGAGATGTTTTGGGGTGAATGGGAGGATTCTGAGTTTCACCGCTTGAAAAATTCCTGAAGCCTGTTAGTGATTTCCCACCGACTAATGGAATTCCGTGTTGTAAAATGGCGATAACGATCCGAGGTACGGCTTGTGCATACTACTGCGAGACATCATGTTGCCAATTCATGCCTAGTTGGTTTGATGTTTATCGCATTGCTGAGCGGCGGTCTTCCGGCTGACGCCAAAAATGCCCAGCCTTCAACTGTGGCAAAGGCTGCTGCGAAGATCGATTGTCTCGTATTGGAGCAGACCTCACACTATGGCGGGGAGCAGACGATCTGGCTGGCACCAAATGCGGTGAGAACCTACAGCAAGAAAAATCATGTTTACGTTTTAACAAAAGCTCCCGATTGGAAAGTTTTTGTTTTCAGCGAAAAGCGAAAAGTCATCTTCACCGCTCCGCTTCAGAAATGGCAGGGTGGAAACATTCAGGGACTTGCCCAGTACTTCGGCCGCGTTTGGGATTTTTATGACTGGTCAAAATCCGGATCGCAAAAATATGCGGGTCTGAATGCGAACAAGTATTTGCAAGGAAAGCTGAAGAAGGGCATCGCAACACCTGAGCACTTTACGATTGAAGGTGAGTTCCTCACCTATGAGGAGTTCAAACAAGATCCGAACATCGTAACGTTCTTAAGAAAGCTGCATACAGTGCCGTCCTTGGGGTCAATACCGCTGTTTTTAAGGGCTGCCCACTCAAAGACGGATCCGCCCAAAATCGATTTGGAAACAAGCAGGGTTCGCAGAGAGAAGATAGACGCCGGGCTTTTCATAGCGCCTACGAAATATAAGAATGTGAAACTAGAGAACGACGTATACACCGACGACGCGATGCAAGGACTGATGGAAGACCTCAATAATTAGACGCGTGGGTGAATCTTTGCGGTTTAGCCGCAGCAGCCGCCGCTGTGATCTTTGCCTTTTATTTGAACTGGAATCACGTCGCTATTCTTGGCGCTGGAGCTGCTCAGTGCTTCTAGTGATTCTTCGTCAATGCCGTAAAGCGTGGGTGCCTGTCGGAATACTTGAATGAGTTCTTCAATGACTCGAGCTGCATCTTGCTTCTCGACTGCTTCGACAACGCAGGTTTCTAAATGCTGGCGCAAAATTACCTCTGCTGTCTTGTCCAGCGCCGCCTGTACCGCTTTCAGTTGGTGTAGAACGTCTATGCAGTATTTCTTGTCGTCCACCATTCGGTAAACGGCGTTGAGGTGGCCAATAGCTTTAGCTAAACGGCTCTTGAGTTTTTCTTTCGACTCGTCTGTTATCGCCATTTGTTCTTCCGGAAAATATCCGCATGCCTTTCAGGACTTGTGGGAGCGTAGCACCTAATTGACCTGCAAGTGGAGTATGACCCCAATTTGCTTCCAAGGTCCTAATTAGAGTGTAGCCTTTGTCACCGTATATTTCCAGAGTCAATCGCTGAAAACTGCAGGAATTGGTTCCATCCGATCACAGTTCGGACACTTTCACAGCTTGGCGTTCTCGGGCAGAATTGCCAAACCGTGCCTTCCTGAAGCTGTCAAAAGCGTAGATTGCACGTTCGGCGATGGATCTGTTTATCCGTTTGAGTCGAATAGAGTCCCCAGGCGGCGGGTCCGATGTCTTCCTTTTTTATTTCCCTCGAAAGTTGTATGGATCGCTTAGTCAGAGCCACTCCAATGTAAATGGCGATCATGCCGCCCCAGAAAATGGCGTCGGCGTAAAAAGTTTGCATAAAAATACCTCGCTCAGACACTGATGTCCGTGGCTTAGCAAGGGGGTGGTTTAGATCAAATTGGGGTGTTTTTAAATCAGATCAAGTTGCTTCACACGTTCCCGAATATTAAGTTCGTTAACGGCCCTTGCCTATGTGGGGATCACTAATGAAACTGGGGACTGTGAAATTCAGGTAATACGGCAAAGCTATTGTCTAGCAAGCGTATCGGGCGTAATTCGCCAGGTTAACTGATTTTAGGCTGCCTGATATGAGAGTAAAAACCACATTCTCATCTTGACTTCTGGAGCCTAGTATTTATCCAAAAGCTCTAAGCCGTCCTTTTCGGGCAAAGGGGATCATGAGCATGCCACACCTAGCAGACTATTGTTTGTTCATTGGATTTGTAGTTCTTTCTGTATTACTGATTCTTTTCAGGCGATTTCATCAATACCAATCGATAATTCGTCCGAATGAAGTAGGTCCCACCGCGTGGGGTCTCTATCCTCCGACGAAAAAGACGGACGACCGTTAGGTCAAATTATCGCCCTGCGAAACTAGTCGGAAGCTGGTCGCTCGGAAAAGTGATAAATGGTCCCGCGTTGAACTTACCCAGGTCGCCTGGATAAATCGGGCTGACTGTTGGCGCGCCTGTCGGGCTTGTTATAGTTCCAAGGTTCGGCATTTGGTAGCCGGTCAACTGTTGGAGCTGTTTGTAATAGGCTCCGCGTGCCATGCGGTCATACTGCAATGCAAGTGTGATTAAAGGTGCTGTTTGTGCAAGCTGAAGCAAGCTGGCGCCTGTGCAAATTGCGGCAATCTTGCCATTGCTCATGTCACCGTCTTCCTGTTTCTTCAAGTCTCGTTTCAATCCACCGAGATTGGCAATTGTCATTTTGTCAGCTGGACGGAATGGCGACAGCGTTGCGCGACCAGTTTCTGCCGTGGCTCCAGGTCCTAGATTCGCGGCAGCTGCTCCGATTGTGCTTACGTGAAATGAAAGGGCTCGTGGCGATTGAATGCTGGTAATCTCGCTGAGATTGAAGGAAAGTCGCTTGCGATCTATCGTTTCCATTTCCAAAACGCCGTTCACGATGTCGCTGATCTTCCCTTGGGTGGTACCACTTGCGGTGCTGATTGTATCGATTTGTCCCTGTTGTGCCAGATATTGAAGCCACGGTCCCTCAAGGATGAAGACGCTTCCATCGACGCTGCCGGGCGTGAGTGTGTGCTTGATCAACACGCCTTCAAGGACAGGAACTCGGTCGAATTGGAACTCCGGAATTGTTGTAATTTCTGCACCACCGTTCCTGATTACCAATCTGCCTCGGGGAATTTTGATTTGTCCAAGTGAATCCACAACGCAAGCAAGATCCAGAGCCTCGGCCGAACCTACGGGCGCATCTGGAGCGATTCGGAGTGCTCCTGCGAAAGCTGGCTGCATTACGATGAACGCTGACAGCATTATGGAACTTATGGTTGCTTTGAAATTCATCTCCCTTTCCTCATTACTGCAATGGCTCTCCGACTGCTTGTTCTAGATTGGTTACTGCTTGCGCGTAGTCTGTGACAGCTTGAATGTATTGGCTTCGCGTGATGACATTTGCCTGAAGCGCAAGTAGGGCTGAAGCGATGTCCGACTGTCCTACTTCATAGCTTCGTCTTGCCAGTCTTGCTACTTCTTCTGATTCAGCCAGTGTGTGGTCCTGATATTGGCGGATTCGTTCTCTCGCGATAATCAAATCGTTGTAAGCTTTGGTCACGTCATCTGTCACAACATTTTTGTTTGCCTGGAACTGGAGTTTCCACTGATTGATAGTTGCTTTCAGACGAACAATTTCGCCCTGATTTAAATTAAATGCAGGCATCTCGACGTTGACTGCAACGTAGAAAGCGCTCAATTTTGGTCCGCTTGGAGGGTTTCCTGCCTGTGAACTGCCGGCTCCAAACGATGGATTTGGAATCATATTTCCGTAAGCCGTTCTCAGTTGGGCTTCAGTTACTTTAATTTGTTGGCGCGCAATCCGCAGCTCAAGCCGATTTTCGATTGCTTGTTCAATGTAACTTGAAAGTGGTGGCACTGGCTGCGAGAAGTCCGGCAGCATGTCTGATTTCTCGGCGCGCAGACTGAACAAGGGCAGGCGTGGAATTTCGATGGCTTGCGCTACCTGACGTGCCAGCATCACGTTGAGGTGTTGCTTCGCTTTTTGAATATTCATGTAACCACGTGTGCGTTCGATCTCTGCTTGTGAAAGAGCCAATCGGGCTTTCAATTCGTCAAGTGCAGGTACGGCACCGGCGGTTACTCTTTTTTGGGTTACTTCGAGAAGTTGCTTAGTTAGGTCGGCCAGATCGGACAAGGTCTGGTAAGTTTCCTGGCTGGTAACAACTTCCGTATACGCGCGTCTGACATCGTTTCTAAACTGCCAGAGTGTATTGAGAATTTCAAGCTTTCCTTCTTTGAAAAGCTCCTTAGCAGCCAGCATTCGGAATACTATTTTCCATGGTGGCTCATAGGTATGTACTGAACCAAATCGGCGGGATTGCTCTGCAATGTAGCCTTGGTCTCTCATCAAGCTGGGATTAGTCATTACCGTAGCATCGTAATAAGCCGCCTTGTTAATGCCGAGTTGGGCGCGAATGGCAGCGGTGCGTGGGTTTTTCATGAACGACTCATTGAACGCAGTTCCAAGGCGAAAGTATCTACCGTTGGGTGAACTCGCTTGTGTTGGCATCATTCCAGTTGTTCCGAGAGCCGGCGACTGCTCAGTAGCAGGGTTAGAGCCAGTCGTGGAATTGCTGCTGCGTGGTATCGTAATTGGTGCTGCTAGTTGGCTGCCTGACGGAGTTGCTTCGCTGCTTGGAGCTGATGGCGGCAAGTCGGATGTGCTTGTGGATGGTTGCGATCTTGGAGAAATTGCTGGACGTAGGATCGGGTCACTAGCTGCAAAACAGCGAATGTCCAAAGCACTGACGCTCAAAGTGCACAGCAGGCCGAAAGCGGCGCTCATTCTGCGTTTTGGCTGAAGGGGAATCATGTTCGAGCTTGGTAAAAGTGACTGTCTGCAATATATCCAACGATCCTTATCTACCTTACGACTAATACGGCAGTTAGAACTCTTGGAATGGTAGTAATAAGATCAAAAGTTTCTCACAAACGCACTTGGCTAGTGCCAGCTTTCACCAACTTTTCAGGGCTTTGAGCCTCTTTGCTACTGAGAGGTTGCTTTCATTCGAATCGAATCCACCGGTATGGTGATGCACCGTCTGTGGTATCGTTGGTACATGGAAGACCCGACTTCGGAACTAGATGTTCATGAAAGCGACCCGTCAGTTAATCCGCTGACTAGAGGTCTGATCGTTATTTTTATCGCAATTCTGATCCTTATCCCGGTGCTGCTCTGCTGTTTCAAATGGTAGTTAGGCAGCGGTTATCGGGCAATTATGAGCGCCAGACCCTAGCGGTAGTTGCGTCAGCCTCCTACGCACGTACCCTTACACCCGTTGGGGCGTATTTTCCCCAATGACAGGCCTTAACAGCTCCAATAAACTCAAAATTGCCCCCATATATGTGGCGACCCAAAAATCTGCGAATTCGGACTTTTAGTCTGGGCTTGTAAATCTGGTCGTTCGGATAGAGAGAAATGAGTAAAGAATTGGACCTGGTAAGCACCCAAATGACCGCCGAATTACTTGATGTAGAACAGTCAAAGCCACGCAATGCTTTGTCGGAGTTCTTGAACACGGCGGTTTATACTGCAACCAGTGCACCCCTCAGAGGATTGGCGCAGATCGCCGACCACAACCTCAAGACTGATACTTTCGACAAGTCGGTCAAAGGGACCTTCGAAGCCATGGGTGTGCGAGCCCCGCAGGCGGCAGAGTTTAATACAACGAACTGGTACGCTCAGCAATTGGGTGGTGCAGTCGGTATGACTGTTCCTTTCTTGGCTTTGCGTGGCGGTGTGAAAGCTGGCGCCGGCGCGCTGCTTGGCGAATCAGTCGCCATGAAGAGCGCTCTTGATGTGGGTGTAACCCATAGCTTGTCGCGTTTTGCTATGCAGGAAGCTGCTTTATCCGGTACCGCCGGATTCTTTTATGGTTCCATTCTTAACCCTTCAGACGAAAAACTGGTTGGCACCGACGCATTTGCGAAAGACCGCCTGAAACATGGTGTCAGTGATCTGGCAGTGTTTGGAAGTCTTTCACTTGCATCTCCATATATTGGTAAGGGATTGGCCTCCAGTTCTGCATTATTAGAAAGCCGGCTGGCTGCTCCCGTATTGAAGGACGCCGTTGCCGCCACCTTGCGAGGACCCGTACTTCCGGGAGCGCTTTCAGGCGTACCCGCCGGATTGGTAGCTGCCGAAGCAAGCGCGCTTCGTGATGGACGCCTGCTTCCGACTGGTCAGGAGCTCAAGGAAAATATCACAGGAATGGTAGTCGTTGGTGGCACCATGGCTAGTGCACACTGGCTTGGAGCTCAGCGCGAGGGCACTAATACCACTAATGCTCGCCACTATGCGGACAAGATGGGACTCACTAAGCCAGCGGATATGCGGATTGCCGACTTCCAAGTAGTTGAGGGCAAGGATCAACTTAGCCGCTTCCACCAGGAAGTTAAGGCTGGATCAGAGAATGCGCAAGCGCAGGTTGTTGTTAGACAAAGATTGGAAACCCTGTCGTCTGCGCTGCAAGGCCCAGCCGGCACGATATGGGGTGATGCGCGAGTGCTTCAACTTGAGCATCGCGCAAATGGCATCATGCCGGCGCGCACCGCTGGCAGTTTCGGCTTGATTGGCACTTGCTCAATTCTTGATGGACACGCTGCCGCACGTGATGTGTTCACAGGCAGATCGGGAACAGCTGACCGCACCGTGATGCTGACTCCACGAGCCGATTATGGGCAATTCTCCTTGAGTTTGGGCAAAGGTTCGGCTGAAAAAGTGACTGGCATGCCTGCTGTTGAAAGGCTCTCCCCTGTAGCGCTTGGTGAGGAGCCAGCTGAGGGACCTAAAACGACGACAACTCCAGAGGCAGCAAAGTCTGAGATTGAACAGATTAGCATGCCACGCTACAGGCGCTGGACTGGTCCGAATGAGACTGTTCGCGATGAGCTATTAAATATCTTCGGCAATAAAGTCGAAAAAGGTGACTCAGTTACGATTCCATTCAATAGTAATGGTTCCGTCCGAGACATAAACAGATCCACTTCCGTTGCCACCTTTGGGCGGGATTCGACCGGCTGGCCGTTTATGAATGTGGACTACGGCAGAGAGCTCTGGTCAATGAATGGCAAGCCTCTTGAGCCCGGGAAAGTTTATCTCGATGCAAAAGGCGGCGACCGCCTGACTTTCGATAATTCTCTTGTTTTTGATTTCCAGCGTAAGGGCTACGGTGGTCCCGAAGGAATGGTCAACGAAATGCAGTTGCATTACGCAGTTGATCCGGCGCGTGCCAGAGACATGGCTCCAGCTAAGGATGCCGGGAAAGCTGTTCGGGATCCGGGCGGCCAGGCAGCGGCTGGATTTGAACGAGGACCGCGTGACGATTTTAGAGACAGAGGTGATCGCCGCGATCGAAACGATCGTGGTGACCGAGGTGAGAGAGGCGAGCGTGGCGACAGATTCCGCGATGCACCGCAAGAGGTCCGTCCAACAAGGGAATTGAGACCCAATGGCGACTTCGCAATCGGCGAAGGCAAACTCCGAGTTCTCGGAAGGATGTTAGCGCGCCCTGGTGATTCGATGATGCTGTTCCTGCGCAAAGATGGAAGCCGCGGAACTACAGTATCTAATGACACCATGGCCAGATTTGGTTTGGACGCTGAGGCTAATCCATTTTTCAGAGTCGACCATGGACAGGAGCTGTGGACACTTAACGGTAAGCCGGTTGAGGCAAAAACCCAATACCCGATTGGTACGAATGACACACTGACATACAATGGACAGGTGTTCGAATTATCGACGAAGCGCACTCCGCACGGAAAAGAAGCACTCGATATTGCGTTGAATCCAAACCAAGCCGCTCCCAAACAGGAAGCTGCACCGGCATCTTCTGAAGCAGTGCAGCCAAATAGTGGAGCCCGAGCTTTGAGACCGGAATTGAGTCAACTTGCAACACCTCCATGGGAACGCTCATTTATAGCCACGCCGGATCAAATGAATCGTTTGATGGGTACCTATAGCGAAGCGCAGAAAGAACTGCTGGCTAGAAAGGCTGCGGAAGCTGAGCTTGCAGCAGCGGAGCTTGCGGCAGGACAGCGACCGGCTGAACCAGCAAGTGGGGAAAATCGACCGGCTGAAACTGCAACGGCGAGCGAATCCGTCGTCACAGCAGAGAATCGTCCGACTGGTGCCGAAGTTAAAACAGAACCTGTGAAAACTTCCGAGCCTGCTGCTGAGCCTGTGGAAAACTCAGTCAAACCAGCTCCTGAGGCTGATTCCAGCGGTTCGGGATCTGCAAAAGTTGATGCCCTGTTGCAATCTCCAATTGAAAGCATCTTGAAACCAATTGTTCTTACTGATGCAGCTGCAGAGGGTAAGCTACCGGTTGAGGCTCTTAAAGCGCCAGAAGCAAAGATCAGTAATCCTGCTGAATTGCTTGAAACAGATCTCGTGTCAATAAATGGCAAAAATCTTGCACGCGGAAAGGAACTAAAGATAGGGCGCTTCCAGGGAATCGACATTCAGCTTAAGCAGGATGCGAGTATTGCTCAAATGCATGGATACATCGGAATGACTCCTGAAGGTCAGCTCTACATCAAGGATGCCTCGACGTCAGGAATGTACGTAAACGGCACTGCAATTGAAAAAGGTCAGAACGTCTTCATCAAGCCAAACGATGTTGTAACTGTCGGCCGCAACAACCGCGCCATTGAAATCAAAGTCGAACGACCGGAATAAAAAATGGAACGGAGTATGGCTCGAAGCGCGGACGTCTCGATGCTGTTGGCGATCTCATCTCAGCTTGGTCTAGTGCAGATTTTTGCAGCTAGTATGGAGCGCGGACATCTTGTCCGCCCATAAGCGCGAAGCGCGTTGCAGCTACGCATTCGGAGTTTCGCAAGAGGTAGAGTCTCCCTAAAGCTGTAGCGTAGATAGTAGAATCTGCCTATGGGCGGACGGGACTTCCGCGCTCTTACATGAGATCGCCAACAGCATCGTCTCGTCCGCCCATAAGCGCGAAGCGCGTTTGCAGCTAAGTATGAAGATACTATGTAAGCGCCGAGCGAAAGCTGGTCGCTTGTAAACCGAGAACAATTGCAGTAGCACTTGACTCCCTA
>JAIEQI010000054.1 GCA_019747875.1 Candidatus Obscuribacterales bacterium
CCCTCCACCATTGAGTGTTTTTTCAGGCAACTCCGACTCCGCTCCTCCTGAAAATTCGCTCAATCCTTTCGCTCCCTCCACCATTGAGTGTTTTTTCAGGCAACTCTTAGGAAGAGCCATCACGAAGCTTATCGCCAGTTGTGCTAAGCCTGGCGTCACCCCGGAAAACTCGCCCTCTGAGTAGTTTCCGCAGTATCGTATTCGCTTCAGGCAAACTATGCTCTTGTTGAGTAAGAGTTGGCAGAGCAGAATGGAGTAACATCTGCATGTCAAAAATAATTGGGTTCGAATCATCAATTTCGCAGACAAACGCTTTAGATTGTAACGATACAAACAAAAATTCATTGCCAGAAAAACTCTTTCAGGCGGCCTACTTTTCAGCGCGCAGTGATCGAGACGAAGCTGAATTTGCCAGCAACAAAATCTTGTCCCTGATGGAAAAACATACTCATGCACCAATCAGCTTAAGAGATTCAAGCAAATCCGCAGAGTTCGCAATTAAAGTGGGCTGCGACAGAGATTCAGCGAACAGTCTTGTGCGTGCGATGGACGGCGCTGGTTACCCATTGCGAGTTATTTTCGGGCCTAATAAAGATCGAGAAAATGACATTCGCGCATTTGAAGACGCAAAACCAATAAACACAATGTCCAACGAAGAGGCAGTTGACACAATAAAGACATTCCTCAATCACTCAGATCGATTCCAACATTCGGAAGACATCGTGAAATCATGGAACTATGTCCGCTGCCACCCATCCAACGATCCTATTGCTTGTCCAGATGGTCCGACCTCTTCAGTGTTTGAGGGAAGCTACTTGGAAATTTCCGGTGCAAAGAACGAACTGAGTAATGCGGAATATGCAAGGCTTAACGGTGCCCTGAAAACGCTTCAGGAAAGAGGTTTCGATGTGCGTGTCCGGTTTGAGTGATCGTACTGAAAGAATTCAAACAGGAACCTGAGTTCAGGTTCCTGTAGAAATCGTCTGATGTCCCAGCTGCTACCAGCGAAGCTCGAGAATATTGAATCGCGAATTAATACAATCCGTGTGCTTTAATCTCAGTTTGAATGTGAGATCGGAATCCCTTGCGATCAACCTTTGCACCGGCATCAAAGCGGCTGTCGACATTTCCGACATACCCGTCGTGCTTTAGGCGCACGCCAGTCTTCTCACCAAGGTCCGTTCTAACTCTTGTGTGTCCACCAGCAACGCCGTCTAGCTCGGCATGACCACCGACTCGAGTATGTATGCCTCGCTCGTCAATATACCCTTTGCCATAGGCTCCTGCACTTGCCGGACCGAGTTGTGTATCACCGCCAACATGGACTCCAGCGCCCTTGTCACCGAGGTATGAGCCGACTCCCACTCGAGTTCCAATTTCCGGACCGAGTTCGCCTGCTGCAGCCACACCACTCTTAATTCCACGTTCGTCCACGACAACACCGCCACCAGCGCCGATGCGTGCCCCAGGAACACCGACCTCGGCTCCTGCTCCGGTGCGCTGACCAATTGAAGCACCGCCACGCGCGATGCCCAAATCAATTCCAACTCCAAAGGAACAGCTTTGCGTCCCTATCTTCAAAATTCCTAGATCAAGGCCTTGAAAGCCCTTATACGCATCTTCACAGAGTGCTTGTGATGTCGCATTAGCTTGTTCGTTTCGTTCGGTGTAACTCTGCTCAATTCTGCGGTCTGTCATTGCATAAGTCTCCAACTTGAGATATCCGATCTGTCTCCGGATCGAACCAAGCTGAAACCCAGCAATAGATTTAACCGAAACCGGCACCAGGCGCAATGTGGATACCACGAAAGATTAAATGCCACCTTCTTACTTAGAATTTCCACACCCACAGCAATTCGGAGAATTTCAAACAATTGGTTCCACATGATTAATTGCACCCAGTTTCTCTAGCATCATGGAAAAGAATCGCTCTTTGATATGCTGGCGCTCACAAGATCGAACCTAACTCCAAACAACTGAGCGCAATCTTGGTTAGAAGCCGGCAAGATGCCGGCGCTCCCGGGATCGAACCAAGCACAGGGCAAGAGTGAATCGCTCGGCCAATTCGGCAAGGCGGCGCTTCCGGGATCGATAGAAAATGAACAGCTCTGTTAGGCTATGGGCGGACGGGACGTCCGCGCTCCATACGTTTCCGAGCCGAATCCTTTCGCATGCGACTCCCTGTTGCGTTCCTCTTTGACAGTAACTAAGCTGCAGAACGCAGGGATATTGGTACCGAAAATCGATCGCTAACGGCCCTCCTCTATTCAGCCTGAGATAAGGCTCAATTTTCATCGCCATAACTTCCACTGAGCCTTATCTCAGGCTACATGATCTGGACAATAGAACCCAGAATTGGCATATGAATAAGAAGCCGATCTACCTTCTTATTTGCTCCCGCAAGATTCATCGCATCAGCGTAACTCTTCAGCTGCGACTTAAACGAATAAGCTTTTTCGATGCAAGTTGCTTCACTTCCTGGAAAGCTTTTGTGATCAATTATATGAAAGCACTCAGCAGTTTCCACTAACATATCAATGCTTCCTCGAACTCTCTGTCCTCCAATTTTTGCAAAAACGGGACATTCTCGATGAAGCTCGAATTCGCCAAACTCGCTGGACAAGAATTGGTGCAAGCGATTACTGATGAGAATTAGATCCTCATTGCTGATAGCCTTCACACGCCAGAGCTTTCTTATCAGTTCGGCTTGTGCAACTCTGATATCATGATTCTCGGTCGGACGATCGCATGCCAAAAACGAATGAATGCATTCACCCAAGAGAGACATCTCTACTTTTTCCGAAAGCGGTAAACGCTCACCGATCTCGGTGATGAAAGTCTTCGACGAGTCAAACTCATCAACGTCATTCATTTGTGCACTCGGACGAAGGAAGTAACTCTTAGAAGAAGAGCTTGAAGCCTTCCTTTTGGACCACTCTGGTGCAAAGGCAGATGGAGTCGTCAATGAAGACGAAGAAATTGGCTGCTCAGTAAAGGTCTTCACGATAACCGAATGAGGCATTGAGCCCGTCAATAACTCGCCGGCACCAAGTGCTTTTGGAAAATCTATCAAACGACGACCATCTACTTGCAATTCATCCAGCCACTGTATCCCTGTCGGATTAAAAGTTCGCCCCGTATATGGTGCAAAGATCAGTCTGTCCCTGGCGCGCGTCATGCCGACATACATCAATCTAGAATTCTCTGCACGAACGCGCTGCATCGTTGCAATAAACTCGGGCGAATTGGCGGCATTTGGTTCGAAAGCTCCGTCTTTCTCAATTGCCCCAAACGGCCAAGGCCAAAAGCGTATCCATCGACCATTTAATGGAGCATCAATATCAAACGGGAGATCCGGGGCCTCAACATAAATTTTGCAAAGGTCTTTGTGAACCTTAGGAGCCGCTTCCGAATCGAGATCACAAAGAATAACAACAGGCCATTCCAAACCTTTGGAAGCGTGATACGTAAGTACATTAACCGCATCCACTTCCAAACAGGCTGGCTGCTCGCTATCTTCTAACTGTTCGAGAAACAACAAAAACCCCGCGACTGTAGCCGGGCTTCGTGCAAGCGCACAGGTATCCTCGTATTCGATCACCAGTCCTCGCAAGGCATCGAGATTTGATAATCGGCTGGACACAGAGCCCCAACCGTAAATCATTTGCATGACAGCACCAAGATCGATTGCTTTGCTTAATGCATCGCTGATGGTTAAGCGCCCTAACGATTTTCTGGTAGCGTCAATTTCGGACTTATTTGCCAGCAATTTGTCAGGTACACGCCCTGCGGCTAACCACTTTCCAAGCCACACCGATTGATCTGCTTCTTTGTAGTTTTGCTGCAGATGAACCATTTGTCCAAGAGCAAGTTTGTCTTCTTTATCGACGAGGAAGCGCAATGTTGCGGTCGCAAGCAAACATTCAGGCGCATCAAGCAAGCCATTTCTGGTCATCGCCACTTTGACGCCTTTATTTGAAAGTGCATTTGCAAGAGCCAAACAATGATCGTTCTTTCGACAGAGAACGGCTATATCAGAGCCCTGAATCTTACGAATGTCTCCCGTCTCGGGGTCAGGAATTTCAGTATTTTCCTCGTTCAAGATCTGATGAATTGCTGTTGCAACAGAATTGAAGCAGGCATTTAACTCTTTTCCCTCACAATTCCATAATTCAATTGCAGCAGTAGTCGAGGAAGGACGGCTGCCGGATGGACGAATAACTACATCTTCAGCTTTTATGCCATGAGCCGGAAAAATGTTTTTGAATACCTCGTTTGTAAAATTAACAAGCTCAGGGCATGAGCGAAAGGACTGTTCAAGGGGTGGCTTGCGCTCAAAAGAAGAGGCTGCAGCCTGCATAAGTTGTGGATCCGTGCCCCTGAATCCATAAATGGCCTGCTTAACGTCCCCAACCCAGATTGAATGTTTGGATAATTTTGCCAACTTGATAAACAATGCCAGTTGAATCGGACTGGTGTCTTGAAATTCATCGATCAAAACCAGATCAAGACGAGAACGAAGTGATTCTTGCACAGCCGGCTTATCCAGCAGGCTAAGAGTAAGATATTCCTGGTCGATGAAATCAACTAATCCATTTGCTGACTTATAGGTCTGGTAGGCTTCAAGACAATCAGCAGCGCAATCAAAAACGTTTTTCAGATAGCTCTTCAAATCTTGATGCAAGCGAGGATGCAGGTGCAAAACATTGCACACGTTTATCAAATCGGACACTGCCGACTTGTTTTGAGCTCCGATTTGCAGTTTCTTGACCGATGCCCAGTCTTTCCATGTAAGAGCACCGGTTCTTGCCCTGGCGAAACATTCGCGCAAAGTCTGGTTTGCTTTAGCTGTGACTTCACTGGTATCGTTACTCAAATCAAGCTTGTTTATGGCATTCTCCAGCCCTGAAAGTAAGAGTTCATCGATTAGCTCTCCGTCGATTTCCTTTTCAGATTTTCCAAGCTGCCGCTGCATCCCCTGCCAACTGCGCTCCGCACTGAATCGCAATTCAACAGGAGCAATAGCATTTGCACGAGCTAAGCTGCAAATTGTTCTGACATGATCCATCCAGTGAGTACGTTTTTGAAATTTGTTTTTTGGTCCAAAATCCATAAAGGAAAGGCGCCTTGCATGAAGCTCAATGCGTTGAGCATAAGCATCGATAACACTGGCGCTTGCAATTGCAAACAAATTCGCCTGCATGTGTTCAGGGATCACGTCCTGCTCAGGAGCCAAGCCCCCTTCAAGAGCATAATCACGAAGCAGCCGGCCGCAGATCGAATTGACGGTGCCGACATAGCCTGACAGCACCAAGTGGGCGGCGTCGCATTCGCCTACCTGAAGGAGCTTTTGACGGATACGGGCCGTCAGCTCGTCTGCGGCTTTATTCGTAAAAGTGCAAACAAGAATTCGGTTCGGATCTGTTTTTATTGGACCAGATCCATCTAGCATAGATACGAATTCGCTTACAAGACGTGTTGTCTTGCCAGTGCCCGCACTAGCACCAACTATATGAACAGAAGGGGTCTTTTCAATAACGTTCTCGATCATTTCAACTCTTTCATCCCGCAGAAGTGACCAAGTTTACAGAAATTACACGGTGGCTCGACAAGAGCCGCTGCTGCAAAAACATCGAGGCTATCATCTATGACTCCCGTTGCGATGGCTTCGCCTTCATTTAATGCTTCAAGAGCCCGCAGATATGCCGATAGTGTCAATTCAAAGGTGTCAGGTAAATCGCGAATCATTTTGCGCACGAAAGTGTAGGAAGGGAAGATTCCATCTTGAGTGAAAAACAACTCCGCATGTCTGAACATGTAGAAACCAGCGGGCGGCATTGGCGTTGCAGCTCTACCAATGAGTTCTAATCCATTGCTCTCAGTTTCGAGCTGCCGTTTGCGTGCAACCTTTGAAAAATCAGTGACATTACTTTTGGATTCGTTGACGAGCCAGCTGTAAATTGCAAGCTGCAAGGCGCGTCCCTCAACAATTCTCTTGCGATAGAAGTAAGGTGACAAAGACCACTTAAAGTCAATCACGGCAGGCGAGCCATCGGGCAAACTGAGAAGCAAATCTACGATACCAGTTAGCTGCCCATTCACAAAAGGAGCTTTAACAGAGATCTCCGTTCCTTCGACTTTCGCACCGGCTTCATTCACGAATGTTACTAGCTGAAATACAGATGCCGGAATCGCCTCTTTCGCCTCCCTGAGTTGAGGAGCAGAACCAGGCAAAAGAAGCCCGGCGGCCATTTTTGGAATTAAATCATTGATGCAAGCAGCCGCGAATCTTTGAGCCTCATCAGGACGCCAGTCTTTCTTTTTGCCGTATAGTTCGTCAACGACAGCATGGGCAAGCTTGCCCAAAAGCAGTTGCTTTTGAGGAATGTTAAAGCTGCGCGAGGCCCACATTCCACCATGATATTGAAGAACCCAAGAGAGAGAGCATCCAAGCAGGCGCTCAATGCTGCTAAATGATTCCCGGGCCCGCCCCTTAATTTGCACATTGGGAATCCGCCACGTACGCAGGGCCGCCGGGAGCTGAATTCTCTCCACCGGGCGCACATTGCATTCAACTCCAGCGAAACGGGCTCCTTGAGAGGAAAGAATCTTGGCAGGGTCTAGAGAAATCTTTCTGAGCGAAGCGTCGTCGATGCGAACCTTAAGCTCATCCCAAACAGGATGAGTCGACGCACGCCGCCCTGCCACCATATGTGGCTTCACTAATATGAGTTGGCTTGTCGCATTCAAAATGGGCGATCGCCATGACATGGTTTCACGCCTCAATTTCTCAACAGGGCTCTCCCAGAAGATATCGTGCTCATGAAGTTTTCTTATCTCCAGGTCCGACCAAATACTGGTCCTCAGAGGCGCAATGTTATGTTCGGCAAAGCCCCACCAGAGAATATTTTCTGCAGCACTCCAAATTTGCCCGGGCTTGTCAACGATGCTCCAAGAAGCCGCCTCAGCAGTAGAAATAGTAGAACCATATGAGTTCACGGATTCCATCATCTTCTGCAATTGAGCTAGCGGAAATACTTCGCTTTCACAGGCATGAAGAATCTGCCTCAGTAACTTACTTTGAGCAAGAGCCAGTTCATAAAGAACTCGGTTCTCATCGTTAGCGCCCCGCTCAGTTGCCCAATTCTCGACCCGCAAACAAATCGCCTCAGCCTCTTTCAGACGGACCTGGCTCGACGAGCTGAATTCAACCTCTTCAAACCAAACGCTGAATTTCGACAATTTTGCTTTTGCAATCTCTTCCCTTTCAACTTGAGTTAGATTGGGATGATCTCGATTGGTCCATTCAATTTGCTCATTCAAACAAGCCTTCCAGGCGCTGTGCCATGCTTTGCCACCGATCCCAGGCGAATCAGAGAGCGCAGACAAAAGCTTGTTTCCTACAAAAGCCGGAATTGGACCACCAGGCAAATTGATGAACTCAATCATCGTGTTGGGATCAAGGGGACGCGTTGAGAGCTTGAAGGCCAGAGGTAAGACCTGCAAAATAGCGCGAAAATGCAATCGCGAGCTAGGACCAAGGGACGGAAGAGATAAACTCTGGCAAGCATGAGAAAGCGCGGAGCAATCACTCCCTCTAACAATTACCGTTTGAGTTTGCTCGCTGTTATGCGAAAGCCAGGCGGCGGCAAAAATTGCCGCTTGCGCTTCCTCGATCGAATCAATGATGGTCAATGTTCCATCGCCGGCAAGGGCGATTCTAGAGCTAAAATCAGAGCCAATAATCAAATCTTGCAACTTACGCAAATCCGTCCCCGCAGCAGCGTGGGCACAACTTGTCAGTTGCTCAACAATTATCCCGCATGCTTCCAATTGCTTTAGCAGTTGCTTCCAGATAGCAGGCAAAACTTCTCTATCGTCAACAAGAGAAATCTTTTTCAATGGCAATTTTGCCTTTGAGCTGACTGTGTCCAATTCGCTTAGTTTCTGCCTAAGACGCCTAACTCGCTCACCAAATCCATCTGATATCTGCTGAATAGTTTCGACTCGTGCCAATTCATTTAGCTTTGCAAATCCATCAATGCACTGACCGTTCCAACCAGACGCAACAAGTTCATCTCTAACAGAAAGTAGGAAACCTGCAGTGGACCATGAATCGACAGCAAGCGATTCAGAGTAAAACTGTGAGCCATCACTAGCTTTCTTGAGCAAGCTCATATACTGTGCGGCACGCAAGGCTTTCACAGCCGGAGGCTGTCGCAAACCAAGAATTGTTTCAAGAACATTCAAGAAACTAAGAGGTCCACAAACCGATTGATTGAATGATCCGTCTCTGCCATTTGCAGTTTCGGGAAAAACAAAACCATCTAGATTGCAGCCGAATACAATATCCATGCCAAGACCAATAGACTCCGCCTGCTCAACGACGCACGCTATCCGCTTTCGGAAGCCAATTTATGCAAGTGCCTATTTTATCACTTACAACACTTACAATCTTTCCTAGTCCCAGCCTTTCAAGGTTAAACAGAGTGGATGGGGCCCGGATGAACAACGAAATATCACTGCGTGAGCTCAATATCCATTTGAGGTAAACGCCTTACCTTACGATGAGACTTCTTCGCGTTCCAGAGATCCAATGCTTGCTGCGCATTTAGCCAAAATTGAGCAGTCGTACCAAAGGCATCAGCAAAGACCATCGCAGTTTCCGGAGTAATGCCGCGTTTACCCATAATAATTTCGTTGACCTTAGGTTGAGACCAACCTATATGACGAGCAAAGGCGCTTTGGCTCAATCCAAGGGGCTTTAGAAACTCTTCTAACAAGATTTCACCTGGAGGAGTCGGCGCTCTCTTTGTATATTTGTCCATACTGTCCGCTCTCCTTAGTGATAATCAAGGATTTGAACCTTGTGCGCGCCATCGTTATGCCATTCAAAAGTTATTCGCCATTGATCGTTAATCCTGATGCTGTAAAGTCCTTCCATGCTGCCTTTTAACCTTTCCAATCGATTTCCCGGAGGAACCATCAAATCTTCCAACACCTCCGCAAATTCAATCATATCGAGCTTCCTTCGGGTAGGATTCTGTGGGAATCTATTCACCTCCCGGTCGGAAATGCCATTGAAGATCTTTCTTGTCCGATCATCGCCAAACGATTGAATCAAATCGATATCCCTATATCGTATATCAGTATAACACAAGAATTATGGAGAGGCAAAAAGGGAGCCTCACTGAGGCTCCCTTGATTTTTCTTATGATTCACTTTTGCGCGGATCGACTAGATGCCTATGCTGTGGCTAGTGTCGGATTCCAGTTGAGGTGTTCCACAACGACGACCGATTCGGCAATGACCGGTGCGTACTGTTTGTTGACACTTTGCCATTTGCTTTTGACGACACCGGATTTATAGATTTCCTGGTGCGTCGCAAAAGCAACGCGATTTGACACGGTCGAATCGATCATAGCTTTCTGCAATTTGTCTTGCTGAATCTCGTCACTGGATACAATCCAGATCATATCGACGTCACCCTGTGCTATGGCGGACTCGGAGGCTTCCCTTACTTTTTCGGGAGCAATTCCAAAGTTATTGACGAGTGCAGCCCTATGGGTTGAACCATTGCGCACGAAGCTAACCGTTGCCGGTACAATAGCCAACTTAGAATCATCACTGCGATTGGTGTTCCAACGAAAATCCGATATCAGTCCAGACTTTTGATCCATTAAGAAGATCATTCTCAGATTGGCAACTTCGAGCAAGTGCCTCTGAATATCAGTGTCGGTCAGATCCATTTGTAGATCTGCACCATCAACCATACCACGCGCCATTACCGAGAGCATGTAAACGAGCGGCTTGGTAGGAGTTGTCCACCAAGGAAGCTTGCCTGCATGTCTTTGACAAAGTAAATAATCAAGGTAGAACAATTTCCGCAGTCTGTCGCGGATTAGAACTGGTTTCTCATCGCAAGATATGAACCAGGCAATATGCTTCTCGAGCAGTACATGGTGCTCTTCGATGAACTTGAAGATCATCATGTCTCGTTCGCTTAATTGGATGGCCATTTAGAATTACCTCTAGACAGGTGTGTGATTCGCGCAAAAACTCAACTTGCTTCAGATGCCGAAGGGTCTGGATTTTCTCGTATACTCATTCAAAGCATCATCGTACTTGGGTGGATTGACAGCTTTCGATAGCCTCAAATCTCGATCTAATTCCCAAATTTTTGCGTAGGTCGCTTTGAGAGTTTCAGATCGTTCCATGACGTCCTTAATCATGGCTGCCAGCTCTTCTTTTGTTCGAGCAGGCGGGCGTGGCCTGCTCATATCCTCATATACGCTAGCTGAGTCGTTGTACCAGGTGACGACGTGGTCCCGCAGAAGTGCAGACTGCGGCATAGCATCGATCACAGGTAGACTCTTAAGTTTTTGCGCCAATATCCTATAATTCTTTGCGACTCGTATAAGCGTGTTGCAATAGAGTGTGACACGCTCAACTTCATCATTGACAAGACCACTGATTATCAACTGATCGTTAGCATTTGGTCTGTAGTAGCCAACCATTACATCCATCCCTTCAAACCACTGTTGAGGTGAACTCATACGAGTTACTACTGGACGCGGAGCATCTTTTTCTGGGTTAGGCATTGCCGACGCTGGCACCCGTTGCTGAACCTTTCCACGATGCGGCTGAGTCGTGTACGTATTGAATACATCTTCTCGTGGTGCATCGGCAAAGGCAGGAGCCATCATCGACAGTGCCATCGCCGAAGAGGCCATGACCATCAATAATCTTCCTGCAAAGTTCATACCTTGTGCCATAAGTTGCAATACCCTGAATTGATTGACCTTTTTGCTGTGAACAATGACTATCTTGTAGTCTTTCATTTATCGCCTGGAAGCTCGATTGTCTTTCGATTTCACTAGCTCAGCGATTTGTCGATACACATCAGCCAGTGCAATTGGCTTGCTATCGACTTTTATCTCCTGCCTTAGCTTGTTTCAGATTCACTTGCTTGGAAGCCAGTGCTTACTTAACTTGCTTGTTTGCTTAGTTTCCTGTTTTCCAAAGCTTTTGGCTAGCGAGTTTTTCCCATCGGGAATATCTTTTTCTTCGTGTTTCTCCTATCGGTTAGGGTTGATAACTGGTTGCTCCGTGGGCTCCGGCACCCATCCCATTGGTGGCTTGCGATAACTGCCTACCAGATTCGGTCCTATAGGATGTCCAATTGCCGGTCCTTGCGGGCGATACTTCGGTACTGGTGCTTTCTGGTGAGGATCCATTTGGTTTGGTCCTGGACCAGGCGCCATCTGCGTTTCACCAGGATCTTCAGGCGGAGCAAAATGCTGTGGTGGATTGACAGGTCCTTGCGTTTGACGCTGTGCTGCCTGTCCACGTTGCATGTTCTGAACGCCAGTGCTGTTGAAATCGAAAGTATTCATTTGTACGACTTTCCAGATGGTGTATCCGGCAAGTAGCATCAAAAGTCCACCGACAGCGCCAATGACGCGATCGACTGAACCACGATTACCCATCACCACACCAATCGAGGCCATTGCCACAAAAACAGTCGCGAACACAACGCCAAGAATGACGAGGTAGCGGCTGAATGTGCGAACAGTCGGCAAGGGTCCTTGAAATTCGTATTTGTTGTCTTTTCTTTGTGGTTGGAATAATGTGTCTTGAGTGCCTTCGGCGCCTGAACGTGCACCACCTTCATTGGCTACAGCGCGCGAGCCCTGGCGAGTGCCACCATTGTCATTTATCTTTGGTCCAGCAGCTTCAGTGCCATTATCATTGGTGCGTGTGCCGCCATTACCGGCTCCGCCATCCCACTGCTTAGTGCCACCATTGCCGATGCCATTTTCATAAAGCTTTTCGCCGCCGCTGCGACCTTTTCCGGAATAATACCAGGTGCCACCGTTACCGCTACCGCTTTCATAAGAGCGCGTTCCGTAACCGCCCATGCCACCGCCATTATCCTGACGACGCATACCGCCGTTACCGTATCCACCTTCGTAAGTCATTTGCCCCGAAGCGCCGGCACCATTGTCTATGGTCCATTGGCCGCCGTTACCGCCGGCATAATCGTAAGTTTGTTGTCCATACACTCCTTGACCCCAGTCGTAGGAGCGCTGACCATAATTGCCGTAACCACCCTCGTAGGTGCCCATGCCGGCATTGCTTGAACCATAATCATGCGTCCAAGTGCCATAGCTGGCACCTTGTCCCCAGTCATACATACCTTGCTGGTAGCCGCTTTGCGTTGGATAACGTCCAGCACCGGGAACGTAACCGTAAGGATATTTGCCACCCTGACTACCGGTTGCCGGGAAATGACTGCCGTGAGTGTAGTCGCTGTAACCACCGGGAACTCGAGCTGGTCCACCCATATCGCCCGGTATCACACCTGGTGCGCAAGATCCACTACCAGGGGTTAGCGGTGCGCCATAAGCAATCTGCCGCGGAGCGGTGTACGGGGCGCCTTGAACCAGAGGATTGCGCAGCGTCGTAGGCTGGCTCGGCCCATCAAGACATTCGGCATAATCGGCGAAGACCGCCACCGGTGTAAGAAGCGCTAGAGCTGACGAGAGCAGGAGGCCGAAGCATGATTGCTTCATCAACCTGTCTTTTCCGGCTTGGCTCTTTTCTGTCATGTTCCGTCCTCTGAACAACGCTAATAAAGGTTCCGCACCTTAGTTTCGCGTTTATTCAGGCTTTTGTCTTTGGTGGATCTACGCTAATGACAATTAATCTGCGAATTTTTTTAATCCTGAAGGCTGGCTGTCAGCGTGTCTTCAGTCGTATTTTCCGCCGACGTGTCGCTGTCGTCGCCCAGAAGCATCTGGGAGAGTTGCTGCGAAAGGGAGCTCAATTCGCTGAAGGACGGGAATTCACTCATCGTCTCAGGAGCACTCTTATCCTCTTCTGGATCACCCCAAAGGCTGTTCTTAATTGCCCGCGCAGCTTCTCTTGCTTGATCGGCAGTCAATTGCCTGTAACCGTTGTTCTCCGCGTTAATTATTTGCATGGAGCAAGCGCTCGTCTCCTCTTGTCCGACGATGCTTTGGACGGCCAGATCAGCTTCAATGCCGGAGCCAATTTCATCTAGAATGTCGGCTGTTTCATCGTCAATGAAGCTGGCGATCAGATCATCATCCTCGTCACTTGCAAAAAGCTTGTCTGGTCCAGAGGCTTGTGCCGGCGTGTTCCAGCCGGTGTTCGCCGGTCTGGCGACCGCATTGCTGCTGTTGACTGCACCAAAGCTGGCTCCGAACGATATTGTTCGTGCAGCATTGTTTCCAGCTGGAGGCTGGACATTGCCGCAGTCCGCAACCGGGCTGCCAGCAGCATTTGCTGCCTCATACTCAGCTTCGAATTCGGCTGGATCGATGTCATCAATGAGCGGCACTTCTGACATATCGAACTTCGTCTTGTTGGCATTGCGTCCCATTCCGAGCGAGCAAAGAACAGGCTCGGCGGTCGGACGTACCATCGGCTCGTAATCGCCTGCCGGAATTTCGAGCATCTTTCTGCCGTCTTCTTCGAGTTGATCGACATGGCTGACTTGATACTCTTCTTCCAGAGTTTTGACGCGTGCGCCAGGTTTGCCTCCAGCATTTGCTGCTTTGGAGCAGCCCTTGCTTTCGACTGGTTCTTCGATATCGAGTACTTTTCCGAGTGTCACTTCCAAACCAAGTCCGCGCAACTCGCAGCAAAGTCCGTCAAATGCGGCAGTGCGTCCGCCCGGCTTGAGTTCCTGACCGGTGACAATGTCGGCATAGACCTGATGGCGTCCGGCGATATCATCGGCTTTGACTGTCATCATTTCATGAAGGATGTTAGCGGCGCCGTAAGCTTGGATTGCCCAAACTTCCATTTCACCCATGCGCTGACCGCCATGATTGGCTTTTCCGCCAACAGGCTGTTGAGTGACTGCGGCGTATGGTCCACCCAATCCAGAACGTGCGTTCATTTTGTGCAGAACGAGCTGGTTGAGCTTGAGCATGTATTGGCGTCCGACCAGAACCGGCAGATCAAAGGGCTCGCCAGTTTTGCCATCGAACAATTGGACTTTACCGTCCTCGCCCATCCACTCATAGCCAGGCAGTTTGCGAACATCAGCCAGTGCTTGAGAGACGAGCTTGTATGACGCATCCGGATTGATCGATTCATCAAACTGGTGGATGCGATAGTAGCGATTGAGAATGTCTGAATACAGACCAAGTTGGGCGTCGAATACCTGACCGATGTTCATACGGCTTGGGACGCCGAGCGGGTTCAAGCAAATGTCGACCGGCGTGCCGTCCGGCAGGTAGGGCATATCTTCATCCGGAACGATGATCGAAACAATACCTTTGTTTCCGTGACGTCCGGCGAGTTTGTCGCCAACTTCGACCGGGCAGAGCCGAGCGATTAGAACTTCGATTTCGCAGATGACGCCGGCTTTCAATTCCGGTGTGGTTTCCGGTGTGAAGATGCGGACGTCGATAACGCGTCCACCGGAGCCGTGCGGAACCCGCAAGCTGGTATCAGCCATTTCCTCAGCGACTTTTCCAAAGATTGCTTGCAGCAATTCTTCCTCTGCGCTGAGAGCTTTTGCTTCTTTTGGAGAGAGCTTGGAGACGAGAATGGAACCTGGTTCAACATAGGAACCAATCTTCGCGATGCCTCTTTCATCAAGGTGCTCAAGATCTGCGCTTGTTATGTTCGGCAATTCCGGGGTGAGAATTTCAGGACCACGCAAGGTCTGGTAGACACCGATCGAATGTTTCTCAATTTCAATGTGCGATAGCTTGTGGTCACGAACCAGACCGCGTCGAACAACAATAGCGTCTTCATAGTTCTGTCCATTCCAGGACACGAATGCGACAAGAAGGTTGCGACCGAGGGATAGCTCACCACCGGCGATACCGGGTCCGTCAGCGATAATCTGACCGGCTTCGACTTTGTCGCCGACTTTAACAGATGGGCGTTGGTCGAGAACTGTGTTCTGGTTTGTGCGATCGTAACGCGTCAGTGGATAATAGCGAGACTCGCCGGAAGCTTGCTCTACTTTGATCTCGGTACCAGTTACTTTTGTGACAGTGCCGGCACGTCGAGCTGCAACCGAGTGCCCGGATGAGCGAGCAACGATTTTCTCCATTCCGGTTCCGACGCGCGGTCGCTCCGGTTTGATCAACGGCAAGGTTTGGCGCATCATGCCGCCGCCCATCAGAGCTCGGCTTGCATCATCATGCTCAAGGAAAGGAATCAGACCGGAGCCGACCGAGATGAAACCTTGCGGAGCAATACCGATGAAGTCAATTTCGTCCGGGGTTACATTGCAGAAGGTCTCACCACGACGAGCATAGACCATCGGTCCGAGGATGCGGTTGCCTTCAACCTTTGCATCCGGCGGAGCCAGAATGAATTTCTTGTCGTCAGCCGGTGTGAGATAAACGACTTCATCAGTGACCATGCCATCACAGACGCGGCGGTATGGGACAGTCATGAAGCCGTCTTCGTCAATCCGGCAGAAGGTCGCCATGTAGGAGACCATACCGCAGTTTTTACCTTCTGGTGATTCAACTAAGCACACACGTCCGATTTGGCTCGGATGAACGTCGCGCATTTCAGTTGGTGCGGCATTCGGGTCGATTCCCCCGGGTCCGAACGAAGTGATACGGCGACGGTGTGAGAGCTCAGAAAGTGGGTTCTGCTGGTCCAAATATTGAACGAGCGGATTGCCCGAGAAAAACTTGTTGATTGCATTTGTGAATGGGCGAACGTCGATGAAATCGTTGGGGCTTCCAACTTCCTCATCATCTTCATGCAGCTCAAGACGTGTGCGAATGGATTTGACCATTTGGGCAAGAGCCGGACGAACAGCTCTTGTGAGGACATCGCCAACACCGCGAAGGTGTCTGTTTTCCAAGCTGTCGATGTAATCGGTTGTTCCATTGCCGAGCGGCAAGTTGAGCAAGTATTCAACAGTTGCAAGAATATCTTCCTTGCTGAGTTGCATCGATTGGCTGTCGCGATCCAATTTCTTGTTGAAGCGGCGGCGGCCAAGTGACCCCATCGAATAGCGACGACGGTCTGTTAGTTCGGCAAGTGCTGTTGTTCCAGCACCAGCACCGCCAGTTCCATCCGGCTTCCAGGCGCGACCGAGCACTGAGAGAGCTTCGGTTTGATTCAACTGTTTGTATTCGATTTGATTCTTATTGAGCAAAGGTAGAATGCGTTTCTCAAGAGTTGCCCAATCAACGCCCATCGCAAGGAGAACGGTCACTGCCGACACCCATCCGCGCTTAGGCAATTTGATACGGCACTTGGCTCTGCTGGTTCTGCCGGTTCCGGTTTCCAAATCCAGTTCGAAGCTAATCGGTGCACCTTGTTCACCAAGGATGATCGCTTTGTAGAGAAGTGGCGAACTCGAGCTGAAATAAACGCCCGGTGCGCGGACCAATTGTCCGAGAACAACGCGCTCAGAACCGTTGATTACAAAAGTTCCGCGGTCTGTGATCACCGGCACATCGCCCATGTAGGCTGTCGATTTTCTAACTACGCCGGTTTGTGTGTCGCGCAAGAACACATCCATGAGCAAGCGGCGAGCGTGCGTCATATTGGTCTTGCGAGCATGTTCGGCGGTGGTTGGATAGCCGGAATCAAAAGCATAATCGTCAAAGCGCCAGTGCGGCTTGCCGTCCATACCGATGAAAGAAATCTCGTAGCGCGAGCTGAAGTCGCTGCCGATCGGTGAGATGTCGTAGAAAAGTTGTCCGAGAGTCTTCTCGAGGAACTGGCGATAAGAACGCCTTGGGAATTCAGCCAGGTCAGGTGGTTGGAAGTAGAAACTCATTTTGCAGCCACCTCTTTCCCTGACGCCGGTGCGCCTTCACCAAAAGCATTTTGAATGGATCGTTTGTGGATCGCCATTGCTCTTGCAAGGTCACCAGCAAATTCTTTGTTGCTCGGACGCAACGCTGAGGCGATTCGGAACTCCGCAATCGCGTCTGTGATGTTACCGCCAGCCAAGAGATTTACAGCTACGCGGTGATGAACTTCTGCATTTTGCAGATTGCTGTTGAGCACTTCACGCAGAACTGCGACAGCTCCGTCATAATTTTTGGCATTCTCGAGCTCGACAACGCGGTTCATGACTTCATCAGGAATATTCAACTGAGCAGCGGCTGCCACTGGTTTGGGGGCAACTTGCTGAGGCGCTTGGGGCATCTGCTGCGGCACGCGACCGGTATGACCCAGGGCTGCAAATGGAGAGATCGGTGCTTGAGCGGAAACAGGCTGGCTGACTGCTTGAGCTTGCGCCACTGCTTGCGGTGCATTGTCATCATGCGTTCTGAAACCCATTTGATGGTTTGATTGCATGCCACTGCCGCCTTCAAACATGTTCTTCTGCATCGCCGGGCTTGGAGCCATGTGCTGCTGCACAGGAGCTTGAGCGTAATGCTGAGCTTGTGGCTGTTGAAGGTGCTGAGGATAGTTCATCTGAGGAGCAATACCGCCCATAGTGCGCTGGACATTTCCGCGCTGCATTTCTTTCATGCGGTAAGCGGCTTCTTTGTTCTTCTCAGGATCAATAAGAACGCAAGTAAGGTAAGCCTGGTGTGCGCCGCGCAGGTCGCCATTGGCTTCCAAACATTCGCCAAGCAAGAACTGGTACTTAGCATTCTTTGGTTCCATCATTGCAGCTTGGGAGATCTCAGCCAGAGCTTCACGCTTCAAGCCTTGATTGAAAAGTGTTTCGGCAGCCAATTTGTGCTTATCTGCCATCGCGTGTTGTCTGGCACGGCCCAGTGATGCACGTCCAGCTGCTAGTCCTGGATTTGTAGGCTCGAGAGCTTGAAGCTTGTTGTACTCGGATTCAGCGCCATTGAAGTCACCGGTCAGTTGCAGAGCACCAGCAAGACCAAGATGGTTTTCGGCAAGCAGCGGATTGCTAGCGACTTGATGTCTCCAGAGCTCGACCAATTGCTGTCCGGCAAGATGGTCTTTCGAATCGAGGATGACGGCTGTGCGCAAGGCGCTTGCAGCGTCAGTAAGAAGCTTCGGGTCGCGTGTGCTTAAAAGTGCAATCCCAAGTTGTCTTTGAGCTGGTCCGTAATCTTTGTCTTGCGAAATGGCTTTGCGATACCAATTGATGGCGGTGGACACTTGACCATAGTGCTGCGCGAGATCACCCATTTTGGTGGATGTCTTAGCAGTCGACTCCAATTGGAGCGCTGTTTGGTATTCGACCATAGCAGCTTCCCACTCACCGATGGCAGCCAGCTGGTCTCCAGCAAGTATGCGCTCATCGGCGTTGCTTGGATCGCGTCCTTGCTTCTTCATTGTCTCGTTAAGCAACTTCACAGCAAGACCATTGTCCGGCGCTGCAGCTAGTGCCTTTCTCAAAAGTCCAGCGGCTGCATCAAACTCTTTATGGCTGATACGATCTTGCGCATAGGCACAACGAGCAGCTGAAAGATTGATTCTGTATTGCTTGTTGCCTGGCTCGTGCTGGCAAGCGGCTTCATGAGCGTGAATGGCTTCGGTCCAACGACCTTGCTTGCCGAACATAACACCGCGATTGTTTTCTTCCAGAGCTTGCTGAATGGCTTTCTGTCCAGCCGCGACCTGCTCCTTGTGAGCCTGTGCAGCACGCAGTGCCGCTTCTTTTCTGGCGGCTTCTTCATGCTCAGCCTTAGCGCGCTCGGCATCGCGATAGTCCATGCGACGCGAGTAACGGCTAACCTCTGGCGCTTGCACTTGAGAGTTCTCGAAGTCCTTGAGTTCACGTTCTGATGGCAGTGGTCGTGCATTCAACTTCGTCGCGAAGACGGGATTGAAGGACCCGGCGCCAACCAGTGATATCAAACAGCTTGTTGTAATTAAGAAGAAACGGCTTTTCATCAAATTGCTCATTGCCCAACGGATGAATCGAAATCCGGAAGATGAGCTTAGCTTAAGAGATCTACCCGCCGGTGCCTATTGGGGTTTGTCCCATGCCGTTCGTAATCCTCCCATGATTTAGATTAAACCGCTCCGAACACCTAGTTTTATGGGCTTTGAAGGCTAGATTAATCCTCCAAAGAAGGTAGTTTGCTCCCCTGGATGTATCCACCCATGACGTCGGCGGAAGGAATACAAATCAATTGAACTCAGAGCACGAAGGGACAGAATTAATCAACAGATTAATAATCGCGGCGAAGAGTGGCGGGATCGTTGAGCGGTTCTCCAACATTAAAAACGAACTTATGCGCCAATTTTCCGTTGAGACTGATTCTGATCTCGTAGAGACCGGCTGGATCGCCAGGTGAAACAGTCCAGGCGTGGCCCACCCATCCGTCGTCCACTGGCTGAAAACTTTCCATGACACATTCGCGGCCACCATCGATCAATTGGGCAGAGCTCGAGCGCACTTTCCAAGTCGAAGGCGCCTCGGGGAGGATAAATTCTTCCCGAACGAAGACAGGAGCCTTGAAGTTGGTCTTCAGCTTCCACATATATTGAACGCCGGGCATATTTGGAATTACAACAACCGGATAAGTCTGCCAGTTCTTGGATGGGCCCTCTCGATCCGTAACCACGCCAAACTCAGCTTTATCCAGTTTTGAAGGATCACCGGGCTCTGCCGTCTCTGACGACTTCTCCAGAAGTGTCGAGAAAATTCCTGCTGGCGCCTTTACCCCTGCAGGCGGAGTCGTAGTGTGCAAGGGCTCAATATCGAAATTCTCCTCGCCCCCGGTCTCATGGCGCGGAATGAGCGGACCGGAAGGCGGATCCAATTCCAGTTGCTTGTTTCCGGGTTCGTCAGTGCCCGGCAGAAGGGGCGTGTCCGCCAGAACGGCGCAAGTAAATGAATTGAAGAGAGCAACTAGGATAAGCAGAATCCATATGGAGCGCGGAAATCCCGTCCGCCCATAAGCGCGAAGCACGTGGCTGCCGAAAAACTTGCTCCGCGATCTAAATGCATTCATATATAGAGTTCTACCACCGACATTTAGATAAAAATGCTCTGCTGGAAATCTGCAGTCAGGATAATACCAAAGAATCGTCTTATTGTTTGGAGGTGGAGTGGATTCCAGAGCGTTTTAGAAAGCGAGGAGTTGAGCGGGGGGCGCATAACCCTTCGAAACTCCAGAGCGGCTTTGGTAGAAACATTCACTATTAGTTCTACAGAAATATGCAGTTTTTCCTGTGTTCTGAACTCTTACCCCTGACTACATCTGTTACTAAACTGCAAGATGGGAAAAAGGCCGCAAGTGAGTCAATAGCTCAACTGGTGGCCAGGTGGACTTATGTTAGAGCAGAACGATAAGAAGCAAAATGTCGAAGAGGCGTCGCAAGATGTTTCCCTGGCAGCAGGCGAAGAGCTTGATGCAGACAATCGTTTGTCTCAGGAATTTTCTGCGACGCTGAATTTCAGCACAGTAATCGGATCCACGCAAGCTGCACAAAACGAGAGCAAATTGCAGTCCAAAGAAGAATCTGAAACCGAATTTCAGAGAAATCAGGACGCAACGGCATCAGCAGGAGAAACCCTGCGCCAGGAAATGCTAAGTTCGCTCGTCACCGGTCCTAGTTTTCGCAGAACAGACAGAACTGGCAATCAAGCTCCGGAACTCACAATAGTCGACACAGCGAACGCCACCGAAAGCGATCAAAACTCAACCCCCGATGGTGGAGCTGAAACAACGAGCTTAGACCAGAACTCCATAAAGCAAGTACGCGGATACAAGATAAACGTCAAATCCAATATTCTGGATCGCGCCAGAGCGACAGCGTCGCATGTACCATCACCCGAAATGTTTGGTGATGCCGGTGCCAAGTCAGTAATAAACAAATTTCAGTTTAATGACGCGGTGCCGCAACCGGTTCACGCTGGCGGGGACATTCCGACAACACAAACTCAGCAGCATGTACTAATCACCGACAAACCAGAATCTTTCAGAGACTTTGAAGCAACCACCGGTGGTGACCGGCGGCCGACAAGCAACATAGTAAGTGCTCCTCTAAATGTCGATGCTTATCCGGCTAATCCGCCGGCAATAACAATTCATAGACCTGGTCAGGAAAGCGAAAAGCCGCAAACCATCGGGAGAATGCTGAATGACACCACTGTTAACTCCAACCGTCCCGGAGAAGCGGCACAGCAGTTTCCGGGAGTCAAGTTTCCCGGCAGTGAAACATTTCCGACAGACAAGACTCCTCCAGGCGCCTTAAACGACATTTTTTCCAAGCCAAATGATCTAAGAGGTCCCAGAAATGACCAAGTATCTGATTCTGGACTAATCACCCCATCGTCCACACAAGTAGGGCTCCCCTTCTTGCCGGACAGCAGCAAAATTCAGGACAGCGGGTTTCACACAAGCATAACCCTTGCCCCGATTAGTATTGGTCAACTTGGTGCTTTGCCGGCAGCTTCGCAGCTGAAGCCAATCGAAACCAGAAATGACGGCGCTGATCTGACACAACATGCAGTAGCAAGACCAGCTGTCGGACTTCCTATTTACGCGTCAGCAGATCTTACCAGCGCACCTTATTCGGGCGGACACAGAGAGCTCCCCACGGCGACACCAAGAACGGAATATCAAAGCAACATCAGTCGCTATTCCTCACAAGAATGGGCAAGCTCAATTCCTTCGCAAACACGTGGAAAGGAAGCCGAGGCAAAAGCTCCAGCGGTGACAGAGCAACAGCCGGACAAAGCAATCAACATAGGAATCGAAAAGAGCGACAGCAAGATCGGGTCCCAAAATGTCCTAAGCAAAGATCTGGCGAAGGCGACCCAGGAGAAAACTGAAGGGCAAGCTCAAATCGAAGCGTTCCGCGCACGTCATGAACAAGCCATACCTTCTCAGTCATTTCGCAATCAACAAGTAATTGCGTACAGTGCTCTACCACCCGGCACGTCGGAAAAAGTATTTGCCGGCAAATCATTTAGTGCCAGTGGCGAATCTCAACTGATGCGAAACAGCAGCGCAGCAAAAGCTGTTGATCTACAAATGCCTCAGCCATTCAAACTAAACAGCAGCGACAAAGCACTCTTTGTTACGCCGACAACTAAAACGCAAGTCCTCGAAACAACTGTAAAAGGCATGCAGCGCGAAAGTGCCAGCCTGGCAGCAATCACGAAAGCTGAACTGGCAGCCAAAAGAGCTCTTTCTATAGATCAATCATTAGCAATTGGAGCGAAGAATTCAGACGTCCAAGCCAACAAAAGCACGCAAAGACTTGCAGCTGTACCGACGAAAGGTGAGACCGTCATTACAAGTAATATGCATCAGCAGCCGCGCTCTGTGAGCAAATCTGTTGAGAGCCAGGTAAAAGTCGACACACAAAAACGAGCAGAAACAATTCAATCAAGAATTGATTCTCAAGTAAAACAAGAACAAGTAAAGCAAAGCATTCAAGGAAGGCTCGACGCTCAAAGTAGATTGGAAGCCCAACTTAAAATTGATACAAAATCCCGAGTTGATTCTCAAACTCGAAGCGAGACTCAAATAAAGTCTGCGCCGAAATTTGTGCAAAGCAAAGCAGAACAAACTTCTTCAATCGTAAGACTTGAGCAAGAAGTCAACGCATACGCCTTTAGCCTGAAGCTGGACAGAGGATTTGGTAACAAAGCAAGTTTTACAGGCACAGTAAGCTCTGATTCGTCGGCGATAATCATAAACACTCGCAAATCGGAAGCGGGCGAAGCAGCCTGCGGCAAGAAAGGCGATAGCAAGCGTTTCTTCCCTGGTGCAGAATTGGCCCTGGCAGCTGTAGTTGCTCTTTCGGGAGCCCGCAAACGCCGCACGGGAGAAGAACAGAACAGTGCAGGCTTCAATGCCGACAGCGAACAGATGGCAAAACAAGTTCTTCATCGCCGCACCTATATGGTCGAACAAGATGACACTCTGCAATCGATTGCCGAACGTATTTATGGAATTAGAGAAGCGGCAGGTCTTATTGCAGACCTGAATGCACTGTCAGTTGGCGATCAATCGATAGATGGACGGCGAGTAGTCGAACTCAAAGTCCGCCAAACACTTGAATTACCAGAACCAGAAGAAGTGCGCGCCTATCTCGGCGGTCTGCCGAAAAATTATGACGTTGAACAGATAGTGACAATAGTTATCGAGAACAATGTTGATGTCGAACTGCTTCGAGACTTCCTTGGAAGAGTCTGCGATGACAAAGCAACACAGAAGCCTGCTGTTGCAACTGTGGCAGCACAAGCTCCACTTCCTGCCAAGTCTGAGCTTCCAGAGCTAGTTATTGAAGACGAAAAATTGCCACCACCGTCAGCGGGGCTGGGCGCCGTTGTCACTGATCTGGCAACATTAATTTCACCAGGATTTAAGCGTCCGACCACAGATCTGGGAGCTTTGAGCTAACTGCACAGTTGTGCAGAAAGAACTGTGTGAGACGCGCTTAACTTCAATAAGCGAAAATCCTACACTGTTTTCACGGGAGAAGGGACAGCGTGCTTTTTAGCTCGCCTATGTCCTGCTGGGAGTGAACAATGGCTGACGAGCTGGAACAATCCAAAGAGTCGGGAGAAAAAGGCACGAAAGATGCCGTCGAATCTTCTGCTGGCTCCGGCGAGGCAGCCGGCGAGCGACTCTCCCAAGAAGGCTTCCCATCTCGGGAAGAAAGCAAGCTAGCTAGCGGACGCGGTGAATCCGGAGCCGGCGATCAGAGCGAACAGGCTGCACGAATTTCTCGCGAAGTGTCCGCCGACAACATAGCAAGCCAAGGTTCATCAAAAGCAGACCAACAAATTTCCCGCACGGCCAGCCAAAGTCTTCCGCAACTTCACTTGGATATAAATAGAACCGCGCAACGCCCGGCAGTAGACAATAATGTGGCTGCAAGCGTTGCTGCAAGCGTTGACAAAGGCTCGAAGCTGTTTGGAGAAATGAGTATTTCTCAAAGCAGCACGGCACAAGAAGTGCTCAAAAGAAGTGACGAAACCAATCCAACCGATAATACTGTAAGCAAATTTGCTGACAGCAAAAAGTCAGATCCCATCAAGGTGCCAAGCACAGATTCATCCAATAAAGTAGTCGATGCATTCCGATCGGCGCAGACCCAAGAGCGCCGATTGGAAAGTGCTGTGACGCCCAGTGACAACACACAAGCTCAAGCAATTCGTAAGTCTGACTTCCAGAACTTTCCCGGCGATAAGGTCGAGAAAAAAGTTTCTGAGCCAGTTTTGAATTCCGATGCTGTACTAAAATCGGATGCACTAAAGACCAATTCGCTGAAGGATCTGGCAGGTATTTCTGCTACATCTTCCAAGATTGACTTGTCGGCGCTGAACGAAACCCACGTTGCGAAAACCGATTTGTCTAAGGCTTTTGATGCCAATAAAGCAAGCGACATTTCCTCCGTAAGGCAGTTAAAAGAAGCATCCGACTTCAATGTAACAGCTACAAGAAATGAAGCTGTTCTAAAAGCTGATGGGCTGACCAAAACAACGTTAGAAGCAAAGAACCAAGATCGCTTCCCCGCTACCAATGAGGCACTGCGTCCAGAAAAGTCGCTGAGCGAGTTCAAACCGGATGCAAGATCCGACAAAAGTTTGGTGGCTGAGAAGTTAGGTGCATCTGACCATGTTAAAGGTCCAGAGACATTTCGCCCAGCTACGGACAACAAAGCTGGAGATGCTCTGAGAAATGAGAGCATGCGCCAGAACGATAAACCAGCACTTGATCAAGCAGCACAAAGAGCATCAGAACTGTCGAGAGTGCCAGAGTCGAAACCTGAGCAGACAAGAAGCGATAGCACAAGTAGAGCAGATGGCGCACGTTACACTGAGCCGACAAAAAACAATGAGCAGTTCACATCTACAAGATCAGCTGATTCGAAATCAGGCGAAGAGCTGAAGAAGCCAGCTACCGCCGTTGAAGTCAACACCCAAGCCAAGTCGGATCTGATAAAGCCAGAAAATACGAGAATTGAAGCAGCCAGACCCGAAGCAGTAAAGTCCGAGACCTCAAAACCAGAAACAACAGCAAAAGTTGATAGTCTCAAGGAAGCGGCCAAGACAGAGGCTCCAGTTCGCGGTCCACAATCTGAACAAGTCCGTCACGATGATCATGTTAATGCAGCAGCGACTTCAGCAGCTGCAGCAGCTGCAGCAGCCGCAATTGCAGCCCGCGAAGCAGAGAAAGCAAATACAACTTCGAAGGCTGCTGAGCAACAAAACAAGGTAGAAAGCACCGCCAACATTTCCCTGAATCGCGCCACCGTCTCCGGTATCAATGCCGCTGACACTGCAATCCAAGCACTTAAGCCTAATGGAGAGAAAGCAGCAACCCCGGTAAGCGGTCGTGATGTTCTTCCTGCAGCTGATGCAAAAGCAATTTCATTGCCAACTGCCGATAGGTCCGCGATCGCAAGCAATCAAGATTTGACAAACAAAGCATCGCGCCTAGATGGAAGCGTCCAGCAAGCTTCAAGACTTGCAGATCAAGTCACTCCAGCAAAGATTGATTCAACTACCGTTTCTTTGCGCGGCGAAGTTAACACAAACGTTCGTGGAGTAGAAAGACAAGAAAATCCTGGCGGCAAGGACAGCGTCAGCAAAGCTGATCTGATCGGAAAGGACGGTAGTGCAGCCAAGGATGGCAGCACAGCTTCCCGCACAGATGCAACTGGAAAAGCTTCTTCCGATCCTCGCTGCATTCAGTTTGATGGACAAGTGAAAGGTCTTTCAACGGAGCCTTCACGCGGAGACAAGGAATTCGAGCTGCAAGGCGGCGAATCAGATGATGGTGACAGCGAAGAAGGCGACAACAAGATCAAATCCAAACGCTACACCGTCAATGGAAACAAGCTGTACTTAACAGGCGTCGAAATCAGCCTGGCAGCATTGCTTACAATGGCTGGAGCCGCACGCCTTCGAGCCGAGAAAGACGAAAAGATCGAAAAAGGCGAATCTGAATGCACGCAAGACAAAGACACACAAGTGTTCATCAGACGAACATACATGGTCCAAGAGGGCGACACGCTTCTATCCATTGCCGAGGACATGTACAACAATCGCCATGCGGCTTGGTTGATAGCAGACATGAATGCTGCCAACATCAAGGAAGCCTGGATTGATGGACGGCGCGTAGTCGAATTGCAAGCTCGCCAAATCCTCGAACTGCCTGAGGCTGAAGAACTCGTTCAGTTCACAGCCAAGCAGCGCAGAGACTTCGATCCCGAGAAATTAGTTACCGTTGTCACACAGAACGTTGTTGATCGCGAACTTCTTCAAGCTTTCCTCGGCACCGTCTCGGGCGAAGTCAGCACCGACACAAAGAGTGTCCAGGGAACAGTAAGAGCAAGCACAGCGCTGCCTGCAAGCCAGCAACTGCCAGAACTAACTATCGAAGGTATGGAAGCGGACGAAACACGTTTCCCGCCAGCGACAGGACTTGGGGCAGTAATTACAGATTTCGCGGCAATGATCAGACAAGGTCTGAAGCGCCCAACAAGAGACCTCGGTGCGGTAAGCTAGTTAGCTGACTTTGCTGCGCAGATATAGCAAGCAAGTTTTCTTCTATTTCGTCGGAAACAATCGATGTAGATGGGACGACTCGATCATTTCGTGGGAACTAATAAGCTTCTTTTGCTTCCTTATATACATAAAGTTCGACGCCACCCCAAACCTCGCAGAGTTGTATCTGCACTGTGCTTGAAACGGAGGTGGCGTCGCCTTTTCTTGGCAGCGCGCTAAGTCGTACCCGGGAGTGGGAAGCTCAGGCGAAACGCTAAATTTGAGTGGTCAATTTCTGAGACCAATCGTCCGCCATGCAGTTTTACAAGCTCATCGGCTAAGGGCAGAGACAATGGCGTAAGCTGCCCAAGCAAGCGCTCATATTCAGCTTGTTCTTCGACGACTGCAACGGAGCGATAGCGGGAGAAAAGCTCTTCCCTAAGCTCGCGGCTGATCGGCGCGTCGCTACTTTGCATCACAATCACTGTGTTTCCTTCGCTTTCTGAGGCAAAGAAACGCAGACGGGCACCTGGATTTGAATGCTGTACCAGAGCGCTAAGTAGTTTGAAGAATATTTGTTTTATTCTCAAAGGGTCAGCGTATACCTCCAGAAGACACTCGCAAGGTTCAATCTCGATTTGTTTTGCTGACGCCTGCGCGCTAGTAGCAGAGATTCCGTCATCGAAGACCGTCTCCACATAAATCATTCGCGGACTCAATTCGAATTTCTTGGCGTCGATCTTCTCCAGGTCAAGAATCTCGTTGATCAGGTTCAACATCACGCCTAATCGTTTTTCTTGCTTGATGGTGGCTTCCCGTTTTTGCTCGGAAAGCTCACCGAACGCTCCCATGGAAACTAAAGAGAGGTAGCCATTTATTGCAGTGAGAGGACTTCGCAAATCATGACTCACAACCGCGAGAACTTCTTGTTTAATTCGCTGAGCCTCACGAATATCTTCAACCATTTTATGGAAAACGCTGTCGACCTGTGCGATCTCATCGCCGGATTCAAGCGGGGGGCTGAGTTTGGCACCAGCCCGGAAGAGTTTTGTGTTTAGATTAAGCCTGCCAATCCCTTCGTATATCGACTTCATAAAAATGAAAAAAAGTAGTCCTGATAGAAAGACGCTGCCCGCAAGTGCCAACAGCAGATAGTATCTAATCCCTGCGTCAAAAGTCCGAACCTCTTCGAGTAAACCATAGTCTCGAAAGTGCTCATCTTTCACAAAAATATTGTAGGAATGACCGAGCTCAAACATAGGACCGTACAAAGACTTCAATCTCATCCAGTTGCTCTGCACTCGCTGCAATTTTTCAAGCTGACCAAGATCTTCCGAAACTGGGGTAAACGACGAGGCAGCATCTAGCAAGGCAGTAGCGTTTCGTTGAATGCCTTTCAAATTAGCTAATTCACTCTTTTGTGTTACCAGTTTGCGTAAGATCTTATATTCCTTCGACACAAGTGCCATATGCTTGTTCGCCTCTTGTTCGGAATACTCACGAGTTGAGAAAAGGCGGCTGGCAACGCGCTTGCAAACGATCTCGATGCAAGAAGTATAGATATTGTTTACTCGAAAAATTATCTCTTGCATTTTCGACTCTTTGGCTACTTTCTTATCGTTGTAGTCTTGGATTACGAAAAAACAGATGGAGATAGCGACTCCGAAAAACAGAGGGACTGCAATAAGAAGAATGCCCCTTGCATAGAGACTAAGTTTCATTAGCCATCCTCACAATTGCAAGGGAGTTTAAAGGCAGTCGGATCCAGAAGCGGCTGCCGGCAGCATTTTCAACATTCTCGGCGCCGATTCTGCCGCCATGCGCTTCAACGATATCCTTGCAGATGGGAAGACCCAAGCCGGTACCACCCTTATCAGTGGCGTCGCTTTGATCTACTTGACCAAAACGCTCGAAGATCTTGTCCTGCATCTCCACAGGAATGCCACGTCCCTCGTCGACGACGCTGATCTCAAGCCAATCGCTACCCACCTTACTCGCCTTAATTTCAATGACAGATCCTTCTGGACTGAATTTAACTGCATTGGAAAGCAGGTTGACCAAAACTTGTATCAGGCGGTCAAGATCGGCGTACAGGGTAAAAGAAGCGTGCTGAAAGTTTATTGCAATTCTTTTTTTTTCAGCGAATGCCAATATCGCATCCACTGACTCTTGGATCAAGTCATGCACAGAGATCAACGCCGGCCTTATGTCAGAAAGACTCCTGGGCCTCTTACAGCTGATATTCAACAATTCGTTGATCAAGCGCAAGAGACGTTCGCTATTTTGCTTAGCTTTAACTGCGCCTTTTTTCGCATCAGCATCCGTTTGAGTTAACGCCTCTTGTTCCAAGAAATCTTTGACGACCCTCAGTGGTGTTTCAAGATCCTTTCCCAAGAGCCTGATAAACTCAGAGCGCTGCTGTTCGGCCAGAGCAAGTTCATCTGCCGCATTATGGAAAACATGATCCAGAAGAGCGATCTCGTCTGTTCCCTGAAGCTTTTGCAAAAGCGGCTCACCCTTACTAAAACGAGACATGTTCTCTGACATTGTCCTGAAGCCTTTATGAATCGATTGCATAAAGAAGTTCAGAAGCCATCCCGCTATTACAAAGCTTCCAACTAGTAAACAAACATTGACCGTGCTGATAAGCACTTTATCCTGGGCAGCCGAAGACTGTGCAAGTGCCACTCTTTCCAGTTCATGCTCTCGAAATTTCATTGTTAGATCAGACAGATGCCAAGCTTTTTGACAAAGGGCATCCAGCTTTGAAAAGGAGTCGGAAGCATTGAACCCTTTCAAGTTATCGCGAGCAGCCGGTGCTGCCAACTCCAGGGCGTCAGCTTCATCTGTAATCTCCGTGACTAATGAAGCCATCTGTTCGAGCCGCTGAGCTTGCTCAGACTCTCTAATTTTCTGGCGGAGTGCTCTAAAATCGTCTGCCAGTTCTTTGCGCCTGACAGGATAGTTGTATTGAAGCTTGGTTATTCGTCCTAGTTCCTCAGCATGGTGGCTAATATAACTAAAAGCATGTCGCCACATTTGACCCGCATGACTCATAACGTGCTTGCGATTATTGATTTCTTGAATGCTCTGCTCGTACCGTCCTTGAAAATACACAAGAAGACTCAGCGTCGCCACCTGAAACAAGAATGGTACGCCTAAAAGCAACAGCCCTTTCGATAACAGTTTCGGTTGGTTCTTAATAAGTCACCTCTGCCTCTGGTGCTTTCGACAACGGATATGCAGGCGCATTAGCCTGTCCTTCTGAGAACCGACTCCAGGTCGCTGACTAGTTCGTCTGTTGATTGGTAACGCAGTTCCGGCTTTTTCTCCAAGCATTTATCGAGAATCGCCTGCACGAATTCTCGCTCAGGCAAATCCTCAACCAAATCTTCCAGCCTTCCAGGCGATTCTATTAAATGCTTAACAGCAACCGTTTGCATAGTGTCGCCCTGGAAAGGAACTGCCCCGGTAAGCAATTCAAAAAGCATAATTCCCAGTGCATATATATCCGCCCTGGAATCAACAGCGCGATCTTCTAATTGCTCCGGGGAGATGTAATCGATGGTACCAATTACAGTGCCTTCCCTGGTTAAGCGATCCGCCGAACCAACCAGGCGCGCAATTCCAAAGTCCACTATTTTTACTGAATCAACCCGGCTCTTGTTCTCTTGGATGAGTATATTCTCGGGTTTGAGATCACGATGAACTATTCCCGCTGCGTGGGCATCTTGCAGTCCGGCGCAGACTTGCACCATGATCGCTGCCGCAGTCGGCAATGGCAGACGCTGAGAACGGTCAAGAAAATCGCGTAGTGACTCGCCTTCAACAAGCTCCATTACAAGAAATGGCAGACGACCATCAATCGACCCCGCATCATAGACCGAAACAACATTTGGATGTTTTATCTTTGCCATCAACTGGCATTCGTGTTCAAAGCGCTTCATCGTTTCGTCACTGCCGATAAGATGACCTTGCATAACTTTCACCACGACATGGCGATTCATTCTCTGATCAAGAGCTTTCCAAACATTAGCCGAGCCACCACTGCCGATTGCCTGTTCCAACAAATATCTATCGGCTATCAACGAACCGTTGAGCACCACCGAGGCAGATACCTTCGGCTTCGGTGAATACTCGCCGGAACGACGAAGGATAGATTTGACGCGAGCGGCAAGCTCTCGCATGGAAAAAGGCTTGGTGATGTAGTCATCGCCACCGGCTTCCAGTCCCATTTCCTTATCATCAATTGAGGTACGCCCGGTCATAAAGAGAATTGGTGTAAGTCCACCAACAGACCGAAATTCCTGGCACAACTCCACCCCCGTGAGTTCACCTAAATCCCAATCCAATATGATGAGATCGAATAAGTCGCTATCGAGCAGCATTTTGGCGCGGGCCAGGGCTGCATTATGTTGATACTCGACAGCAAACCCCGAGCCCTCAAGGAAGTCTTTTACGACCGTGCCCAATTGACGGTCGTCCTCGACGAGCAAAATGTTTTTCTTCTCTTCCAACTAAACCGCTCCGGAGTTTTGCAGGCCTTCGCCTCCTAACTCCTCCGCTTTATCGGTGTCGGCTCTGAAGTACTCTACTGCTGCACGCTTACGGGAATAACTTCATCGCCATCAACGATACCAGATCCGGCTGGATTAGAGGAGACGGCCAGAGTAGTTGAATTTTCCTGGACAGCTGACGCGTCGGAAAGATCTCCTAGCTTCTCAGCAATCAACTTGGGAGCTTTCGGGATCAAAGCTGTGGGCTGGTTGTCATTTGCCGTATCGAGCTGGCTCAGCTCTGTGCCGTCCTTTTCATTCAAGAAACCGTGAATCGGTTGCGGACTGCTGGCAATTAGTTCGTGCGCACCAGGCACATATGCTGATGGTTTGGCTGGTTCTTTCTTTGGGCTGTTTGGAGCCGGAGGCTCCGACTCCTGCTCTTCCAGCTGCTGTCTCAACTGCTCCAAAGCAGAGGTAAGGGCAGGCTTCGCCATTGCCATTCTCAGCCCCCAGAAGAAACGGAAGTCCATTCCGGAAAGACCAGGACGATTACCAGAATGGAAGTTCCAAATTGGTTCAGCTCTGACGAACGCTTGCAAGCCAGGTAACTGCTTGATTACACGACGAGAGATTTCAAAGTCGGAGATGAACGAATAGTTGTTCACTGGAATCGTTGCATTGCGACGGAAGGGTTGGCGGAAGTTTTGCACAAATGTCGTAGAGGCGGAGAAGCTCCAGCCGTTACGTTGATACAAAGCGCCCCAAGTGTAGAAAGGATCGATTTCCTTAGTCGGTGCTTGGAACGGTCTCTTACCGCGAAGCTGCAAAAGGGCGTTGGCGAAAAGCACCATGCGCGGGGTCAAGACATACGATGCCGTCAAGCCTGGCAAATAGTCAAACACGCAGGCTTGGTGAAGTTGGTACAGTTCCCGCCATTGGATTTCTGCTTGAATGTTTCCACGGCTGGTAATCGGAATATCCTGCTGCAGACCCATACCAATAGAGTGAATAACTGTGTTCAAGCGAACGTTTCGCGCTAGTTGGTCGCGAATCATGAAGTAGTTTCCGTAGAGCCTGGTATGGGGCGTTAGAGTCCAACCCACGGTGACGTTTGGCAACACACGAAAAACTACATCATCATTGGATGCTAAGCCGATAATGTCATAAATCTGGGCTTGCTGGAATGCGTTCAGCAAACGGAATTGATTGGGTGGTGGAAGCTGGCGAATCAAGGCTTCCTTTTTCGGAAACTGGAAAGGATTTGTTTCGTAACGGCCCGACACTTCAACCGTACTGTTGAAATAGAGCCTTGAAGGAAGCTTTTGCAATATTCGCAATTGCAGATTCTCTGCGAAACTCAAACGGTTCTGAACCGTTGGCAAGGGCAATGTATCGGTAGGAATAATGGTGCTGGAGTTTACCGGAGTCGGTGCAGTGAAGCTCTCAACCCTCGGCGTGCTTATCGGTGCGGGAGTACCCTGAGCTAAGGTCGTACCAGATGATACTTGTGCCAACGCCAGCGTTGGATTTGCCAAAGCTGCAAGAACAAGGGTGCCCATGCTGAGCGCCTTGTGCTGCATAAATACTTGCATCGCGTCCCCTTCCCAGTGGTCCTATTCGGACCGAATATCATTTTTTTTCCGGATCGAACAGCCGTATAAAGAAGCTGTCCTTCCCTTTAGTAAGCACGTCCATAGTACCTGCATACGCTCACTAGAGCAACTTCTTTGAATCCCGGGGAAACCCATAACTTTTAGTACTTCCAGACCAAAAAATGCTGACCCTCCTGCTTGACAGCACGGCAAATATGCCAGTTCTCCATTAGCAGGCTTGACGGATCGACCGGATTTGCGTAATTTAGCAGCGAATAGCCTTTAATAACATTTCACACCGCGCGGCGGCCTTGATAGAATTAGACCCTTAAAAAGCTTTGTCAAGCTGGCATCATAGCCAGGTAGAACGAAGGAAGACAAGAAAAGAGACTGGAGTACTCCTTGGAATCGGTTCAACCCCCGCGACATACAGCGTTTCGACCCAAGACGGTCGTTTGTGAAAGACACGAACTGATCAGGTTCGGACTGAAGAGAGTCGTCTCGGAAGTCTTGGAAATCATAGGCGAAGCATCAGACGGCATGGCAGCGACAGAAATCATTCGCCGCATGAATCCACAATTTGTAATCCTCGATGTCGATCTAGATATCTTGAACGGGGTGGAAGTGGCACGGCGAGTAACGCAAGAAATGCCACAAACACATTTGCTCATTCTTACTGACTCTTACCATGCTACTAAGTACCACAACCAACTCTTGAGAGCCGGCGTCCGCGGCTTCTGCCTGAAGAGTTCAGGTCCACGGACATTGTTCGATGCTATCGATCAGGTAGCACGCGGACTGCCTTACTGCGATCCCAAGATAACGCAGTTGGTCAAGCAAACTCCAGTAAACGCGATGCCCAATACCAATCTCACGGATCGAGAGATTGAGGTGCTGATTCGCTTAGACCTTCGCAATAAAGAAATTGCCGAAGAACTCGATATGAAACTTAGAACTGTCGAAAAGCATATCGAATGCATACTTGCGAAGTTAAAAGTACCGACAAGAACGGCGGCAGCACTTAAGGCCGTACAACTTGGATATGTACTCCTGCCTAAGATGCCTGGCAGAGACCCAGTCACTGGCGTAACGTACGAACAGACCGTAGCTGAATTGCAGGCAGAACTTGCTATCGCAAACGAACACTTGAAGGCGCTTTTGAAGCAAAACGAACTTCTCAAGGAAGCCCTTCACGAAAAGATGCGCGGAACATAGTTTACGAAAATCAAAGTTGAGATTAGCAAGGGGAACTTTATTCGTTCACCGAAACTCTGTTATGCTTGTCAACCTTATATCCCGAGTTAGGCAAGTCGGACATAGCCAGAGATAACACTGCCAAGAGTTTCAAACCCGGTGTGCCGCCCGGTCTGGTTTTCGCGTGCCTAGCCCTGTCTCTTTTGCCCCAAAGTGCTAGCGCAGGTGATGCCCTCCCATCGGCTCCAGAGCCACCGCCTACGTTCAAAGTAGCTGGTCGCACAAGTCGAGCAGTGCAAAAATACAGCGGACTAACCTGGATAACTGAACGCGGAATCAACCTGACCGGTACCCTCGCGGCAAAATTGGTTCTGCACGGGCAGCCTCGCTTTAAGGTTCAAACCTATAGCTTCACAGATTCATTAAAGGGTAAATTCAAGAAGGTCTCGCTTGATCTAAAAGATTGCTCTTACAAAAATGTCCCCCTGGGCGAACTGCATGCCAGCACCATGATGCCGGTTCAGTTCAGACTGTTTAAATCAAAGAAGGGACAACCCGGCGTCGCCGCACCAGTTATGGTGGCGGTACATGGCCAAGTTGAGGAGTCGGATGTCTCCAAAGCGCTTGCCAGCCCAAGCATATCGTCTGAACTCAACTTCTTGCGCCTCACTCTTCCAGGTTTAGGCGATCAGCACCTGCAGGTTGTCGAGCCAAAAGTGAAACTCGAAAATGGCGTAGTCAAAATAAACACATGGCTGATAACAGCAAATGCTCCAAAAGAAACAGGTGTCAAGCTGGATATATGCGCAAGTCCCGTGCTGCAAAACGATCGCTTCATCATGCTTAAAGAAACCAAAGTAGATTCTCCTGATATTGTGGAGCCAGAAAAATTCTCGGCATTCAGCGAAGACTTACTAAATCCTTTGCTGGACTTCGGAAAATTCGATAGACATACGCATGCATTTCGACTGAACGAATTAAATGTTCAGGAGAAAAAAGTGAAATTTGCAGGTAAGCTATTACTGGCACCAAAGCCGGTAGCACCGACCATAAACTAGAAAGTCTTATAAAATGCGCTCCACACTCGTCGCTTGTTTTGCTTCGATGACTTTGTGCGTTGCTCTTTTGAATGCCTGCGTTCATCGAACAGTTTTGGACGATTTGCCGGCCAAAGCTATCCCCGGTATTTCAAGATTCAATGCACCAGTCCACCAGGCTTTAGAAAGAGGAAGCATTGAGGCCAGGCAGCTGATTCAAGAAGCTGAGAAGGTTGCGGCAAAGAAAGAAACCAGTATCTGGCTGGTTAAGTCAAATCAGACCGACATGGTACTAGTTCCTGTCACTAGAAAAGGCGCTGCCTCCGTAAATGGCGCCGTCAAAGCACTCTTGGACGGACCGTCCGAAGCTGAATCTCGGAACGGCTATGGAAGTGAGATCCCCAGAGGAACCGTGCTGCTGGACGTCAAAGAAAGCGATAAGGCGATTGAAATCAACCTGTCTCGCCGCTTCGCTTCAGGTGGTGGCACCAGCTCAATTGAAACCAGGCTTCAGCAATTGAGCAAAACCATTCGCCCAATCGCTGGCGAAAAGCCTGTGTTCTTGAATGTGGAGAATAGGCGACTGACCATGACCCCGGGCGAAGGCATTGAAGTCAAACAGCCGATCAATATGTAGCAAATATATAACAAATTGTTTGGACATCCATTTGCCTGTCCCAACGATTTGTTTGTCTGCCTTGCAGCCTTTTATTTACTTGCTTCAGCAGGAACCGCTGATTCATCCACTTTGCGTTTTGCTTTGTGGTGCAAGACATGCCAATCGATCGTCAGATCTGCACCCTGCGTTTCGTATTTCTCTTCCCAACTGTTGAAGAGATCAAAGCAGGCGTGATCTATGTAACTGACATTGGTGATGTCGATGTGCAGATCAGCATCATGCGGAACTCTATCCAATGCAGCCGTAAGTTTTGGCAAGCTCAAGAAAGTAGCAGCACCGGATAAGGTCAACGTGGTGCGGTTTCCTTCGTGAGAAGTTTCCACGTCAAGTTTGCAGAACACATAGAGAAGCTTAAGCACTGACAGAACTATACCGGTAATCACACCGGTTAGCAGATCAGTAAATATTATGGTGCCCATGGTGGCAAGACAAATAAATAACTCTGACTTGCTATGTGAGGCGAACGCCTTAACACCTTTTATATTCAACAGTTTGTACCCTGTATAAACCAGGAGCGCAGCCAGTGCCGAGCTTGGTATCAAGCGCAAAAGGAACGGAAAACAAAGTACGAACAGTACCAACCAGCATCCGTGGAGAATCGCTGACACTCTAGTTTTGGCACCAGCTTTGATATTTACTGAACTTCGAACAATGACGCCAGTAAGTGGAAGTGCACCGACAAAGCCGCAAAGTGTGTTGCCCACGCCTTGAGCCAGGAGTTCCTTGTCATAATTGCTCTTATTTCCAGGCACCATACGGTCAACAGCATTGGCTGTGAGGAGCGTTTCTGCACTGGCAATCAATGCAATTGCAAGGGCTTCTTCCCAGAGGTTCCATCCGAGTTTTTGAAACGCACTAAAGTCTATGAAGTTGATGGAAGCGAACAGGTTGTCCGGCAATGCCACTTTGTTAACGTCCAAACTCAAAACAACAGAAATTATAGTCACAGCAAGAATGGATATTAGCGCTGAAGGGATTGCAGAGCGCAATTTTTCGAAAGGCATTTTCTCCCAAAGGAGGATGATAGCGATGGTAATCAAGCCCATTAAAGCGGCAATGTGGTTCATGTCATGATTTTGATTGAGACAATGATAAAGAGACGAAGGAATGGACAGCAAATTATCCAGCCCGGTGCCCTTGGGTTTGCCATCGAGCATCACATGAAACTGGCTCGCCAAGATCAGAAGACCGATTCCTGAAAGCATGCCTTGCACCACCGCTGGTGATACCGCTCTAAAAATCCGGCCTAGTTTGAAAACACCAAATGAAAATTGGAACAAACCAGCGACAAGGATTATGGGACCAAGTGCGGCGAGTCCGAATTTATTGACGATCTCAAAGACCATTACGGTCAGACCGGCAGCAGGTCCACTAACTTGAAGAGGACAGCCCGAGAGGGTGCCGACGACAAGACCGCCGATGATACCGGCTAACAAGCCTGAAACAGGTGGGCAGCCGGATGCTATCGCGATACCCATACACAGGGGCAAGGCTACAAGAAACACGACCATTGACGCTAGGAAGTCATGACGCCATTTAGCGTCGAAAAGTGTAATCACTGTCCACCTCACTAAAAAACTGTACGGTTAGGCACGATTCAGACTAAATACAAACCGGGAATACGCAAAAAATGATCTCCAAACTAACGACAGCAACTAATCAAATTTGTTTCTAAATTCTGGAATATTGATCAAATCTAGCTTTCACCGCCTTCATATCTTTCGTCAAGCTTTCCGAAAAATAGTTTCTGCAACAAAGAAAACGTTAGGCTGGCCACCTCTATTTTTTGCTATAGAGCCCATGCTGACTCTATTCTCAAGCTTTTGTTAAAGATGCCAGTAAGCTTAAATGGAACAAACAATTCAAATTGCTTTCGTTAACATTGTCAAGCCCCGTAATAATGGCATCAGAACGCTTTCGCTAAGTTTCACTGTAGAATAGAAAGCCCTATGAAGGTTTCGCAGCTTCAAGCTGAAAGGACATCGTCGTGAACTCCTCTGCATCTGCACCGGCAACTCCTGCAAAACAAAATGACTTCATTAGAGACATCATTGATGAAGATCTCAAAGCCGGACGTCACAGCAAAGTAATTACACGATTTCCCCCAGAACCCAATGGTTTCCTCCACATAGGCCACGCAAAATCCATCTGCCTCAATTTTGGACTGGCATTAGATTATAGAGAGCGCCTGCCCGAAAGCGGAACGCGCTGCCACCTCCGATTCGACGATACAGATCCGGCAAAGGAAGACACACTTTTTGAAGACGGCATTCAAGAAGACGTTCGATGGCTGGGATTCCAATGGGATGGTCTGTATCACGCCAGCGACTACTTCGAGAAAATGTATGAGTACGCAGAACACCTGATCACTGCCGGCAAAGCTTATGTATGCAGCCTCACCGATGCCGAAATAAAACAATACCGAGGCACTGTGACCAATCCCGGACAAGCAAGTCCTTATAGGGATCGCAGCGTCGAAGAGAACCTCGATCTATTCAGACGGATGCGCAAAGGAGAGTTCAAAGACGGCGAACATGTGCTGCGCGCAAAAGGCGATATGGCAAGTGCGAATATGAAAATGCGCGACCCATTGCTCTATCGCATTCGCCATACTGAGCACCATATGACCGGCGACAAATGGTGCATTTATCCAATGTACGATTATGCCCATCCGATCTCTGACGCAATAGAAGGAATAACGCACAGCATCTGTACTCTTGAGTTTGAAAATAATCGCGAGCTGTATGATTGGGTAATCGACAATCTCATTGAATATGCCAAGTTCCCGAGCCGTCCGCGGCAGTATGAGTTCGCTCGCCTGAACCTGAACTATACGGTGATGAGCAAACGGAGATTACTGGAACTGGTGCAAGGCAACCACGTAAGGGGTTGGGATGACCCGCGCCTTCCGACTATTGCGGGCTTACGAAGACGCGGATATACACCTGAAAGCATTCGTGCATTCTGCGCAAGCGTTGGCGTTGCAAAGGCAAACAGCACAGTTGATATGGCTCAACTTGAGTTTTGCGTCCGCGATGATCTAAATCAAAAAGCGCCAAGAGTCATGGCTGTATTGAATCCACTCAAAGTTGTTATCGAAAATTACCCTGATGATAAGGTTGAGGAACTCGAAGCCGCATACTGGCCGCATGATGTCCCAAAGGAAGGCTCGCGCAAAGTTCCGTTCTGCAAAGAGATTTATGTAGAACAAGACGACTTCATGCAAGATCCGCCAAAAGACTATTACCGGCTGGCGCCTGGAAAAGAAGTACGACTGCGTTATTCTTATTGCGTCACCTGCACGGATGTAGTGAAGGATGAGACCGGCGAAGTAATCGAACTGCGTTGCACTTACGATCCCAAAACTCTTGGAGCCAACCCAGAAGGGCGAAAGGTCAAAGGGACCATCCACTGGGTAAGTGCGAAACATGCAGTCGATGCAGAGCTGCGTCTCTATGATCGGTTACTTTCTGATGAAGCTCCGCCTGCAGGCAAAGACAGTGAGTTTCTCAACGCAATTAACCCAAACGCTTTGCAGGTGCTAACCGCTTGCAAGCTGGAGCCGAGCTTGGCTTCCGCACAGGTAGGCGACCGCTTCCAATTTGAGCGTCAAGGGTACTTCATAGCTGACATTGACTCTAAGCCTGGCAACCAGGTCTTCAATCGAATCGTGACCCTAAAAGATTCCTGGGCGCGGGCTCACAAAAAATAACAATAAGCTGACGATTCAGGCGATCGAGCTGACTTTTGCCGGTTTCCTTGCTAAGATTAGACTTTGCGCCTAATAGGCGCTATTTGTGTTACACCATAAGTTTTGAAGGTTTGAGATGAAGGAAGGTATTCATCCGAAGTACAGTGCCGTAACTGCAGTTTGCGTCTGCGGCAACCAGGTTGAACTCGGATCAACCAAACAACAAATCCGCGTTGAAATTTGCAGCGCCTGCCATCCTTATTACACTGGCCAGCAAAAAATCATCGACACCGAAGGAAGAGTCGACCGCTTCGTCAAGCGCTACAAGCTTGAAAAAGCCGGCAAAACCGAGTAGGACGGGTCAAGCGCGTGCCGCTTTCAACGAGCACAATGGCTCGCGACCGCTTGATTTTGGCGGTCGATACATCAGATATCAACGAAGCTCGTCGGTACTTAGACGAGCTTCATGCGCATGTAGGCATCTTCAAGATTGGTCTGCAATTGTTTACACATTACGGACCTGAAATATTAAAGATTTTTCAAAGCACTGACGCAAAAATATTCCTCGATTGCAAGTTTCTCGACATCCCGAATACGGTGGCAAAAGCGGCAGAGGCCGCAACAATGCATGGAATAGAGATGTTCACCATTCATGCATGCGGCGGTACGGAAATGCTCAAAGCAACGAGCGCGGCAGTTAGCGCCTGCGCGCAGAAACTGAACGTGCCACCGCCTACGATACTAGCAGTGACCGTACTTACAAGTATAAGTCCTGAGACTCTGCGCAATGAGCTCTCTGTCAGCTTGGACATGAAAGAGCAAGTAATTAAGTTGGCACGTCAATGTAAGGAATCCGGAATAACCGGCTTGGTTGCCTCTCCTGAGGAAGTGAGTGCTCTAAGAGCCGAAATCGGAAAGGAGATGGTGATTGTCACCCCTGGAGTGCGCCCCAACTGGGCAGACTCCAATGATCAAAAACGATTCACAACTCCTGCCCAAGCTATTAAAAACGGCTCCGATTACCTGGTAGTTGGTCGTCCAATTACTAGCGCAAAAGATCCGCGTGCGGCAGCACAGAGAATTGTGGAAGAAATGCAAGAAGCGCTTGAGCTTTAGTTTGAAGCCCCAGGAAGCGCACGGTTAACGCTATCAGTTTTCGCGGAGTTCAAAATGGGCGTATCTCAAGATCAAAGCAAAACTTCGCTCGCCGAATTTCGTAGTCAATTTATCGCGCTTCAAAACAAGCACTATCTAAATTTCGGTGCCCAGGGCGTAATCAGCGAAAGAACTCTTCAAGCGATGATGGAGAGTTATCACTTCGTTCAAGAGAACGGCCCTCTCAATAACACAATGTTTGAGTGGATCGTAAACCAGGCAAAGCAATTGAAAGAAACGATCGCGAGCAACTTTGGCGGAGAAGCCGGCTCCTATGCGATCACACAAAATGCAACTGAAGGCTGCAATATCGCCCTTTGGGGCGTAGATTGGAAAGAAGGCGACCGCCTTTTATTGACAGATTCAGAACACAACGGTGTAGTGGCTGCTGCAAAACAACTGAGCAAACGTCGCGGTGTCATTCTCGATTACTGCGACTTATCCAAGTTGCAATCAGACGAACAGATATTGAAGGAACTCGAGCAGTCCTTAAAGTCCAAACCAAGAATGTTTCTCTTCAGTCACGTCTTGTGGAACACAGGAGCGGTTTTGCCGGCCAAGCAGATCGCTTCACTTTGCCGCCAGTCCTCATGCATCAGCGTCATTGACGGGGCACAATCAGCTGGAGTTTTGCCGATTGATGTAGCAGATATCGGAGCCGATGCTTACGCAATTACAGGACACAAATGGATGGGCGGTCCCGAGGGAGTTGGCAGCTTGCATGTAAGGGAAGAAGCCCTGGATTTTATCCAACCAACTTTTGTGGGATGGCGAAGCACCGTATACGATGGCTCAGAGAACCCACCGTTTTTGAAGGGTGCTGCAAGATTCGAAATAGCGACCTCACCTTTTCCATTGATGTCGGGGCTAGATCAAGCGTTACAGATTCATAGCTCATATGCAAGTGCGGAGGAGCGCTATCAGCGTATCGTCAGGATTGCAAGAGCCTTGCGGGCGGAAATCGAGAGTCTGCCGGGAGTCAAATTCTTGAGTGAACGGCAGGACTCAAGCCTTGTTTCCTTCACTCTAGAGAATCGGTCTCCAGGTCAAATCGTTAAGGCACTAGAAGAGAACTTCAAAGTTACGGTGCGCACAATTCCGTTTCCGAGCTGTATCCGAGCCTCTGTGCATTATTTCTCAGAGGATGAGGCACGCGAATTCGCATCGGCACTCGCCGCAGTTTTGAAATAAACATGAACGAAGAATGTCGTCCCTTGCATTGCTTCTGCAGGCATATGGGCATGTCGAGGAGCTTAGTATGGAGCGCGGACGTCCCGATACTGATGGCGATCTTATGTATGGAGCGCGGACGTCCCGTCCGCCCATAGGCAGATTCTACTATCTACGCTACAGCTTTAGGGAGACTCTACCTCTTGCGAAACTCCGAATGCGTAGCTGCAACGCGCTTCGCGCTTATGGGCGGACAAGATGTCCGCGCTCCATACTAGCTGCAAAAATCTGCACTAGACCAAGCTGAGATGAGATCGCCAACAGCATCAAGATGTCCGCGCTCCATACTAGCTGCAAAAATCTGCACTAGACAAGCTGAGATGAGATCGCCAACAGCATCGTCCCGTCCGCCCATAA
>JAIEQI010000090.1 GCA_019747875.1 Candidatus Obscuribacterales bacterium
TTGGCGAAATCCCAGCAGTCAATTCCTACACTAAATTCTATGCTAGATTTGTCTCAGAATTATTGACAGGTTCCGCTGTGCACACCTTTCTTGAGGTATCTATGTGGAAGGTACTACTGGTATTTTTCTTGGTAGTCAATTTGGCTCAACAGAGCGCGCGGGCGGAGGAAATTTTGCTACCTCCGAACAGCCACCTGAAAAAGATTGTGAGTAAGACTTTTTCAAATGGCCGAACTCCGGATTCCGGATATTGGACCAGACGACACGCACACTATCTTGTGGATGCCGGCTGGCGTTTTTATAGCAAAGGGAAGTACAACAAGGCGCTGGAGCGGTTTCTCGGAGCCATAGCCATGGACGACACCGATGCATCAGGATATTTCGGAGTGGCTTTTGTTTGTAGTATCCAAAATCACCTTGATGATGCAATCTGCTTCTACCGGCTTTCCCTAAAATATGATCAAAAGCATTCTCCTACCTTTGCCAATCTCGCAAAAGCGCTGCTGTTAAAGAATCCAGCAGATGAAGAGGCGCCAGCGTTACTAAACCGAGCGCTGGTATTAGATCCGGCGAATGGAGATGCACTACATACTTACGTGGGATATCTGGTAGCCAAGAAGGATTGGAGTGCTGCCATGAACAAAGCGGAGCTGGCTCAAAAATGTGGTGTACGCATCCACCCTGAGTTGCTTAGAATTTTGAACGAGCATACTCAAGACACGAAATAACGCAAGTTCGAAATCAGGGTCACAACGTTTTCCCCGCTGGCCTGAACCATTCACGCCTTCCTCACAACAGGTGCATACACTGTGTTGGAGAAAAAGAGGATAGGACAATGAATAGAGAGAAACAATATCAATCAAAAGGAAGGAAGCCCTTGCCGAAGTGCAAGGTTCTGGTCAATTCGAATCATATGCAACTGACTCGTGGTGGGGAAGGGGCAATCTCAGCTGCAGCATGCACGCAACAGACGTGTTCGATGGGTCAAACCTGTCTTTGTTCACTCACATGCAAATGCTAGTGCACACCTGGCTGATAGCTGAAGATCGCAGGATGTGCAATCAATTCGAGTTAGTGGGCTCTGAGCCCGCCGCGTTTAATCTGTCTTGATTGTAGATCTGCAACATTGATCCAATCTTGTCCTTGTGGAGCCGTATTGTCTTTGTGCACGATCCAATCGTAGTTTTGTTCACCATTAAGAATCACGATTTGGGGACCACCCTGGTACTTCATTTCGGCAGCTGTAGCTTCTCGCCATTTCCCTTCTATCCAAGCTTCCGGTTTGTCGTCCTGGTGAATCTTCCATATATAAGTATGTGCAGGCTCGATCAGCAGAAAACCTTTATTGTGTGCATTTTCATTGATCATGCTGCTTACCCAGCCGCTCATTTTGGTAAATGACAGTTCCCAGGTTGTAGTGAGCCAGGGCATTGTAGGAGGAGCACCAAAATTATCGCCAAGTGAATATGTAACGCTTGTAGTTGCTCCTGCGCCCATAAAATCCGACAGGTCCTGCCATCCGTATTTGAAGTTTACGCCGCGTTTTTTAATTGCTGCTACAACAGCTTCAGAAATGGCTTCTTTCTTAGGATGCGGTCCGTCAGTTCCAACATTGGCCTTAAGGTACCCGATTAATTGTTCCTTCGAAAGTGGTCCGCTACCACCAAGGACGGTGGCGTCTCCGCCGTGGTTTGCTTGAGCAGTCTGACCGCCACCTGCAGGAGTGCTTGCTTGCGGACTAGTCTTCGACAGATTGCTGGGATCGTAGTATCTTGATGAACCGCCCTCTTTGAAAACTTTATCCTTCCAATCCTTTACGAGACAAAGCACACCGCTGGAATCTTGCCTGATAACCTTGACCTCGTCTTTGTCGTATGAGGAATAGACAATCTGACCTGGGCTGAATTCTTGAGCAAAGCATGCTGAGCTAGAGAAAAAGACTGTAGCTGAGGCAATCAAAGTGCGAATCATTAGAGTGTTGTTCATGTCGAAGCCGTCTCTCCATCAAAGATAGGTATTGTATAAACAGTGTCGTGTTACTAGCGACCATGTTTGCGGTTGAATTCTGCCCGAATCGCTTCTGCCGATAGGCTCTGTCCTGCTTGACCGCCCGAACTAGCGTCTCGATACGGATTTGCAGTCCCGTTCGCCGCTCCTGCTTTTCTTGCTGCAGCCGCTCTTATAATAGACTGATTCTGGGCTGTTTTTTCTTGGGCAGCAGCATACTGTGCTGCTTCATATTTCTGCGCCTCGATTTGTGCCTGTCGCATGTTCTCAACCCTGATCGCCTCTTGTTTGTTGGCGTAATCGCGCGCTTCTGCTTTTTGTGCTGCAGTCTTTAGTTCATAGGCTTTTGCTTCCGCCTTTTGAGCCTCAGACTTTGCATCATACGCGCGCGCATCAGCTTTATTTTGCTCTTGAAGAGCTTCATATTTTTGTGCTTCAGTGCGATTGTTGTAGGCATTTGTGTCCGCCTTGTTTTGAGCCTGACGAGCCTCATACTTCTGAGCTTCTGTCATGTTTGCATATTTGATCGCATCTGCCTTGTTTTGAGCCTGGCGAGCCTCATACTTTTGAGTCTCAGTCATGTTTGCATATTTCGCAGCTTCAGTCTTATATGCTTGCGCGCGAGCCTCTGCCTTTTGTGATTCAGTCATCGCTGCATACTTAGCAGCCTCAGCCTTTGCAGCCTGCCCGCGAGCTTCGGACTTTTGAGCTTCAGTCATGTTCGCATATTTAGCGGCTTCGGCCTTGTTTGCCTGAATGCGGGCTTCGTATTTTTGTGCTTCACTGCGATTGTCATATGCGCGTGCAGCGTCTTTGTTTGTCTGTACGCGGTTGTTGTAGGCATTAGCTTCGGCCTTTTGCGTATCAATTTTAGTTTGATATGCTGCAGCTTCTCTTTTTGCATTGTAAGCGTTCGCTTCAGCTTTGGCAGCTTGCTGTTTGGCAGCGTATTGCGCGGCTTGACGGGCGGCCTCTTGTCGGTTGGCTTCTTGTTTTGCTTGCTCTCTTCGCTGCTCCTGGTAGCGATTCTCCTGACGAGCCATCTCTCTGTTGTACTCATACTTGCTTGCTGCAGCGTATGCTTCTGCCTGTCTGGTGTAATAATCGCGATCTTGAGCCAACGCTTCTACAGCCATCAGGAATGAAGTCGGCAATGCCAGCGACACGAGGAGGTATTTCATTTTCTGGACTCCGAACTTACCGACACGCATGCCGATGACTTGTTTACCTTGATTTGGTATTCATAGCACAGTTATTGCAGGCACATTGTATAAATCGACTGCGGAGCGCGGAAGATGGAGAAGATTAACCTACTGTATTCTATTGGTAACAACTGCTGTGGCACAGATCATGCATGATTTCGCGAATAAACTTTGCAAGGTTCCGGTCAATTCGAATCATATTCAACTGACTCGTGCTGGGGAAGGGGCAGTCTCAGCTGCGAGCGTTCTGTTTAATTCCACTTTTCCTTGCGAGTTCGAGTAACTATTGCATTTCAAACCGATAGCCGATTCCGTAAACGGCGTGAAGCACTTCCTGTCCTGGAATCACTTTCGAAAGTTTCTTCCTTACGTTCTTTATGTGGCTGTCGATAACGCGGTCAATGATCAGCTGCTCTTGCTGATAACATAAATCGAGCAGCTGATTTCGCGAATATACTCTGCCAGGGTTGCTCACGAATAATTTCAGAAGCCGATATTCTGTCGGTGTAAGATCGAGGCGGGTGTCGTTGAACGATATGCGTGCTTGATCTTCATCTACGATAAAACCGTGGCGCTTTTGTTCTTGAGCTGGGCTCTGGCGCAGGCGGCGAAAGAGTGCTTTGACTCTTGCCACTACCTCACGCGGACTGAATGGTTTGCAAATGTAGTCGTCGGCACCGAGTTCTAGTCCCAACAGGCGATCAATCTCATCGGCTCTTGCCGTTACCATAATTATCGGGACCGACGAGAATTGTCTGATCTCGCGACAGATATCTATTCCATCTTTGTTTGGTAAGTTCAAGTCTAGTAAAATCGCATCAGGCGGCTCCTCTTTTACATAATCAACCACGATGCCGCCATCGTTCTTGTGCGTGGTTTTGAATCCGGCCTGTTGCAGATAATCTTTTAACACCTGTGCAATCGTTGGTTCATCCTCAACAATCAGGATGTGGTCTGGACCTTTTGTGTCTGGTGTTTTGCTCATGGACTCTTACCGCTGCTTCCTCGAATTGCTTCCCCAAACGGGAAGCTCAATTGCATTCTCAATCCACCTAGTGCCGAGGGCTCTGCCTCAATTGTTCCCCCATGTTCTGAAACGATAACCTTGCTTATCGCAAGTCCTAATCCAGCTCCACCAAATGCTCGATTTCGTGACTCCTCTAGTCTGTAAAATCGGTCAAAAATGCGATCGATTGAATTAGGTGGCACTCCAGGCGATGAGTCATCCAAGATGATTTGCAACTGATTTGCTTGGGCTGTGCCTGATATTTTCACTGTCCCACCGGCGTTCGTGTAGTTCAATGCGTTCTCGAAGAGATTGGAGAAGAGTTGCTTGATCCTGCTTGAGTCCGCTTGAGTGATCCAGTGCTCCCTGGGTAGCTCGCTCAGGTCCAGAGCTAGTTTCTTCTCCTCGAACTTCTGCGAGTAGTTCACGATGGTTTCATTCAGTATCTCAGAAAGATCGACTTGTGAAAATCGGAAGCGGAGCTGCTTCAGATCTGACTTCGCTAAATCATGAACAACGTCCATCAGATCTGACAGTGACAGCACTTCTTTGTGCAGAACTGACAAAGTTTGCTCATTCGCTTCTTGTATGCCGTCTTGCAGTGCTTCTATTTGTGCTCGTAAGATTGTTAGCGGTGTTCTTAATTCGTGAGAGGTATCAGAAAGCCATTGCTTTTGCGCCCGGTCTCTCTGCTCCAATAATGTTGCTAGTAAGTTGAAATGCTTTGCTAATTCACCTAGTTCGTCCATGTTGCGATCATTGTCGGCAATCCTTGTGCTCAAATTCCCGGCAATTAGTTGGCGAGCACAAATTAGCAAGGTATCAATGCTTGCCAGAATACTTCGGCAAAGCAAAAGCGAAGTGAATGCACACCATGCGGAGGCTAGCATGCAGAGCAGCACAAAAAAGACATCATGCAGGGGGAGCTGATTAGGTAAAACTGAAGCGCATTTGAGAACAGCCAGAAGTGAGCAGACTACGCCGAAAGCTGTAAGCATTGTAATCGAAATCAATTTTTGCGCTATCGTAAGCTTCATGACATTAACGGTTCTTGTCCTTTAGGTTTTATCCCGGGAGCGCCGGCATCCTGCCGGCTTCTAACTTGTGAAAGTCTTTCGTTGTAATTAAGTTGGCGCTCGTGTTAGTCCTCTTCCTCGTCGGCGTTTTATGTTTGTTCAGCATTGGCTGATCTCTAGTTCTGATACTTGAGAAAGTGGTGTTGCGGTCGATGCGGGGATGCCGTTGTCTTCCTTTATTCCGGAGCGCAAGAGTCTTGCTTTCAGGAGGCTTTGTTTTCCTTGGGTGAGTTCGAAGTCAACTAACCCTCGCGATTCGCAAAAGTTTGCTCGAGCCGAGCATGACCATCTTCCAAGTTTGTGTTGAGCGGTTTGTGTCCATACTCTGAGGAACGGATCCCACGAGCGATGATAACTGCTTTGTGCGCATTCCTGGAACGGGCTGAAAATTGCACTGGACAGGTGATCCAACAAGCTCATCGGCAATAGTTTCTTTGGGGTAGCATCTGACCAGCTCAAGCGCCCTTCTGCAAAAGGTGTTAGTCCCAGTGTGAGAATTAGCGCATCGAGAAATGAATCTTCAGGTCCGCGTCTGTTGAAGAAGGCTAGCAGATCGTCGGTAATGGAAAATGCTACAGAAGCACCACTTCCACTTTCGATCCAGAACTGCCCGGCCAGGTCCAACGTGACATTTAGAACTTCGATTTTTACAGGTTGGTCAGGCACCTTTACTTCGAATTGGAACTTTGAACCGACCGAGAAGCGCAATGCCTTTTTCAATGCCGTATTTTTTGTCGGAGCTGATAAAAGCTCGTTTTCATGTGGTGTGGAGTTCAAACTGAAAATATCATTCTCCTTTGTGTGGACGATAACGTTACTGAGGTGAAACGGTACTGTCTTGCTTCCGAGCACGTGATCTTCCTGGACGTGCATATGCAAGTGAGGCTGTGGGCTGCGACCAGAATTCCCAACAAGGGCGAGAACTTCTCCGGGATGCACGCGGGATCCGGTTATTACTCGTATGCTTTGTGGCTGAAGATGTGCCAGGAGAACATAGAATCCGCAGTCTAATCTAATGAGGATGTAGTTCCCCCAGTTATTAATTGTGTCGACTTCACCTGGCGGGTTGTCTGGTACATCGGCTCGGCATTCGACTACTGTACCGGTAACGGGTGAAAAAACTGGTTTGCCGTATGCGTGATAGTCGAGTAGCTGACGACCACTCCCTGTGAAACTGACGCCGCTGGAAGTTTGGAAGAAATCAATTGCGTATTGCCAGATACCTTTGTGTGTATGCTTTCCTCCGAATCCCTGGTAAACATGCCAGCCGCCGCGAAGCGGGAGGTGCAAGGCAATGCTGCGAGGATCGATTCCGCGAACTCTGGCGACGTGCATTTGTGCCAGGCTTTGTTCCGGCAAGGAAGGCACGGTGAGCCAGAAGTATGTCCAGTTTTTTCCTCTTTGTGCATTGAAGCAGAGAAGACAAAGGTAGAGTGAAAGCACGAAGGGAAGTGCCAGTACAGGGAGTGATACTACAGATAGAAGTTGAGTTAGAGACAAAGTGAGCACGCAAGAAAGAACGGCTGCGCCCATAGAAACAAATAGGCTCTTTTTCCCTGGAACTGCGAATAAGCCACCTAGTATGCAGGCAGACAGAACGCTGTTCATGCGCGCGACTAACGAGATAATCGAATCAGGATAAACACCCAGGAGGCTTAGAAAGCCGTATGAGCAAATGCAGGCGCCGACAGCCAGCAGTGCCAGGTATCTTGAGGACAGGCAAAACGCAATTAATACAAGAAGCCCGCCGGGGACGGTCCCGTTAAAGTACATCGCACCTAATGGATTGAGCAAATTCAGAAATGAAAGACTGGCTGGAACTGTATAAGGATTAGCTGCGTGAGTTGGAACCAAATGCCACATTGCGCACAACGGTAGTAGTGCGAACGACACCATTGCGTATGGGGTGCCGAGCAGCGGCAGCTTGAATTGTTTGCCGATTGTATCAGAGAAGATTGCGCTGAATATTACTACGAGCAGGGCGCCAGATACTGTCAGGATAATGTCAACATAATTTGAAGAGTAGAGTGATCCCATCAGCGATCCAAGAAGGATGCCGTTGATGATTTCAATTCGCTCTGATTCTGAATCGAACTGAAGCAGGCGTCTCCACATAATGATGCTGAGACCGCCAAGAAGTCCGATGAAGCCGGAGTGTGGCTGGAGAAGTGCAGCCAACAGTATCAGTATTTTTGATGCCGGATGGCTCAGTGCAAAGAACGATCCGTAGCCTTCTAGTAATTTGATAAATAAGCTCATTTGGTGCCTTCTTCTTCACGGACGACGCACGGCGTCGCTTCTACATTTGACGGTTCGATTCCGGGAGCGCCGGCATCCTGCCGGCTGCTAGTATGGAGAGCTGGCATTCTGCTGGCTGCTACGTATGGAGGGCTGGCATTCTGCCGGCTGCTACGTATGGAGGGCTGGCATTCTGCTGGCGGCTAAGTATGGAGAGCTGGCTGCTAAGTATGGAGCGCGGACGTCCCGTCCGCCTATAAGTATGGGCAGCGGACGTCCCGTCCGCTCTCTCCTCCGTAATTTCATCGTGCATTTGATGTCCTGTGTATATGGATCGCCAACATTCGTCCGCTCTTTCTTCAAACAATTCTCCTCCCTAATTTCATTGTGCATTTGATGTCCGGGGTGTATGGGCGGGCAGGATGCCCGCGCTCCATACTGCTATACCAGCTTTCTGTTTAAGGTTGGGTGGTTGCCGGACCGTGATAGCGGGCGGATCTTCCCGCTCAGATCTAAGCTGGCAAGGTGTGCGGGAATTTGATCCTGAGCCATCATCACGCCGAGATCTTCAGCTTGTCTGATTACCGAGCAACCACCAGATTCTTGCGCGAGAACCACATTCGGTCTGTACTCAATGAATTGCAACCACTGCGTGTTGTTGTATGCCCCAACAGGACTAATCACAAGATGGTCGCCAGCAGCTAGCGGCGGAAGACTAATGCTGTGTCTTACGACGTCAATGTTCATGCAGAGAGGACCGTACAAAACTGTCTCTTCTTCAGAGCCCGCAGCATTGCGGGTCATCTTCACCTGGTGGTTATACCAGTAAGCCGTGAACAAGAGATTTGTGCCTGCATCAAGAATGGCTGCACGCCGTCCATCCGGTAGGCGCTTGGTACCAACGACCGATGTGATCAACACCTCCGCATCATCAATAACAGCACGTCCACTTTCGAAGATCAATCGCGGCAACTCTTTCCCAATCTCTTTTCGATATCGCGTGCCTGCAAGAAGCGCTTCGCAGATTGCATCGGCATATTCATTTATATCCGGTACGGCTTGCTCTGGTGGTAGATAAATTGTCTGCAGAGCATTCCGTGATGGAATGCCGCCACCGATGTCTATGGTATCAATGGCGACATTTTCCACTCCCTCTAATTTGCGCATCAGCTCGCACATGATGCGCACCTGTTCCGCATATGCTCGCGGTTCAAGAACAAAGGTTCCAATATGAGAGTGCAAGCTGCTGAGTCTGAGGTGGTCGCTTCTGGAGATGAAGTTGATCGCTTCGTTAACTTGCCCGCTTTCCAGATTGAATCCGAATCTGCTCCATGGCTCTGTGAATCCCGTATCAAAGTTTATGCGTATGCCGATTTTTACAATACGCCCCAGCTCGTCGGCTACGGCTTCCAGCATTTTTAGCTCTTCCATGTGGTCGGCTTGGATGAGCGCTCCATCTTCAATTGCTCTACGAAGAATATCTTTTGGTTTGTTTGGTCCGTTGAAGATTATCTGTTCACCAGGTACGCCAAGAAAGCGAGCTTTTTCATATTCGAACTTTGATACCACTTCAGCAAGTGATCCTTCCTGGTGTAGAATGCGGCAAATGGCGCTTATGTAATTGGTCTTGTAAGACCAGCCATGCACCGCCAGGTTGTATCGTTGTTCAAACGCAGATTTTATCCGGCGTATGTTTTGTCTCAGGTGTTTTTCGCCCACCACAAAAACCGGCGAGCCATATCTGCGTACAAGGTCATTGACTGGTACGCCGAAAACTTCGCGACATATATTGTCGCGCAATGTTCGCTGACCGAACTTATTGAGGGCGCCCATCTTGTGTGGCTGAATAAAGGGCGGCTCCCATGTTCCAATGTCGGTTATATCTACCGAACTATCCATCTTGCTTCTCTCCTTATCAATTAAACTTAGCTAGCGGCTCTGAACTTTTCGTTGTCATTCAAGCCGGTGTGATGCGTTTCTTGAATTGGCGTCGAAATTCCGCCATTTACATATAACGATTCGAATTCATCCAGTTCTACAATCAATTCTTGTGCATGTCTGATGAAGAACGTGCCTGGTTTAGGCGGACTGAGGTCCAGTTCCGGTTCATTCGCTAGGGTTTGCAATAGTGCCGCCGGTAAATTTCTACCTACTGCATGGCTCAGATAGATCCATGCTGGAAAGCGCGGGTTGATTTCTATCAAATAGATTTTGCCATCGTATCCTTTCATTACTTCAACTTCTAGCGGACCTCGCCATGCTAGTCCGCGTATGATTTTTTCCGCGACTTTGCCAATCGCCTCATCAACAACTGTGACGCCAGCCCAGGCTTTTCCTTTTTCGGTCAATCCGCGTTTGCGCATCATTACTGCACCCAACATGCGGCAGTGACCGTCACCGATCGCAGCAAGATCATATTCATCCCCTGGGATAATCTTTTGAACAAGCACTGGATAACCCCAGCTGTGTACAAGTTTTGCAAAGATTGCTTTTGCTTCGTGCGAGTTGCGGGCGACCGTAGCGTCGTAGAAGATCCCTTTTACCATCAGCGGGTATTGCCATCCTTGTGCTTCGCATTCATCGAAGAAGAGTGGGTTTGTGATTGTTTTTGTTTCCGGCGCATCCACGCCAATTGACCGGCAGAATTCGCTGAGGTGATCTTTTGCGCGTAGCGTGAACTGCTCGCGAGTCGGTATTAACATCTTAATTCCAAGATTATTTAGTTCGCTTTGGATGCCGATGAAGTTCTGAAGCTCAGCATCAAGACACGGAATAATTGCGTCGAGACCTTCAAGTGCGTGAACTTGGTAAATTCGTTCAAGTAATGCGTCGCGCCCAGCCGATGGATATGGCACTAGATAACCGCCATTGCAAACCGTCTTCGAATAAAGCCCCGCATCCAGTACGTCGTAGCCGAGCCCAATGATTCTCCCCTGAAAATGCCGATGCTCTCTAATGCTCCGCGCTACCGCAAAACCTGGTCCTGGACTTTCAGGGCTTGCGTTCATCCCGGTTATGGCAACGTTCCATCTTCTCCAGTTAGTTTCTCTCATTGGATTTTCGTGCAGCATTAGAGGTATCTCCCGAGTTGTAATAGAAATGCTTCAACGCTATTGAGAGCTACTTCTTCAGTGACTCCATACTGGCGGGCTAGTTGGTCTGCCGTCTCGTCGATGCTTGAGCCCTTCTTTAAATGTGAAAGTGTCACTAGCCCCGTTTTGTTGAGCGTAAAGCTCTGCCCCGTTTGCGGATCGAAGATAAATCCGGTGTCGCTAACCGCGATTCGGCTGAGCCTGTCATCTTTGGAAAGCTCTTTCAGTAATTCAGCTGCTGCCATGGTCATGTTTAGGCACTCCTTGCTCCACATTGCCATACTAGGAGACGCATGTGTATTGAGGATGGAAAATATGGAGAGATTATGGAGATGCCGACCCGAGGGCTTCAGCCGCCAGAAGGGCGATGCGCGCGTTGGAGTGTGGTCCGATCACGGGATGGCCGGCTTCTATTTCTTCCAGTGCGATTCGCTCTTCACTTCCTAGCGCAATAAACGCGGACGGGACGTCCGCGGCCCATACTTATGGGCGCAGGATGCCCGCGCTCCATACTTAGGAGCCTGTTCGGGAATGTTGAGCGTGAACTTAATGTGATTTTTGATTGCGACTTCTGACGGCTTCCCAAATGTGGGTCTGGTGAAGCAAGCGAATCTGTGAGTTGTTGTCTAGCGACTTCAGTAAGTAGGGAAAGAGAACCTCATCTTCCCAAACGTAGTGTCGCTCAATCAGTTCGCCCAACTGGAGGAGTTCTGAGCATCTTATTTCGTCGCTGAATATTATCCTTTTTGTCAGATTGCAAATTATGCGATGATCTTCGACCAGTTTGTTCCAAAGTTCTTTGTCTGCAATAAATTGTTGAAGTATGCGCTCTTCATTGAGAAAATGTGGCTCCATTTCTTCTTTCCAAAACATAGCCAGATTCTGCACTACATTGTCCTGGTCTTGAACGGAGGACCTTGATGCTCGCTGAAGTACTTTGGCTTGCTGGATCGCGAGCAGGTGATCTCGCGAAAGTGGAGCAAGTGCTGGGGATTGCTGAGAAAGTTGCTGAGACACTGATGTTTATCCTTGGAGTAGTACTATTTTGTGTTAATTATTGCGATTCAGCATGCTCCGAAAGGATGAGACCAGATGGTAACAAATGCAGGATCTCGTTCTTGCTGTTTTGTGCATTCATGGTTTTTCTGGTCTATCGCCGTCCGATTGCTCTGTCATAATATGGTTTTGAATCGCTCATTTGAAGATAAAGTTCAGCTCGCAACTGGTCCAACAGGAATTCAACCATGCCCGTCACGTTGAGCCTTGCTTGCAAGGTCAGAACTGCAGTAGAAGCTTGCGCATCTCTTCTAGTCCTTGACCTGTAATGAAGTAAGAGATGATGCCTCCGATATCTTATTTCCACGTATATTCGGCGCTCGATCTGTTCATATGAGCCAGGGCTGCTGCCATTTTCAGTGTTTGCTCACCGAGCTTTCTCTCGGCTTTATTGTCGCTATTATATAAATAGTTGGCCAAGTTGTTATTTAGAAGAACCGAGTGAATCGATACTTCACTGACGTTCAGTTTGCAGTCACCACAATCACATTGTGTGATTTTATTTCGTCGACCGATGCCATCCAGGCGTGGCTTCGCCGATCGATGGCAGCCTTCGAAGTCAGCTTCGGTGCCTGGTTTTACAGAAATGGATGCGGAAGGTGAACAGATCTTGACCGCATCCCTGCATTCGTCCTTCAAATTAATCAGCCTAAATCCAGTAGTCAATTTGCTAACTAGAATAAGAGCGCCCCTCTTTAGTGTGACTTTACACTGGTCGATCTGAAACTCATGATCTACTTTGGAAAAGACCAACACCTGATTGTCTTTTGCAAGAAAGACTTTGTCTGGGCTAGCTTCCAGGCCGTCAACAGCGACGAATGTGCGGGCCCAAGCTCTAGCCGTGTCAGTTTCAATTGTTCCTACAGGACCGCTTCTAAAGGCGGCTACACTCCTTGTTGCGAATGATATGGGGATGAATTGAGAAGCGATCGAGTCATCGTCGGCTGTCTCAATTTGATCCTCAGTCCGTGCCATGTCGTTCGGGCAGAAAGTACTTCTTATATGCTTTTTTACCAATCTGTTCTTGAGCCCACCAGCATGATTCACGCGAATATTGATTTGTCGTATCGCCGCTAAGTTAGGTATGAAACTCGGATTTACGGTTCGAAACTTTGCAAAAGCAGGCTGTGCGGACACCCTAACTGCCTGTGCCTTCGCTGGAGCTTGCTGAAACACAGGCATGGAAAGAATAAGAAGTGCCATCGGCAATAATCTGGAAGAAAACATAAGAAACACCTCTATGCACTTTTAGTAGACAGTATTTTTTCGCAAATTCAGAACACTCCCAACGTCCGCGAGGTTGAAATGCCAATGGAAATGGGATGATACCGTTTTGTGCTCATCCTTTCGGATCTGGCGCTCGTATAAGCTAGATTAGTCGCAAAGTAACGAGGCTCAGGTATATGGCATTGATTATGCCGGACCGTTTTAATGTCAAAGCTGGCTTTGCAAGGATGAAAATGATACCTGTAAGCAGATCAAGTATTAGAAACTCTGGAAGGGAAGTTGCTCCGATTCTAAAGAGGAGCAGCATTAGACCGATGGCATAAGCAAGGAAAATGAGACAGCTGAACCTATGCTTTATGAACCAAAAGACGCTTGCTGTAGCGAGGATCGAGGCATGAAGGAAAATTGTGAACTTAGTAAGAACAATCGCAGTATTGCCTGGCTCTATGACCACTGCCGTTATTGGAAGCAACGACAGCATAGTTAGCGCTGCTCCCTGCTTTAGATCCAACGGGATCTTCGAGAATGACTTCATTAAACTTCTGCCGAAGTGTAAAGCTACAACTGTGACTATCGCTAAAGGCAATTTGCAAAATGATAGAAAAAGCACGGCACTCACTGACAAGACTGTGCGTAGCTGATGATTTTGATATGCACAGAAAATGGAGGAAAAACAGAGGGATATGATGGAAGTAATTAGCTTGTCCGCAGAAAGATCAATTGCCAGAACAAGTCCTAGCAGGAAGGTAATAACAGCGCCGTGCTCTGCAGGTAGCTGAATGCGAAACCTGGTTCGGCATAATTTATTGTTGGTGAGTGTGCTTGTTTTGAGTGACATATCTTACCTTTGATTTGACCTTATCATTGTTGAAATCATTCAGCCTCAGTCTTGGGAGTTATTGCAACACTTATCAGAACTCATTCGGATGAACGATACCCGGCGGTGATTATGGGCTTATATTTTCAATTGCGTGCTGGTGGATTTGCGATGAACGAACGCAGGATTGTAATAATCGGAGCTGGGATAACGGGTCTGAGCGCGGCGTTCTTTCTGAAAAAGAGCCTGGCTGATTCAGTTAAGATTTTGCTGCTCGAAAGTAGCGATCGCATAGGCGGAGTTATCGGTAGCATTCAGAAAGACGATGCACTGATGGAGATAGGTCCGGAAGCGTTCCTCAGTATTAAGCCACAAGTTATGGAGCTAGCTAAGGAACTCGGCATCATTGATCGGCTGAAGAGAACTAATCCTGAATCGCGCGGTTCCTTGATTGTGCACTCAAGAAAAATGTTCGAAATACCAGAAGGTTTTGTGTTGTTCGCTCCTACTCAAATAGGTCCCTGCTTGAGAACGAACCTGTTCAGCTTTTTCGGCAAGCTCAGGATGGGCTTCGATTTAATTATCCCGCGCAGAAAAAAAATGCACGATGAAAGCGTAGCTGATTTTGTAAGGAGGCGACTGGGAAAAGAGGCGTTAGATAGATTAGCCCAACCGCTGATTACGGCAATTTATGGCGGCGACATAGAGCGTCTGAGTTCCGCATCGGTAGTGCCTCAAATGGTGCAGTTAGAGCAATTGCACAGAAGCATAATTCTTGGTCTTTTGGGCACAAGAGAGCAGCGCGGTATCAAAACCGTTGCAGACAAGGATCGCAGTTTGTTTATGTCTTTTGATAAGGGCATGAGCGTTTTAATTGAAGCTTTATCAAAACATTTACCGGATGATTGCCTTTATCTGAACAAATCCATCAGTAGCGTTGTACCAAAAGGTAAAAGGCAGTGGTTAGTCCAATGCAGCAACGGTGAAAGCATTCTGGCGGATGCAGTGATCATCTGTACACCTGGTCCTGTTGCGTCGAAGATACTAGCTGTTGCGGATTCGAAAATCGCCGAAGAACTGGATTCCATTAAGGCACCATTAGCGATGACTGTTAACCTTCTCTACCATAAGTCTTCAATCAAAGATGAGCTAGATGCCTTCGGATTTATTGTTCCGGAGCAAGACAAATCTGCAATTAGGGCCTGTACATTTTCCAGTACTAAGTTTGCTGGGCGAGCTAGCAACAATACTAAACTGTTGAGGGTGTTTTTGAGTGAAGAGTGCAGAACGGCGCTTTGGGATAAGCCGGACTATGAAATAGCTAAATTCGTGACCAGCTCTCTAAGAAGGTATATTCAAATAACTGGTCTGCCGATTGATTTTCATGTGGCCAGACATCTTAATGGTATTCCAGAGTACAATGTTGGACACAAAGACCGCGTAGAACAAATATTTTTGCAATTGAATTCTTTGCCAGGCTTGTATTTGGCAGGCAACTCTTATAGTGGAATCGGAATTTCTGAATGCATAGCTTCTGCAAGGGAAGCGGTACGAAAAGTAAATGAGTATTTATCAGATGATACTTGTTTGAAAAGGCTGTCTCAGCCTGCAGAGGCGTAACGCTTCATCCATTTGTTTGAAACAACATCGTTGATGATGCCTTCTACATGTCCCAATAGCGTCGCGCGCCTGGCCACGTTGAGATCGACCGTTGATTTGAGCTCATCCAATGTAAATAAAGTCAGCCCATCTAGCTCGGCAACAAGCGGTTCGACGTTGCGGGGGACAGACAGGTCTACAATGAATTCAGGCCACGATCCTAAGAATTCAAAATCGTGCTTTTTAATCACAGGATTAGCTGAAGCCGTCGTGACGAAAACGGCATCAACTTCCGCAGCGAGCTGGTGACACTCTTCAAAGCTAGTACTCAAAGTCAATGAATTGGACGGGTCAAGAAAAGCAACTTGCTTTATGTTTTCGAGACTTTGATTGAGTACTGTGATATCGGGCTTTTGTTTGAGTCCCAATAGTGTTTTGACGCACATTTGCCCGGCCTTGCCAGCTCCGATAACCAGGACCTTTTTGTTCTTCCAAGAGCCCAGCCTCCGCCCAACCAGCTGGACTGCTGCTGCGCCTGTGGACATGGCTCCTTTCGATATTTCAGTTTCGTGACGAACTCTTTTTCCGCAATGCAGTGCTAACTGAAACAGCCGTGATAAAGCTGGACCTATAGTCTGATTTTCAACTGCCTGAGCGTATGCATTCTTCAATTGTGACAGAATTTGGGTTTCGCCTGGAATTAGACTTTCAAGTCCGGATGCAACCCGAAAAAGATGAAACACCGCTTTTTCATCCAGCAATGTGTACTCAGGATCAACCGGAGAAGAACGTTCTGGCTGCAGGCTGTGAAAAAACGACATCATCTTAGGCAGTGCCATAGGTGCTTGCGCTGTGCAAACGTATAGCTCGAACCGGTTACAAGTAGACAGAACCAATGCTTCCCTTATATGAGGGCAGTGCAATAGGTTTTGCAGTTCCATGTTTATTTTATGCTGAGGAACTGCCAACTTTTCGCGCACAGGAAGCGAGCTTCCTTTATGGTCCAAACCAACCGCTACGATGTGCATCATTCTTAGAATCCAAAGGCTCATACAAAAACATAGCAAGTAAGGCTGGAGAATGCCACGGCCGAAAGGCTTACTCGCTATCTGAGGATAGCTGCTTAGTGAAGAAAAAGAATCATTCGAATGGATGACTGTTTGATCATGCTGTATGTCAAACTCACTAATCCAATGGGAGGATACTTTGGCTGACGAACGATGCAAGAATGCAAATGAGCAAATGTGCTCGGCCTATGACTAAAGCAGAATGCGTTGTGAAGAATTATCAGATATTACCATTTGTCTTGTTCACGCTTATCGCGCTTAACGCTCATGCTGAAGCAGAGGAACCAGGGAAGCTTTTTCAAACCAAGTGCGCTAGCTGCCACACTGTTGGTAAAGGGCAACTGGTCGGTCCCGATTTAGTAACTGTCAAAAATTGGGAGAGCGATAAGTTGAGCGCGGCAGTAAGTAGAATGCAGTCAATGGCTGGACCTTTGAGCCAGGAAGAAATTGATACTCTAACAAACTTTCTCAAAACGTCGAACTCGCCCGAGGCTGATCCGATCAGCGCGGTGGATCAAAAGAAGGATGTTTCATCAAGCGACTCCGACAAACTGGATGATACTGAAAGCAAAACTGGCAGTCTCGAAAATATTCAAGGAGAAGAGACTTCCTCTGATGGAAAAGTCAGGCAAGCGCTAATTGGCACATTAGAGGAAGGGGAAAAATTGTTCACTGGTCAAAAAGCATTTGTCAATGGTGGCATGTCATGCCTGGCATGTCATAGCTCATCAGATGGGCATGGAGCATTGGGCCCCAGCTTAACCAAAATTGGTGACAAAATGAACGAAGCTGCCCTTGTTACCGCTTGTCGTTTAACGCCGTATAAAGTGATGAAAGCCGCATATGAAAAACATCCGATAATAGATCAAGAAGCGGCTGATCTAGCAAAGTATTTGGTATCGACCAAATCGAAAATCCGAGCTGAGAGTCAACCCTTTGTCCCATACGGGTTTGCTGGTGCGCTAGTGCTAGTGCTTTCGATTGCAATCGGCTACCACAAACGTAATTCCGGCGTGCACTCAAAACTCCACAGGAGATAGGATCGTGGGATGGATTCGTGATGTATTTGCACCAAAGCAGCGGCAGTGGGAAGATATGTATCGCAGTCGCTGGCAGTATGACAAGATTGTTCGCAGCACACATGGTGTTAACTGCACTGGTTCTTGTAGTTGGAATGTTTATGTTAAAAGCGGAATAGTGACATGGGAGCTGCAAGCTCTCGACTACCCAACTATCAGCAAGGAAATTCCACCTCATGAGCCTCGCGGATGCCAGCGAGGAATTTCATGCTCCTGGTATTTGTACAGTCCCTTGCGTGTAAAGTATCCCTACATGCGCGGCGCATTAATAGATCTCTGGAGAAAGGCTCGGGCAGAGTATCCGGATAATCCTGTGGAAGCGTGGTCTTCAATAGTAAATGATGTCGAATCGAGAAAACGATACCAGAACGCTCGCGGAAAAGGTGGCTTCCGCAGAGTATCCTGGACGGAAATACACGAGATCTTGGCGGCTGCAAATATTTATACGATCCTGAAACACGGTCCTGATCGCATTGTTGGCTTCTCACCCATTCCAGCAATGTCAATGATTAGTTATGCCGCCGGTGCCAGATTTCTCCAATTGATGGGTGGAGTAAATCTTTCCTTCTATGACTGGTATTGTGATTTGCCACCAGCGTCACCCGAGATCTGGGGCGAGCAAACCGATGTTGCAGAGAGTGCTGATTGGTTTCATTCAAAGTTTGTCGCTACTGTTGGTTCCAATGTGCTTATGACTAGAACTCCTGACGCGCATTTTTTGGTGGAAGCCAGGCATGCTGGTGCAAAGGTGGTCGTCTTCTCGCCTGACTTTTCGCAGGCCTCGAAGATTGCAGATGAATGGATTCCGATTCACCAGGGACAGGACGGTGCCTTCTGGATGGCTGTTAATCATGTCATTCTGAAGGAATTCTATGTGGATAAGCAAGTTGAATACTTCGTCGATTATGCCAAACGCTATACCAACCTTCCATTCCTTGTTTCCCTGGACAAAACGGCAAGCGGAAACTTTCGTCCAGGCAAGTTGTTAAGGCTTTCCCAGCTAGCCGACAGCGACGATGTCGAAAATGCTGATTGGAAGACACTTGTGCTCAATGGCAACACCGGAAAAACAGCTTCACTTGGCGGCACGGTAGGACATCGCTGGCAAGAGAAGAAGGGCGAATGGAATCTTAAACTTAAGGATAGTGCAAGCGGCGATTCTGTGGATCCGATCCTCTTTATGAAAGACCATGCAGATCAAACAATTTCACTTGAGCTACCTGACTTTTCCGATAGCACCGATAACCGTAGTGTGCTGCGGCAAGTGCCTGCAAAGTCCATCAGAACAAAGGATGGCGGATCTATTCTGGTAACAACTGCCTTTGAGATCCTTCTGTCTCAGTTTGGAATTGCACGGGGATTAAAAGGTGACTACCCTCAATCTTATGAGGAGCTGAGTGCTCCTTACACACCGGGCTGGCAAGAAAAATTCACTGGGATTAAGGCTGAGGATTGTGTTAAGTTCGCTCGGGAATGGGCAAGAACTGCTGAGCTGAGCAAAGGCAAATGCTCGGTGATCATAGGAGCGGGGGCGAATCACTGGTACCACAATAATCTGATTTATAGGGCTGCAATTACATCTCTGGTGTTATGTGGCTGCGTCGGAGTTAATGGTGGTGGTTTGAATCACTACGTCGGCCAGGAAAAATTGGTGCCTCAAGCGTCTTGGGGACCGATCGCCTTTGCTACTGACTGGGCAGGGCCTCCGCGACTGCAAAATGCGCCATCTTTTCACTATGTCCATTCCGATCAGTGGCGTTACGACCGAGAGATCAATGAGGTATGCCCTGTCGACGACAGTTCGTTCAGCTTGGCTCATGGGCACACAATTGATAAACAGGCTTTGGCTGTGCGTAGCGGCTGGATGCCCTGTTATCCACAATTCAATAAGAGTAATTTCGAGATTGTTAACGACGCAAAGAATGCCGGAGCCAAAAGTGAAGATGATATTGTCAAATACGTAGTCGACTCTTTGAAGTCTCGCACAGTTAAATTCTCAATGGAGGATCCCGACGATCCTTCTTGTTTTCCGCGCCTCTGGTACATTTGGCGAGGTAATGCGCTGATGTCTTCGGCCAAAGGACATGAATACTTTCTCAAGCACTATCTTGGTACTCACAACAATACGATTGCTGATGAACAAGCAAAGGATTTCGTAAAGGATGTAACTTGGCACGACAAAGTTGACTTGGGAAAGATGGACCTCGTGGTTGATCTAAACTTTCGCATGGACACATCTGCGCTTTATTCGGACATTGTTCTTCCAGCTGCAACTTTCTACGAGAAGCATGATCTGAACTCGACTGACATGCATACCTTTATTCACCCATTGCAGCCGGCTGTGCCACCCTGCTGGGAGTCGAAATCAGATTGGGATATTTTCAAAGGAATCGCATTTTCTACATCTGAGTTGGCAAAAAAGTTTATCCCTGAGCCGATGAAGGATCTTTTGGTATCGCCTTTGATGCACGATACTCCAGCCGAATTGGCGCAACCGACCGTAAAGGATTGGCTTAAAGGTGAGTGTCAGGCCATTCCTGGCAAAACGATGCCTGCAATTAAGACAGTCATGCGAGACTACGTCAATCTGTACAACAGATTTATTTCGTTGGGACCAAATTTCAGGAACAATGGTTTGGCCGTGCATGGTTGCCACTACGATGTTGCCGATTGGTATGACGAGTATCAAAAGAACAACCCTGTGGAGACCTGGGACGGCAACAAGTATCCATCTTTGAAGGAGGCAATGGACACCGCTAATGTCATTTTGACTTTTGCTGCAGAAACCAATGGAGAAATGGCATACCGTGCTTATCTGTCGGAGTCAAAGAAAACCGGCATCGACCACACTCATTTGGCGAACGATACAAGAGCCGTGAGAATGACATTCGACGACCTGCGAGCGCAGCCCAGAAGAGTGCTGACATCACCATATTGGACTGGTATTACTGCGAAAGACAGGACATATTCAGCGTACTGCCAAAATGTTGAAGAGCTGATTCCCTGGCGGACGTTGACGGGAAGGCAAGAGTTGTATCTTGACCATGAAGCGTATGTTGCCTATGGAGAGCAAGTGCCTACTTATAAGCCGAGAGCAGAACTCCATCAAACGCTTGATCTGGCGAAATCGAAAAACGAGGGTGGCTCCCTGGTTCTGAATTATCTGACGCCACACGGGAAGTGGCATATCCATTCGACATTCGGTGATACATTGCGCATGAAGACTCTTTCACGCGGGATTGAGCCGATTTGGCTGAATGATAAAGATGCCGACATGGCCGGAATTGTCGATAACGATTGGGTCGAGATTTACAACGATCACGGTGTAGTTTGTACTCGCGCCGTAGTAAGTGCAAGAATTCCGCGTGGCATTTCTATGATTTATCATTCACCGGAAAGAACATTATCTGTTCCCAAATCACCAGAGCGCGGAATGAAGAGGGCCGGTGGACACAACAGCCTGACGAGAATTAGATTGAAGCCGCTTTTCATGATTGGTGGCTACGCTCAGTTTACCTACGGTTTCAACTACTGGGGCCCGCAGGGGATCAATCGCGATACTTTCGTGATTGTCAAAAAGCTGCCTGACCCGAGTTTTTAGGAGAAAGGCAATGGATATTCGCGCCCAAGTTTCAATGGTCTTTCACCTCGATAAATGTATTGGCTGCCATACTTGCAGTTTGGCCTGCAAAAACGTTTGGACAGACCGTCCTGGTGCCGAATATATGTGGTGGAACAACGTTGAGACAAAGCCAGGAACAGGGTTTCCTACGCTCTGGGAGGACCAGTCCCATTATAAGGGCGGATGGAAACTGAACGGAAAAAATCTGGAGCTGCTGTCTCAAAATAAACTGGATGCTTTCATCAAGCTTTTCTATAACCCTAATCAACCCGGTTTGGAAGACTATTATGAACCGTGGACCTACCAGTACGAGAATCTGTTTACCGCCCCTGAAGGCGACGATCAACCGACCGCAATTCCTGTTTCCCAGATCACCGGCGAGCCTGTCGATATAGTTGCTGGGCCGAATTGGGATGACGACTTATCAGGTTCACCACTATACGCTGAAAATGATGTAAACCTGGATGAGCTGACGGATGAAGAGCGTGAGCAGCTATTTGAAATCGAGCGAATCTCGATGATGTATTTGCCGCGCATCTGTAACCACTGTGCAAATCCAAGTTGTGTGGCATCGTGCCCTTCTGGAGCACTTTATAAGCGCGGTGAAGATGGAATTGTTCTGGTCAATCAAGACATGTGTAAAGGGTGGCGAGCTTGTGTAACCGCCTGCCCTTATAAGAAGATCTATTACAACTGGAAAACCGGCAAATCTGAAAAATGCATTCTTTGCTATCCGAAGTTGGAGACAGGACAAGTTCCAAACTGCTTCCAGTCTTGCGTCGGACGAATCAGGTATCTAGGGGTGCTCCTCTATGATGCAGATCGCATTGCCGCCTGCATGTCAGTGCCGAATCATGCCTTGATCGAATCTCAAAGATCGGCAATCTGCGATCCGTATGATCCCAAAATTATCGCACTTGCTAGAAAAAATGGTATTAGCGAAGAGTTTATCGACGCCGCGCAGAAATCTCCTATCTATAAATACGTAATGAAGTGGAAGCTGGCATTGCCTTTGCACATTGAATACAGGACCATGCCTATGCTCTTCTACGTTCCGCCATTGCTGCCTGTTATGGGCAAAATGGATAACGGACATTATGCCAACACTATAGATGGATTCTTTAGCGGGCTTGAGAGCGCTCGATTGCCGATTAAGTATCTAGCCAATTTGTTCAGCGCCGGAAACGTCGAGATCATCGAATACGTAATGAAAAAATTGATCGCGGTGCGCTATTACCGCCGCTCCCTGGATATGGGTGATATCGATCTGGTGCAGATTAATAGAATGATGCGAGAGGGTAATGTAAGCCCTGAAGAGGCAGAGGAGATCTACAGGTTGACGGCATTGGCAACTGTCGATCAACGCTTTGTTATCCCACCGTTACAGCGCGAGGAAGCGATTTCAGAGACGTGCAACCCGGAGCTTTGCAGAGGATCTTGCGGGCTCGGAGTGCCGGTGAATGTGGAGAGAGGACCATGATAACAGAATTGAGACGACCAAAAGCTAGAGCGCTTGCTGCCTTTGCAGACCTTCTGAAGTACCCGCGAGAAGATTACTTAGAAAAATGCAAGCTAGCCAAAAGCTCTGTAGAGATCTTTTACCCACAGGTCAGTCAACTAATGGCTGTTTTTTGCTCGAAGATCAAGGAATTGTCTTTCGATCAGACTGAAGAAATCTTCACCCGCACCTTTGATATGGCTCCCATTTGCAATCCTTATGTGACCACATATCTATACGGCGATGAGAACTTTGAACGCGGCACTTTTATGACTCTCCTAGCTCAGCGCTATAAAGAAAGTAACTTCGAATTAACCGGTGAACTCCCAGATCACATAGCGGTAATTTTGGAGTTTGCCCCGCAGTTCGATCAAGATGAGTTCAATGAGCTTTGTGAGTTTTGCCTCAAACACACTCTTGGAGAAATGACAAATTCATTGGATCAAGCCGGCAGCATATATTCCAATCTGTTCAAATCTTTGATGGCGATTCTTGATACGGGCACACCGGAGGTCACAAAGACATGATGGACACCTTCTTATTCATTGCTCTGCCTTACGTTGCATTTGTAATTTGCGTGATTGGCACTATCATTCGCATCAAGAAATGGCCGGTCAGCTACTCTGCACTATCCTCACAGTTTCTCGAACCTAAGGCCTTGATGTGGGGATCTGTTCCCTGGCACATTGGAATTGTCGTAATCACAGTTGGACACTTGCTGGCGTTCTGTTTCCCAGGACTCTGGCAGTCAATGATGGGAAAAGCTGAAATCTTACTTGCCACTGAAACAATCGGATTTGCAGCCGGCGTCGTTTGCCTTGCCGGGCTGATTGTGTTGATCTTGCGCAGAATCGGTTCGTCGAAGGTCCAGGCGGTGACAAGTACTATGGATCTGATCATTCTCGGCTTACTTCTTGCGCAAGTATTGCTCGGCCTGGCTGTCGCGCTCCATTATAAATACGGCGCTGCTTGGGTATCCGGCACTGCTTCTCCCTATCTTTTCAGTCTATTCACGTTGCAACCAAATTTGCAATTCATTCAAGATCTTCCGGTGGCGGTAAAGGCTCACATGGTACTTGCCTATCTTCTCATTTTGCTAATTCCATTCTCGAGATTGATTCACATGTTTGCAGTACCTTTGCAGTATGTTTTTCGACCAGCACAAAATGTTGTTTGGAATAATCCAAGACATTCGGAGGCATCGGAAGCAAACTACCAGCAAGAAGAAGCCCGCCGAGAATTCATAAAAGGGGCAGCTGGAATCACTCTTGGTTGTGGCGTTCTGGCAATAGGAACTGTCGACAAAGTTTATAACTTCTTCTTTGGTCCTCGACTGAGTGCAAAGGAGGAAGAGGAAATCATGTCCACGCGGCTGAAGCGACTTCAAATGACTGCCAATCAAAGAAAGTTGGAACTTGAGCGGCAAACTAGTAACTTTATTCTCGTTTCTGCCTTGTCTGATTTGAAAGCCAACGAAGGCAAATACTTCATTGATTTCAACATGAACACGGCAATGGCATTTGCTGGTGAAGACGGTTTACCGATTCTGATGTCGGCTAAATGTACTCATCTTGGTTGCACTGTCAGTAATCAAGTCGACGAGAAAGGTCAGGTCTTGTGTCCCTGCCATGTTTCTTTCTTCGATGTGAAAACAGGAAAACCAAACGCTGGCGCGCCGGCGAAAAATCCTCTTCCAATGCTGCCCTGGGCGATTATGGATAAACGGGGAAAAGTAATAGCCGAGCGCGCAGCGTCCGGACAGATAACGGGTGACACTGCTCTTTCCTCGATAAAAGAATGCAATGTATATATCACGCGCGATCTGGAGGGCAAGGCATGAGTTCCGGACATCCGCGTACTTCCAAAAACCTTTTATCGTTCATTGCCGATAGATTCCCTGTCGATAAGTTGAACTTCCATCACATGGTGGAGGAGAAGCGCGTGCCCATTCACAGGATGAGCTGGGGATACTATACCGGTGGATTGACGGCTCTATTTTTCTTGATTCAAGTGGTCACCGGTCTGTTTTTGTTGTTTTACTACCAGCCTACAGTTAGCGATGCTAACATCTCTGTCGAATTTATTTCGCACCACGTGGCTGGCGGCGCCCTGATCAGAAACATGCACGCCTGGTCGTCATCATGCATGATTTTCAGCGCCATAGTTCATTTGCTCACGGCATTTGCAATGAAGGCATTCGATAAGCCTCGCGAAATAACCTGGATCAGCGGAGTGCTTCTTCTGTTAATTACTTTTGCATTCGGTTTTACGGGGTACTTGCTGCCCTGGAACCAGATTGCGGTCAATGCAACCAAAGTAGGCCTGCAATCAGTCGAAGATTTGTCTCAATGCCTACCGCCGTTTTTAGCTGGACTTCCGCGGGTGTTAAGAGAGACATTTCAAGGCGAGGCTTCAATTGGGCAATCGACGCTCGGTCGGTTCTATGCAATGCATATAGTCTTGTTGCCTCTGGCTATTGCATCATTGTTAGGCTTGCATCTTCTATGCGTTCAATTACATGGCATGAGCAAGGGCGTGGACAAAGAAACTGACAAGAGCGAAAGATTCTTTCCGTTTTTCATTTTCAAAGATCTCTTTATTTGGGCAATCGTATTTTTAGGTCTCTTTACGGTTTCAATCTGCGTCCCATTTGATTCCTTTCTACCATATCCTTTGTTGGCACCATACGATCCTCTGGCAGCAACTCCGCCTGGCATCAAGCCCGAATGGTACTTCTATTTCGTCTATTACCCCCTGGAAATGCTTCCATTTCCTGTGATAGTTGCTTTGAGCAACATCCTGATGGCAGTTCTATTTTTAACTCCATGGATATTCAAGGGGACGAGCCGACGAACACTGCAAACCTTGGCTCTGTCTGCGACAGCTTACCTGATAGTAATGACTCTCTTCGGAGAGCAGATCGTGCATTTTGTGAAACCGTGAGGACTAAAGCAATGTTTCCTACACCGATGCTGAAATGCAATTCGCCTAGTGTTTTTCTTCAGGTGACATTCGCATCCTTCATTATGTCATTTGGTCTTTGCATTCAGGTGGGAATTGCTTATCCCGAGTTTCAACAATTCTCCGAGAAGAATTCCGGCCGCACAACTAACTGTGCAAGCTGTCACGAGAATGCAACAGGTCCGGCGGGGAATGGGTCTGGACAAATCGGCTCGCTTACGATTGAGGAGTTTGCCAAGTTAAATGAGGCACGAACGGCATTCGAGCCGGGTAAGGATGTTGATAGCCCGATTTTGAACAGATTCGGAGATCTGTTAATTAAGAAGCTTGGTAAAAGGAAGGTGCTCGAAGATCGAAAGGAGCCAGCCAAGCTTGCCAGTGATTATGGTTTCCAGAGCGATATCGACCAAGATGGTATACCCGATGCCCAGGAATTTTTGGATGGCACCGATCCGCAGAACCAGCATCACGGTGACGCTTGGCGACTGTTCGTTGTGAACATTAATCGCTATGCACCGCATATTATCGCGGCAGCCATCGGCGTTTTGCTGCTTGACTGGGGATTTGCCCGCATGATTGGCGGATTCATGGCGATCAAAAGGGCTCGTAAAAAGCGTTCGACATAGATTCGAGGAAGTATCCATCCCAAGACGTAGCGAGATCATCCTTACTATCATCCTCTATGTCCATGGCGGGTCTGGTGATCTTCGGGAGAATGTATGAAGCCCAGTCAAATGTTGATGGGCTTGCTTATATGAGGCTGAATCATGACTACGTCAATGGAACAACCCACCGCCTACCGGTCAAGCTCGTCAAATAAGGACCTATTGAGTTGGAATCCTGAAGACGAACAGGAATGGAGAGCTTTTGGAAAAGCAACGGCGTTTCGCAATCTGTGCTGTTCAGTACCTTGTCTGCTCAGTGCTTTTGCTGTGTGGATGTGCTGGGGTGTGCTGACTGTACAGATGCTGAGTTTGGGCTTTCCCTTTACTCAAGAGCAGCTTTTCACCCTCACCTCCATCGCCGGTTTATCTGGCGCGACGCTGCGAATTCCGGAGACATTTTTCATTCGCCTGGCTGGTGGACGAAATACAATTTTTCTCACAACAGCACTTTTGCTGACTCCGGTAATCGGTACTGGTATAGCGCTCGGTAATACTGAAACACCACTTTGGGTTTTCCAGATTCTCGCTTTGCTCTCGGGCATCGGCGGAGGGAATTTTGCCTCATCCATGTCTAACATCAGTTTCTTCTTCCCTAAGAAGATGCAGGGATTGGCATTAGGTCTGAATGCAGGCCTGGGAAATTTCGGCGTCACATTGATGCAAATGCTGGTACCACTGGCGATGACACTTGGCTTTGCCGGTCAAGCGCAAATGACCCTCAAGAGTAGTACCGGACATTTACTCGGTCAGATTCCGGCAGGAGCAGAACTCTATGTTCAAAATGGCTCATTTGTTTGGCTGTTTTTACTGGTGCCGCTTTGCTTTTTAAGCTGGGTTTCAATGAACAACATCGGGGACGAGCAGGTCTCACCAAATGTCGGGTCGCCGCTCACCGCCTTCAGCAAGATATTGGGAATGCTAACTATTGGATTAGTTACTTCAATGGCTGGTCTCTGGTTTATTTTACCGGCGACTCTTGGCGGGTCTGGATTGGCTATCAGTAAGTGGCTGACGCTCCCCGCGATCGTTTGCTTGACCTTGTTGTTATTGAAATTGATTCCTGGAAAAGTAAACGCGAATCTAAAACGACAGTTCAAGATTTTCGGCAACAAGCATACGTGGGTCATGACGATTATATATACCATGACCTTCGGCTCCTTCATCGGCTATGCTGCGGCGTTTCCGCTGGCAATCAAGATCATTTTTGGATACTCTCACGTTGTTGATGCAAGTGGAGTTGTGCAACACAGTGTCGCGAATCCACATGCGATCAATGCTTTGATGTTTGCCTGGATGGGTCCATTCATCGGTGCTTTGATAAGACCTATTGGTGGCTGGCTTGCAGATAAATTCGGTGGAGCTAAAGTGACCCAGCTCATGTCGATTATGATGGCAGCTGCTGCGCTGGGGGCTGCTTACTTCATGAAACTAGCTTACAATTCTGCAAGTCCAGAGCAATATTTTGCTCCCTTTCTTACACTCTTCCTCGTGCTATTCATGGCATCTGGAATTGGCAATGGATCGAGTTTCCGAAGTATTGCAGCCATCTTCAACAAAGAGCAGGCTGGACCCGTATTAGGTTGGACATCTGCAATAGCTGCATACGGTGCATTCATCATACCGATGGAGTTTGGTGAGCAGATAAAAGCTGGAACACCTGAGTTCGCCTTATATGGATTTGCTTCATTCTATGCAGTATGCGTTTTCCTTAACTGGTATTGCTATCTCCGCAAAAATTCTGAATTCAAAAATCCTTAGCAACTTGCACCGGGCTTAGAGGTACGTGATAGAAGCTCATCCAGAGGGCGGTTTCATTTAAGTTACCATCTGGGCTCGACATTGAAACTGCTAAGATCAGTTCATTACTCATGGAGATAATGTGTCTACATTTTACTTTGCTCTCTTTATAGTCTATTTTTTTGCTTCCTCCGTTTTTGTGTATTTGGTTTCCCTAACTTTGCTGCCATTCACCCTGTTGGCAGATAAGCGTCGTCGTCTCCTTCATCGTATGACTAGTGCTTGGGGGCACCACTTCGTAAAATTAAATCGAGGATGGAAATGCCGTTTTGAGAATATCAGCAAATTCAAAAAAAACGAAACATATGTAATCGTCGCTAATCACCAGTCGATTGCCGATACCTTTTTCCTTGCAGGTATCTGCCGTCCATATAAGTGGGTGTCAAAAGAATCATTATTTAGACTCCCTTTTTTTGGTTGGAACATGCATTTGACTCGTTATATTCCAATAAAGCGTGGTGATGCATCGAGCATCAGAAGAATGATGGAACAGTGCCGGGATTGGTTGCGGCGGGGCGAGCCAGTATTTATTTTTCCAGAAGGGACCAGATCGGAGTCGGGAGAGTTAGGCAAATTTCGTAGTGGAGCTTTCCGGCTGGCTGTGGAAACTAACGTCCCAGTATTGCCGGTGGTGATTCATGGGACTGGGGCGATATTGCCAAAGCATAGCAGCGCCTTAAAGCTTAATGCCGATGTCACTGTGCAAGTGTTGGAACCTGTTGAACCTGGTAAATTCGGACATGATTGTGCTGCGCTTAAGGAGTACGTTCGTACTATCATGAAAAATGCATTGTCCGAACTCGAGAGGAATGAACAAAAAGTGGAAGGAAAATGAAATTACCAGATTTGATTCAAGGTGGAATGGGAGTCGGTGTCTCCGGTTGGCAGTTGGCGAGAGCTGTTTCGCGGGCTGGTCAGCTCGGAGTCGTCTCGGGCACGATGCTGGACAATGTTTTTGCAAGACGTTTGCAGCTTGGCGATGCTGACGGCCATATGCGTAGAGCCAGCGCCTATTTCCCAGATCAGAAACTAGCCGAAAGAGTTGTGCGCCGTTACTTTATTGCAGGCGGTAAAGAACCAGGCGAACCATTCAAAAACGTGCCTATGTTTGCTCTTGTGCCGGCCATCGACCTGGTCGAGCTGACAATTCTTGCTAATTTCGTAGAAGTTTTTTTAGCAAGGGAAGGTCATGACGGAATCGTAGGTATCAATTTACTGGAAAAAATTCAGTTGCCCACATTACCATCGCTTTATGGTGCTATGTTGGCCGGAGTTGACTACGTTCTTATGGGGGCTGGCATTCCAAAGGCGATTCCTGGGATTCTCGATCGTTTGAGTGATCATGAAAATGTTTCTTTACGGATCGATGCATCCCCCGATGAGAACGGAGATCGCCTGTTGCTTGAAACTTCTTTTCGCCCTTTCGAAAATCTAAAGTCGATCAAGCTAAAGCGGCCGCGATTCCTTGCTGTGGTGTCTTCACAGGCTCTCGCCATGAATCTGGCAAAAAAATCATCTGGTCGAGTAGATGGTTTCGTAGTAGAGAATCATACGGCCGGTGGACATAATGCCCCTCCGCGTGGAGCCATGCATTTAGATAAAAATGGGGAGCCTGTCTACGGTCCACGCGATATCGCAGATTTGAAAGAGCTATCGAAATTGGATCTGCCGTTCTGGCTTGCAGGCTCATTTGGTAGCCCGCAAAAATTTCAGGAAGCTAAATTAGCCGGTGCAGCAGGGGTGCAGGTGGGGACACCGTTTGCCTTTTGCCAGGAGTCGGGCATCGATTCGGATTTCAAGAAATCCGTTATCTCAAACCTGCTTGCCGGCTCAAACGATGTTTTTACTGATCCAAAAGCTTCTGCCTGTGGCTATCCTTTTAAGATATTGCAGTTGCCGGGCTCCTTGTCAGATCTCGGCATATTTCAGAATCGCGAAAGAGTTTGCGACTTAGGGTACCTGCGCACTGCGTACCGGACGAAGGATGGCAAAATTGGTTGGCGTTGCCCTGCAGAACGAGAAGATGATTATCTGAAGAAAGGCGGAGAATATTCTGAAACAGACTGCCGAATGTGTCTGTGTAACGGTCTTTTGTCTACGATTGGTCTAGGGCAAGTTCGCCAAAGGCAAGTCGAACCGCCCTTGCTTACAGCCGGCAAAGAGCTCCAGTTGATAAAAGTGTTTGTTCATCAAGAGAAGCTCAGCTACAGCGCTAGCGAGGTCGTTCAATATATCTTAGGTGGAAATGTCTGCCCAGCTGGATGTGTAGCTGACTCCGCGAAATCCCTTAACTAATAGACTAGTTCGGCTCCCGGAATCTGCCGCTTGCGGGGGGAAACAATGAAACAATAGTCCTCTAGATGGAGGTTTGGTGGCCTTAATACTGCTACAAACAGGATAAGGAGGTGATGAAAAATGAAAATAATAATTTTCTTGGATGGATCTCCTGAATCCTTAGTTGCAACCGAATTGGCTTCCAAGCTTGCAAGTGAAGGCAAACACACGTTACATGCTGAGACTTTAATCGATCACAGTTTGATCAGGGCTTTGACAGGCTTTCAGGGATATGCAGGTCTTTGCGGCAGTGGTGTATTTTTGGAAGCCCACGACAAGATTGAGCGGGCTTTGAGAGAACTCAAGGAATCCATTTTGATGTCCTTTGCTGCACGCACGGAAGGAAAAGGTTTCAGCGTTGAATGCGGGACAAAGGAAGGTAATTGGAAGGAGCTGATCGACTCAATGTCCTCACCTGAAGTGATCCATGTACTTACGGAAGAAATGCTTTCCAGCAAGAAAGTGTCTTGCCCCACAATAGTGATTGCTAACAAGGGTAGGCTTGAGTTGCTTGGAACTGGAAATTTGACAAGCTATCTATTGAATTTCCTGGACCGAAACTTTCCAGAATTGGAGGTTGGTTTACCCAGACTGATGGAGGTCGCCTGAAATTGAACTGCTTAACAGGTCGGTGCGCGGATTAGAACCCGCGCACTTTGTTTCATAAAAGATTGGAAGCTGTTGTTAAGCAGGCAAGGGCAGCAGCGATAAGTCTTCGGTCAGTCCAAGACGCTTGAAGATCAGTTTCATTGATTGTTGATCTGCTTTTCCCAGATGGCCGACTTCAAAAGACTCAATTCCTGCTTGGCAGAATTTCATCGCCTCTGATGAGCATTTCTTTTGACAATAGACTTGAGCTATTGCGCGAAATTGTTCGCTTAGTTCCGATTCAACATGGAAGTCACCGTTAAGCAAATTCGCTTGCCGGCAGCGTAGCTGGCCTTCGTCAGAATTGCCTTCCATGCAGAGCAAGTATCCCAGTTGCCGCAATACTTCAGTCTTGTCGTCATTTGAAATGTTGCTGTCCGACAGGATCTCCTCATAAATCTCTTTTGCTTCGTTAAGCTTATTCAAGTGCAGGGCAAAAAGGCCAAGAACCGCTAACTTGTCTCTGGCCGAGCTGCTTTCCTCTATCATTTGCTCAACGTATTCTTTCAGTGATCTTTCTGCCTCATAATAATTGCCATTGAGCCAGTGAAGTGCAGTTAGCCTCAGCAGATTCTTTAGTCGTAGATTTGCAGGCAGAAAAGCTCGTTGCCGGAAGCGGCATCGTAGATCCTTTTGAATCTCTATGCCGAGTTTCCAGTGAGTTTGCCTTAGAGACTGTATGTACGTGTCCTCATAAAAGGAGAGATCAAGCTGCAACTGATTTGCTTTTGCCAACATCCATGCTTTTCCATAAAAATCACTTGCGAGATCTAGCTTTCTTAAATCACAATAGCTATTGGCCAATAAGTGAAAGAGTTTCGCTTTCAATTCTGCCTTTCGATCCAGATCAGACTCAACTAACTGGAAAGATCTTAGAAGCAGTTCGGCCGAGCGCAAAGATTCACCATGCTGTCGCGCTTCAATTGATTCTTCGATTAGCTCGTAAACGCTTTCCGAATTTTGCTTTTGCATATCGCACCACCAGAAGGTATTGTTATCGTTTAATTGAAGATTTTTTTGAAGCTTAGCTGGTCTCATATCGGTATCTAAGTACAACCTATCACAGTTCAGTCTGGCCAAATTGGTATCAAAAATGTAACAACCTTTGGTATGTAGCAGGCGCGTTTTAGGGATCTCATGACTCATCCTTTTGAATGATCAGAATGCTCTTTTAGAACGAAGAAACACGACAATAAAGAAACGACAATTATTTGATGACCGGCACTAACAGTAAGGAAACCAGATGTCCGAGAAGTCAAAAGCCATCTCCGTTCTTGTAGCAAACACCTCCGCTTTCATTGTTTGTTTTGCTTGTTGGATGCTATATGGAGTCTTGATCACATTCCTGGTTGATTCAGGCTTGTATAAATGGGACGCCGCACAGATGGGCTGGTTGATCGGTATTCCGGTGCTCACCGGCTCAATCATGCGTTTGCCGATTGGTGTTCTTACGGACAGATTCGGTGGGCGCCCCGTATTTGCAATTCTGATGCTAGTAAGTGCGCTCTGTATGTATTGCGTCAGTCTATGCAATTCTTATATAGAGTTTTTGATTGCCGGACTTGGCTTTGGCCTTTCAGGTGCATCATTTGCTGTCGGCATCGCTTATACTTCAGTTTGCTTTCCGAAGACGCAGCAGGGCACTGCGTTGGGAATTTTCGGCGCCGGAAATGCAGGAGCTTCGATTACCACTTTGTGTGCTCCGCTGCTTCTGTCTCACCTGACTGGAGGCATGCAACATCTTGAAGGGTGGAGGACTCTGCCTCAAATTTATGCTGTCGTTCTTGTGCTTACAACGATAATGTTCTGGCTGTTGACTTTTCCGAAAAAGGCAAACAAGCAAGGGGTCACGATTATGCAGCAGTTAGCGCCTTTGAAGGAACTGCGAGTTTGGCGTTTTGGACTCTACTACTTCTTCGTGTTCGGCGGTTTCGTAGCATTGGCTCAGTGGCTTGTGCCCTATTACTTGAATGTTTATGGAATGACCCTTGCGATGGCCGGATTGATGGCCAGTATCTTTAGCCTGCCCTCTGGAGTTATACGAGCATTAGGTGGGTGGTTGTCGGATAAATTCGGCGCACGTTCGGTTATGTATGCGGTCTTACTGTCCTGTCTCGTTTCAGCAATTTTTCTTTCGATTCCGCGAATGGACATCGAATCGCCTGGTCAGGGACTAATGGCACTGAAGAAGGGAGTTGTTAGATCCGTAAGTTCCAGCGAAATCGTTGTTGACGACAAGCACTATGTTTTGCGTGATCGCCAAAACGAAAAGATTTTAACGATTTTCAAAGATAGCAAAGAGACGATCATCTGGCCGACATTTTCATCGTGGCAAGATCCTGTCGTCAAAGTAGGCGATTCTGTATCGAAGAAACAGTTGTTGGCACGAGGTGTTACGCATATCTTTTTTCAGGCTAACGTCTGGATCTTCACAATTCTTGTGCTGATCATGGGTGTAATGACCGGCATTGGGAAAGCTGCCGTATACAAGCATATTCCTGACTATTTCCCGAATGATGTCGGAGTAGTCGGGGGAATCGTCGGTGTGATCGGTGGGCTCGGTGGATTCGTTGGACCGATCCTATTTGGTGCCATGCTTCAGGAAACCGGAATTTGGACAACTTGTTGGATGTTCTTTGCTGCATTGTCTGCTGTTTGTTTGGTATGGATGCACGCAACAATAAGCAAAATGATGAACCTGCAAGCGCCGCAGTTGAAGAACAGCATCGAGAATACTGCCTATAGCATTGAGGGAATTATGCAGCAGCAGGATAGTGCTGCCGCCTCCGGGCCGATCGGGAGCCTTTCTTTTGCAAGCGAACCTGCAGGCCGATCGGCCTCACCGTACCAAGATCAGAATCCAGTGAACATAGAAAAGCTAATTGATACATCAGCATGATCTCTTCCGGAGTGTCCATGAACAGCAGGTCAAAATTTAACTTCGACCAGAATCCTTATTTGATCCTCTGGGAATTGACTCGCGCTTGTGCTCTAGCCTGCAAACACTGCAGAGCAAAAGCTATGAAAAGGCGAGCGCCCAACGAACTCACCCTATCGGAAATATGTGCCGTTCTCGATCAACTGCAGGAGCTCAATGACCCGCTTGTTGTTTTTACCGGAGGCGATCCTTCTGAGCGACCAGACTTGTTCGAGATCATAAGCGAAGCCAAGAAACGAGATATCGTTGTCGCAATCACACCTAGTGCTACGCCATCAATGTCAAAGGAATTCGTTGGCAGGCTTAAGCAATATGGCGTGGAACGCCTTGCAATAAGTCTTGATGGCTCGGATGCTGAAACTCATGATGCCTTTCGAGGAGTCAAAGGGTCTTTCGAGATTACAAAAAGCATAATCGGTTGGGCTAATGAAATAGAATTGCCAATTCAAATTAATACAAGCATCTCCCGCTTCAACATCGACCAATTCGATAAGCTAAGCAATTTCGTTTCTGACAGCAAGGCCGTTTTATGGAGTCTATTTTTCTTGGTTCCAACAGGTAGGGCGAACAACAACATGCAGATCTCCCCGGCTGAAACGGAGATGCTTATGATGAAGATGGCGGAACTTGCGGATAAAAATGTTGTCGACATCAAAGCAACGGCAGCGCCACATTTTCGCAGAGTTTTAATTCAAACCATGCAAGAGAAAAAGGTAGAGTCGCTTAACCCAACAATGCGGCTTGGGCGACTGCGATCCTATCAATCCGTAAACGACGGAAAAGGAATCATGTTCATTTCGCACACGGGTGACGTTTACCCAAGTGGATTTTTGCCGCTAGCTGCTGGCAATGTTAGAACCGAGAATGTTTTGGACATCTACAGAAGCAGCCCCCTATTTCAAGAGCTGCGAAACCCAGAACTTCTAAAAGGAAAATGTGGAGCGTGTAGATATAAATCAATTTGTGGTGGCTCACGTGCCAGAGCTTACGCAGAAACAGGTGATTATTTAATGTCTGACAGTCTTTGCCCTTACGACGAAAGAGCATTCTTGCTACGTAAGGACAACCCATTCTTCTTAGAGGCAGCCCAATGAACAAGATTCCTTGCTCAATTGATTCAGAGCACTTTGTGTCCGATGTCTTAGCTTGGTTCCCAGCAACTCAGTTTGTGTTCAATGCATACGGATTAGCCTCGTTGAGGAATCCAGTTTTGAGATTGATCGGAAAGCTCGTTAGCATCAAGGACTTATGCAGGATGCAAAAAGTCGATTCCGAGGAGCTTTTGCTTGATTTGAACCTCTGCGCCGGCCTGGTGAAAATGGATGAATGTACTGGATCTTGTGATGCTTGTAAGAACAGTTGATTGTCAACCAATTACATCTGAATAGCCTTAGTTCGGGTTCCTGGTTACTTGAACTAATCCATCTTTTGATGGAGTCTCCTGGAGTCCAAAGGTGCAACACTGTAAGCGCGTAGGAAAGCAGCTAACGACGTCGGGTCTTACACGGAGCTTCATGATGAAGAGAAAACGAGCCTACATTGTAGAACCATACAAAATCAAAGTAGTTGAACCGCTTCCGATCATTGATAAGACCCGACGCTTAGCTGCTCTTGAAGAAGCTCATTACAATACGTTTCTTCTCCGCTCCGAAGACGTATTCATTGACTTGCTGACAGACAGTGGAACATCTGCAATGTCTGACTACCAGTGGGCTGGTATGATGCTGGGCGATGAAGCTTATGCTGGTTCTCGGAACTTTTACAAACTTGAAAAAACAGTCCAGCAGTTCTATGGCTATGAATTTGTCGTTCCAACGCACCAAGGACGCGGAGCTGAGCATATTCTCTCGCAGATCATGATTCGCCCGGGTGATTTTGTCCCTGGCAATATGTATTTCACTACGACGCGTGCGCATCAAGAATTAGCTGGAGCCACTTTTCGCGATGTAATTATTGATGAGGCACATGACTCTTCTAGCCTTCATCCTTTTAAAGGCAATGTCTGCCCCTCAAAACTTCAGGCTTTAATTGCGGAAGTAGGGGCTGAGCGAATTCCTTATCTAAACATGCAAGCATGTGTAAATATGGCCGGCGGCCAACCATTCTCTCTTGAGAATCTTCGCGTCGTATCGAGGATCTGCAGATCAAATGGTATCAAGGTGATTCTTGACGCAACACGAGCAATGGAAAATGCCTGGTTCATAAAAAGCAGAGAGCCAGGTTACAAGAACAAGAGCTGCGCCGAAATCTTGAAACAGATCTGTGATTTGACTGATGGTTGCACAATGTCTGGAAAGAAAGATCTGTTGGTCAACATTGGTGGATTTTTAGCGTTGCGGGATTGCAGTTTGTACGAGAAAGCTTGCGAACTCGTAACCCTCTTTGAGGGGTTGCAGACATATGGAGGAATGGCTGGAAGAGATATGGAAGCGATGGCCAGAGGCATCGAAGAGGCTATTGTTGACCGCCACTTGGAGACGCGCATAAAGCAAGTTGAATACTTGGGACAACAGTTATTGGATCAGGGGGTGCCGCTTGTGCAACCATTTGGTGGTCATGCCATATACTTGGATGCATCAGCCTTTCTTTCTCATATGCCAAAAGAGCAGTTCCGCGGGCAAAGTCTTGCTGCGTTCATTTACCTTGAATCAGGGATTAGAACAATGGAGCGTGGTGCAGTTTCTGCTGGGCGCGACAAAGTTACCAAGCAGAATCATTATCCGAAACTGGAACTGGTGAGATTGACAATACCAAGGCGCGTCTATACGCAATCCCATATGGACTTTGTTGCAGATTCGATCGTTGAATGCTTCTCTTTAAGAAAATCGATACCAGGACTTTCAATGACTTATGAGACTGAAAATCTTAGGTTCTTCACTGCTCGCTTTTCGCCGGTAGATAGATTCGTCTCTGACCGCAATGCGGATTGTCTTCCCCCATTGGAGCATTCGTTAGGTAAGAGGCTTGCTAAGCCCGTTTGAGCCTAGTGCTTTGTCAATCTGCCATTCTCTTCCTTAAAACAACCCTATTGGCTCTAGCTAAGAGTTGCCATTTTGTTTGTGTTACTGGAATAGATCGCCGGCTGATCAATCATCCGATCGGATCTGTGAACCTGCTAGTTGTGGTGATATTTTCGTTTACTGTAAAATGCCCGGTGTATCTAAAAAAGAGGACGCGGGATGATCTTATCGATTCGGTTATTTTTTCTCACTATGCTATCCGTTACTATTGCAGGCCAATGCTACGCAGACACTTCTCAGTCTGCTCCGCCTAGCTTGTCACCGTCTGGGTCTAACGATCGACCGACGTTCAAATCAATTTTGCGTCGCTGTTCTATTCGGCAGAAGGAGATCGAAGCCGGAGTGAGCGAATTGTCTTCCAGTTTAGATAAAGCGAACAATAGCAATGATTTGGCCGAAGTTAGGAAGATGATCGAGGAGACCAGAAAGAAACTAGCTGAGATAAAGGTAGCTAACTCAAAGTCTTCTGCGCTGATAGAGAAGGCTGAGAAGCATTTGGAAAAAATCTCTCAGAAGGCCGAAGTCAAAACATCAGATTTGATCGATCAGCCCGATTCGGATTTGGATGAGGTCATCTGGGCTTTTTAACCTAACTTGGACGATGTGGGAAACTTATGAAAAAAAATGTGGGTAAGGCGTTTCTTTGTTCGATTCTGTTTGCACTAACTTTGATGCAGGTAGCTTTAGCTGAACCATACCCCAAAGGCATTGAGCAACGTTTGATTGACAAAGTTGCTATCTCTTCGGAAGCTTCGATGGACCTTGAAAGAGACGCCGAGACTACAGGTACGCAAGTTTTAAGTTCGTCTATTGAAAGAAGCTCAATAAATAGGCTGACAGAAAGTATTTTGCGCAAGGAGAACGAACTGCTTAAGCTTAATTCAAGGTTTCGTGTTGAGTCAACAAAAGTGAGTAAGTGGAAACCTTGGAGATTGTTTGCTTATGGTCTTGCCGGAAACGTTGTTACCAATATCGGCATTGATCATATTTGTTATGCAAGATGGAAGTATTGGCAGCGCCCTGCCCTTGCCACAAAACCATTCTTGCGCAAAGGACCTATCTGCCTGTTAATTGGTCATTCAATTATCGGCGGCGGCGTTTTAATTGAAAGTGCATTAGACGCTATCAACGATCGCAAAACGAAGAATCGTGGTTTCGACCGGCGTACTTGCAGGCAGCGTGTCATTACCATCAGAGATGAAATTTCCGATCTTTTAGATGAAAGAGCAAGGGCTGTTTCCAGTGCATCGCTGGATTCGAGCGAATTAGCTGTGCTCAAAGCGGAAGAACAAGTACTTAAAGACGTAAAAAACTGCGCTCTTGATGAATTTGTAGGACTCTCCGCACGCGCGGCCAAATGGAAGACCGCGAGAAACACCAGCAATATCATGAATTTTGGAAACGCGGCAACTGGTGGGTTTATTGGTTCTTTAGGCAATTTACTGGCTGTGTCTAATCGTAAACCGCGCATTGCCTTACCAGCAGGAGTTGGTTTTATAACTTCCGGATCTTTCATCACGCTCAATGCTCCCACCACACGGCTCCTTTCTACTTTTCTGGCTAAGCGAGAGGCGAAGAAAGAACGTGCTTTGACAGGCATTTTGGAAGGAGCACCGCAGTCCTTTGACGGTGACCGTGAGCGATTGGCAGCCTTGCTAAGTACTTCCTCTGCAGGTACAGAGGTGGATAATGTACGAAGGCGTATGCCGATCTACAAATTGCAAGATGAGGCTCTGGAACTGAATGCGAATTTGAGCAGAGCCGAAAAGAGGTCGGCTGATAAGGAGTATCTTGAAAAAATGCTGGTTGGTGCCGTGGCCGGGGGAACCAAAATTGCATGGGGTACTAATCTAGTTGTTGCAGGCTCAGCTTGGTCGAACAAGGCTCCTGCAAGGGCTCCCACTGTACCAGTCGTTGTGGGACGCCAAACGTTTCGTGCTCCAGTTAGAACCTTTAAAACTCCAGCTCAGTTGTTCAGCAAAAGGGTGGCTCAGGGAGCGACCTGTCAGGTGGTGGGCAGCGGTATTGCAGCATTAGATGTGTTGCAATCTCGGATCAGAGGTGAGCTGCGTGTTCGTGATGCAAAGTCCAAGGGGCATTCGGCCGGGCAAATCATGTCCACCAGGATTAGTAAGCTGGAAGAGATTGAACGCTTGCTGGCGCATTAGCATTAATTTCCTGCAAACCACATCGACCACTTACATGTCCTTGACGTTGCTCTGGCCTCCTTAACTTTGCAGGCTTACATTTTGCAAAATCGTAAATCTTAGAATCCGTCTTTCACTTACAAGATCATCCTTTTGTACGATCATCTCTGCCACCCGAGCAGTTAAGATCCTCAAATAGCGTATCGGCCATCGGAAGCGCGGGAAACATGAAACAGTCACTTTCTTCTGCCACTCCCAATCAGCGTCGCGACAGAACTGACGGTTCGTGCTGCGTAATAGGGCTTGCTGAAGTCTGTCAGCGAGAAGGAATCGTTTTTGATTCGAGCTTGCAAAGAATGCTGGAGACTGATTTTTGCAAGCGGAACTCTCTCGGAAGAAATTGGTTAAATCTTTCAACTTTTGATATAAGTTCGTTCTTGATTCTGGAGTACCACCATCCTTTGAAGATGCTTTTGATTTGGACAAACCAGGTCATTCAAGGGTGTGAGAACAGTCACAAAGAGCAAAACATTCAGTGGAGTCAGCTGTCTGCTTTATTTAAGTTATTCAAGTCAGAATTGGAACTGCATTTGGCAAAGGAAGAAATAATGCTCTTTCCATCATTACATGCCATCGAGAGAGGACAACAAACCATATTTGGTGACCTTAATGATTTACAGCAAGCAACTCTGTCAATGCAGGATGAATCGCTGAAGGCAAGTATGCTACTAAAAGAAATCACTTGTACTTGCAAGAATATTTGCTTTCAGAACGAGCGATGCAGCGCGTTTTCTCTGCTACTGTTCCTTCTCAATCGGATAGCCAAGCTCTTGCGAATGAGTTGTTACATTCGTGACGCTGCAATATTGCCTCGGATTCTTTCTGCCTGAATTGCGTTCTTCTTAATCTGTCTTGTTCAGTAGGTAATCGAGGGGGAAAAAATGATTGACTCAATCAAGAAAAACGTTCCGGTAGTGCTAGGCTCGGGGCTATTCTTTATGCTGATCTTTATCCCTTCGCTGAATGCAAGGGATAGCAAGCCCGCAACCGTCAAGTCGAATGGCGAGCGTCTATACATGGCAAATTGTGAGGCTTGCCATATGCTTGGTTCCAACGTCATTCAGCCTGAAAAGGAGCTGGTTAAATCAGATAAATTAGCAACACGCAAAATTTTCAAAGAGTTTCTTAGTGAGAAGCATGGTGTCATGCCTCCTTTTCAAGATATCGCCAATGATACGGCCGGCTTAAAGGACCTCTACACATTCGTTCGAAAGTTGAAAATGACTTCTTGGGAGTATGAGCCAAAAAATGAGCCTCCTGCAGGAGAGGTGGAGCCGCGTGTACCAACCCCGCCTCATAATGCCAAATAGCTTGCCAAAGTCCCATTGTGAAGCAAAAGAAGTGGTTTAAAACAAAAATCCGACCGGAAAGAGAAACCGCGCTTTCTTTACTCTTCCAGTCGGACTATTTGTGTTGTCTACGTCGAAATATGGAGTCGTTTGCTTTGGTGGTTCTAGGTCAGCTCCGTATTAACGCTTGATAGAAATAATGTATCAAGGTACGCAAATGAGTCGCCTCAGCAGTAAGAATGATACTTAAAAGTAACATACCTGGCAAAGTAACTACCAGATACGATATCGATAAGCAATTGGTTACCTTATTGAAACCAATCACCTTTTCCTCACTAAGTGACGGCGATGATTGCTTCTACTAGAGTAGTTGCAGTCAAACAGGGGGATGTCGTGAAGGTACTCTTATCATCAGTATTTGGACCGTATGGTGTGGATGATGAATACGGACGAAGACTTAACGTGATGGAACTGTTTCATAACCAGGTCACACGAGAGCAAGGTCTCTTTTCTCTCCGAATGAACCATCCGAGTTTCGGTCTTTACTTGATAGCGGAGAACTTGCAGGCACCGACTGCAGTGCTCGACTTCCCGTCATTTGATAGGTTCAAGAGGGAGGTTGGAAAATGCTATGACATCATCGGGATTAGCTTTATCGTCGCCAATCTTGCCAAAGCAAAAGCAATGGCTGAGTATGTAAGAAAGGTATCGCCGAAAACGAAGATTGTCCTTGGAGGTCATGGCACAGGCCTTTCAAACGTTCAGGAACTTATTCCATGCGATTTTGTATGCAAAGGGGAAGGCGTCGCATTCTTTAGGGCCTTGTTAGAGGAAGACCTTTCAAAGCCTATTAAACACCCTGCCATTATTTCGACTCTCAATCGAAAAATAATGGGCGTTCCGTTAACTGGGACTGCGGCTGTTCTAATCCCTGGATTAGGTTGCGTCAACGCTTGCCGTTTCTGCGCAACTTCGCACCACTTTCAAAAGAAGTACATGGGTTTTCTCAATACTGGTAAAGAATTGTTCGATACGTTAACGATCTTAGAGAGAAAACTAAAAGTGAACGAGTTTTTCGTTATGGACGAAAACTTCTTAAAAAATCGAATACGCGCTGAAGAATTCATGCAAGAGTTGATTGAGCATAACAAGTACTTTTTTATGGGTGTTTTTTCCTCTGCTGAGACCGTGCAAGCTGTTGGTGTTGAGTTCCTCGTTAAGCTCGGAATAGACTTCATCTGGATAGGTGTCGAATCCAAAAGGGACATTTACACAAAAACCAAAGGTGTTGATCTCAAAGCGATAATTGCCGAGCTTCGAAGTTATGGCATTCAGGTTCTCGGGTCAGGCATCCTCTTTCTCGAGCACCATACTAAGGAAACTATTTTTGAAGACATTGAGTATTTGATTGATTTGGAGACAGACTTCGTGCAATTTATGGAGCTGGGTCCTCTACCAGGTACTGCGCTCTACGAGGACTACCTGAATGCCGGTAAGTGTAAGCGTTCCAGCAACCACATTGTTGAAAAACCGAATTGATTATTGATACCGTTGCGGAAGATTGTAACATCAGA
>JAIEQI010000209.1 GCA_019747875.1 Candidatus Obscuribacterales bacterium
CTTCTTCTTCTTCTTCTTCTTCTTCTTCTTCTTCTTCTTCTTCTTCTTCTTCTTCTTCTTCTTCTTCTTCTTCTTTAAGTACATTAGTAGCAGGCGAGCACATCGTGTCCACATCCAGCACCATATCAGCTGGAGAGGGTGCAATCAGATCGTCGGCTTCTTCTGTTTTTGAATTATGGTCGGCAATCGTTTCCGGCGTAGCAGATTCAATCTCCGCTATGCTCGTTTTATGTTGTTTTGGGACTTTATCCTCACCCATTAAGCTCAACCGATTACTCACCCCTTTCATACCCATGCGCTTGGGACCGCAAACCCAGCCCCCTCAAGCGACAAGCTTTCCTGTCAGACGGAGGATTGATCCGGACACTTATGTCATCCTTTCGCCTGGAGTGGTGGAATCAGCCATCACAACCAGGTGTTCGAGTAGGTGTTTAAAAGAAATAGCCCAGGCATATTGGTGTTTCTCCCAATGCCACTGCCTTTGACGCATTGCACATTGGAGATTAACGTTGCATAATCTTTGAACTTCACTTGCAGAGATCAGGCTCTAACCAGTCTGCTTGCGGCTTGTGTTGCGATTGCTCGCAGAGGATATGTGTATCGTCTGTCGTGTTTGGCTGCCTTTGCGAGCAATCTCTTCTTAGAATTTTGGATCTTCTGAGCCGCAGCTAACCTTTACTAATGCTAATTGCGGGTTCTCCCAATGACCTTATTGCCGGGTGCCCGAAGGCGCAGGACAATGATGCCAGCTGGTATACAGAGGTAGATAGATGAACGTTCTTGATGGACAGGACAACGGCGTTGCGCTCAAAGAGCCGGAACAGAAGTTCGCAGGAAAATTGAATATTGATGCTCTGGAGCCAGAACAAAATTTTGACAAACTGCAATCGAACGATAACCCGTTTGCTGACCTAGAAGATCGCCAGAACACTTTGTCAGACTGGAGACCGAATGCTCAGTTGGACTTAATGACGGGTACCAGTAAGATTGAATTGCCCATGCACCTGGTTGCTGCCGGTAAAGCGACACCGCCAGTGGAACGGACTACGATGGCTCCCCGATTCTTCACCTGGGGCTGGACGTTCGACATTAAGGATGCAAATGGGAAAAGCGACGGCGTAGTCGACCAGAAGCTTCTAAACTGGACGAAGACATTCGAATATCAGGACAAGCATGGAAATAAACTGGCAACCGGGCGCGAGAACCTTTTCAGTTGGGGCACGCGCATCGACATTACCGATGCCCAAGGGAAGCCGATTGGCACCTTGAAAGAGGATATTTTGAAGTCGTGGTGGAAAACTTATACGACTTATTCGATTCTTGATCCGGCCGGCAAAGAAATTGCAAAGTCAGAGAAAGTGGAGTGGTTGGGAACAGACTTTACTTTGAAGAATCCAAAAGGGGAAGTGATCGCCACTATTCACCGCCCCTGGATCAATTGGGTGCGTGATAACTGGACAATCGATATTCACAAGCCTGGCGAAGTTGATAAGCGAATCTTGTATATGATTCCTGCTTATAAGACTTCCGTTGATTACGAACGGAAGCAAAAACAAGAGGAAGAGGAAGCGGAAGAAGAACGCAAGCGCAAAGAGAATGACGACAATTAGTCAGTCCTAGTGGTCTCTTGATCTCCAGCCGCAATGAGTTAGTGATATAGCATTCCGTTGTTTTAAGTTGTCTTGGCTTATTGTTATGGGCGGACGGGACGTCCGCGCTCCATACTTAGCTTCATCAGCATCTCGATGAGCGGGTTGCATACAGCGGGAGCGCCTGACATTGAAGACCCCTATTCAGGATTCAGTGGTAGGAGCAGTGTTTCTAGATCGTCTTCCGTGAACCAGCTGGCAATGCCGCCGTTTTCGTCGAATATGCACTCAGCGAGTTCTCGTTTCTTTTCTTGCAATTCCATCATTCGTTCTTCGATGGTGCCTGCTGCGATCATTTTATAAACGAATACTTTTTTGTCCTGTCCAATTCGGTAAGCGCGATCTGTAGCTTGATCTTCTACAGCAGGATTCCACCACGGGTCATAGTGAATGACTGTATCTGCTGCCGTAAGATTCAATCCGACGCCGCCAGCTTTTAGACTGATCAGGAAGAACGGAACATCGGTGTTCTGGAATTGTTCCACAGGCGTTTTCCGATCTTTTGTTTCGCCTGTTAGACGAACAAATGGAATTCTCATTTCTTCTAGATCTGTGTGTATCAGATCTAGCATGCTGGTGAATTGGGAGAAAACAATTGCTTTTCGTCCTTCGTCTTGCAATTCCATCAGCATCGACATGAGCGCTTCGCGTTTTACGCTGCGCGTGACTTTGCGTGCTGCGGATAGCTTTACTAATTGTGGATCGCAGCACACTTGTCGCAGCTTCAGCAAGGCATCCAGGACAATGATGCTTGCTCGTTTGAACCCTTTGCTTTCAATTTCTTGCCGAATGTTTTTTGCTGTCATAACGCGCACTGTTTCGTAGAGATCGCGCTGCAAACCTTCAAGTTCCACAAACTTGATCATCGTGGACTTCTCTGGCAGTTCAGTAACTACTTCTTTCTTGGTGCGTCTCAAGATGAATGGAGAGACGAGTTTAACGAGCCTATGCCGAGCGGTTTCATCTCCAATCTTTTCTATAGGATTACGATATTCAGATTTGAACTTATCCTTGTTTCCCAATAAAGGGGGAATTAAGAAGTGGAACTGGGACCACAACTCACCAAGATGGTTTTGTAGTGGTGTACCGGTCGCGCAGATTTTGTTCTTGGCTTTAAGCTCCTTGATTGCTCGGAAGATTTGCGTTTCGTCGTTCTTTATCGCCTGCGATTCGTCCAGCACAATCGTGTGCCAATGGTGTTCTGCTAACTTCGTCGAATCACGTTGAACGATTGGATATGTGCTAACAACAATGTCTTGTTCCTTGAATTTATACGTGACTGAGCCACGATTCGGTCCGTAATAAGACATAATATTTAGTGACGGAACAAACCTCTGAGCCTCGGCCATCCAATTTGGCAAAACGCTGGTGGGGCAAACGATCAGAAATGGCGCATCCAATAATCCTTTTTCTTTTGTCAAACAAATGTGCGCCAGAATCTGGATCGTTTTTCCCAAACCCATATCATCGGCAATTATTCCACCGAGATCAAATTCAGCCAGGAATTGCATCCAGCTGAGTCCTTGCTTCTGATATTGGCGCAGGGTGCCATTAAATTCACGTGGCGGATCCACGATTGGTGGCGATTGCAGCTGTCGGAGTCGCTGAGCAAGTGCAATAAAACTGTTACTTGCTTTGAGTTTCATTTCATCGTCAATTAAGTGCTGAATTTGCACCGCATTGACTTTCTTCTTATTGCTCGGATTCTCTACAACAAGCTCGTAAAGTGTAAGCAGAAACTTGCGAACTTTATCGAATGGTAGCTTAACAGTGCGTCCATCATCGAGGATCGCGTCGTAATATCCATCCTGATTCAAGGTTTCGATAGCTGCTTTTGTCGGCGCACCGTCATATTTCAAACGTTGCGCAGCCGAGTAAAGGATCGGATACAGGGATACCTTTTCCCCATCGATGACTACGCTCAATGCCAATTCGAACCACCAACCTTGCACATCCTCATCGATCTCGACTTCTATGTCGCTTTCCGTTATATAGATTGGTTTGCTTGTGTCGTCGAGCCTTTGTGAAACTATCCATCCAGCCTCTCGCAGCTTTGAGGTTGCCTGTTCCAGTTTTGTCCACGAGTCCTGTTTCAAAGGCAAATAGTATTCGTAAATGTCATCGAGCTTGTTTACCTGGTATGCATTGATCCGCGCAAATCCCAGTTCTTCCAGTTTTTCTCGTGCGATGTGGTGCGAGTTCTGGTCAAGCTTTTCGATAATGACGCTGCCATCAGGATTGCGCACGATTCCAGCTTTCCTTGGGAAAGATTGCTTCAGTATCAATGTTTTTACTTTCTCTCGTGGCGCGGCCAAGATTGCCATGGTGTCATTGACTTCAACGACCACTCCTGTGCTGGCAGTTAGAACTTCCATGTCGAGATCCGGAGTTACTTTAATCAACTGTTCCTTAACTTGTCCCTCAGACGGTGGGGGTGGAACAATGTCAGCAATGTTTTCGGCGTGGAAAATGCTAGCTACAGCTGCGGTTTCATCTGAGTTTATTCGAAGTTGCAGCAAGTCGGACATCAGCTTAGGTGGAGGTTCTACGGTCAATACACCAAAAGCCCCAGTTGCCTTATTTAGATAAAATGGTGTGCTCCAAGGGATACACTCATGTGTTTCGCGCAGGCGTTCCAGGTCTTCGATGTTATCTGCAAATGTTGGAAGCAAACGCAAAACCTTGCGTGAATTGTCGAAGAACTGCCAAACGAGCTGACCTTCCTTTTCTGGTGCGGCATGAATTCTGATGGCTGGTTCAGATATAAAAAATGCGCGATTTGTTTTTAGAATCTTTCCAATTAACAGAAGAAACAGTTCTCGTGAGTCATCTAAATTGTTCCAATAACTTTTTCGATATGCAGAAACAACTTCCCAGAGCTGTGCGATTTCCACATCTTCATCGCTTACATAACCAGGCGGAACATCCGCGAGCAAATTGTGTCGATGAACCTCAGTCAACGTGCCGAGGCTTCCGTCCTTCTTTTGCGCGGCCCGAAACAACGCTATGTGCGGTCGATAAGTAGTCGGATTGGCGGACAGACCGTAAAGGAGAACGTTCTTGCGCGGAGGTGTTGTTCCCTTCGCGCCTGAGCTTGGACCGAACGGGTTGTGTTCCGTTCGCCACGACCAAACAAGGCGACTCAAATGCCTTTGCGTTTCGGGCGAAATCTTCATAGCCTGCGCTTTTTGATCAACGGAACCTTTTGCCTTCGCTTGTGGTTCGATCCCGGGAGCGCCGGCATCCTGCCGGCTTTTGATTCCAGCTAGCGAATCATTTCCCTTATTCGTCGTAGATAACACTTTCTTATTCGACTTCTCTTTCTCAGATTCAGCATCTACTGGTTCATCCTCCGCGACCTCCAAGTCGCTCCCGTTACTTCCAGGATAGGTCGCTCCCTTTTGGTTTTGTTGTGCGAGGAACTTCAACACAGCAGCTGCAGTGTGCTTGCAATCTTCTCCTACGGGACAGGTGCAATCTGTTGAAATGATCTTGTCAAAATGCTGGTTGAACTTAATGGTCGCTGTATAGACGTTCCATCTAGCGCCACCAACACTTGCAGAAACTGTTTGTGGCTTGCTGACTTCTACTGAGAGAACTTTGTTGCGCACCCAATAGTCACTTCCCTTGCGCAAAGTCGTGCCGTCGAAATACTTCAACAGCGGCGAATTGATAAGACTATTGCTGCCTGGCATTCGCCACCTCGCTAATGGTCTTGGGAAGCATGCAACGGCTTGTCAGGGCGTATATTGCATTGTTTTACCATTAAGACGCGAGGCGCGGCGAAAAAGTTCAAGCAAAAATTGCTTTAAGTGGCTATTCGTCCGTTCGGGTTGTCAAATCACGGCAGTCAATAGGAAATCGATGCTCAGAAGACCTCTTTTGTTCTAAATTGATCTTGTCTGGGGAAGGATTGTTGACTATCCATAGGATTATCTCGTTGTATCATTCGACGATTCCGGACGCTGTTGATTTCCGGCCAGGAATGCAGAACTTCGCGATTTCTTTCAGCCAAGCTTCGGATTCTAGAATACGACATCGCGGTTGAGTATGCAGCGTCTGCGGTGTAAGCGCCTTGTGCTACTGTTACCAGTCCCACAGCAATAGCAGCTGGTGGCGTTTCTAAGGATAGAAATGTGGCCCCTGCTGAAAGCGCCGTGACTAAGGCGAATCCCATTGTTATGGGAACTCCTTTGGCTAGGTTCTTTGCCACGTAATAGCCTGTTTGATTCTCATACATTGAAAGGCTAATTGCCAAGTCATTTTTCGTCAGTGCATCGATTGGTTTTCCTTCGCGCTCATGGCTATTCTGGTAATCTCTGCCTACGATATTCGGAATTCTAGACAAGCTGCGAAATTCGTCCCAATGATTGACCACGATTCTTGCTGCTTTGGCTAAATCATCATTGTTCTTCTGGGAGTAAATCTCAAGATCGTTCTTGCTCACAAGCCCAGGAACGCTTTGTGGAACCTTATGAATATTGTCTTTCAATATGTTCAGGAACGTTTTGGGATCATCAAAAACTGATTTCGATAGATCCTGTTTTGTGGTGCTACTTTGATCTTGGGATCCAAGATCTGTGCGATCATCTAATCGTTGGGTCATTTTGTTTTGATTCCTTACCGGATTATGTGCGGTTTCACGAGTTTCGAACTGGTTGGGACTTCGCGGGCGACGCATGGCGTCTGCCTTTCAGACAGGGAAAGCTCATTTTTCGTAAGAGGCGATGCCCTGCGTCGCCCGCGAAAGAGCGGATTTCAGTGTTCGATTCTGTGAGCGCTGGCATCTTTCCGGCTTCGATGCTTTGAGAGCTATTCGATTCATGTACTCTCAGCGCTCAGCTATTTGATCTTGAGGGTGATTCAATTCGGATAAGGGGTGTCTTTCGATTCGATTGCAAAATAATGGACCCATGCGGTAAAGATTTCGTGTCTATACCAAATGAATCCATCAAGCTTCAGAATAGTACCGCGATATCTTCTTATGCTCCGGCGAAGCGCGCATCGATACTTTTGACGCACCGCACTTCAACATGAGTTCGCTAATTCGCTTCAAGTTAGATTCTTCATCCAATAGACCGGCTCAACATGTAGCGTTCATTTTGCGCGTCTCTATTTGACAATCGGAAGTCGAAACTCGAATGTCGTACCAACGTTTAGTTCTGAACGAACTGATATTTGGCTGTCATTTGCTTCCAGAAGATTTTTCACAATAGATAAGCCAAGACCACTCCCCTTAACGACAGTGGAAGGCGTACTAGCTCCAAATTCTTCAAAGAGAAACGGAATGCGTTCTTCAGGAATTCCTGGACCTTTGTCACTAACTGAAAATACTGCATCACTATGTTCTGCAAGGACAGTTGGTTTAACAGTCGAACCGCAGGCACTAAATTTCAGTGCATTTGATAGAAGATTTACAATAACACGCTCTATCTGCCGAGGTCTGCAAGCCACAGCGAGATCTGACGGCGCATCAACAATCAAATTTATCTCACGCTTTTGTGCCATACCTGAGACTGAGTTGACTGCCGCACTGCATATAGTATCAACCTTGACGTGTTCTAACTGCGATTTTTGGACACCAGAACCTACAGGTTTCTGTAGGTCGAGAAAGTCTGACGCAAGTGCAATTAAGTAATCCGAAGTTTCTTCAGCAATTGATATAAGCTCTTCTGCCTCGTCCGGTAACTCACATACAAGACCGGAACGCAACAAAGAAAGTGACCCTTTGATAGAAGTCAGTGGACTGCGAAAATCATGGGCGACCATACAATAAGCAGTTTTCAGTTTCTCTGTGGCCTCACGCGCCTCGTGTTCGGCAATCACTCTATGGGTAATGTTGTGGTGACAAACGATTACTTGACTGTCACCTCCTGAATGCAAAGGTGTGGCTGTCATCAAAAACCAGCGTTCTTCATTAGGACTATGACAGGCATACTCTAATTCAAAGTATGGTGACTGCCCCCAGAGGACAGCACTCAGTCCACGAATCACATGTGTGGCCTCTGGCTCATTCGATTTCGCCTTTGCACAAGTTTGCAAGTAGTTTTGTCCCACACAGGCCTCAGGATGCTTCAACCCGTTGGCACGCGCAAACTGGAACCAGGCATTATTAATTGCGATTATCACTCCACAACGATCGAGAATAGCCACATTTGCAGGCAGTGAATCGATCACCGATTGAGTAATGGAATCAAGCGCACTTTTGGAAGGTACAAGAGTTAATGCTGACATAGTCCAACCTCAAGGGAGATATGTTCATTAACCCACGCAGCCCGCAAGGTGACCATCCCCCACGGGAAGTAAGGAGATCAACCAACCTGGTGATCTTACCTTTATCCTACTAATTTCCCAAAAGAACCTGGCGATGATCTTCACTGGCGGGCAGCCAGTTGCCAGAAAGCGATCGTGGATTCAGTCATGAAGGTTGATTTTTAGTAAGCGATTAGTTACTCAGCAGATTCAATGAGAAGGTAGCAAATAGTGTAGGTCGACATTTGGATCGTCACTCCTATTGAGTCGCATTGTTCCGTCGCGCTTTTGTTCGTCCAAAGGCATGTTACGCGTTCGACACAGATTCTTCCGATTCTTCTTTGAGAACAGCGCCCATAAGAATTACAGCGGCATTTTTGGAATCCCCCACGAATTCCTCACAATTGACGGGTATGTTGTTTTAAGCATTCCATTTTTGCTTGGACCAATCTGAGGTGCTTTAATGACTGATCAAAATAAAGGCAATAAGAACGAGAAAGTGCGCAAGCCCCTTCCCCGAAAGAAAGAGCTGAAGTCAACTCAATCAATGGATGATCGATCCGGTGGACAGGCTACGAAGGGCACAGCTGACTCCCTTACACCAAACAACACACAGTGGGACTGCAGCGACAACTGCTGATTTTGGAACCGAACGCGAATACTGAACTGCAGCTTTCTCAATGATTGGTTCGATTAGCGCGCAACAGCTGCAATCGATTCTTCAACCACCTTCGAAAGAAATTCTGCCGTCGGCGCTCTAGATCGTGCAATAAATGATGAATCTAAATTGAATCGTGCTTCTTCGATGGAGCACGATTCGTAGTTTGCATGTTCTTCATTAGTCGCCCAATCATAAGAAATGAAATGGTCGCAGGCACAATTGCAAGCAAAAGCAAATAGGGAGCAAGAACTTGCCTACACATCCCGCTAATTTCTGACCGCAACTGGATTGTGTGTGATCAACGACAATTGAAATTGCGGGACGCAATTTAGTTTGACGCTAAACAGTGTGAGTTCCAGTACAAATCAGTTACCTCTAGGTACTTTGTGCCCTCTTTCGAACAATCCTACCGAGATGAACGCAAGCACAAACTGCAAGCAGCAGTAGTGCTGATAGTCCAAGACGCAACCATACGGAGGTTCTTTCGAGTCCGATCAGGAAATCCTGCGCAGCACCGGCAAGATCTTGAGTTCGTAGCTTATCCCCGGCACGAAGAAAGAACAAATCCGCACCTGCCTGCTCTCCGGAAATTTTGATCAGTTCATTCCAATCGCTTATGGCTTCTTTATGATAACCGAGAGCGCTGTTGGATTTTGCTTTGTAGGTGTAAGCAAAACGAATCTGGTCCTTATTCTTACTATTTTGTTTCTGAAAAATGTTCAACGAGCTCGTCAAGTCAGGTAGTGCTTTGTCGTATTGGCCTAACTGATAGTAGGCGGCGCCCCTTGTCTCAAACGATTCTCCTAACTCCGGATTGAGCTCGATTGCTTTGCTGGCGTCGCGGATTGCGTCTTGCTTCTTACCCAGTTCCAAGTAAGTTGCGGCCCTATTGTTGTAAGAGGAATAGAATGAAGGATTCGCTGCTATTACTTGGGAATCCTCTTGTAAGGCATTCTCAAGTTTGCCAAGGCGGAAAAAAGATTTAGCTTTTAGATAATGGTACCGCCAATCTTTAGGTTCCGCTTTTAATCCGAGTTCGGACTCTGTGAGGGCCTCGTTGAACTTGTGAAGAGCGTAATAGTTTTCAGCTAGCCTAAAGTGTACGAGTGGCAGATTGGGTGAGAGCTCAACTGCCTTTTGAAAATCTTTTGTTGATTCGTCCAATTTCCCTGACTCTGAATTTAGGATGCCTCTGATTTCAAACTCTCTGGCAGTGGTTGCTTTTAGAGAAAGAATGCTAGTGACTTCAGCTCGCGCCTCTTCGAACTTGTTCAGTTTTCTTAGGCAATCGACTAACTGAAAACGATTATCAAAGGAGAATGGGTCTAACGAAACAGCTTGATTGAAATCAGTAAGCGCACTTTCATAATCTTTTAGTATGTAATAAGCCTGAGCCCTGAATGAAAAAGCAGCCGGTAGCCTAGGATCGATTGAAATGGCTTTTGTGCAATATTGAATGCGAGCCTCTGGTTCCTTTAGGTAAAAAGCAGCAAATAACGCAAGGGCACGAGCATCGTTCGGGTCTAATTGCAGAGCCCGCTTTAGATCTGCTTGAGCCTTATCTGATTTTCCCAGCAATGACAGACAGTTCGATCGATCAATCAACGCGCTAGTAAGCTCTTTTCTGGACAGAGAAGGATCTCTCACGGCCTTATCTAAATCAGTAAGAGCCAACTGCAACTTTCCGGTCATGAGATATGCGAATCCACGAAGCCAGTAATGCTTTCCTTTTGGATCCAACGAGATAGACGTGGAAAAGTTACTTATTGCTTCGGGGAGTCTATTCAGATCTTGGTATCGCTGACCTCTGTTTACGTAAGCTCGCACAAACTTCGAATCTAATTCTATTGCGCGATCATAGTCAGAAATTGATTCCCTTAGACGACCCATCTTACCGAGAATATTAGCTCTTGCATACCACGCAAGAGGATCCTGTGCGCCTTCTTTGACTGCTAAGTCAGCTGCGGCAAATGCAGCTGAGTCTTCACCTAAACCTCCGTATGCTCTCGCCAAATTTGCTAGTGCATGTGAGTCCTTTGGAGTATTCTTCAGTAGCTCCTTCAGTAGAACAGTAGCCTGTTTGTATTTACCCGTAGCGATAAGATTTTCGATTTGTGCATTCGTAGCGTTCTGCTCGGCTCCGAATCCATCGCTGCATAAGATGAAATTGCTGAAAACTACCACCAGGATGAATTGTTGAGTCATTCCCAAGCGGCTATTGATAGACATTTTGTACCCTGACTCCGCCCGATCTTATCAATTGGTCGACCTGACCAGTATTCATTTGAGCTCCTGCTCCAGATTGTACATTGGAGTAATTCAGGGATTCAGCTCGGTAACCTACATTTGTGCCACCTTCAATATGAGTTGGCAGGCTTGGAGTGTAACTTGTTTGAGTGGGAGATAACTGCGTAGGGACATAAAATCCTTGAGAACCAGCGTTGGAATTTACACTAGTACCTGTTTGTAGAGCCTGGCCTGCAGCGCGGGTGTTTGTATTGTATGTAACACCAGGGCCTGCTTTATCATAATGATTAGCTCCGGCTTGATTGAGTTGTCCGCGTTCTGTACCAACCGCAGTTAACGGTTTTCCATTTGCGTCAACGCCCAGTCGCTTCAATAATTTATCTCTGACTGAACAAGCTTGAAGTCCGAAGGGGTCAACTAGCTGCATGGTATCGTTGTTAACGAAAGCATAGAGATTGCTCGCGATGATTTCATTGTCTCGATCTATTCCCCAGTCTGGTACTCCTATGGTTCCAAACTCTCCTAACGGATCTCTGCTTAGCCAGCGACCCAGCTTGCTGTCGTAAGCTCGAAACAAAGTAAGGTTCAAACCGCTGGGAGCATGGGTGAAGTAACCTGTATATTGTAGATTTGGAGCTTCGCCTTGGCTACGTATAGGTTGACCAAACGGATCGTAATCGAGGCGGGCGATAATTGAACCTGTGCTGTCCAATGTTTGCCTAGTTGAGCCAAGATGATCTCGGCCGAAATAGACGTTTTTTCCATTTGCGTTCTCACCAAGGGCGAAGAGCTTCTTCAGGACTTCGCCTCTTTCGTTTCGGATTTCGCAGACGGTTCCGTTCAAGCACACCAGAAATTGCTGGATTGCTGGTTTTCCGTCGGTACCGAGTTCAGTGATCTTAGAACGTTGACCGAGGGCGTCATACGCAAATTCAGTTGCCTTTCCTGATTTGTATTCAATTCTAATTAAGCGGTTCCTTGCATCCCACTTGTAGGATTTGTCTCCATCGCTCAATAAATTTCCGTTCGCGTCATATTTGAAGCGTTCGGGTGTACCGGTTGCGTTCGTAGTCTGGTTGTCTCTTGTCTTTGTAGCTAGTGTGATCAATTCATTCATGCTGTTATAAGCACATTCTTGCAAGGTGCCACCACTTCTTGCCTGAGTTCGATTTGATGCTGGATCGTATTGATAATGGTAGCTTTGAGCAGTGTCGCCTATTTGACTCGCCGCATCAGTTAGTTGACCTGCAGCGTCATAACTTAGCACAAACTGCGCAGTGTCTTTGCCGCTAAAATTCTCCTGCCAATTCACTATTTGACCGGACTTGTTGTAGGTATAGTCAAATTGAGAAAGTACTTCGCTTGTTGAATTGATTATGCTCTTCAAGCGCTCCTCTCCGCTGGCTCCGTCATAGTTGAACGTTGTCACTACTCCATTGGGATAGGATATTTTGTTTAGGCGATTTGTTATCTTGCGTGTATGGTCTCCGTAAGAATAGCGAAATTCACCTAATGGCGTATTCTCTGATGACAATCGTCCGAGGCCGTCATATTTTGAGCTAACTACATTTGCTTCTCCATTAATACTCCTTCGAATCAGATTTCCTGCACCGTCATATTCCAATCCGATGGTCGAGTTTGGAATCCCGGAGTTTAAGATCTTGCGTGGGAGTCCTGAGCCTGGTCGTCCGACCTGCTGATATTCATAGTTGACCGTGCCAAAATCAGAGGATACGGACGTAATTAAAGTGTAGTCAGGGTCGTATTGATACTTCGTTGCCGACGTGGGGTTTATTGCATTCTCGTGGCTAACTTCAGCTAAGGTATCGTCCAAATTGTATGAATAGACAGTTTTCTGCTTTAAGGCGTCAGTAATTTGCAATAGGCGGTGTCCATCCTTTTCGTATTCGAATGTTGTTTCCGTACCGTTAGCAAATTTCTTTTGGATGATGCGTCCTTCGATGTCATGGTGCCATTCGGTAGAGTGTCCAGCCGGATCTGTGAGCTTTCTTAAGGCACCACATAAGCACCATTCATATTGACTCTTCCGTCCCAGTGGATCTGTTATGGAGATCATGCGATCTTGGCTGTCATAGGTACGCTTTGTCACGTGTCCAGCGCGATCTTGGAATGTAACGGCATCTAATTTGTCGTATGATATTTTTTCTGTGGTGCCGTCTTCGTAAGTTCTCTCGACCAGTCGATCTGCATTGTCGTACGCCATTTTGATTGTGTGTCCATCAATATCGGTGGCCGTTGCAATTCGACCGACGTTGTCGTACACGAATTTTGCTATTACGTTTGTAGAGTCGCCATTGCCTGGTCCAGTAAGGGTTATAGGATAGCCTTTCTGATCGTAGTCCGTTTCCCACTCATTGTTACCAGAGTCGATTCGCTTAACTAACAAACCACGTTCATCGTACTTGAAGGTTGTTTTGTTTCCAGACTGGTCTGTTACTGATATTGGATGATGTTTGTCGTCATATTCAGTTTTAGAAAGAAGGACATTATTTCCTGCGCGTGTTTGCCTAGTTTCCAGCAAGTCGATTCCATTCGAAGCATAAATGTTCAAAAAGGTGCGACCAACGGGGTCTACGAGCCGGGTTACCCGGCCCATGGCATTGTATTGAAATGAGTAGCTTTGGACGGCATCACTAACAGTGCCGTCGGGTTTTTTTGTGACTACTCTCCGGCTAATTGAAGCTGGCTGATTGGAGCTTCCAGTAAAGCCTTTGACAGACTGTCCCACGTAGGAGAACAGAACCTCGCTCTCCAGGGGATCTTTGACCGATGATTTTACCGACAACTCTCTGCCGCTGGGTCTGGTCATCCATTTTGTAGTTTTGCAGTGAGAATAGATGCCCTTCTCAGGATCTGTAGGGTAAAGCTCTAGTGCAAGCTTACTCCACTGATATGTCGCGTGCCGGTCTCCAGCCCAATGCTCGGTTACCGTGGTAGTTCCATCAGCGTATGTAGTTTTCAAGCCTAGGGAGCCAGCCGGACTATTCACAGGCTTGTATTGAGAAAACTTAGTGGTTCCGTAAGGTGTGCTCAGTTGGGAAATCTCATGACTGTTAGGAGCATAAACGAATCGAGATGTGAGTCCAATTGGATCTGTGCTCGATTCGATATGTGAAAACGTTTTGTCATAAACAAACGCGGACCTGCGCCCAAAAGGATCTACTATCTCAGCTATTTTGTAGAATCCTGCATTTCCCTGAACATCGGATGCAAATCGAATTTTACTCTTCTGGCCAATAGCATCGGTGATGGATTCTGTACGAAACCATTTGTCATATCCTAATTTCAACGATCTGCCGAACGGATCTTTTAGTTGCGTGAGGAAAAGTCTTCCCGTTGGATCTTGTGCACCATATATTTCGACCGATCCATCAGGGAGCTGTCTTTCATATTCGCCTTCAGGCTGAGCAACCAAAAGTGCATGAGAAACGAGATTGTTTTTGTAAGGTGCTTGTCCTTTTCCTGTGTTTATGGGATAGAACTCGCTGCCTCCGCCTGGCACAAAGACAGTGGCGTTTCCCTTTTGATCAAGTTTTAGAAAGGAAACCCAATTGAGCGTCCAGCCGGGACCAAGGTTTGCGAAATTTCCTTTTGTGCCTTTGTCAATTGCTTCCAGGTAGTTGTAGTTCAATCTGAACTCAACTCGTGGACCAATAGGTGGAACGTAGCCACCTACAATGTCGAAGATGTTAAGTGCAGCGGAGCGCAAGAAAACCTGGTTTGAAGCCATTCCTCCCGCGGGAACGTTATGAGATCGCGCAACCTCTTCGTTCAGTGTTCCAACGCTTTCTTCTGTCTCAAGATCGATAGGGAACGGAATCTTTGTTTCAGAAACAATACCGTTTGCTATGCTTGATTGTATTGGTGCAAGCGGTAGCAGCATTGAAAGACTAAGCACCGCCCATGTCCAAACTCTTTTGTTGGAAGGCATGCGAAGGTTCATCAGTTATCCTCCATCAATGGGAAAAATTACGGGCAGCCTGTCGAGTCATTCTGTGTGCCCTGGCTTTGATCCTTGTCTGCTTCAGGCTGAGTTTGGTCTTGTTTCGTTGGGTCTTGTTTTGTTTGATCTTGTTTTGTCTGATCTTCTTTAGGTTTTTCCTCCGGTGGTGGCGGTGGCGGCGGATCTGGAGGAGGCGGCGCAGGTGGCGGTGCCGAGGAGCTACGCTTCAAAACTAAGTTGCCTGTTTTTGCTTGCACCGAAATATTGTTTGGATCAGAAATCGTTAGCGTTCCCGTTTCCCAATAAGGATTGGTAAATCCGGGATAGGCTCTCTGAACTTGGACCTCAAAAGGATTTGCCTTGTACTCACCTTTAAAGCGAACCTGTCCCACCGGGATGTAGCCATTTCCTTGTTCGCTGATCTTCGCAGTAACAGAGGAGCCCGCATATTCAATCATTAGCTTCTGTTGATTAGAGGTTGCAGTGTTGACGGTACTCCACTCTCCAGCGATGTTGTACTTGGGCAGTTCAACTTGCTTTTGCTCTTGTTCCTTGGTCTGTTGATCTTTCAAAGCCTGTTCTTTTGCGGCTAGTTCCTTCGCAGCTTGCTCTCGTGCTGCCTGTTCTTTGGCTGCTTGCTCTTTCGCTAGCTTTTCAGCTGCTAGCTGAGCTGCAATTTGAGCATCGCGCTGAGCCTGCTGTTGCTCCGCTTGGAACCTCTCCATCTCTTGTTTTTCCATGGCTTGCTTATCTTGCGAAGCTTTTTCCAACGCTTGTCTTTCAAGTTCTAATTGACGTTGTCTTGCAGCTTCAGCATCAGCTTTTTCTTTAGCGATACCATCTGCGATAGCTTTCTCTTGTGCAGCCTTTTCTTGTGCTTGTTTTTCCAGCGCAGCTTGTTCCTTTGCTGCCCGATCAGCCGCAAGCTTTTCTGCCGCTGCTTTGTCTTCTGCCAATCGTGCCAGTTGAAGAGCGCGTTCCTCTGCAACTTTCTCAGGACTCAATTTATCCATGGCGGTCTTATCAGCGGCGGTCTTTTCGTCTACGGGACTCTCGGGTGTAGGCTTCTCTACTGGTTTGTCAGTGCTAGCCTTTTCTGTGCTCGACTTCTCAGCTTGGGGAGCGGCTGCCTTACCGGCGACTGCCTGTGGATCACTCGACGAGGACTCCGTTGTTGATTTCCCTTCCGGCACTCTTTCAGCAGCGAATGGCTTTTCTACCGTTTTATCTACTGGAGATCTCTCGGGTGTGTTCTCTGCAGTCTTTTCAGTGGATGATTTCTCCGGGGGACCCTTTTCATCTTCGTTTTTTTCCGGAGACGATTTTTCCTGAGTAGTTTTTTGTTCAGCAATCCTTTCAGGTGTAATTCGTTCCTGGGGCGACTTCTGCTCGACAGCTTTTTCGATTGCCGACCTTTCACCGGATGCTTTGTCCGATGCAGCGGTCTCCGGAGAAGTCTTGTCTTTATCTACGGGTTTCTCTACAGTTTTCTCAACTGTTTGTTCTTTTTCCGAGGGAGTTTTATCTTTGTCTGCCGGTTTCTCGGAAGGCTTCTCGGAAGCAATCTTTTCTGCGGGCTTCTCGCCAGGTTTGTCGGAAGCAATCTTATCTGCGGGCTTCTCGCCAGGTTTGTCGGAAGCAATCTTATCTGCAGGCTTCTCGCCGGGCTTGTCGGACGCAACTTTATCTGCGGGCTTCTCGCCAGGTTTGTCGGACGCAACCTTATCTGCAGGCTTTTCACCAGGCTTGTCAGAAGCGACCTTATCTGCGGACTTCTCACCAGGCTTGTCCGAAGCAGCTTTGTCTGCTGGTTTCTCGCCAGGCTTATCGGATGCACCTTTGCCCCGTCCCCCAGCTCCACCGCCGCCTTCTCCGCTGCCACCTCCAGCTCCACCAGATCCAGATCGCCCGGAGACCGAAGCTGAAGATCCTGATTCGGATGAACTCCCGGATGCAAAGCCTGATTCTGCTTTGTCCTTGCCTTTTCCACCACGATTATTGTCGTCAGCCTGAGACCCTGAGCGCGCGGGAGCACTTGAATCATCGCCGGAAATATTTACCTGACCGTCTTTTGTTACTGTTAATACTTTGAATTGCCCCGCTGCAGGGACGACAACTCGCTGGTTTGCGATTACGATCTCTTTGCCCGGCTCGGCGTATATGACTGTTGGCCACATGTTGTTCTCTTTGTAGAACACACGCGTCGGGTCGAAAGGAGAAATTCTTGTGGGATTACCAACGAATCTATTGTCTTGTAGTGGTGTGTAAACGGTGGTACCGTATATGGTTATTGACTCACCATTGACGACAATCATTTTGCTTTCGCCTGCACCAGGCGCTTGATAGTATTTGTTTCCTATCTGCAAGACATCGTATGCTTTGGCATAAATTTCAGTAGGAAGAAATTTGGTTCCCCGTCCGTAAACCAGGTTGGTTTTCGAAGGGTCATGCGGAAAGAGGGGCGTGCCCTTATATATGTTCGCCTTTTGTGTGGTTGCCGATGGGCTGGGAACCAGTCGTCCGGCCGGTTGAAATCTATATGGATTGAATCGTCCCCAATCACGCGGATCGAGTGTACCGCCGGTTGCAGCACGTGGCGACGCTCCTTCCGCTTGAGCGCTGGGACAGTAAATCCAGAAGCCACAATAGAGGCTGAAGGTAAGTGAAAGAGGGACTAAGATACACGACGTCCGCTCTTTGGTCATGTTGCTCACCGTGCTCCCGATAATGCTATTGCTATGATAGGCATTGCAAGTTGAAAATTGTCTGAGTCGCTGCCGGGTTCCGACGAACCGGGAATGACAGCAAGCGCAGACTATATCATACTTCGTTGATAGCTGCATCGGGCGCCTGACATCTATGGAATGAAGCCATGGCCCGCAAATCTGTTCCTTACGACGGGCAGGGAATTGCTGTGATAGATTCTGCCTACGAGTTCTCTACAAGCACAGCTGTAAACATACGGCAAGGTTGCCTTCAATCGGCAAGCGTACATCGCCTTCTACAAACTTGCCTAAGCATCCCGCTAATTTCTGACCGCAATTGGATTGTGTGATTTCCAGTACGAATCTCTCTAGAATACGCTCGACAAAAACGTGGGACCAATTTCAGAATGGGACGTATGCCCAACGGAGGCACTATGCTTGCCCCGGTCTTACGCGATGTGTTTGCAAGTTCTCGCGCCAGCAATAAGCGAATCTTGCTTGTAGTAATTGGTGATGGAACGGTCAGCGATCCCGCGGATGCGGATATCGAGTTGTCCAAAGCCACCGACGAAGCTGATCTCGGAAAGCGTCTGCGTGTGCTATGCTGCAAGTCGGCGAAACAGATCAAAACGCAAACTACTATGATGTTGCAGGTGGGGACTAGTCAGATTCGGAGTCAAAGAGTTTGTATTTCATTCAGAGACCTGAGCAAGACAGGGCTCTTGCCTGCGATTGAGGAGATGGTTTCTGCAGTGGATAAATCGCCGGCGCCAAAATGATTTCGGATAGCGGTTAACCAGACCTTCCCGCGTTCCATTCGCTAGCGAGCAAACCAAATATTACAACGTCAACCCACTCATCTCTGAACCATCGACCTTGCTTTATAAGCCCCTCATGGCGCATACCCACGCGTTCCATGATGAAGGGCGGTTGCGCGCGTCGACGGTCGTGAAAACTCGATGAATTCCGCGCTTATTAAAGAGAACGTTGAACAAAGCGTTGAATACTTCAGACGCATTGGCCTTTCAATTGGAACTCCGCTGCCAGCGCAATTCCTAACTCAGCAATGCGCGAGTCCATTTCATCAATTCGAATGGCACAGTCTCCCAGTAGCTGCTGATCAGCGCAGTGTTCAATTGCAAGCTGATCCCAACCCGCCGCGCTACAAAAGTCCTTGCTACTCAAATTATTGATAGTCGAATGCAACACCTCCATCGATTGCGGCCAGGACAAGAACTGCCGGAGTTCCGGCGTCGTTCTATAGGCATAGACAGCTTCGGCATCCTCTGGCTGAAACCGGCGCAGCCGCAATCGCTCTGTGAGTATCTCTTGAAACATGCCCACTAGTATAGTGCTGGATTTCAGTGTTTTGCTATCCGACGCCGGTCTGTGTTATCTCCATTTAATGCTGAGACGCAAATGCGAACCGAGTCAGGTCACCTCTATCTCTTTCTAGCCGTCATTGTTTGCGGCTTTGTTTGCGTCACGCTATTCACCTGGCTGCAGCATAGTGGACCAAGCCGGCTCGACACACAGCAGTACTCACCCCGGCGCAAGTACGGCGACCCGCCCATCGTTTCAATTCGCTCTACAACACGAAACGCTGGAAGGAAGCACTTCGCGACTACTACGATTATGCTAACTCATGGATAGCAGCTGTCTCAAACATTCAAGCCTGGTAAGCGAGTTTTGCTCAATAGTGCTCAGTTTAGACAGAACTGTCGCTTCCTCTGCTTGGATCTTGAATTAAGTTCAGAACAGTACGGCGATATTTTTTTATGCTCCGGCGAAGCGCATCGTTACTTTTGACGCACCGCACTTCAACATGAGTTCGCTAATTCGCTTCAAGTAAGTTTCTTCGTCCAACAGAATGTCTATCAACACTTTGCTTTTCCCAACCAACGACAATGGTGTTGGAGTGAGTACCGCTTCCGATTCCGTCTTGTAGATGGATGCTTCGGTGGCATATTCGCGTGGTTCAACTGCCGATGGGGTCACGGTCTTTGATGTGCGTTTATAAACGACTTCTTCGTCCTCGCGAATGCTGCCTACAATCGCGCCTCCAATCAGCGTCCCGAACATACACCCGAGAACTGCGCCTAACAGGGCTGTCTGACCAGCACCGATGTGTTTGAAGAATCCCCATGCTGGTTCACCATACATAATTGCCAGAGTTGTGATCAATCCTAATACGGTGAAAGATATTGCCAGAGCCATAAGGATAAAACCCTTGTCTTTACGGCTATTAACAGGGAGCGGTTCGATTACTACATCCATCTTCGCGGATTCACCACTCCAAACCGTTACGTCCTGAACACGAACGTTGGTGTCGTTCAGGCTATCAACGCAACGCTCAGCGGACTCGGTTGAGGGAAACTCGCCAATGATTTCAATTGGTGCATTTTTTCTCGGCTGCAATGAATTACTCATCGTGTCCCCCTTCGATGTTGCGAGTATTTTTCGTTCTCCGCTCATGGAAAAGACACAGAGAACGCGCCATCGGTTCCCTTCTTTGATTTGCTACAAACAGCTCTTCCCCTCGGTCAGACCCTCGACAGCGTTGGGAAAGGTAAGAATAAAACAGGCCGCTGTCGTGGGAAGTCTGAATCAAATCAATTCAGTAATCAATTGATGTAAATGCTCCGCCTGGGTAGTCCCGATCAATCCAATGGATTCTTGGCATCGCTTGTTTATGCATTAACACCATGACACTTGAAACCCATTCACGATTTTCTGGTGATAATCTCGCAACATTTCTGCGAATTTCAGACGAACAACTCCTCGTCGCGCTGCTTGACATGGTAGACTGAACTCTTCCGCGTGGTTAGCTCAATGGTGGAGCACCTCGTTTACACCGAGGGGGTTAGGAGTTCGAGTCTCTTACCACGCAATTTTTCAGGGATCGCACATAATCGTGTTCAACTTATGTTCAACACCCGAGGGAAACTGGGGAGTCAAGAGAACATGTTGGAGAACCTCATTTTGCTGAGCGTCTCTCGAGTGTGCCCAGAGGTATTTCTGCTGATGTGCAATCCTGCATAAGCACTAGTGCCACAAGGGCGAGCATGCAGAACGCGAGAGACATCTAGGCTGGATACCACCATATCATCTAAGTTGGTTGAAGCGACTCATTTGTGTCGCCAGCCTCTTCGCGTTCAAACATGCAGGGATTGAAGTCCTTCGTCTCTGACAAATCTTAGAGAACCTGCTCAATCCTGATAATTTTTTTGGACAAAAGCACATTGAATTACTGAGCTATTGGGCAGAAAATGGCGCCAACGATTTTGATGAGCAAGAGAATGGAAGTAAGGAATAGATCCTACATGGCTTTCGTCCGTAAAAGCACGAGCTGTTCGCGCGGTTTATGAAGCTGGTATGGCAATTCATTCAAATCTACTTATTATTTCCAATTTTCTTAGCGCAAGCCAGTCGTACTCACTGCCACCATCGTACCTTTGCAATTTGTACTCAATAGTTTGTTTTTTCAAAATGAACGAATCTCTTGCTTGCTAGATATTCGCGTAATGCGACGCCGTCGAGATGAAAATGCGAAGAACTCAAACTCATTTAGGACGTATTCTCCATCGCCTGCCCCTGGAAGTCGCAATATGATCGGATGAGCGATTTCGCTGGCGTCAAATGATTTTCCACAACATCTTAACTCTACAAGTTTTACGTTGTTACTGAATTTGTGAAGGATAGCAACCTTGCGAGATTTACGCGAAGTTGCGACTGAAGTTGTCACCTTTTTAGGAAAATTCAATGAAAGATCAAGCACAGCACACGGAAAAGACAGAATTCGAGTCCGGAAATAGCAAAGAGGATGGGCTTAGTTTGGTATCGCTTGTGCAAAATCAAAGCTCCAAAGAGCTTCTTTCTCTAAATAAATGGGAGAAAAGTAAGATCGTGATGTCGGAGGCTGCATCCAGCATTCTCCCTGGAATGGCCGATGCCGTCCTTGGTATAGATCAGATTCCAGTTCCTTTAACCAAGGATACGACCGTGCCTGTCCCGAAGATAGTGGAGTCTGCTGCAATTGGTGCAGCAATTGGTTTTGCTGCAAGAACACTGTTGCCCCAAGCGGGAATACTCGGTAAGTTGGGTGGGGCCGCATTGGCTACTGCTTTTACGGCACCACTGGCTATAGAATCTTACCAGGTATACAAAAAGGTTGATCAAGCAAATGGAATAGAAGACCTCCAAAATGCTGGTCGACATTTGGGATTCGCCGCTGGAGGTTTTGCAGCGAATCTCCCATTGGGCATCGCTGCATACAAGGCTGGATCCCTCGGAAGCGATAAGTTTCTCGCTACCAACATGATGAAGGATTTTGGCATCAGGAAAACGGAGTTATTTGATCGGGCGAATAATTGGACTTCCGATCGTTTCGATGACGCAGCTGCGCTGGCAAAAAATTTCTTAGCTGGTAAGAAAGAGTACCCCGGATCCCATGGTGTCATCGAGAAATATCCAAGGGTCAATGCGTCATTGAATGAAACGTTAAAGGGTACCGATTATCCATTGCCAAAAGTAAAACTGGATCCCTCTCTTGGCGTAAAGCCAGATGGAACTAAAGTAAATGTTCTCGTGGTGACAGGACATGGCGTAGAAGCTCCTGAGTTTACGGAAGTAGTAAAAGCATTAAGACAGGCAGGCACAAATATTACTGTTGCAACGCCAGATTGGACATGGCAGTATCAGCCAAATAATCCGGGACTGGTGTCTGCTGCTAAATGGCTCAAAAACGACCAAGCGATTCAGGGCGATATATCTGTTTCGTCCGCTTCCCAGATGATGAAGAATGGAAAATTCGATGTTATGTACGTGCCTGGTGGAGCTGGAAACACGGCCGGCATCAGGACCGATGCCGGCGTCTTAGATCTGGTGAGGCAGTCACTTCAACAAAAACTCGATACATGGACGATCTGTCATGGGGGGCAGGTTCTGATCAGCTCAGAAGCTCTTCCTCGCGGAACAAGGTTGACCGGTTCCGCTGACATCACCGCGCAGGATCTGCCCAATGCAGGTTTTCTTGTGCCGAAGGACAACGTTGTTTTTGATATAACACAGAAACTGCTGAGCGCAAAGGATCCTTCAGTGATGGATGATTTTATAAGTGCAATTGGCCAACGGCTAAAAGTCATTACCGGTCAAGCTAAGGAGTCGGTGCTGGAAGGAACAGTGAAAAGCACCAAACCCAGCGGTGGACAAAATAAATCCTCAATGGAAGTACCGATAAATCCCGCTGATGGAACAACTGTCAACATAATGGGTATCACTCACACTTACAAATCGGGTGCTGGCTGGGTTACAGATGGTTACTCCCCGAACCTTTTGCAACCACGAGAAATATACATGAATTTGGGCGGGAACGAGACTGTAAAATAGTTTGTGTAAAGGGTCAGAGCCCAAGAACGACACTAGAAGGGAGGCTCGACCGATATGCCAAAGAAATCCACCGGTACCGCATTTGATATCAGTATGCTCGATCCTTTTATAAAGGAGGCATATAAGAACGGGGATCCAAAGGAAACGATCCTCGGAGAACAAGGACTGCTTAAGCAGCTTACGAAAGCTCTCGTGGAACGCTGTCTAAGTGGGGAACTTGACGAACACCTTGGCTACGACAAGAACGAACGTGCCGGCGAAGACAATGTAAATCGCCGAAACGGAAGTAGCTCGAAAACCTTGATTAACGAACACGGTGAGCAGATTCCACTTGATATTCCAAGAGACAGACTGGCGAGATTTGAACCAAAGCTGGTGAAGAAACATCAGACCAGGCTCGAAGGATTCGACGAGAAGGTTATTGCAATGTATGCGCGCGGAATGACAGTGCGCGATATCCAGGCACAACTGAAGGAGCTTTACGCTACGGAAGTGTCTCCCACACTAATTTCTAATGTCACAGATGCGGTGCACGAGGACGTTAAGGCTTGGCAAAATCGAACACTCGATCAAGTCTATCCAATAGTGTGGTTTGATGCGCTGGTAGTGAAAGTACGAGACAATCAACGCGTAATTAACAAGTCAGTGTACTTAGCGCTGGCAGTAAATGCATTCGGCGAAAAGGAGCTGCTGGGAATTTGGATTTCAGAAAACGAGGGCGCCAAATTTTGGTTGAGCATATTGACGGAGCTCAAGAACCGCGGCGTTCAAGATATCTTTATCGCATGTGTAGATGGATTGACTGGGATGCCGGAAGCAATTCAAAGTGTCTTTCCAAAAACCTGGGTTCAACTCTGCATCGTGCACATGATCCGGAATTCGCTGAAATTTGTCTCCTGGAAAGACAGAAAAGCCCTAGTTGAGGATCTCAAAGCAATTTATCGGGCTGCAACCGAAGGTGAAGCAGGAGTTGCCCTAGATAGTTTCGCCAAGAAATGGGACAGCCGATATCCATCAATCAGTAAGTCCTGGAGGTCGCACTGGGCCCAAGTAATTCCAATGTTCGCGTTCCCACCCGAAATTCGAAAAGTAATGTACACCACCAACGCGATCGAATCAGTCAATATGACACTACGGAAGGTTAGCAGGAATCATCGAATATTTCCGAACGACGAAGCCGTTTTGAAGGTGATGTTTCTGGCTATCCACAATATCGCAAAAAAATGGACACTGCCGATTAGAAGTTGGTGTATGGCCGTGCAGCATTTCGCCATCGAATTTGAAGGGAGGTTACCGCAATGACAAAGGTACGCGCTACGCGCGATTCCAATTTATGCCCGCCACTTCCCCATGCCCTGGCGTTACAGCCTAGCACTCGCCGCCCATTGTCCAGGGCAAGCAGCTTCGCTGCGGCTACGCCGCCCTGGACAACGGGTCCTGAGGCGAGTGCTTTCAGGTCATGGCTGCAAGGTGTGCGCGGCGGGCAGCAGCCAGTTCAACAACGAAAACCTAATGACTGATTCTTTTACACAAAACTATTGACACTTCCGCGGGAACGGCCCGTCAGGCGGTCACGGTAATCCGGGACCTTGGGTAGTATCTCCAAAAACGAAGAAGCCGTATTGAATAGGTGGTGTGTCTTCTTTTAAATGAACGAACCATTAACTTTACCTGCGGCTCAACCGTTTTTTGAGGACCAATATTTGTTCTCCTGCTGCCTCGAGTTCCCGATCATTGGAACATGGCATCTGAGAGAACTCCTGATAAAGCTCGATTGCCTTTTCATATTGGCCTTTCTTTTCACACAGTTCAGCATAACTCCTAATGAGATCGTGAATCATAAGAGCATCGAGTTGATTCAGAGAAAGCGCAGTCTTCAAGCATTCTTCGGCTTTATCTGAGTTGACGCTGGCTAATAGGTCACCTAGCAATTTCAACATCGTTGCTTTCGGCCTCGGTTCGAGTGATGAATTCGATAAAAGCATGTTCTGAATCTGATACAGGGTGACGGCTTTCTGTTTCCAAAATTCTTGCATTCCTTTATTCAAGGTTTGCTGGGCCCGGCGATCAGCCACAATCTTCATCAACGGGAGATAGGTCTCCTCAAATAGGGCAGCGGAACTCGGAGGATATGTTTTTGCAAGCAGCTCTTCGGCATATTTTATGGACAGCCTGTCTCCCGCCCAATCGCAAGGAAAATAAAGCAACTTCGTAAATAATTCGGTCTGACTTGTAACTTGAAGGGATACGAAGCCTTTGGTCGCTGTCAACAATCTAATCACGCCCCAAGGATACGCATTGAACTCTTCACCACTGTGCTTGTAAATTATCAAAGAATTGAGTGTTTTATAGATTGGGTCGTCTACATCAAGGAGAGGCGCCAAAGGGATAATTTTGTCAACCGATTTCTCTATCCGCGCTAAAGAGATTGGCGTGTCATTCGAACTAATTGAAACTTCAGCAAACAGTTTGAGCGCTTTCCGTAAACTCCTAGCAGCAGAAGATCTTTGCCCGGCTTCAGACAAGTGTGCGGCGTCTTCTAAATAATTATCTACCTGTAGTAAGTCTTTCTCAATCGAGGACGTTTTTGACGATTCAGGCGAGATGACCGTCTGCTCTTTGTGTCTAGAAGAACCTGTGATCGATGTAGTCAACGCAAGGATTATTGAGACCAATAAAACGCCTATCCCAAAAACAGGTAGATTCGTTGGGCGCTTCTGATCTGCCGAACCGGCAATGGCCCAGCCCTCTAAATCGCTCTTCTCCACGTGCGAGCTTTGAGCATTTAGGACCTTCAGTATACCAGCGCAAGATTGCATCCTAGCTTGGCATTGCTTCTGCAAACAGTGCAAAACCAGCTGGCTAATTTTTTCGGAATTCTTGCAACCACGCCGCACCAAAACTTCCATTGGCGATGCGGGGTACTCATGCTGCTGTTTGTATAGAAGGGCAATACTGTTTTCGGCATCAAAAGGAACTCTCTCTGTGAAAAGTTCATAAGCAACGCATCCTAGCGAATATATGTCGGACAGTTTAGTAGCCCTTTCTCCGCGACAGCACTCCGGACTGAGGTAATTTGGATTTCCAAGGATGAAGCCGGTTCTCGTCAACCTCCCGCTAAATTCTGGATCTAACTCCATGATCCACGCTAGACCTAGATCGATTACCTTCACTGTCGAATCGCAAGTTATTAGGATATTTTGTGTACTAATGTCCCGGTGTAGCACACCGTTCTCGTGTAGATAGTTAATACAATTGCAAATTTGACGAAAAATATTTTCAGCGAAGTCTATAGATATCTTTTCGGTAATTATTTTCGAAAGCGTCTTACCGTTAATGTATTCCATCACAATGCATAGATTCTCTCCAATCATCTCAAGACTATAAATGGATGCGAGATTCTGGTGGCGCAGCCCTGCTAAAATTTTTGCTTCTCGCTGAAAACGTTGCCAGCTATCATTATCTAAACCAGCATGGAGTATCTTTAAAGCGACTTTACGCGAAAGTTGTTCGTCAAAGGCGCTATAAACCTTAGCAAAACCACCTTCGCCTAGAAGCTCTAATATCCGGTAGCGATTATTTATGATGCTGTCTTTTGTGAAATTCACTGAGTCTCGTCTCTTTTGAGAAACCTCGATCATTGATACTTGAGACCGCTATTCGTTGATGCGTATTGCATTCGCACCATGCACTAATTATACCCATGTAACCGCATCCACTGATACCTAAAGCTATTTGGAAGGTCTTTTAGAGCTTCAATCTAAGTTCTTGTTTTACTTGCCAATTGAAAGACTTCCGTTTTAGGATACATCCAAAATGCTCAGATGATGCGAGTGCAACTTTATTCTAGTGTTTGTGGCGCTGTTGATCGGGAGTCTGGTAGAGTATCTAATTGTGGCTTGAGGTCCTCTTGAAAAGGACGATGGATCAGCATGGAACCTTTCGCAGAGCCTGATAGAATCGATAAAATGCTTGGTCTGCGAGATGCAGCTGTGAGTGCTGCAGAACTCGGAGATTTTGAGAATTGTAGCTCCCAATTTGCAGAAGCTGCAAAAATTGCAATCGAACTTCAATGGAAAGGTATGGCAGCAGGCTTGCTTGCTGATCAAGCCGTATCAGAATTCTTGGGTGGCAACAGGGAGTCGGCCTTGCGTTTGGCTGCGGAAGCTGTTGAGCTTTATGAGTCCCTTGAGGGTCATGAAGGACGCCACCCGAAAAATGCACATCTCATCCTGCTCGCTAATGCGATTCTCTGGATGAGGCAGGAGCTTGGTCGATCAGAATACGACGGATTTGTTGTGGTCCCAGGATCCTGTAGCGAAGCGGCTCCTCATGAGGAGCTTTCAGATCGCCCTGCTCCACCATTTCTTTTATTGTGGTATCAACTAGCCATACTCGAGGCTGAACTCAATGTCGATGTAGGTGTGCTGCCGAAACTATTGAAAAGATCGGGCAGCGAGGTATGTGTTCCCTATGAATTAGAATTGGCCGAAGCTCAGATGATGAGCTCTTGCCTAATGCCAGACCACGAAAAATTTGTTGAGTTTCTATGCCAATATCTGGCCTTGCTGAATAAAGCAGAAGAGGGTCAAGTTACAGAGAAAATGGTCTTGGAAAAACCGAGCAAGGCGGAGCATGTTTTGCCAGAGGAATGGAGCAAACCCAAGTATTATCCTACAGTTCTGCATGCGATCACTGCATTTTGTCTTGGGGCTCTTGCGAGTAATTCAAAAGCAAAATTTTTTGAGTTGACCTTAAAATTGTCCGAATTGAACCAAGAGGAAAAAGTTCTGCGCTTTCTAAAACGAATAGGCAGTCAGAATGAGAGCGCACTAGGAACTAAAGCAGAAACGCTTATTGCTGAAAATATTTTTCTTTGTCGTACCCTCGAAGAGAAGGTCACGCCCTTGCAAGCTTTCAATATATCGTTTTATTTTTGGAGCTGGTTTTCGGGGTCGCCGTTCAGAAATTCAGTAGGCGATACGCTGGAAAAACTGATATCTTCCATCTGGACAAGAGTGCTAGCTAATTGCACTGATATGCTTGTAGATCCAGCGAAAAATTCTTCGCTAATAAAGGAAGTCCTGAACAATCAAGCAAAAGGATTCAAGAAAGTAGGGATGCTGATTTTAGCTGCGAACAATGCTATAGAAAATGGCTTGCCTGAAGAAATGCAGGCCGAGATCAGGAATTCACTTTAGGACCGTTGATTTTCTGACCGCCACTATGACCATGTTTTTGTATACACAACGGCGCATCCTCATACTACGCTGCACGCGGTTTTCGTGGATTACTCAGGTTGTAGTCCTAAATTGCGGGCTGCGCGATCTGCGTTTTCTCCAGAGAGTCGATCGAGGCTTTGTAGTGCAAAGCCTTCTGGATTTCTGACTTTTCCGAGCGCTGCGTCGACCATCGAGACTTTTCCGGCACTATCTACGGTAATAATCCACGTATGTCCCATAGCATTACCATCAACAGTTTTGGAGAATGGGCTAGTTGCTACGTAGATGCCCGGTCCTTTTTTTGATAGATCTGCTGGTGTCACCGCGCTCATCGTGTCTTTTCCTAAGTCTAAGGGCTTTACGGAGACTGGATTCATCTTCGCTTGAGTCACAACAAACTCCATCAATTGATCGTAACCAACATTTGCTCCGCCGTCTCCAACTTTTCCGATGGAACTATTTTGGAGCATTCTAGGCGTTTCGATTGCGCCAGTGGCGACTAGATTGGCAACGCCTTCCGGACGTCCTGCATTCTTCAGAAATGCGGTTACACTCGCAGTGCATGTATTGAAGCCACCAGTATCTGCTCCGATCATGCTGGTCAAAAGTTCCGCCGGAGAAACCTCTACTTCCAACGCAACATCGCCCTTAGAGGAAATGGTCATTATTCCGTCTTTGTTTGGCGTACCCCTCTGGCTAGAAGCGGAGAACTTGGATTGATCTTTGGAATAGATACGGGTAGAGCCATCATGTGTAAGCACCAGGTTGCCATTACGTGTTACTGGTGCTCCGTTCTCCATTTTCAGAGCCCATCCGGCTCGACTCATATAGCTAATTGATCCAGCAACCGGCGTCAATTCGCCTGACGGAGGCGTGTCTTGCAAGAGCCGCTCGAATGACTTCATGTTTTCAGCGCCACGTGGACTCCTAATCAGTGCATTCATGAAACTATCCAAATTACTGGCAGCATCTGGGTGCTCCAAATTGTGAGCGATACGGATGGCGAGTTCATCTACTTGCGCACCGTTGAGTTTTCCATCCTTCAGGCGTTCAGCAACTTCGCGCAGATAGTTCACTTGTTCTCTTATGAACTCGGGATGGCGACCATCTTGCTTTGCGACAGCCTTTTCCAACTCTGAGAAGCAAACAGCATCTGAGTTGGTCTTATCCAAGATCTCCGCTACTTCCTTGGTTACCTGCGATAGTTCATCGCGAACCTTTGTGTCATTTCGCCCAAGTCGGAAGTTGTTTGGCTCTGAACTGGAATCTAACAATTCATTGATTCGACGAATGCCTTCCGGATTATCTTTTCGGTAAGCGTCAAGCATTTTCTGCGCTGCATCAAGAACCTCTTTCGCTTTGGGATCCTTACCTTGCGCATTCCGAAGTTCGTTTAGATTCTCTCCTAATAAGTCACGAACATCCTGGTGATATTCATTGCCATCGGCTTTGATACCGTACTCTTTACCTAGTTCTTTGAATGACTTGGCTGCCATGAACTCGTGACGATTAGCTTCTGCCGGTGGCTTCGGCACTGTTGCCGCTGGTTTATTCGCTGGAGCAACTGCCGGTTTACCGAGAAGTGAATCACTAGTTCTTGTGCTTAACCTGGCTGCGACTCTTTCTGCGAGCGCGCTAGGATCGGGAAGTCCATTTCTCTTGATCTCGTATATCGCATCACGCTGAGCCGAAGTCTTTGCTTTCCCGAGAGCATCGCTGACTGCTTCATCAAAGATTCTTTGAGCTTTGCTTGTATTGTATTCGAAGCGGTTTCCTTCAGCTTGCAGTGTAACCTGGCCTCGTTCATCCGTTCGAAAACGTCCGTCGGACGAAGCCCGGTCTGCTTTGGTTTTGCCTGCAAACATCTCCCCGATCACATCGGCAAGAGCCTTGTCGGCTTGCTTTTGGAAGGCTTCATTGGCGGTCTTGTACTCTGGTTTTGCCTTGTCTGCGGTTTTATTCCAGAACGTCATTGACCCCTGAAGTTCTGAATTGAAGATGAGTACATCGGGATTGCTGCTGTTGGCGAGTGTTTCTCGATACTTTGTTAGGTCTTTTACTGAGCTCGCTGCATCATGTTGAGTGAAGGACGGAGGTGGATGATCTGCCAGATTTAGAGGTGATTCCAATTGAGTGAGTCCTTTGATGTGACCCTCTACGAGATCCACTCCCTTTGCCGTCAACATACCTGAATCCCGATCAAAATGTGTTGGTTCTTCCCATTTGATGATTGATCTTCGACGTATGTCAGATGTGACCGTTTTCGTTTGAGCGGTAGCATCTAGAATGTGATACTGACCAGTTTGTTCGTTGACAAGTATGTAATCTATCTTTGCAGCGTCGGCTGGTGAGTTTTTCTTTGCCTGGTAAATGGCCCATCCCTCTTCTGCAAGACTTGGCTTGCCTGGCTCTTTCTTGGATAGAAACTCATTAGCTTTGCGGAAAATGTCTTGCTGTGCGTAATCAGCTGGCTTACGGTCGGCCTGCGGGATGTCGCCGGTGAAATTTCTTGTTCCCTGTGCATCAAGCGCCTTGAGATGTTTGTCGAATTGTGGGTTTCTGCCGAGTCTGTCTCCTGCAATTCTTGGTTCCAGCATCGGTCCATCAAATGAACCTGTAGGGCGACCGGCTCCAACGTGTGGTTTTGCAAGCTGTCCGGATTCCTGCTGCCGTAGCCACTCAATTACCGGTTTTCGGACGTTTTCGTGCTGCCGCCCGAAGTGCCGATCCAACATATCCGCATTCCAGAATTTCGGATTGGAATCATGCAAAGCCAGGATTGCTTCCTGTTCAAAAGTGAATGGTGCTCTTCCTGAAGAATCCGCATATTGTTGTTGGAATCGTCCCTGGAAAGCAGCTTCCAACGAATTGCCTGGTGCGCTCATGTCCCTGGCGAACTTAGCAAATGATGGCGATAGAATTTGTCCCCTTGCCTCTAAATTATGGAAGTGAACTTTCTCTTCCATAGCAATGAGAGCATGTTCTGCAAGCAGGCGTTTTCCTATTTCGCCCTTCGCGAAGCTGTCGAACTTGGCTTGCATTTCCGCTGTCAGAGTCTTTCCACCTGGAGTCTTTCCTGTGAGGAAATCCACTTTTACACCGGGGGCTATTTCAATAATTGTCTGAGGCAACTCCGTAACAAGCTTGTGCGAAGCACCGCTTGTAGTATCAGCTGGCACTTTCTTGATTTCTGCAACGTGACCCATATCGCCCAGGAATTTGGTCAAATTGTTTGTATCGCGCAATGCTTCCGCGTTTGCTTCCAGTGGTTGGCGTCGAACTTCATGGGAGGGAGGATAGCCGCCCTCGGCTATTGCATGGGCTTCTCCAAAGCGTCCATTGCGGAAACTTTCGGTAAAGTTGCTCACTTCGGCAAATGCTTTGTGACCAATTTCGCTTTGTTTCCATACATGACCATTGGGACCAGTTACCTGTGATTCGGGCGGCGGAAGCGCGCTCTTTTCTGCCGGTCGATAGTTCTCTGGAAAAACGCGCGCTGGTGGATCTGCAATTCCCCGTTGCAAAACAAAAGGATTACTGCCAGACCTTGAGTTCGCCGGCCACACGTGATACTTACCTGGTTCGACTTGCCTGACTCTAAAGCCTTCTTTCATATAGTTGTTGATGAACGCTGCTTCTGCCTTTGGTGAAGTTGCCTCAAAGCGAGTAACACCACCTACACCCGGTCTTAATCTTATGGAGTGAACAAGACCCTGTAATACTGCTAGTGTTGTGCCGACTCCAAAGGATGTTGTTCGTTGCGATTCATCCAGAACCTGTTTCCAGGATTCAGGACTGAGATCGTGAATAGCGGTTTCGCCAGTGATTTGCGCTGCGGTAAAACCCGTGTTTATCAATATCTCTCTTCCCGAGTTCTTCAGAAAGTCCTTCATATACAAGCTCAAAGTGGATTTTCCATCAGCAATTAGAGCGGCGCGTTGGGATTGGAATGCCAACTGTGCCATACTCTTGCCTTCGCCGACCGCAAGACTCTTCAGACTTTGCCAGCCCAGCGAACTAGGGCTCATGCCAGAGAGGATGAATTTTGTAGCGCCCATGGTGAGCAGCGCCAGTGCCGTGTCTCCTAAAATGCGTCCACCGTATGTGCCACCAACTTCGGTGAGGAACGAAACGAGTGTTTTTTCCTCCTCGGATTTTGCTTGCCACGTCTGAAGGACATTCTTTTGTCCATCAATGCCCCATCCCGTATAGCCATTGGCATTGTACCTGGACAAGCCCCAAACGGTTAACTCTTCAGCTGCAAGACCTGCAACTGAGCACCAGGCAGCGATTGCCAGAGGGGACGAAACTCCGAGCGTGCAACAGGCGACAACGGTGAGTCCTACCGCGACACAAGTCGCCAGGAGCACCGGTCCTCGAGATTTAAACCAATTTGCTGCTGTATCTGCACGAAAATTGGGACTCGCCACTTCTTTGAGCGAATCACGGATTTGTTTTCCAGTTGAGCAATTGGGATCGAAAATCTGCTCCATATCCTGGAGATTTTTGAGTTTCTCAGTTAGCTCTATTCGCGCTTGTTTGTCCTTGATTGCATTATCGCCCTGTTCGTCAAGCGCTTTCCTAATTTCTTCAATGTCTTTGCGAAGATTAGCACGATCTTGTTCCGTTACTTCATTTAGAGTGCTTTGCAGGCGCTCGGCTCGCAGCTTCATCTCACCGACCAGCGTGTCGTATTTGCGGCCGCTCGCTGCGGCTCTCATCAGCTCTGTGAATTCGTTCAAGTCATTTCCCATCTTCCGTGACAGATCACCAACACGGGTGACTCCAGCAGAAGATTCGATCGATGCCATCGCTTGTTTTCGCACAGCCACGACGTCAATAGAATAGGGTTCTCTTCCATTTAGGAAACGCAGTGCGCCAACCCCTTTCTCCAATGAGTCGGGCTGTCCTAGACTTAACGGTGGGATTCCAGGGAGGACGCCGATTTTGGCGTCAGTTAAGCGTGTCAATGCGCCGCGGCCAGTCTCATAGTTCGACGTAGGAAACAAATCTGCATAAGTGTTTGGCGAAAATTGTCTAAGTAAATCACCATTTCTTCCCCAGAGATCAGAGACCAGGAGCTTATCAGCTTCCTTCTGCATCCCATTGTTTTTCCAATCAGTATATTTTGCTATGTCACCGGCAAAGGAATAGAGGTTGCTTAGATAGCCGGCATTTGAGGTTACTCCGCTCAGCTGTTTGATTCGCTCATCCAATCCTGGTAATTGGTTGACAAGCTTCGATTGTGCATTATCGAAGTCTTGGAATGGATCGTAGCCCAGATCAAGAGGCACCAGTGAGCTCGATTCTGCTGCGAGAGCTCCTACATACCCTACTTTTTCGAGGAACGAAACACCTTTGCTTGTGTGCTTGACCAGGCTGTCGAATGTCTGTTGCCGCTCCTCTTGAACCCTCTTAAGGTCAATTTGGCCGCGCATATTCTCGTATGCGGACTGGTTCTGTAGCACTTTTAATTCCGATGCTAAATCACGCAATAAAAATGCGTTGCGTGATTCTTCAAGCTTGCCATTGAGCATTTGTCCTACGACATCTTTAGCCGCAATCGGATCGCTCATCATCTTTCGGAGTTCGTCTGCGCCAGGTTGATTTTCGTCAGGTCCTGGACGGAATAGTCGAGCTCTCACCTCCGGAGGCAGAGAATTAAAAAGCTCGATATTTACTGCGATTCTTCGCAGCATTTGCTCACCGCTGACATTTTTTTCGAAGTTTTCGTACTTCTCAGTTATGGTTCTCGCTTTCTCAAACAGCTCATTGTTATCTGCCGCAGGGACATCCCATTGCTTGAGAATTCCAGCTGCTGGACGAGGAAGTGCTGTGTCGTAGACAAGCTTGTTCACTTTTTCAAAGAGTTCGAGATCGTATGGCTCATCTTTAGCCATGGCGACCAGAACGGTTTTTAAGTCGGAGTTATCAGAGACTTCGTGGAACTTCGCGGATTCAAAAGCTGCGAGGGCTTGTCTGCGTACTTCTTTGTCCCCGCGAGCCATAACCGCAAGGATGGCCAATCCGGCCTCGTGTTGAAGCTTTTGTGCATCTAGTTCTGACAGACCGGCCGCTTGAGCTCTCCTCAAGCCCTCAGTACCACCAAATCGGCTGATCGTTGTAAGCTGAACTTTGCTCAAATATTCGCCCATTGCAGCTAACGCTTGCAATGAGTTCTTCTTCTGTTCGAAACTTGCCGGGTTTGATGGATGAGCTAAATGAGTTAGTTCGCCAGCAAGTTGCCGTCGAAGATCTTCAGGCAGGTTTTTCGCAGCATCATTAAGTCCAACGATGGCGTGACGGTTCATGTTTGCTGTGATTGCTGATATTTCTTTCTCTGTCCACAAAGGACTCATCGCGAGAATGCCGCGACTGGCACTTCCTTTTGTGGAGTCGTCCGCGCTTTTCAATCCTTCGAAAATTGTTTCGCGAACGGCGTCAGGAATCTCCTCTGGATTCGTCGATTTTGCTGCTACCAAACCGAGTGATTCAAGCAAGCGTCCGTGGTCTTTATGCACCTTGTTTGCGTGCAAGATTGCGTCCATTGTTTGTTGGCGGTACTCTTCTGCAGAGCCGAGTTGCTCAAGCAAGCCAACCACTCTGCTTTCTATTATCTTGTCGGCCATCATGCCATTGCTCATTGCTGCGAGAATGCGAATGGCTCCTTCGTTGCCGTCAAATGCAGAATCGGAAATCTTTCGCAATCGGGATTCGAGAAAAGCCGTGTCTTTGCCAATTACAAGGTCGGCTACGTCTTTGCTACCCGGTGCTCTGGTTAAGACGGCATCAAGCACGCCGTCGCGCACTTGCGTTTCGGTGACGCCAGCCAAGGCTGTTTTGATAACCTTATCGAGACTTTTGGTCAACTCTGCCGATGGGGATTCTTTGCTGTACTCGTGAGCCAGGGACAATGCCGCTATCGAAGCAAGGTTGCGATCGTTTTGACTAGCCTGACCAGATGAAAAATGTTTTTGCAGTTCAGCAGCTGATTGCAATTTGAGCTGGTCTAAAGCGTCTGTAGCTTCTTTACCAAGCTCAGAAATTCGGGTTGTGTTTGCAGTAAAGACCGGTTTGTCGCCTACTGTGCCGTTGCCGGTTTGATACCATTTGACTTTGTCTGCAGAACGCAAGTCTGAGATGAGTATGGATGCTAAACCGTGTTTTGCAAATTCGTTATTTGCGCCGATCAACTTTTGCAATTCGGCGCTTGCTTCAGTAATATCGGAGGCATTGCTGGCGTGATTGATTTTTGCTACCGCATGTCCAGCGCGCGCCCAGGAAAGCCATTCCTCTGCATCTCTATTAAATGGAATTTCCTTCTGGAGAGATTCGGCCGCTCTTGCAAAATCCTCTGGTGTGCTGTTCTCTTTGATCGAACGCAAAATGCGACCGAGACGCATTTCGTTCAACACTTGCGCTCCGTCAGGAACGATCTCGTTGAAACGTTCTATAGACTCTTTGCTGAGATTTCCTCTTGTTATATCCCCGAGCAAGTTCTCTAAGGACGAATCTTTTGTGAGAGTGTTATAGAGATCTTCCAATCTTGGATTGCTTATCTGGTTCGAAGCTCCAATCAGCATCGCTTTCTGCAAATCGTCTTTGAGGGTGGCAGCAACTTCGGCCCTCTTTTTCTCGTCCGCGTCAGGAGATGAAAGAGCCTTGTAAGCTTTGCGCAAGCTATCTCTGATTCCTTCGGCGGCAACGGCTGCTTCGACGTTTTGTGTTAGCTCATTAAAGGCCGGGCTTTTTAGTGTTCTGACGCGCCTCTCGTTTTCCAGTTTGAGAGCTTGCAACCCTTGCAGGATTTCTTCTCTGCTGCTGCTTCTATCCAATAACTTTTCAAAGGCCTTATCGGCGTCCGCGAAGTTCTTTTCGGCGATTTTTGTTAGTTCTTCACGAGCCTGGTTAACCGCTTCTTTATCCCCGAACTCATCGAGAAGCTCGCTTGCGGATTTCGCTTTTCGATTCGTAGCCGTTTCTATAGATGCAGATAACTGTTCCTTCAATCGTTCTAAAGCTACGTCGGTCTGCTCACCTTTAGTCAGTTCCTTTACCGCGGTCGCAACAGGCAACTTTCCTAGGGCATCGCCTGCCTCTTTTGTGTTGTACATGTTTCTCAGTTTATCCAGATCACGCAATGACTGAGCCGCTACTTCTGGATCATTTGTTTCTTTGATTCTCAGCAATAGATCGTTGACTGCCAATCGTCGCAACATTTCACTAGCCTTCGGATCACCAGTGTGAGCATCTTTTCGTGACGTTTTTTCTAATTCTTGGAGCGCAACACGTCTCTCTTCAGGAGTTCCTGTAATCGCTTTGATGACCTGAGTGCCGCTGTCGAAACGCTCTCTGACCCGTTCTTCGTAGACTTGTTGTCGCGCTTCCTGCACTAATTGCGTTCGCTCTTGCTTTTCGGCAGCACTGAGTTCGCGCTGGTGACCGTCAATGATTTCTTTGCTGCTCGGAAATGCTTCAAGTGCATCCTTAGCTTTGCTATCGCGTTTATCACCTGTTTCCAATGCGGCCAGGGCTTTCAGAGCAGCTAGCGTTTCTTCCCTATTGGTCGCAGTTCTCAATTGACGGATTGCGTCAACTAATGAGAGTTCTTTTAAAACTTGTAATGCTGAATGATTTACTCCGCCGAGAACCTCGTCTTCAAGTCCCCTTAGAGCTTCTTTTCTTGCAGTTGCGTCTCCGCCGAAGTAAAGCCGCGTGTATCCGTTATTGATTCCGTGATGACCCTCTTCCTTACTGAAATTGAGATTACTTCCTGAAGGAAATGCTTCCATCAAAGCGGCATATGAAGCAGGGTCCATGCCATCTGGAACTTGTAGTTGATCCAGTAAGTCATGACGACTTGCTCGGCTGTCGCGGATGGAGTCACCGCCGAAAATGGAACTGACAGTGCTGAATCCGCGATTGCGTTGCTGATTTGGATCTATCCCCTCATCAAGATTGTCCAAATTATTGGACGTGTCCTCAGTTCTGTTTGTGAGTTCTTGGTTGGGTGGAAGTGGCTCAGGCAAGCCGTTGGCTGATCTGAGCTTTTGCAAGGATTGTTCAGCGGCGGAGGCGAATTGATCTAGCTCTGCGCCGAACAGGGAACGCGATCCAGCTCGTGTGTGCAAGTCTACTCCTACCACCTTCCCTTCAGAGAATTTGTAAGAGAGCACTTTTTTCTCATCTGCTATGTCAAACCTTATCGGGTTGGAATCAGCATCAATTACTATTTCTTGTTTTGTGTTGCCGCTTTCAACACTAAAGGTCAAGCTCATGGATTCTTTGTCGAGGCTTGATTCAAGTCTGGTAGTAGGGTGGCCCGGAGAGAAAACTTCTCGGTGTTCAACGGTTTTGTCAGGAGTTTCGTCGTATCTAAATGACTGCCTCAAGAATGGTGTACCGGAGAGCGCCGCATTTTTATTTGCGTAAATTTCAATTATTTTTTGGCCGTTTTCGCCGCGGATCGCATTAAGGACTGGCTGTCCATTTCTGAATTTCTCAATATCAGGAATTTCTTTTCCGTTCTGATCGTAGAATGTCTGGCCGATTTTATCCGCTGCACCATCGGCACGCGGGGCACCGCTTTTTTCGATACGTTCTTGGGTATTGCCGAGAACCTCGCTGACTGCAGATTCGAACTGTTGCCAATCAGCAGTTTCTTTGGGCTGCTCTTTTTCGACGTCTGCCTCAAGATTGAATTTGTTTGCTGTCATTAACGTCCCCAGTTTAGGCCCAGCCTTATTTAAGTACCACTTTGGGGTGCTCGTTAGACTAGCTGGCCGCCTCGGATAGGCGCTGAAAGAGTCGGGCAACGTCGCCGAAACCGTAGCGCTCGTGCATGGATTCAAACAGATTATCCACCGCTGTGACTGGATCGCTGCTGTTCGCGACAGCTAAGGATGGAGCAAGATCCGCTGTCCAAGCCGTGTTTGACACTGGCGTAGCTGATAAGTCTTGCTCGCAATCCAATGTTAGGCGAGGCAACAGCCCCGTCGAAGCGAAATCCGTCATTACTTACCCCGAGTCAATTGCTTGTAAACAGCTCAATTGAAAACAAACGACCTTCCTGAGTTCATACTAGGAGACGTTTGTGGAATTAATGTACTCTGCAACATTAAACGGGCTAGGTACAAGTTTTGAGTAATTGCTAAAGTTTGCTCTTATTTCTTTGCTGCAACTTTCTCGCGTGCAGCAGCTTTCACAAGCTCTCGACTGAAGGCTGGCAAATCCGCTGGCGTGCGCGATGTGATCATGTTGCCATCAATGACGACTTCCTGATCGATCCATTCGGCGCCGGCGTTTACCATGTCGTGTTTGATGTTTTTGTAACTTGTGACTTTGCGGCCTTTGATCACATCGGCTGAAACAAGAACCCAGCCCGCATGACAGATAGCGCCGATGATTGCGCCGTCGCGATTTGCTTTGCGCACGATTTCCAATGCTGCCTCATTGGCGCGAATCTTATCCGGTGCCCATCCACCTGGGATGATAACTACGTCAAAACTATCTTTCACGAAATCTTCGCAGTTACCATTAACTTCAATGGGAACCCCATATTTTCCTTTGTATGACTTCTCACCAAGTCCTGCAACTTTGACAGAAGCTCCGGCTTCTTGAAAGCGATACAGAGGATAGAAAAGCTCACGATCTTCAAAGTCTGGTCCAGCAAATAACAAAACCTTTTTTCCGGAAAGATCCATTTGTCATCCCTCGCAGTTCGGTGTAATGGGGATAGTCTAATACCGCAAGCTCGAAACTATCCCGTCTTAATGCTTGTTTCAGTTATGCAGCGCAGACTTTTTACTATATGGACTCTCCTCAGACCCATAAACTCCTGTGGAGGCTGTGCCTCGGATGGTGTATTCTCTACCCTGATTCCTGTCGGGCGCCTTTGTCTGATCCGATTTCTGTTTAAGAGGTATTCATGAGCGAGCGTAAATGGTTTTACATGAACAACGAACAGAAGGAGGGGCCGATCGCTGAGAGCAATTTGCGGCAAATGGTCAGCAAACAGATATTGCAGCCTGATGTAATGGTGTGGACTGAGGGCATGTCTGGATGGGAGCCAGCCTCCCACGCGTTCGCTACTAGCCAATCTCCTGTGGCTGGAGAGCCGACTCCGGTCGAGTGGTTTTATGGATTGAACGATGCAAAGCACGGTCCTGTGTCTGAAGCTCAGATTAGGTCGTTACTGCAGAACGGAACACTAAGTTCTGCAAGTTTGCTATGGTGCGAACGCTTCACAGATTGGAAACCAGCAGCCTCTGTCCCTGAGTTCAGTAATGCTATAGTTCCACCTGTTATTCCGCCTGTAGGGAGAGCTTCGTCAAATGAAGCCCCCCTTGGAAAAACTGCGAGTCCGCAGGTTGCGGGGACCGCTCAAAAGTCCGGCAATTCTGGTTTCATTGTTGCCCTGATCGGTATCTCACTGGTAATAGTTATAGGGGCTATTGCGGGGGCTGTCTTTCTTGGCAAAGGGTTGCTTGGAGTGGTAGGACAAAACAGTTCGAGTGGCCAAACTAATCAGAGCACACAAGCCGATCAAAACATGCCAGGCGGTCAGAATGGGCAAGGTGACCAGGCTGCGCCAGGAACTCAGTACGGAATTGACCGAGGAGTGCAGGGGAATTCTTCTCAAAAGGTTGTTCCCGGTACTTCTTCGTCGGCTTTGCCTGCACCAGGAGATCCAGATCCAAGCAGCATTCCTGTCGGTTTGCCGCCGCCTCCATACGTGGAAGAGGTCTCAAAGGTGATGCTCGCAAAGCTTGATTCTTCTAAAGAATTGAATCAGATCGACTGCTCGAATATTCCCGACAAAGACCCAGATTTCGATCAGAATCTTGGTATCATGGACGGTACCGTAGAAAATCACACCGGAAACACAATTTGGAAATGTGATATGGGCCATGATTCACTGTACATGGTCTATGACTACACCTTTTCAAAGATGTACGGCTATAGCATGAAAGGTAAGACCGAGATAGTTGCGAATTTAGTGTTGTCGAGCCAGAATGCTCCCTTTCCGAAAGAGATGTATATTTACGAGTATCCTAGTGGGGAAGTTCGGAAATTCGGCATACTTGCAAGACCAAATGTCTTGTACGCGTTTTCAAAGAACGGCGGCGAGAATGGTTATTTCTCCGGAACAGAATTCATTGAGCATGGAAAGCCTGAAGGGACAATCACTGTTTTTCCTTCGAAATAGCAGCTAAGGTAGTAATACAAGCTTTCTAGGAGCTTCGTTGTGAAAAGCGAATTGTGCCGCCTACATCCTTATTGACTCTTTTCGGTCTCGGCGACTTTCTGATCGAAACCGGATTGCTCCAGAGGCACTACTTTTCCTGGATCGTCGTTGTCGGTCAATATCTGTATGCCTGGAAAACGTCCATAATCATTCGTGCGCTCATAGACGGTGATATAGTCCTTATCGCCCGCTACTGCAACAAAACCATACGCGTTCTTACCAATGCGAGGGAGCGCTTTTGGTTCGCGCATGAAAGTGAGCGACATGTGTACTTCTTTGAGTTTGTTCTTGGTCGTGGGCATCGGTTTTGCCATCTTAAGAGTTTCGTTTAGAGATGAAACTATCGCTGTTTCGAATGTTGATTGTGCTGCTGGATCTTTCACATCTGGGCCTGGCAGGAACGTGTTATTCGTAACGACAACTGTGCTGTCGGGATTGATGCGAATGCCGACTGTCTCTTGTGCATTTAGTGGAGCGTTTTTAAGCCAGTTGGCATAAAGGTTGTCGTCAAATGCCGTGAGCCATGTCGTCCAATTCGTGGCTTCGTCGTCACCGGTCCATTTGTCCGGATCCAGTTGGACTCGCGTCTCAATTGATGTGAGAACGCAGTAAATATCCCCAGATTTCATGCCAAGGCGAGCAGAACCATTTGCGGTGGCAAGATCGGCCTTGGTTAGGGTGGCTTTACTTACTTCTACTGCCTTCGCTGAAGCAAAAGACGTCAACAACAATATCAAGCACAGCGTTGCAGATGCAAAGCAATATTTCTTTTTTTTGTTCGATCTCGGGAGCGCTGGCATCCTGCCCGCTCCGATCGTTTCGTGTTCAAACCAATCGGTATGTTCTCGCCTGGCTCTTGATATGTTCGAGATCCCCGTTTTCATCGCTATTGTTCCTCAATTGGCTCGTCAAATTTAGCATATGAGCCACTACTTTCGATGAAACGGTCGCAGGATACTACTACTTGCGGCGATAAACGGCCTTCATGAATTCAGTCCACTCGCCGTTTTCCCCTTGTACTTGCGATCGTAGAATTCGATGTCCATCGCTGACGAATTCCATGATGTCTTGGTACTTGGAAAGCTTTCCTGGCTTTGAAAAATCAGGGCCTTCTGCATTGAGCGTAAGCACTTTGCCCTCGGCATCCATTTCCCCGTCATAAACCCACATGTGAGTCATCATTGAGCCCACCCAAGATCCGACGTAGCGCTTGGTCTGTGGGTTGTAGCCAAGGGTAATCATTGTGTCTCCGGTAATGTCGCCTATTGAGCTTTCGCCCTCACCAACGAACCAGATTCCGCGCATAGATCGAACGCTTTCCCGTCCTGTGCTTTTGACTGGTGCTTGACCTGGTCCCATCATACAATCGGCCTCAAAGGTCCAGTCACCAAGGAGCCTTTCAAGTAGCTTGTGCTCTTTTTGAGGCTCGCTAGGTTTACAGGCTTCTTCATTTATGTTGATATCTGAACTCACGAGCAGCACTCCTCAATTGCGAACGCAGCCAGAATAGCATTGGATTACTTAGGCGACGTTGATGCGAAGTTCAAGCTCTGTGCGAATTCCATTTTGGAGAAAGCCAAAGACGCTGGCTGGCTGATGCTGGTTAATGCAGCGAGAATTCAGAAAACCTTCACTTCTTGGGCGAGGTACAATTCTTCCACTTTTTGATAATAGAATTCATGTTGGACAATAATCCGACTACGTGATGTTCGGCTGGTTCAGGGGCTGCCAACGGTTCACCACAGGTAAATTCCGCATGCCTCGCCCAGACTCGGAACGCGATGAAGCGTCCCAGAAGACAAATGCGAACGATGATTCGCAGCTAGATTCCGCGCTCTATTTTCTTCGCTTGATCGAAGCCACTTCGCCTTTTGATCAGAAAAATGCAGTTCGGGATCGAGAACCATCAGAAGCCGGCAGGATGCCGGCGCTCCCGGGATCGGGCCGTATGCCGACGATCTCGGGCTCGGATCGTGTGCCGGCGATCTCGGGATCGGATCGTGTGCCGACGATCTCGGGCTCGGAT
>JAIEQI010000084.1 GCA_019747875.1 Candidatus Obscuribacterales bacterium
GATCGTAATAGCTGCTCATCACTCTTTCTCTCTGCGCCTAGCGGCCGGTTGCCTGAATGTTCTAGCCAGCGTCTTTCTATGCTCTGCGATCATTCTCTTCAACAGCCAAAGCGACGACTGCCTATGTCCTCTTAAACCTCGACTGATTATTTTGCTGGCGATCGACGCTGCTTTCCGTTTCGCATGAGGACCCCCGCGATGACTGACCTTAAACTCGTCTCCGAATTTCATCGAGCTACTTGCCCGGCGCCTCGACGATCTATGGACCACGGTAAAGTCTTTGTTCTCGTGGTGAATTCCGCTTTCGTGCCGGTTCATTTTTGACTGCCTATCAGGTAATGTCCTATTGAACCCGGCGTATTCTCGCTCCGGACTAACAGCAGCTTTCAACTCGACCCGCTCTCTTACTTGATCAGTTGCTCGCGTCCGCCACAGAAACCGGTCGCCAATTTCGCGCATTGATCGATAATTTGTCTTATCAATACGAACAGCGTGACCGTTGCGATCTTTTCCCATCACCACCACATGGACATGCCAATGGGCAGTATTGCGATGGACGACCGCGTACCAAACCAGATCTAACCCGGTCTTTGACGATAATGACTTCATCACTTCGCGCGTAAATTCGCGGAAGTCACAGTCATTGCTTCCTGGCGATAGCATTACCTTGTGAATCGACACACCTGTCGGACCTTGTTCTTCAAGGCGACGGTAAACTTCTCGGCGGGAAACCGCTTCGCTGGTTGCGTTGAAGAACCCACGCTCGCACGCTCCTGGGCGATGTGCTATGTACCGGATGTGAGCCTGTCCATGTTCATTGCCGCCCCATCCAGCTCTTATGTATTGATGTTTTACTACTGATTTCATCATCTGCTCCTTTGGTCGGAGCAGTGAGTGGCGTCGTCAACTCACGTTCGTTATGTTGGATGACATAGACGACGCCACTTTCTGCTCTTCTGACGCCAAAGCTGCTTTCAGGCGTTTTATTGCTATTGATGTGCATTCACGCATCAATTCCCCGGACTCATCAATACGTGCGAGAAATTCTTTCGTTGCGTTTCCGTCAATTCCGTTTTTTGCCAGCAATGCACAGATTCTGTTTGTATCCTTTGCGTGCTTCTCTTGAAGCTCATAGATCAGTTGCCGCAATTGCTGCGCATAGATCCCTTCGAATTCATTCACTCGTTGCTGGTTGTAGTGATCAAGATAATAGAGGGCGGCGTCTCGCAGGAGCGAGCTGTAGCTCATCGCCTTTGTCAAAGCTAGCTCACGAAAACGTTCCATGTCCTGTGGGGCGAGTCGTGTTACTACTTGAGGTGAGCGTCTGAACTTCGGCATTTCTAGGGTCCCCTGGACGGCCGCGTTACGAAATATGTACCCATTATCACCATATTTGTGTCACCACGGGCGGTGTTTTTAGGCTGTCTGTTTCCGTTACGGACCCTTGGTGATGTTGCAAACCCCATCCCTGTTAGCCATAACGAACTTGTGCTACAAAGTTATTTCCTTGCCCGTTATCCTTGTTGCTGTCTTGTGTGGCAGTGGTGGCATGTTCGAGTTACTGTGCCACCACTCTTTATACTGTAGCTATGTTCGTCTGGTTACAAAACTTCAAGACGCGCTACTGATGGGCAACTTCGCTAGTTGGATAGTTGCCCTGTATGGTGGTATAGGGCGCGTCTTCAGCTTGTGTGTGATGAGGAATTCGTTGTTATGAGATCCAATGCAACATTGTTGGATCTCATAACCATCGGCACGAGAAAAATAGAACCGAGTACACGCGGGCTGCATCAGGACGTCAGTTCCTGCCGAAGGCAGGATACAGTGGAATGGCACGGCTCCGCCTATGCCACCACTGTCCGGTTATTGGCATAACCTTGTAAATGTTGCAGCCCGCGTTTTCATAACCAATTCCTCTAATCGTCCTGTCAGTACGTGGCTTGCCCGCAACCACGCTTTGCCAGATGCCGCAGACCTGCTCCGCAGGAAGCTACCCGCCCACCACCCCAACTCCATGGAATATTAGCCGGCTTTGCCGATAGGCTTTTATTGGCTTCGTCTCAGACGTTGCGAAAAGATCGACCATTGGGCAGTCATCTTAACCCCTGCTATGGCCTTTAACTGCTGCTAGTTTTGCTGCCTCCAGGTTCCTCTGTCTGTGTTTCTGGGTTGGCTTCTTGCCGCTCATATATCGTCGTTGACCAACATTGCTTTACCATCTTCTATCTCTGTCTCCTCACATCCTTGGTGTTTGTTTGCGAAAACAGCTTGCCTGTTCCACCTCGCGGCTAATGTCTTGAGCACTGAAATACCCAAGCCTTGCTCTACATCGAGCCACTCCAGATCTTCGTCCACTTCTGCTCTTTCCTTCACGGCGTAGCTGACCTCCTTGTTGCCGGTCGTTAACTGTTTCAGTTCCAACGCATCCGACTACTGATCTTGGTTGACTGTCCATATTTGGCTATACCTGCAATTGCATGTCTAAACGTGCCCACACTGCCACAACTTGTTTCATTTCGCTAAGGCAACCCCTCTGGGGCGCTGTCGCGTCCTTGCTCACTCTGACAAGCGCTTCGCGGCTTTCGCTTGTGGCGGTCTTGCAGCACTAACACGCACTTGGAGGTGCCAAATCATGTTCAATCAAATCTCATTCGTCGGACACGTCGGAAAAAATCCTGAAACCGTTGACTTCCCGGATACGGGCAACAAGGTGGTCAAATTCTCGATCGCCGTGAAGGAATACTCCAACAAGTCGGACGAAGAAAAAACAATGTGGCTCGATGTAGATGCCTGGAACGGCTTGGGCGACCGCGTGCTCAAGACAGTAACTAAGGGCCGCGAGGTGATAATCGAGGGCAAGCTGACCCTCAACACCTATTCCAAGGATGTGGGAGGCACTCAAGTGAAGATGACAAAGCCAGTGATTAAGCTCACCGACTTTCATCTCTGCGGCAAGAAGCCAACATCTGAAGATGAAACACAGACTGAGGAACCGAAACAGGAGGCTCCAAAACGAAGACTAGCCGCAGCTAAAGGCTAGAACTGAAGGCAGGGGTTAAAATCCCTGCCTCTTTTTTTGTCGCTCTTTTCGTTTTTTCTATGCGCCAATGCCAGAGATGTATGGATGCCAGTCCATGCCCCGCTGGGCCCATTTGATGACTGGCATGGAAACAGCCGGGCTGCTTCGCTTCCTTCCCTGCCCGGCTAACAAGCCTAACACCGCCCCACCCAGCGTCAATGGGTCTTCACTCCTTAAACGGACCGCTCCCCACTCGCTAGCGCTCCGCGGGTCCCCTCCATTTACCGCTCAGCCCTCATTGACTCTGGGTCCTTGGGGCGAATTGTTTTTGGCAGTGCTGCATGGGGTGCGCTGCGCAGCCCTAATACCTGGCCTGGAGGGCTAACAAATGGCTAAAGAAAGAAATCTGCTTGCACTGGACGGTCTGGAAACTGCCACCTTAACCCGCGAGGAGTGGCAGCTGATTGATATGGCGATCTGCGGCTTTATCGCTCTGTGTGCGCTCAGGGCCGCAGCTCCAAAACAGGAAAAGCTGCAAAGCCTGCTGAGGAAAATTCGCGGGCTCTGGTTTGAAGACCGACACGAAAGAAGGCAGACCGGACACTGCCGAGTCTGCGGACACCACGGCCGCGACTGCACCGGACGCCAGCGCCCACGCGCTCACGCACAAAAGGAGCTAGCGTAATGACAATCAATGCAACCGACAAAATACAAGAAGCTTTGAAAGAACGCGCTCACGACGAATCGCGCCCATTTTGCTACAGCGATTACATCACAGTCACGCCGAACGAAGACGGCCAGGCATTTTGTCCCAAGTGCGGCAGTGATGATCTCATGCGCGAAGTTGAAGGCGTTGGCGTCGAATACGGCTATGAGTGGGTTATGGAACACATCGTTAAAGAAGACGGCGAGCGCGTCGACATCGAAGACATGCACCGCGATCTGCTCGATGAAATCTACCCGGCCGTTAAATTCGGTGAGCTTGAATATTCAGCCTCACACGTTCTCGAAACTATTGACCCTACCGCCTTTAACATGGGTGCGAACGAATACGCCGATAGCATGGTCGAAGAGGGACAGCTCATCGAACTCAATGGCGACTATTACCGGCTCGACGGCATAACCGAGTAGGCGTAAGGAAGGCAGGCGGTAATGCCTGCCTTCCTCGAACGGATCAGGAACGGTCTCGGGCGATATTCGCCAGGGCCGCTCTGAAACCGAAGTGCTTTAGAGCACGCATGAAGCTCCTGACGTGGAACCGAGCCACTATGAGCCGAGTTTGGGCGTCAAAGGCAGCGTAGCGGACTTTTCTATTTAGACTTTTGATCATGATCAACACCTCGAAGTTCCGACCTCTTTGTCGGGTTGATTGGCTTGCATCAAGGCGCAGATCCGGCGTCAAGCACTCTCTAAGAGACCCCCGGCCCCGGTGCTTTATGTCGGAGACCGGCTTGATAGCATTGACCAACCCCAGGCAGAGAGCTAACTCGGCTCTTACTGATCGGTGCGCCTCGTGCCTCGGCTGAAGCTACCGGTCCGCTATAAGGCGTGCCCGCAATGCGCACTGAAAGCGCTGAAGTTACGAGGCATTACCCGATGCCTCGCACAGTGGTAGCGCCTCGCCGCCAGGTGCCCTCATTTAAGCACCCAAAGCGACCACCGCATCAAGGCAACAAAGAAGCAGAAGCGCGCAGGTTAAATCCGCTCCAGCCCAGGACGGCTGAAACAGATTTGAACCTGGCAAATTAGGCTGAAGCCCGTTTCCTTGACACAGAGCCTTGGGTGCTAGTCAGGGCTTACCCGGCGAAGGAGCCGGATACATAGGGGTATTGAACAATGCAATACGAAGACGATTTTGATCCCGACTACGGCATGATCGAAGTTGACAGCTCTGTAGAGACGCGTTTGGTTAATGCGTTTACGCTGTCACTGGAAGAGTTGGAACAAATAGCCAGAGACTTTGAGAACCCGTTCAGCGGTGACAACGATAAGTATCGCCGTGAAGGCAATCGTGATCACTACTATCTAGTTCTCGAAATTATTTCGGATATACGACTTATGGCGGAATTAGAAGAGGAGCTGCTTGAGTAGCCTCACGGCTACTCTTTTTGCGGCGGACGATTTGTTTTAGATCCCTTGTCGGGAAGCTACACCTACCCGGCGGCACAGCGACACCAGGGAGCGCAGGGCGCATCTTTTTATGCCCGATGCTCTCCCTGCCTCGGCAAGGAGAGCCTGTCACTCGCCCCCGAGTATCAAGTATCAAACACCATGAGCATATCCTCGCTTCGCTCCGGTATCCCTCCCTGGCGCTACGCGCCTGCCTTGACACCGGGACCCCGGCTCGTGAAGTACCGGCAGTTAACGGCAAGGGGTAGCACCGGGCTACCACCGGAATCAAGAGAGGTACAAAATATGAAGAACAATACAGTAATGCTCGTAGGACGTGTCGGCGCTGATGCTCAACAGGTCACTTTCGAGAAATCGGAAAACCGTTTAGCTAAGTTCTCGATTGCAGTTAAGCAAACCAAGGACGAGACAATGTGGATTGACGTTGAAGCTTGGAATGAACAAGCAGAGCAGGTTCTATCCTACTTCACCAAGGGCCGGGAAGTGATCGTACATGGACGACTTGCGCTGAATAGCTACGTGAACAAAGACGGACAACAGGTCACAAAACCGCTAGTAAAGCTAACGGACTTTTACCTGTGCGGAACGAAACCAAAATCTGATGAAGGAGAGTCAGCGACCTAACGCTTGCAAGTTCCAAAATAGCTATGAGCCAGCTAGGTCTTAGAAGAGCCTGGCTGGCTCATTTGCTACTACCACACAGCACCACCGCCCCACCCTAACATTGTTAGCGCTTGCTTCGCAGCACTATTTTTCTGCCCCCACCCGGCGGCTCAGCAACACCAGGGAGCGCGGAGCGCGTCTTTTTTATGCCCGATGCTCTCCCTGCCGGCGCAAGGAGAGCCTGAACCCTCGCACCCTGCGTAAAGCCAACATGAGCATATCCTCGCTTCGCTCCGGTATCCCTCCCTGGCGCGTGCGCCTGGCTTGACTCCGGGACCCGGCTCGGGCCGATCCGGCAGGTAACGGCAAGGGGTAGCACCGGGCTACTGCCGAACCAATGGAGGCTCAAACAATGAGTAACGACGAACTGACTGCCTACTTCCACGCCCTGGAGCAAGCCCTTACAGTGGTAATGCTCAAAACCTCTTCCGGTACATTCCGCAAAGCCAGCGCTGCCGAATTCATGTACATGGGTAAGAATCAGGACTGCCTCGCTTTCAAACACAGTGGCTCTCGCAATTACATCTATTTGCATCACACTGGCGACCTTTATGTGCCTCAATCAGACGAGCCATTTCATCGAGGATTCTTTGATCTTTATTGATTCCTGTTTCTTGGCCCTCGGTATCACCGGGGGCTTTTTTTATGGCCTCCGGCCAAGGTGCGCGGCTGAAATGCCGCTGACGCTTGCGTAGCTGAACGGTGCTGAGGCACCCGCTACGCTATTGCGCTGGGGAATAGCCGCAGCGCTTTTTAGAGGTTGACCATCCCGCTGCGGCACGCGCCGAAGGCGCCGCGTTGCCTACGCAGGAGGTAATGCGCAAGGTGAAGGGGCTAAGCCCCCAGTCGCTAACGCGCCTCCCCATCTAGTTTTAGGGCAATCCACTCTCTGTATTTTGGGGGAGTCTTGACAACGTTAAGCGCTGGAAGCTAAGCTGGACTTAGATTTTAGCAGTAACCAAGAGGAAGCCGACGTGCCGAAGATAACTCGGACGCCACAGATACAAACACGGCTGACTAAAGGCGACAATTCGCGTCTCAACGACTATTGTAAGGCGCACAAATTGACCAAGACCGAGGTTACTCGTGAGGCCATTCGATGCTATTTGGACAGCCAAGAAAATCGTGCCAACGAGAAACGCGATGACCTCTACGCACAAGCCATAAAGAAAATGGCCGACAGAATCGTTGCCTTTCTCGTGCCAATTCGCCGGGACATCTCCAGCCTAATAATCCTGAGCAGCTACAACATTGAGGACAAGCGCCAGCTGCAAGCGGCCCTCAAATTCGGATTTGACCGAATGCGCAAACAATTGCCCGCCGACGAAAAAGCCCTCGCCGATTTCGTTGCCGCCAGACTTGCGGAGATTGCCAAGGAAGTTGAGCAAGAGAAAGACACGGGCAAAGCAAAATCATGATCCCCATCCATCGCTTTATCGCTGCCAAACTAAGGCTGGCCAAAAGCGGTGGAAATTGGGCCGTGGCAAGACAAAAGGCTCTCGGCGGCGCAATCGACCACATCAAATATCTAGCCAACAGACCAGGTCCCGATCTAGAACAGGGTGGCCGGGAATTTTTCGATGACCAGGGAAGCGAAATAAACCAAGCTGATGTTAGGAGCTGGGTTAAGGAGCAGTACCCCGGACGCAATGTGGTCGTCCACAAGCTGACGTTAGCTCCAGACATTAACTTGAATGCCGATGACGAAGAAACCTACGCCCGGCACATGATGCAGGAACTATCGGACAAGCTTGGGCAAGATCTCGATTGGAAAGCTGTCGTCCATCACAACACTTCTCACCACCACATGCACGTACTTATATCTCCCAGGGACAAAGCCGGTGGCGAGGTTCGCATCAGCAAAGATGACTGCAATCATCTTGAGCGAGCCTCAGATGAATACATCTCGCGCGAATATCCGTACCTCTGGAAGCATGTTGTTGAACCAAGCCGCGAAGAACGTGAACGCGAAAAGGCCGACCGGAACAAGGCCGTCACTCTCGACGAAATAGACGACCGCGATCAGTTTCAGCCGTCCCGCGAAGCCAACCAAGTCATTCCCTTTCTCGGACCCCAGAAAAAAGCCCTCATTAAAGAGGTGCTGCTGCCCTATGAGCAATGGAAAAAGCAAAACCCCGGACCGGAGGACCTGGAACCCCAAAAAGACGAAAAGAAAGACTGCATTGAGTACAGGGGGCAGGAATACTCCTTCGATAGTGCCATTGAAAACTTGAAGCAGCTCGATTCTGAGCTTTGGGACCAACCGCCCGAGGAATGGCTGCCGAAAGCGGAATACAGAAAGCTTAGGAATTGGATTGAACTCAAAGAGGAGGGGCGAACCCTCGACGAACCCGTCAAAGAGGACCCTAAGTACAACTACCTTGAACCATCAACCGATCCTGACAAAATAAGCTATACCTACATGCACCCGCTAATGCCGGAGACGCCAGGCGAAGCATTCACCCGCTTTGAAGAGCGGACTGTTGAAGTGACCAAAGACAGCGATCGCGAAGCTCTCGGTGAGCTATCCCTCGCCATGCGCTACAACAACCTCAAAGAACGCCATTTTGAAGAGCAGGAGACAAGACTTGCTCCGGTTGACGAGGCAAAGTTCAAACACTGGTTCGAGGAAAAGAATAAGCAGTGGGGTCTGGAGTTGGCGGACACAGTATTTGATCACGTAGGCAACCAGGAGTCTGCCGAAGAATTGCATCAAGATTTTATGGACAAGGCAAGCGGCCGTGGCGGCGGCGTTGCCGGCGGCGGTGCAGTTACCGCAGCCCTAGTCGAACAAGACCAAAAGCCGGGACAGGCGCGCCCTGAGTCCAAACTCATTGAATTACCCGTCGACGAAATTGAACAGGTCAAAACTGATCTTCACCAGCTGTCCCACTACAAGTACCAAGATTGGCTTGCTCGTGAAGGCTCCCAGCAGCTCGAACAGCGCCGGGATGACGACCGGCAAATGCGTCAAATCGAAGCGGCGCTGCGCAAGCTTGAGCGGGCACAAAAAGATAAGTACAAGCGCGAATTTGATGACCGCATCAAGAAACAGGACGAACTCATGCTCGATATCGATGACTTCTAACGGAAGCTCACGGCTGAAGAACGATTCTCAAAAGCAACGGTAATAACAATGCCATCTGAATTTTCAATCCCTTTTTCTTTCACTCTTACAGAACACCACTTCGTTGAGGCTGTCTGCCAGGCGCTCGCGTCACTGCAATTCTCTCATCCATCATGCTCTACTAATTTCCGTACCATTTCCGCTACTTATGCCGAGCGCAATGGTGACTTTCAGTACAAATACACTGCCAACGTCAGATACAAGCTCTCTGGACCTACCATCGAAGCTACGTTGATCATGAGGGAATCAGAACAAGGGGACATGAGTCACCGCTGCCAAAAGAAAGGCGAAGCGTTTATTGAAATGCTTAAATCCCTCCTTGACCAAAATCTTGATCGTTTGACGGCAGCTGAACCCTCCACCAGATACGGCTCCGCTCGCTGGGCCGTACTTCCAAATGACCTCGCCGCCAATAATTTCCTTACCAAGACAGTACCGGAAGACCGGTTCGTCCTTGCAAAGCTAGACCATCAATACATAACTGTACCGCCCCAAGTAACTGATGCTCATTGCGCAATCATTGGACCTGCTGGCTCTGGCAAATCGACCGGTTTCTTGATACCAAACCTTATTGAGCGCGGGAAAACCAGCATGGTTGTTACCGAAGCAACCAATAATGAAAGAGAACAAGCCGATATTTTCAATAAGAGTGCTGGCTTTAGAAAGTCCATGGGGCACCAGATCCATTGGTTCAATCCCACTCTCATGAACTCTACAAGACTCAATCCGCTGGACTCCATAACCAATGCTCATCCTGACCAGCGCTTAGTAACAGCTCAAAAGCTCGCACTCATAATTATTCGAAATTCACAGCAAGGCAATAAGAATGATCACTGGGATAAGTCCGCTTATCTTCTGTTGATTGCACTGTTCATCGAGGTAGCAGAAGGTATCAGCGATCCCAAATATAAGCACATCGGCACAGTTCTCGAACTCCTGCGACTTGGACCGGAAGGGCTGAGTGAACACATATCTAATAGTTCGTCTGCAAATGCAAAACGCCGTTATGAAACGTTCTACAACAATTCGAGCGACGGTCATGCGAAAGGTGTTATTGCAACTCTTGCACCAAAACTCGATGCTTGGGTGACGCCACAAGTCATTACCCTTACGGCGAAATCCGATGTGACTTTGGAGCAATTGAGCAAACAGCGCTTCACTTTTTACCTCTCTGTTCCTTCTACCAGAGATGATCTCAAGCCTCTAATGGCAATGATTTTCAACTACCTTCTCGGTGTTTTAGAATTCAGACCGTTTGCTCATCCACTTTCATTCTTGCTCGATGAGTTCACTAATTTTGGCTACATACCAGGCTTCCACAACATCTACACAACTATCAGAAAAACGAAAGTTCCTTTCGCCCTAGGCTTTCAGGATCAAGCACAGCTTGAAGACATCTACGGTCGCAATCAGGCCCGCATTATCTTCAACAATACTGCTACCAAAATTTTCCTCACCCCTTCTCCAATGGACAATGTTCAAGCACGGCTAATTTCTGAAGGGCTTGGAAAAAAGACAGAGCCAGATCCAATTATTTTGGCTAATGGACAAACGCAGCTTCGTGAATATGGTCGCCACCTCATGCAGCCGGACGAGGTTCTTGCCATGGACAAAAAATATGCCTTGGTGTTCTCAACCGCTATCGACGGCAATTTGCCACCAATGAGACTGCTCAAATTTAACCCGACAGAGTACAACTGGGCGAAAGACCAGTGCCCTCCTCCTACGCGAGATGATCATCCTATCGATCACTCTCTCACGATGCCCCTAACCGTGGTCAAAAGAGCCACCATTAAAACTAAACCTTCTCGTCACAACGCTGCGACTGACCAAAAAACAAATACAAACAAGGCGACGAGCCAGCCTAAATCCGACGGCGAGCCCGAGATCCCATTCAAGTCTCGTGACGCTGATGTGAAAAAGCCTGACGAGCCAGTCAAAGAGCAAGACCTGTCACAGGACCCTTTTGAAATTGATGAAAAAGAGCGCGAAAACGACCATGAAATCCAGGCTTGGCTGTTCAGCTAATCTGTCTGACCGCCAAGCTTTGGTGGCACCAGGTAACTGTCTATGAACATATAGGGTGTATTCCTTACAGAAGCGCAGCGAGCCGTAACCCAAGTGCGGACTGACTGCCATTCACCGCCGCGTCCATTCTGTATAAGAAGTTGTACATCGTCTGGTCCAAACGCGGGAGGCAACCACCTGAACGTAATCATTGTGCCATTGTGCATCTCTCGAAAATGCAATTGCCCAGACTGATTGATACCTACTGTAGTCCCTCGTTCTGTTAGCGAACCACCCAAATTCGTGATCGTCGCCATTACTTGATCTTGATAAACGATTATGTATGTTTTCTCGCGCGCGTCCAACGCATCTATTCGCCACTGTTTCGTCCCTTCAATGAAGTTTCCCTTGAAGGACAGTTGTGAACGCTCCCAGGCATCTTCAAGTGGTACACCTGGATAGAAGCGCTGAAGATTTGCAGCGTCCTGCCGAAGACGCGCTTCTTCTGCTTCATTGGGTTGACTAGGTTTACTGCGGAAAAATTCAGCGATGATATCACCCAATGTAGGCCCGCCTTTCGCCGAGTCGGAACCCGTTACATTGCTACGCTCTACCGGGCTGCTTTGCCCTTGCAGTCTCCGCTCTTCTTTGTTGGCAAGCTCTTCCAGACCTTCCATAGAACCACTGCCCAGAAATGCTAAGAGACGACCAATGCAAGCACCTATCCAACCTGAAGTCCAGACTACAGCAATCACGGCGACGGTGCCTATCAGCCCATTTAGTGAATCTATAGCCGCGTCGCCGGACGAATACGCCGGAGGACTAAGCGTATACGGCTTAGACACAGTTGCGGTTTCCTGATGAGCAAAGTGAAGATTACCGATCACACTTTTCAATGCTCCTTGCGTAGCAAACCACCATCCAGTCACTGCCGCTGCAAAGCCGCAAAGACCTTGCATAACGTCGGAAGCTCCTTTATTTGACGACTTAACGGTCGTTGTGGTTTGGACAGCGGGCTTAACTGTTGCATGGGTCCCATTTGATTGAGATGGATTGCTTGTTGGTTTGCTAGTTGCTTTGCGCGTGTCCGCTTGCGCTTCCTCTTTCCTTTTGGTACCACTACCTATTTTTTGTTCAAGAGTGTTTAACCAAGAGTGAATTTCCTCCACAGCTTTAGCGCCTTCTTCGCCTCCTACTGTCGCGGCTTCACGCAGAGCCACCTTAGCTTTTCCTCTAGCAGCCTCAAGATCTTTAGCGTCGTAAGATCGACACGCTTCGTAGAATGTTTCCTTCCAACTCATTGGTTATTGCCTCAGCATTTGAGTCTGTTGATCCAGTTTTTTTAACACTGATTCCCAGTGCACGAATGCCGCTTCATTAGCGGCATCCCGTTCGAACAGCGCTAGACCGCTCTTTATCTTCTGTGATGCAAGTTCCAACCGTTCTACTGCGCGCGGATGCTTTCTCACATTCATCAGTGCTGCCGCTATTGACGCCTTGGTTGCTGCATCAAGTTCAATATAGTCGAGGTTTGGAATTACGCTTGTTACAACAATACGATAAGCTTGCGTTTCAAGATCGTATCCTTGGTCCAGCAAGGCATCACCGAAGCGTTCCTTTGCGGAATTACAGGGCAGCCGAATGCCACAGTCATACGGAACCAGTGCCTCCTCCCAAGGCAATCTTGATTTTGAACCTGCCATTGCAAAATTTGCTTCCAAACTGCTTAAACCATCCGGTCTTAGTTGTGGACTGTTCCTGAGCCAATCTGGAATCGGCAGTGATGGCAAGATTTGAAAGTAGTAACTCGCACAGCGCAGATTCTGACGAATTCGCGGGTCATTGTTCCGCTTCAGCCAATGCCTGAATTCCTGATCCTCAAGCAGCGGCAATGCGCATTCCGGTCTGTGATGATGTATTTGCGCTTGAATGTACATCACCTTCACAAGACTTTGCTGGAAAAAGCGAGCAGATACCTCATCCTCTATTTCCTTCGGACTGCCCGTCGGTGCTGGCAATGGCAATGAGCTAAAAAGCTTTTCGCATTCTTTCGTTAGCTCGTCGTATTTCTTGTTTTTGTGATGTTCTTGCGCCTTGTTGTATCCCATCGCCCAATGATCTATGTCCTTGTACTTGTTTGCCCACGGACTAACCATCCCACTTTGGCCCGATCTCAACATCTTAAAAAGCACGTCCATCGCGTGCTCGTTATAGTCCGCGAGCGCCTCGACATAGCCTTCTTCCACTTTTGCTTGCCAATCATCTCCACCTATTCCATCCTGCAACTCTTGCAAACACATCTTCCAGCCTCCATCTGGATAGATCGGCTTACTTTTATGTTGCGCAAGTATTTCCCGGTGCTGCTCAATGATGGCAGCCGCCTTTTCGTCGCCAGTTTTCATGGCTTCCCTAAAGGCCCATGCTGCTTGATATTTTGCGGCAGCTACGTCTTTGGAAGCGAACGATTCCTTCGATTTCTCAAGATAGAATTTCCAACTCTTTGGCTGAAAGCTGCTCTTCGTTTTCAATAATGACTGGTGGAATTGATCGCAGATCTTAAAATCAGGGGACGGATAACCGTCCGCTTCCATGACGGCCATGTTGGCTAGCATCGAATGATAATGTGCGCTGTGATAATCCTTTTCCGCCAGTGATGCCTTGGCTTTTTCAAAATACTGCTGCCAATTCATGGTTCGGTCCTACCCCGCTTCTATGTCCTTCCGGCGCCGGTAGCTGACGCTCACAGCTTTGTACCCAAACTGCCGCCTATCGACTTATCCCGGTTTGCATCTACTGCCATGGCTGAAGTGGGCAAACCCCCACAGACTCTTTAATTCAAACGTTGTATCCTTACCCCAAAAATCCACCCAAACCGAGCAAAGATGGCCGATTCGTCTAAACAATCAGACACCAACTTATTGGCACAGGAGGCATCCTGTTCGACTAATGCCGTGCACGAAGCCTGGGACTTCAGTTGCCAGTCTCTTGCACACCTGGACCGACGGGGCCGCCAAGCAGAGGTTATTGCCCATGGACTAATTGTTGGCGGCATCAAAGACTTGCCCAATGAACTTCTCAATCACGGCTGGGAAACTGCCGCGAAAGGCGGAACAATAAGTCTTGTTAGTGCTTGTCTGGGTTCTGCAATCAGTGCAAAGACCAAGTGGATAGCAACAACAGCAAGGCTTATCGGGTTAGGACTTGGCAGTACAGCCATTCTCGAAACTGCCTTTGATCTGGCTTCCAAGCCGAAACTGCAAAGCGCTCTGCGAAATGTTTGGACGTATGGAAATGAAAGAACGATTGCTGCAAGTAAGAACGTGGCCGAAGTCGAAGCAGGACCGATCGGGTTTAACTGGGGACTCGCGTTACCGGCTGCTGCTCTTGGTAGTGTCGCTGGACGGCTAGCTATTAAACACTTGGAGCTAGCGAACAGTCCCCCGTTTCCAGATTTGCTCAATAATCCTTCTCTGCATTGCTCTGATATCAAAACGTCAATCAAGAAATTTGTTCCAAATGCTACAAGCGCGCAGGTCGCGTTGCTCGATCAGTTTGTCGCACAAACAAAGACTATGCGAGATGATGTGCAGTTGACTCGTATAACGTTATCTCGATGTGGCAAGATGGAACCAAGCCTGAATGTTGAATTCAAAGTAGGACCATTGCGAAGCAGTGAAGACATGCCGTATGAACTCGAAGCACTGGCAATGGAAATCGGGCTCCGTCAAGAACCTCCAAAGGTTTTTACTGCTACCTGGCTAGATCCATTTGAAGACATGTTTTGACTATAAACTCTCACTGAATAAATCGTTTAGTTCTCTCAACTCTCCACCTAAAGACGAGCCAACATCTGGACTTATGTTCATGTTGCGGCTCCAGCCCGGCACATCCAGTTGTACGATTATAAGCCTTACATGTGAATCAATTTTCCGTCGAAGTTTAATGCGATCAATCTTGCTCGACAAGGACTGAAGGTCGTTGTCTGCTGGCAAAATAAACTTCTTCCCTGTGGATTTATTGTAGACAATGACGAGAGCATCACGGAGCGCGCTTGCAACCCGAACTCCTTTCTGATGCTTAGCTTCACTAAACATGTATACCGAAAGTTCGATTATTGCTGCGTCAAGTTCCGTCACCGCAGAAGAAAATTTAGTCCCCTGGCTTAGATCGGCGCGTACCTTGTTCAGCCTCGCTGTGTATTCTCTCTGCGCGGGAGACTCTCCGATTTCCATATGACTAACAACACTTTTCTCAATTAGCATTGGGGGAGGCGCGTTAGCTTTCTTCCGGCGTTCATTGTAATCGTTGATAAATGACTCCAGTTGCCGACTTGAACCTTCGATCCGCTTGTTCAATTTTTCAAATTTCTCTTCTTGTTTTTCGAATCCATGAACAATCAAGAATCCACCGACTAACAGAATCGCTAAAATTATGCACAAGAGCACATTCTGCAAAACCTGATGGTTATTAGTATTTTCGCGTTTTTGCGCTTTGCCCACGTAGTAATGTGATGGCAAGAAACCAAGGTCGATGATCTGCGATTCGCTAGGTAGCAAATCATCATCCTCTTCTTGGGCCGCCGTGAGCAGAACGTCGTTCTGAAAAGACAGATCAAGCGCGTTGCCGCATGCCTCAAAGAGCCTGTCCTCGTGCTCGGAACGGTTTTTCAACTTTTCCAATATTAATGCGATAGAGGTCCGATTCATTGCAATCGACAGAGTTGCGTACTTAATGCGAGCCCCTGGAACGCGTTGCGTAACGCTATCGCAAAACTGCCTGATCAGTTCTTTCTGTTTTGTGGAGAGGTTTTGCATCTCTCAATTACCAATCACATCGTAAACCAGTTGCCGGATCTTTTTTGCAAGAGTAATCATAGTCTCTGCTTCAGAAGCCGGAATGTTATCAGGGTGCCAGTAATCGGCTTTGCTCCTATATCGCTTCATATCAAATACCTGTTGTGGCAATTTCAAGGTCCCTGCGTCTAATGGTTTTACGAATTCGCACACAAAATTGCCCAACAGTTGCGAATAGACCATGTGGCTCCAGTTCGGACCGTCAGTTTTGTAAGTATCATGCTCCGGGGGTCTCGGCCATCCCAAGTCGATTAGCTTTTCGTACCCGGCCGCGGTTAACAACTGAATCACACTGTAGTAAGCCCTGTTACAGGCGGAACGATTCCGTCCTTTCCTAAAGCAGGCTTCCGCTACTTGAATTGACTCTTCTGATTTGTCTCTGTAAGTTTGCGCTATTGCAAGGTCTTCTGGACTTGGCATTGTTCCGACCGGATGTCCTGGTTTTGTTCCTGATCCTATACTTATACCCGCCGTCCATCACCCTAGTCTTAGCGCCCATTCGTAGCGCTGTGCCTAGGAATTCGATATCTTATCCGAAAATCTTTTTGTACCATGGCTGCTGAAGCTTCTCTAGCTGTTGCTGCACTGCCGCCAACTTCTGCTCTACGGCTTGTTCTTTCTCTTCCTTTTCCGCCTTCAGCTGCTCCAGCGCTTTCTCAAGCTCCACGGCCCTCTCTTTGGCTGCTTCAGCTTCCTGTTTCTCAAGCTCCAGGGCTGCGATCTGCTTTTTCAGGGCCTCAGCCTCCAGCGCCTTCAGTTCTGCCGCCTTCCGCTCATTCTCTGCCTGTTTCTCAAAGTCGGGCAATAACTTCAATTGCCGGTCTTTTTCCTCAATGATCCTGTCTTTCTCATTGAGCGCTATAGCTTGTTGTTCAATGCGCAACGACAGTGGCTTTATAAGCTCCTCAGCAATGATGCGAACCTTTTCCCGTTCGTCACTGTACCAACCAGCCGGTCGTTCGTCATTGACTTCGTCATCGGCTTCATAAGCATCTACTGGGACCGATTCAGTCTCGTTTGCCGCTACATACTCTGCTTCCAGAATGTCAATTTTCCCGGCAGACTCTAAAGCTGCTCTGATTTCTTTGTTCGGGTACACCGACCACTCTTCAACGCCAAATTTGTTCGACCGGCGGGTTCCGCGCAACTGATCGTTATTGAGGCGCTTGAGAACGGCCCTCGGACTAATTCCAAGGACATCAGCTACTTCTTTGACCGATAAATTTCTCATAACGTCACCGTATATAATACCAATATCTAGTCGATATCTCCGCACTTTTATCTGTCCTAGAGTATAGGATAAAAGGCGATCTCTGCAAAACCTTCTCTTCGGTTTTTTTGCCGCAACCTGATGACCGCTCGGTTTTATGCTACCCAAGAACCAGTGCCGAACTGCCATATGGCTACTTCAATTTCCTCACTTATGTTCGTCTAATCCGTGTTTCGGATCTCCAAGTTCTGTTCTTTGATTTTTCACCCACGAACCGCTTAGATCCCTGAAAGCTAACCGGTATAGCTTTTGGTCCAGTGCCGAACTGTGACGAACTAGCCCGGAACGAACCGCAGAACTTTGGTTCCCGGGTTCCGCGCCGCTGCCACGCACTGGGTTCGTCGGTGCGGCGCCGGTTCGCGGCTGGTTCGGAACTGCTGTTTTTGACAAAATTCCATCCGTAAACTTGATGCCCGCGAAGTGCTCCTGGTACCTGATTTGTGGCTCGCGTCTCGGTGCGTCGGTGTTCGGCGCTCGGTTCGCCACCTTGGATCTGCTAGCGACGTACTCGTTCGTCGCTAGTTCGCCGGTCCCTTCTTTTAGTAAGTTGGTTCCGCGCCGTGGATCTGCGCGAAGCGCTAATCAGCCTGCAATGCAGATCTTAACCGTGGAACCGACACCGCCACCAGTTCTGCGCTGTCAGCATCGACCTGCTGGTGCGGGCTTGTGGATCTAAAGTGTTGATCATTTTCTGCGCACCTTATATAGTGGCATCGACCACTTGAAAAGTATAGGTGGTGCACATATGAAAGATATATTCAGGGCGAGCCGCCCCTAGAAAGGCACTAAAAGAAGACAAACAAAAAACATCGCTTTGGGCGATGTCCTTTGTTAGACCTTTTGACGGGTCCAATTGCTATGTGGGTGATTCACCCAGTTGTACGTTTCAGGTTTTTCGACTTCCCTGATTTGCACACAGCATAAGCGATCAGATCTCCTAGGTCAACTTGTCTTTAATTAGAAAAGGGACCACATCTGATTAGCCACGCGACTGCGTATTCGGCGCCTCTGAACACGCCAGCTAGATTTGATCGCCATAAATACTTTGCAAAGGGTTCTGCTTCTATAAGTGAGTTCCTATCGCTGTTTCATCGTTATGGCTACATATTTAAGAACTTTGGCGGCGATACTTGGGTTTCCGCTAATGAGCGTTGGGCTCTTACCGATACCGAGATCTTGAAGGCTATTGCCTGTGTCCATAAAAAGTATCTAGGAACCCGCTCTGGTCGTGCCTCACGCTTTGCTGTTCTAGATGTCGATGCAAACAGCAAGTACCACAACACGCAAAGCGTCCACAAAATTCAATCTCAATTGGCCGACGCCGGACTCAAGGAATCTATCGTTTATCAATCCAGCAATTCCGGTGGTTGGCACATCTACATATCCTTTGACGAACCGATCAGCAGCCGCGATCTGCGCTGGCAGTTGGTCAATTTCCTCAAATATCAGAGCTACGATATTGTTCCTGGAACACTGGAAGTATTTCCAAACCCCGGAGATGCGTCTTTAGGATATGGTTTGCGCCTGCCGTTGCAGCCAGGATTTTCCTGGTTGAATCAAACAACCTTTGAGATTGCCCATGAACGCGATGACTGGCAAGCACAGCATGCCTTGGATCTGTTCATGGCTGACTTTGATGAGTCCGCCAACAGCTATCACGACTTCCACAGATTCAAAGCCCACGTCGAACAGCTCCAGCAAAAGTGCCTGCCATCTGTCGAGACGGTTACACCCAGGACGGCTCAAGTAGTGCCCATTCGTAGTGGCAAGGCCGTTACTGCCCTCAGTCCGTCCCAACAGTCTGTCATCGAGATATTCGGTTTCTTGCCACCAAATATCCGGTCAGATGATTGGTTGCGTGGACGCAAATATTACGAAGAAGGACTGACCGGACAATCACAACGGGATGACGCTACAAAGTCTCTCAGCCACTATTTTTTCTATGGAGACCCTAGTCGCCAGTTACCTGCACGCGGTTATGGTCGCAAAGAAGAACGCGATCAGGCCATTTCAGATGTCATCTACAGTAAACACAACGGCTTTTCTGTTGGTGTCGCCAAAGGAAAATCCGACGTTAGCGCGCAAATTACCAGATGCGCAAACTGGGAACCACCTGATCGCCGCGATCGGCACCATTCCACTTCTGAATTCGAGGTGCCAATTGTATGGACGCGCGCTAATGCTAAGCGCAGTCTAGGTGCTAGGAACCGCATCGCCCGGGCCGTCGCTAGTCTTGCCGGACAAGCCTTTAGTCTTAGAACCCTAAGGTCCGTTGCGAAGTGCGGGATGGACACTCTTTATAAACACAAGGATCTGTGGCAAGCAGCTTACGATCAATCTAACCAGTCCCCCTTGGCGAGCGATCCAGGCGAATATAACGCTGTGGAGTCCTCTTCTGTTGTTCTCTCCGATTCTTCTTCTGAACTCACCTATTCTTCACCCGATCTGGCGCATGAAATGCGCGTGTCTTGGTACAAAACTGTGCATTCGACTACGCTAACTTCTCCTGATCGTCTGGATAGGAAGTCGCTCAAAACAGCTATTTCGACTCTGACAATACTGCTCGATCTGGCGCCCACGGCGCTGGATTATGTGGTTTTGCAGTCAGTACTTTCTGAGTTCCGAGATGAGCTGTCTGAACGAGTTTCTGTTCTAAAATTGGTCGAACGAGCACCTCCTTAGGGCACCGTGGGTGATGCCCTCTCCCTTGATTAATGGGGTTATTTATGGGGGATATACGAAAGGCTGTGGGATATTCCCCAATGACACTCTTTGGCTTTGCATATATTCTGCCGTATCCAGCAACTGATACAGGAATTCTTTATGTCAAATCCATTCGAGATTCAAAACAGTGAAATAGGCAAACATCTGGAACCGCAAGAGAGCAATTTTTTTCTTGATGCTTATAATCTTTGTGCAAAGCACCCGTTGGAGACGATTGGAACTGCCGTTGGAATTGCGGCTACTGCTGCTTTGGCTATTCGGAATCCATTCGTTTTGACTAAACTTTCAAGGGTGGGATTGCTCTCAAAGATAGAAGCTCTTGAAGCTGGGCTTTGTACCAAAGTATTTGGTGCCACAGTCAGGAGTGAAATTACGGCCGCTGAGCGAGTTGGCTTCGCTGGTTTCAAGCCAACATGGATCAAGCAGCATGAACGTGAATATCTGAATGGGTTTAAGCAGACAACTGGCAAGGTTGTTGATAATTTCAATGAGCAACATCTCGCAGTTGAGAATATTTTGCCAGATGGTCGCAAACTCACCCTGCCCATGAATGGTTATCTAAAAATGGACCACCCCGATGGCAGTAAGTTTTTACTTGGGAACCATGGTTCATTTATGTCCTTAAAAAAACCGGATGGAACTTTCATTCATCACACTGCCGATGGGTCAAGGTCTATTCATTGGCCCAATGAGAACAGCTTCAGCATTGATGCTAACGGAACCAGGCAACTCTATCTAGACAAGAAATTGTATTGGATCAAGCCAGGTGAAGTGAATGAATGGCGTCGTTTAAGTGACAAAGCCCCTCCCATTGATGTCCAAACAACGAAAGCACTTGAGCCATGGCTAACAGCCGATCCGGCTCCTGCCGAATTTAAGAAATTCCTGTCAGAGTTCTTCCACCAGCGGCAGAAGCCTAAGCTTTGGCTTGATGACGGCGATGAACTTCCATCCTGGCTTTTGCGCTGATTACTGAATTTCCACTGTAGCTGTCGTGCCGACGTCAGCTACACCCGTCAGGAAGCCAATCGCCATGAACGCGAAAAACTCATCAAGGAATCCGCAGAGCTGCGCGGGCAATTGGAAGCAGTCAAAAACCAGAACTCTGACTTGTTAGCTCGTCTGGCACCAACTGACAAACCCAAAAACAAATAATCATTCGTCTACTACCACTGCCTCGATGGCTCGCTCCTGATCTGTCTGCGTAGGGAGTGTGTACCGCCTAGTTGTCTCTAAGCGCTTGTGTCCTGCAATCTCAGCAACAAGTACAAGATCGTTTTTGCTTCTTACCAGCGTCGTCAAAAAAGTATGTCGAAGCACGTGCGCCGATAACTCGATGCCACAGTCGTGACCAATCTTCCTTATTATCAGATCAAGGCTGGCCGTCGACATTCGCTTGCCCTGTGGATTAACAAATAGGGCAGTTTCGGCCGATTTATTTTTGAGTTTCTTGGCACGTTCAATTAGCCATGCCGAAACAACTTCAACAGCTTCTGAGTGCAAGGGAATGACACGGTACTTTTCACCCTTGCCACTACGAATGGTGACACGGTTTTTTCGGCCAGTCACCGAAACATCGTCAATGTCCAGTGCGGCACATTCTCCGATGCGCATTCCTGTGTAGAACAGCAGCAATGCCACTGCACTGTCCTTAGCACGCCGGCACCGTTCGGCTGCGCGCACGAAGCGTTTTTGCTCGTCCTTGCTCAATCCGCGTGGTGCAAGCTGAGGCAGATCCTCGCGCTTCACCTTAACCGGCTCCATGCCTAGAAACTGATAAAAGTTATCTATCGCCGTCAAGGCGCTATTCACAGAGGTCGGCTGCATCTTCAGACTTCGCTTCAAATGAAGTTTGTAGTCTCGTACAGCGAAATCGCGTTCTTTTGCATCGTCCAGCGCGTCCATGTATTCACCGTTACTCTGGGATAGAAACACCAGGAAGTGATTGACGCGTGATCGATAAGCGCGTTTGCTGTGCGCTGCGAGCGGCTGTTTGTCCAACCAGGTTTTATACCGAGTGAACTTCGCAAAAGAAGCTTTCAAGAAGTCGGTTTCCAAGTGTTTAGTGCCTTGTTCTTAATATCACAACAAATCCAGGCGCCATAATAATACCGCACCTGCGCAATATCACAAGTTTTGAGCCGGGAAACTTGCGATATGTCTACGTATCACAAGTTTTTGAGACAGCGGCCACCAAAAACTAAACCCTACGTGGCATGCTTTCGCAGGGGCGCCGTAGGGCATCACAAACTATCCTATATGATTGACTCCTGTTTTGGCAATATTTCTACCTTCATTTAATGGTTTCCCAGATCCCTTGAGCCGCGTTCCGAATTGCTCGTGCATGCACTTACGGTCAATGTCATTGGCCCGCGCGTTAGTTCCAAGAACATAATCAGCCAGCGGGAACACGACATTGAAATTCTTGTCCGGGTATTTGTGATGCAGCCAATGATATCGGGCCAGAAACTTATAGATCGGCCAGTTATTGAAGCCCCGTCCCTCCGGCTTGTGCATTTCCAGATGGATTTTGTTCCATATCCAGTGGTGAAGAGTGACAACAGCCACAAGGATCAGTGCGCCCTGCCAGGATATTGAAGCAATAAGCGCAGCAACCGGAAGAGCTTTTATCGGCGCTTTGCGCACAGTCAGCCGTATCTCTTTGTCTTCACCGACAGCAACAGGCTCATCGGTAAACATCTTGGAGTAATGCCCATGATGAAAGATAGCGTGGGCCTCAAATGTGCGCTTGAAAGACGGACTTCGCTCACTGAGGAAGTTCTTTCTGTGCATTAGCCTGCTGTGGACCTGGTGCTCGATGAACGACATGAGAACACAGGAAAAAATGAACCAGCCGACGATCTGTAAAATAAACATCGCATCTCCTCTTTCAAACGATCAGTCATCATGCTTATCATTGCCGCGGTCTTGCGCGTTGTGATCACTGTCTCGCTCACCACCTGTGTCGCGGACTCCGGATTCACGACGTTCACCGCAGGCAGAAAGCAGCGACGTGAGCAAACTCACCATAATTAGGGTAATTGCGAATCGGCGAAGTTGTCTCATGTGTTTATTCTCCTTGTGCTTAAACAGGTGTTATCGAACTTGTTCGGCGCTCGAACAACGACAAATTGTTCTTTCATAAACGTCCATTGGGATCATTACATTCACCGCATGTGGTACCACTTCGATGAGAGCAGGAGTTAGACCATTAATGTCGCCATCGAGCATCATTGGTACCTGCTTAGAACCCATCGCGCGGACAGAAGACTGATTGGGTTCGGAAGGAGCCAAGCCTTTCTCAGCGGTTTGCAAAACCTCGATCTTTGCAGAACGAACCTGCAATATTTCATAGGGTAGATGGGTTGAGGCGCGACCCAGAAAGAACCAATTAGCAAACCGCAAGCCTATCTCGATTAGATCACTATAGGTTTGGGGATTTAGGATGCACAGGTCGAGTGTTCCGTCACACATTTGATGGACATCAACACCCTGTCCTATGCCCATGTCTATGGCATTTGTGATCAATAAGCCACGAGCACTGCGCTCGAAGATCCCACAGTCACTTGTTATCTTGAGGTGCACGGGCTCGCACCTAACAGCCTTCCACAGAGGCCAAACATAAGACAGCAACTTCCACCGCCTCTTTTCATTCGGACTTGGCGCAGCAATTGCCTCAGCTAATGGACCGATTCCTGCATCAACGGTGAAATAATGCCCGTTTGCTTTGCCCAGATCGATGCAGGTAGCCTTGCCGTTTAATATGGTGTCAACTGCATGTCTGACTCGATTACTTTCATTTGCGGTCACCAAACCTAGACTACGAGCCAAAAGATTACCCGTGCCTATTGGAATGATCGCCACGGGAGTTTGTAATCCAGCCCGCGTCACAGCCTCAAGAACCGTGCGCACAGTGCCATCACCTCCGGCGGCAATGATCAGGTCAGCCGAGAAGAGTTCGTCGTCCAGCATTTCCTTGGGATCGAGCGCTAATGTTCGTAAAGTGATACGCCAGTTGTTCTGGCAGAGGCTGTCTGTAAGCTTTTGAATAGCTTGACTAAGCCGATTAGCACGCCCTGAGCCAGGGTGAAAAATCAATATTGCTTGCTTCCAGGATCTAGCCATGGTTGATATGCCTCGACTAGTTGCGCAAGATTCGAAGGCCGCTTGCAATGACGATCAGCTCGCTAAGTTCATGTGCAAGCACTGCGCCCGGTAATGACAGGAACCCAAATATGGCAGCCAACACGAGGCATGCGATAACCGCACTGGAGAGATACAAATTCTGCCTGATGATTGCTCTTGTGCGTTGGGCTAACTTAAATGCTATCGGGAGCTTGCTCAGATCATCTGACATCAACGCCACGTCAGCAGTTTCAAGAGCAACATCGCTACCAACTGCGCCCATTGCTATGCCGACAGTGGCTGCTGCAAGCGCTGGCGCATCATTTACACCATCGCCTACCATGGCCACGAATCGATAATTTGCTAGCATTTTGTTGAGTGCATTAACTTTGTCCTCCGGCTTCAATTCTGCGAATACCGAGTCGATTCCTACCTCAGAAGCAATTTGTTTGGCGGCTCGTTCGTTATCCCCTGTTAGCATAGCCACAGCGATTCCCGATTCATGTAGCGACTTGATTGCTGCCGCCGCCTCAGCTCTAATGCTATCGCGTAAGGCGATGGCACCCCATGCAGCGCTGTCGTTACCGACAATGATTACGGTATTGCCATTGGCTTGCCAATCAGCAATCTGTTGTCCGGCCGAGGCATTCGTTTCTAACTGCGGAGCAAAGAGAACCGGACTGCCGATCAAAATTGAACTCCCGTGTATTTTCCCTGTCGCGCCAGCGCCTGTAATCGAGCGCCATTCGCTAACGTCGAAAAGAGCGATGCTTTTAGATTGCGCGTATTGGACAATTGAACGAGCCAGAGGATGTTCACTGTAGCGTTCAAGACTTGATGCAAAAGAAATCAATTCATGTTCTGTGAGAGTATTACTACTTTCAAATACAACTATTTCTGACACTTCAGGCCGCCCGTGAGTCACAGTGCCTGTTTTGTCGAGTGCCACCGCTTTTATTATGGCTAGATTTTCTAAATGCACACCGCCTTTGACGAGAACACCAGAGCGAGCGCCGGCTCCGATTGCTGCGACAAGCGTTATGGGAATGGATATCACCAGGGCGCACGGAGCTGCCGCGACGATGAACACGGTTGCGCGACTAAGCCAATCAGACCATGGCTGATGGAAAAGCATTGGAGGAACGATCGCCACCAGTAATCCAAGTAAAAGAACGATAGGGCTGTTGCGCCTACCGAACCGCTCTATGAATTTTTGGCTCTCACCCTTGCGTTCTTGAGCTTCTTCAACCAATTGGATTATTTTGGCGACGGTGTTTTCAGCGGCGGTTTTAGTCGCAGTCACTTTCAACATTCCTTCGGCGTTGATTGTCCCGGCGAAGACCTGATCGCCAATCTTTTTTTCAACAGGTACGCTTTCGCCTGTAACTGGTGCTTGATTGACACTAGAGTTACCCTCAGTGACTGTGCCATCTGTAGCTATGGCTTGTCCTGGTCGCACAAGAAACACGTCACCGACAGCTAATTCAGCTACAGGTATTTCTTGAAGGGAACCAGATCGCTCAATAGTGACGACCTTCGGAGCCAGCTTCATCAAAGCTCGAATAGATGATCGCGTCTTTTCTTCTGTGTATCCTTCAACAGCCTCTGAGATCGAATAGAGGAAGGCCAGCATTGCTGCTTCTGCTATTTGGCCCATCAGTGCAGCAGCCACACCAGCCACGGTCATGAGCAACTCGATTCCGACTCTTCTTTCGTGTATAAGTTCTTCGAGGGCTTCACGCGCGAAGTAAAAGCCACCGATCACAACGCTAAAAAAATAAAGCGACAATGAAAGAACGGTTGGTGCGCCCAGCTTTCCGGCGACCCAGCCAACAGCTAACAGCAGTCCGGATATGAGGGCGCTAAGCACTTTTTTATTGCGCCAGATGGTGGGCGATTCAGTACTGGCAGCGTCGTCTTTCACCGGGAAGCCAAGATCGTCGAGCGCCTTTGCTACCGATTCTATCGAAGCAATCTTCGGGTCAAAACTCACTCTTACTTTGGAAGACTGCGGAGACACTTTAACCTCGTGTACTCCAGGATGTTTACGCAGCTCACGCTGAATCTTGGCTGCCTCATTTTCGCAATCCACGTTGTGGACGGAAAACGTCTGTTCCCGGCTATTGCTTACATGTTCGGTCATAGATCCACTCCCGCAGATTCCGTAAGATTAGTACGAGCGCCTATTGCCTGAGACACTGGGCGCTCGCCGAAAAGGGTGAACAAGGCGGGAATTACCACGAGCGTTAAAGCAGTGGAACTGAAAAGCCCGCCAAAAACCACGACGGCCAAGGGCTGCAAGATCTCCTTGCCGGCGCCGGAACCGATCATAAGAGGAAGCATAGCCAGAGCAGCAGTCAGAGCCGTCATTAGTACAGGAGACAGGCGCTCTAACGAACCCTCGCGGAGTGCATGTTCAAAGTCAATACCGGAAGCCGTCATCTGATTGTAAGTCGTGACCAGGATTATGCCGTTTCGACAGGCGACACCAAACAAAGTTATAAATCCAATCAGAGAAGCCACCGATAGGACGCCGCCACTAAGGAAAACAGCCAACAATCCGCCAATCATGGCCAGGGGCAGATTGGCTAGAACCAAAACCATAGATCGAATTGAATTTACGGCTTGATGAATCAAGAACGCCACCGCTAGTAGTGCCATAGCACCATAAATCAATAGCTCCTGACTCGCCCTTTGTTGTGCCTCAAATTGACCACCATAGACAACATAGTAGCCTGTGGGCAGATTGACACGTTCCGAGATCTCCTTTTTTACGTCAGCAACAACAGAACCAATGTCGCGTCCCATAGTATTTGCTGAGATAACTATTCTGCGTGATACGTATTGACGATTAATGGTGTTTGGACCTTCGTCTTCCTTCAATGTGGCTACCGCCGAAAGAGGAATTTTTGTGTCAGCGGGAGTGTCAACTAGAAGTTCGCCGATAGTTTCGACGTTATTGCGCGCCTCGGGAGTCAACCAGACGACAAGATTGAATAGACGCTGGTCTTCAAGGACCTGGGAGACGGCTCTGCCATTAAGAGCGGTCTCGACAGTGTCGGCTAGGGAGCCTACCGTAAGTCCGTAACGAGACGCCTTTTCGCGATTGAAGAGAACAGAGATCTGCGGCACCGGCACTTGCGGCTCGACCTGTAAGTCCACTATTCCCGAGACATTACGGATAGCAGAATCGATCTCCTGAGCTTTAGCGCGCAGTATGTTTAGATCAGGACCAAAAACCTTAATTGCTAACGCTGCTCGTGTTCCGGAAAGCGTCTCATCTATGCGATTGGAGATAAACCCGCCCACGACAGCGACCACACCCGGATAGCGGCGCAGCTCATCACGTATAATGTCGAGCACTTTTGCACGGTCGACGTTTTTCTCAGCAATCTGCAAATCAAGTTCCCCAAAGGTGACAACGCCCGCGTCGTCATCTCCGAACGCCCTGCCGGCGCGGAATTGTGCGGTTTCAATTTCCGGATGTTTAAGCAACGCCGTCTCTATTGCCTTGCCAATCTCCTGGGTTGAACCAAGCGACGCGCCTGGTAATTGGTTGAGAGCAATGACTAAGCTGCGCTCCTGGAATTCAGGTAGAAATGTGGTACCGAGAAATGGAGCTATAGCCAACGAAGCGATCAAGGCAGCGGCAGAAACAAGTAAAATGATGCTTGGGTTTTTCATCGAAAAAGCCAATACCGGCTCGTAAGCATTCTTCAGAAATCGAACCAACCAAGTTTCGTCCTCCGGCAAACGTCTATTTGCCAAAAGCAAGTAGCACAAGGCTGGAGTTAGCGTAAGTGCCACCAGAAGCGAAGCCAAGGTCGATAGGATGTAAGCCAAGCCTAGCGGCGTGAAAATTCGACCTTCAACCCCAGATAAAGTAAAGATAGGAGCAACGACAATACACACAATTATTGTGGCCAATACTACCGAGCTGCGGATCTGCACTGAGGCGTCGAACACTACTTTGGCTGGTGGTTCTGCCGCTGACCCAAGCGAGCTGTTTTCTCTCAATCGTCTATAAACGTTCTCGGCATCGATGATAGCGTCATCGATAATGCCACCGAGCGCTATTGCTAGTCCGCCTAAAGTCATGGTGTTAAGTCCAACACCAAACCAGTTTAGTACCACTAATCCAAGAACGATTGAAAGGGGTAATGCAGTTAGGGTAATGGCCACTGTTCGCCAGTTACCAAGAAAAAGAATGACGATGATGCTAACTATAATCGCGCCATCTCTGAGAGCTTCAATGACATTCTCAACTGACTTTTGAATGAAGTCTTCTTGACGGAAAGTCGTCACTACTTGCACGTCTTTCGGTAGCGTTTTTCGAATATCAGCCATGGCTGCTTCAACAGCTTTGGTAACCGTCGGTGTATCGGCAAATGGCGAGCGCGTGATTGTGACAATCACCGCGTCTGTTCCTGCAAAAGACCCATCCCCTCGCTTGACTCCGGAACCGATTTTGATATCTGCTACATCTGAGAGCCTGACGGGGATGCCACCAGGGTGAGCAAGGACGACGGAATTGCCCAAATCGATCAAACTATGTGTTCTACCCATGCCGCGAACCAGACGTTCGCGATCAGGTGTGAGTAAGAAACCGCCTGGAACGTTTAAATTAGCAGCTTTAGCAGCGTCCGCAACTTGGGCTAAAGTGACATTGTATTGCTTCAATTTCTCAGGATGAACGAGTATCTGATACTGCCGCTCACCGCCACCCAGGACTAGCACGCGTGTTACGCCTGGAATTGCCAGGAGCCTATTTCTTACTTGCCAATTGGCTATGGTGGCAACATCCAGCAAAGTGGTGTGGTGCGCCATAGGCACGGTGTTGTCTATGGTTAACGCATATTTGACGACATCGCCAACTGGATTGCTGATTGGTGATAACAAAGGCGGATTGACACCCTGCGGAAGACGCGGGGCCACTTGCTGCACTTTTTCTGCCACAAGTTGCCGTGCGCGATAAACGTCTGTCTGACCTTCGAAGATGACTGTAACAACAGACAGTCCAATCGCGGAGCTAGAGCGGATATCGACTACCCCGGGTGTGCCGTTTAAGGAACTTTCCAAAGGTAGCGTGACCAGCGATTCGACTTCCTCCGGAGCTAATCCGGGAGCTTCCGTTTGAATCACCACCTGCGGTGGCGCGAAATTCGGGAATACATCAAGCGGTAGTTTGAGAACGGCGTTTAGTCCTGCGAGAAAGACGACAACCGCAGCAACAACAATAGCCAGGTGATGAGTAATCGACCAGAGTATCAGTCTATTGATCATGATTTCCTTTCACATCAGCTGAAGTTGCTTTAGCAGATGTCACCGGTTGTGCTGGCTGTGATCGGTCTTTTGGAGTGCGGCCTGATTTTTTGCCGGCAAGAAATCCGAGAAGCAGAAAGATGACTCCACCAATGGTCAGGAAAAGAATGTATTCTGGCTTAATTGTGCTAGTTGTTTTTTTCTCGCCCTCTTCTTCTTCAGCGGGAATCGCGCCCTTGGCACCTTGCGCCATGAGCTGATAGGCGCGTTGTGTAACGATCAATTCGTCGCCTTTCAGTCCAATGTTTACTCTCACCAAATTATCTTTGGTTTCGCCAACTTCTACCTCTACAGGAACAAATTCCTCCCCGTGTTTGACGAACACGGACTGCTTACCTTGGACGGACACTATTGCTTCGGCAGGGACGAAATAGCCTAACTGTTGCGGCGTTTTGTCGATCAAGTCAACAGTTACAAACATCTGTGGCTTAAGCAAGAAATCTGGGTTTTCGATTGTTGCTCGAACAGCTAATGTCCTGCTGGTTGGGTCAACGACAGGGTCGATGTTGATGAGAGCTCCACCGAAGATGCGGTTGGGGTAGGCAGATGCATGTACCTCTATCTTTTGACCCAGCCGCACAAACTGTAGATCTTTCTCGTAAATTTGGGCCGTCACCCAGACCTTGGTGATGTTTATGAGCTTATAGAGCGGCTTTGCAGGCTCGACAGCTTCGCCCGGTGTAACCAATTGGTCCAGCACGATGCCAGAAATCGGAGCATAAAGAGTAATGCGTCCCTGAGCAGTAGCCCTCATCGACTGCCCCAATTGATCTAAACGATTGGTAAGCATTGCCGCGCTGAGACGCGTCTGTGAACGTGCTGTCTGTAGCTCGGCCTCCGCTTGCCTAAGATCTGCTTCTGCTGTTTGGTAATCTTTCGTTGAGGAAATTTTTAAGCCAAACAATGTCTTCTCTCTCTCGAAGTTTCGCCTGGCAAGCTCGACCTTTGCCAATGCTTGTTCTTCGGCTGCCTTGTTCTGGGCGACCAGTCGTTGAGACTCAACGGCCAACTGCCGGATCTCAGGACTGTCCATGGTAAGTAATACATCGCCTTTATTGACATGCTGACCTTTCTGCGCGATAAGCGTCAGTACTCGACCCGATAGCGGCGCATTAACTGCCGCTGTATTAGCAGGAATTGCTTCGACGAGTCCATTCACTTGCTTGCGGCTAACGGGGGTAAGCGAACGCACTGACTCCACCTTGATCCCAATAGCTTTTTGTACATCATCTGGTACCCGAACAGGGGCAAACGCATCGTCGCGCTTTTCTGTTTCTTCTGCAAAACTTGGTATTGGCGCTGCCATCATTAGCACCACCAAAATGAAAAGTATTGTTCTGAGACGCGCTGACATTGAAATCTCCTGTTAAAGATCGAGTGGGCGGCCGACGGACTTTTCCAAGTCAGCCCACGCATTTTGGTATGAGACGACAGCATCGAAATAACCAACATTTATTTGTTGTGCGGACTGCTGCGAGAGAATCACATCTGAAAGCCTGTTGCGACCGTATTTGTAGCCAAGTTCAGCTAGTCGGACTGTTTCAGCAGCAGCCGCTAATAGTTGTGTTCGATACTTAGAAATGTTTGCTCTGGACAATCTTACGTTTTCATACGCAGCCTTTATTTCTGCGGTGACTCGGTTTTGAACGATAAGCGATTGGGTTTTTGCCTGGTCTTGAGACAGTCTCGCGGCCATGATTTCGCCTTGCTTACGATAGAAGATTGGCAGGTCTACGTTGACGTTCAAATAGGCGCCATACTGCTGCTTTTCAGGCGCCTGAAATGTTGTAAACACGAAGCCTGAGCCGAGAATGACATCTGGAATACGTTGTGCCTTAACAAGCCCGAGTTGCCTAGCTGAAACATTTAGCTGCTGTTTTGCCACCATCAAATCCGGACGCGCATTCAAGGCTGATTGCAGCAACAAGCCTTCGTCTGGGAAAGGCTTGTCCGGAGCCGGAACTAAGTCATTATTGGCATCTTCTGAGTCGAATAACCCTTGGTCTATTGCCATCAAATTAGGAGCGACCGGCTCGCCCAATAGGGTGCTTAGCTGAATCTGTGCCTGCCTGATACGGCCCTGAGCCGTATTGCGTTGGGCGTCATATTGGTTGAGATTCAGCTTGGATTGAAAGATTTCCGCTTCTGGCGCTGAGCCGGCTTTGAATCTTTCGATGGCGATGTTGACAAGGCGTTCTGTGAGGGCACGCTGTCTCTCGACTAACCCAGCGTATTCTTGAGCAGCGGCTAACTCTGCGTAGACTCGGCGAATTCTTGTGCGGAGTTCGAAGCGAATTGATTCTAGTTGAAGAGTAGATGCGGTTTTTTGCGAGCGAGCCAACTTTAATCGAGCAGCTCGCTTGCCGCCAGTTTCCACAATTTGATTGATGCCGACTTGCTGTGTGTTACCGGCAATTGTTTTAGTCCATGCAGGCCCAAAGCCCAACTGTGTAGCAAGTTGGGGATTTGGAATAGCGCCCGCGCTGACAATATTGGCCTCGGCGATTGCTACGTCCTGTTTTGCCTTCAGGATCTCCGGGTTATGCTCGTCGGCTTGTGCAAATGCACTTTTTAAAGTTAGATTTACGGTGTTTTCTGCTTTCAACGCGTATATTGCTGTGCTAGGTGTTGTGTCCAGATTGAGCGATTCACCAGCGGGCCTATCAGGAGCGGTCGGTCTCAGCTCTGGCGGAGTTCCAATGGGACTTCCCGGTGGAACTTGTTCAAAGATTGGTCCTGATGCGGCAAAGGCAGAGATTGGGTTAAGTGAGAGACAAATCAGCAGGGCTGCTCGCACCACCAGTGGTGCCCCAGGCATTTGCATATTGCGACTACTATTCATATCGGGTGCACTCGTCGATGCCCTCAGCTGTGTCAATGGTTATCTCGCTTGCCAATTGCAATAAACTGGCTATTCGCCCGTCTTTGAGTTGGTACCACACGAAACGTCCCTGCGAGTTACTGATGACTAGCCCGCATTCGCGCAGGCAAGCAAGATGGTTAGAGGCATTCGGCTGGGTCAGCCCAGTCTTCTCAACAAGCTCAGAGACAGTCATTGGGCCATCACACAGAGCCTCTAGTATGGATAGACGCGACCTATCGCCCAGCCCTCGGAAAAACTTGCAATTTAGGTTTGTAGTATGCGCTTTGGCTGGCATAGTGATTCCTTGAAATATCAGCACTGGGTGATATTATATCAAAGCATCACCAGGCGATGATATGAAGACTGTAATGATTAGATGTCAGCATTATCCAAGGGCTACTCTAATGGGGATTCGGCAATTTGCTTTGCGAATCGTACTTCTGTCGTTCTTGATTTTTGCGAACTGTTCCCCTGGGCAGGCGGTGGCAGAAGTCTCTCATGACATCGAGGCGGTTACCAACCTAATCTTGGTGAAAGAACTCAAAATATTGAAGCTTGGCATTGCCATCAGAAAACAAACAGAGTCCAGGAAATTGAGTCGCGAGCGCAGATTTTCGCTTTATGCACTTGCCAACAGTAGCTTGACTAGCATAGGCGCTTTCATGTCCGGAGCAGGACGACTGCATTATGCCAACATGCCAAAGAAAGCCCCAAACAATCTATTTGAGAATGCCACCATTATCAGAGTCATAGCCAATGGCGTCGGTGTTGGCGGAGTGTTATTAGAGGCGTCGAAAGACGCTATAGATGCACGCAAAGATCGATTGGCGAGAGTTGATCCTAAATCTGCTGCCAAGGATGTGGAAGTGTTAAACGGAGAAATAGTGCAGCTCATGAAAGAGCGGTCAGCGCTGGCCGCTAAGCTGCCTGAAACTATGCACTTGCAGTACCAGGCCGAAGAAACCTTTCTTGCCGACATGCAAGACGCGGTATTAACTGAATTTCGTGCGCTTTATGTCGACGTGAAAGGCAAGAAGGCACGGCGCAAGATGCAACTCTTCTTGACCGGCACAAGCAATCTTGTGTCCGGTGGCGGCTCTCTGTACTCAGGAATAATCGTGCCGCACAAATACAAATCCAACCCGATAAAACGTGTTCGATATGGTGGCGTCGGTGGTATCACTGATATTGCCACAGGCTCCCTGAACATTCTGACTCCTTTTGCCGTTACTGGTGCAGATATCGCAACACGCCGAGACGCCAAGGCTGTTTTGTTCAGGCAGCTGGGCGCCGGAGATATCGGTGACCTTGTGCGACTCAAAAAGCAGGTGGCGGATTTTCAAGTCCAAGGAGACACCATTCTGTGTTCCAGCACGGAAATTGCTGCTCGCCAGAAGGCTGCGGCAGCGGTTATCGGTATATTGGAGAAGCATAAGGAGCTAAATGATCAGGAACGCAAGCATGCCCTGGAAAAACTTGTGCGGCGCGTGCTGGACTCAGGGGTTGATTCAAGCGGATCGTTTAGCAAGGTCGTCAATGGTATAGGAACGACGGTCGGAGCATATCGATATACCCGCAATGCCCACAGGCGTTTTCTCGCAACAGGACGCGCTGGTATTACATATGGTATCGGTAATGCAATAGGTGTCGAAGAAGTAATTAGGGACGGTGTAGTACGAGAATTGCGGCATTACAGGGCGAAAGGCGAGCATGCTTTGGTATCACAAATACTTGATGATGAACTCAAGCTGCTTGATGAAGCTCAGTTAGCAATTGAAAAATCAGGCAACGCAACAGATCGATGATTGTCGATGGAGGAAGGGTCTATGCCGATTGAAAGTTCTGGCGAAAATTCATTGGAACCATTGAAACAGCTTTTACTGGAAGAGGTTCGAGCCGTTAACGCTTACAAGAACGCAGTGGAGAAAAGGCATATGTGGATCGGAGAGCGAGCGGTGCAACGGCAATTTGGGATTGTTGTGTTGCTGTCACTATGGTTGCTTTGCGCCAGTACTGCATTTGGTGACACCACAAAATGGCACCAGCTTATGAAAGCTGCCGTGGAAGCTTCACAACGTGCGAAGTATCAGCAGTCCGAAAAGCTTTTAGGAGATGCGGTTGATGAAGCAAATAAGTCCAAGAACAAGATTTGGCTGGCTATAACCCTGAATCAGTTGGGACTCGTGTATCAGGACCAGGATGAGTATGAAAAGGCGGAAGGCTTGTTCAAACGTGCTTTGGCGATCAGTGAAAAGGCTCTCGGGCCGTGTCATCCTCAGGTAGCAGACTGCTTGGAGCATTGCGCAGCGGTTCTGCGGTTACAAGGGAAAGGGGAGCAAGCGTCGAAGTTGGATAAGCGTGCAGTGGTCTGCTTGGAGCGTTGCGCGGCTGTGCGGCGCATGAAGGGACAGAATAAGGACGCTGAGAAGCTGGAGGCGCGTGCCGGTCAGATAGAGCAACACCACGAAAAGAGGTAGCAACCCAAACTGACGCAGCTTACCATGAGCGATCAGTGTTCTTCTCCCATGTATGCCTGAAAACAAAACCGTAATGTTTTCTTACGGATGCAGGCACCGGGCAAGAAACCCATCGTCCATTGAAATGTGATCATCGCAAATCGTCCGCAGGTCGTAGGATTTCGACTCCATCACTGTCGCTAACTCAACGTGCTTGCCACTTTCAGCCTCACCGTATCGATTGCATAACCGTAATCGGCATCAAAAAAACAGCAGATTGATCAACAATCTGCTGGTGCTTATAATGTTACATTGCAGCACGACGTAACGTTTCAACAATACCACGCTGAAATTAGTGCGGCAATAATAAGATTATCCATCCCTCTAATTACTGCCAATCTTCTTCAGCTTCCCTTGGTTGTTTAAACGTTCTTGCGCATGCCCGATAGCTTCATGCAATTTAGCCGCCAGTACATCTTCCGGTAAGACCTCGGTGAAGTATTCTGCAACGCGAATCCCCACCTCATGCAACGACATAAGCTCGACTTTCTTGGCAGATTTCCCTGCACAAAGAATCAGACCTATCGGGCTTTCTTCATGCGGCCGGCGTTCGTTTTGCTCAAGCCATCGCAAATAAAATTCCATCTGCCCTTTATGTTCAGGCTTGAAGGCGTCTAGCTTCAGTTCGATTGCAACCAATCGCCTAAGACCTCTGTGATAGAACAACAGGTCCAGATAATAATCGTCAAAGTCAACAGACATCCGCTTTTGACGAGCAACAAAACAAAAGTCACTCCCAAGCTCAAGGATAAACTGCTCAAGTTCACGTAGGATTGCGTTTTCGACATCCTTCTCGTCATAGGCGCCGGTTAGCCCCAAGAAATCCAACAGGTAAGGATCTCTGAACACAAGATCAGGACTTAATTCACCACGCTCCCGCAGCAGCTTTAATTCTTCCTCGGCCACGTCCTCCGGCTTCTTCGCTATGGCTGTGCGCTCGAATAGCTTTCTGCGAATCTTATCTCTAAGCGTCCGAACACTCCACCCCTCAACTCGACACATCTCAGCGTAGAAGTTCCGTTGAAGCGGATTTTCTAGGGACACGATCTCTTTAAAATGGCTCCAGCCCAATTTTTGCGACAGTGTAGCAAAAATCTTCTCGTCCGGGAAAACCTCGACCAGCCTGACTATTCGCGACAGAGCTGATCGGTCAAATCCACGTCCATACTCTGCCGTCAATTCAATTGCGACCTTCTCCAAAAGCTGGCTACCATATTCCGGCTTGCCACCTTTTTCCAGTTCGGCAGAGATCCGCTTGCCCATATGCCAATTCAGCATCACCAGCTCTGTGTTGATCTGCTGGGCGACACGTGTACGAGCGCCATCAATAAGCAACCGAAGATCATGTAGCAATTTGTCGTGTGCGGCACCGGCAACGATTCCCTTTTTGCTTTTTGTTGCAATCGCGCTTTGCTGTTTCTTGCTCAACCTATCAATCCTTCTTCCTCGGACAGTTCCCTATCGCTTGGCAAAGTATAGCGCTTGATGCTCTCTAGCACTTATCCTCGCCTATTGTCCGGCGTCGCACTAATACTTATTGCGGTACGTCCGGTTTCACCTTGGCATCATTTTGACCCTACTATGATATCATGGTAGGGTCATGAGTAAGGGAGGTTCTGAATGATTCTTGTTTGTGGAGGCATCAAAGGAGGCGTCGGTAAGACTACTCTGGCGACCAATATGGCTATCCTTTTTGCCCATGCGGGCAAAGATGTCCTCTTAGTCGATGCGGACGACCAGGAAACAGCCAGCGACTTCACCATCATTCGCAATGAGACCCTGGCTGACCTCGGCGGTGCCGGTTACACCGCAATCAAACTCCACGGCGCTGCCGTCCGATCTGAAGGCTTACGTCTGGCGCCCAAATACGATCACATCGTAATTGACGTTGGTGGCCGCGACACTGCCGGGCAACGTGCTGCTTTATCGATAGCCGATGTGTATGCAATTCCTTTTTTGCCGGCTAGCTTTGACGTATGGACACTGGAAAAGGTCGCTTCCCTCATTGAAGAGGCGCGTCCCTTTAACGACAAGCTGAAGACCCTCTGTTTCCTCAACCGTGCTGATGCTCGCGGACAAGACAATGATGAAGCTACCGAAATTGCCCGTGAAATACCCCAGCTCACATACATAGATGCACCACTAGGAAATCGCAAAGCCTTTCGCGCCGCTGCGTCTAAAGGTCTGTCCGTAATCGAATTACGGCCGGAAGACCCGAAGGCCAGTGGGGAGTTGACCTCCTTGTTTGATCGCTTGACTAATATCACTGTGGCATCAAAACGACATCAAGCTGAACTCACTAAAAGGAGCTGACCATGTCCGTGAGACGTAAGCCCAAAACCGTTGTTGACTTCATTCAAGCCGGCGGTATTGACCCTGCCGAAAAGAAAGTCAGCGACACACTTGAAACCCCAATTCAACCAGTCAAACTGCGCTTGCCTCAGGCGCTGCTCAATCAAATCGATGACGCAGTCGCAGAGAGAAGACCGGCGCCAAGCCGCCACCAATGGATACTGGAAGCAATTTACGAAAAACTCCAACGCGACAACTGAGGCTATGTGCGGCCCAAGCTCAGGCTATGCCTGCATCCACTGTCTGAGCCTAGCTGTTTACCCCTTGGCGATCGGCTGGCTATCCCGCGATGTTGTATATCCCGGAGCCCGCCAGCGCCCAATATCTTTGCTTGACTAGCATCATTGTGATATCAAAACGACATCGATCTGAAGTCGCCCGAATACCGCTAAAATCGACCGCTGCGCGCTATTTTCGCAGATTGGGTAAATTTTCGAGAAAACCCAAAGCGGTTTGGGTTATGATGGTAAGAGCTAATTCGGTCGATTCGTGAATATAGGACTATTGCACCATGACAGACGAAAAAAGAGTAGTTAATTTAGACGAGAATGAAGCTTCCCTTGCGCTTCATACGGTCCGTTTCTACATGAATGCAAAAGGGCGAGAAGTAAGCGCTAACACTGAGCGCCTGGAAGCCAAGCTAGATCAGTTTCTTAGCGCTACTACCTTCACCGTTACCCAGGTCGAAAGTGTTGCCTCAATTCTGGGAGCGCGCGGGGGCACCAAAGGTGGTGCCTCGACTTCCGAGGCTAAAAGAGCTGCGGCTGTCGCGAATGGCGCCAAAGGCGGACGCCCGCCCAAGGCTAACCTTTTCATCAAATTTTCAAAAAGTGTCTGGTATGAGCCTGATCCGAAGCTGCTTAATGAGCTGTACCAGTTGATTGGAAACAATACCTGGCTTCCTGATGAAGATGGCGACGAGAAAGAAGGCCCCTATGTGAGAGTCCATGTACCAGAAGTGAATGCACGTCTTGAGAAACTTTTGAGCAATTCTCTCAACGTCTTTGAATGGGATGAGAAAGGGCTTTACAGATTTTGCATGGAGCACGTGAACAATGCTGCCGTACAACTTCGCGCTGCGAAAACCGCTGATGCAAAGTGCATTACATGCGGTAAGCAAGCACACTGGATTTACTGAACCCCTTGCATCACTAGTAGTTCAGTGATCAGTGAATGCCACCTTCACCCACGCCATACGCCGGCGTCATTCGACGACTGAACCACCGGCGGTATCCTCCTCGTCTGTGCCCGCCGTGTTTCTGGCAGACTTTATTTTCCTGTCCAACGTTGGCAGCCTGAGCGTAGTCGGCTAATGCCCCTGCATAGTCTCCCGTATTGTGTTTTGCAACGCCGCGATTGAAATAGACGTGCGGCCAAGTAGGATCGAGTGCAATTGCTGCATCAAAATCAGGGATTGCTGACTCGTGATCTCCGACTCTTTGTTTAGTGCAGCCCCGATTGTAATAAGTCTCTTTCGCGGTCGGATCGAGAAACAGCGATTTGTCATAGTCGACAAAAGCTCCTTCGAAATCGCCCAGTTTCATTTTCGCCATTCCTCGGTTGTTATAAGCTTGCGCGAAATTCGGATTAAGACGTACTGCTCGATCATAATCCTGAACAGACGATTCGAGTTCGCCCAATAGGTAAGCCACATACCCACGATTGTTGTAAGCAGATACATGCTCTGGGTCCAGCTCAAGAGCCTTGTTTAAGTCGTCCAAGGCAGCGTAGACATTGCCTTGTGTTAATAGAGCAAATCCGCGATTGTTGTATCCAGATGCCAAATTTGGATCTAGTTCCAATGCCTTGTTGCAATCTATAAGCGCCGACACGCTATCTCCAAGTCCCACTTTTGCTGCCCCACGGCTGCTGTATCCCTCGGCGCTTTCGCTGTCTAATGCAAGCACCTGGTTGAAAACATCAATGGCGTCTCGGTATTGCTTTGCCTTGTATCGCAGTATTCCGAGGTCCAGCATCTGATCCACAAGTACCTGTTTCAACCGCTCGTCCGGCGCTCGAAGATCCAGACCAACTCTAATTGCCCTCAGAAGATTTTCTTCCCTCACTACAGGACAACTGACAATCACAGCCTCTGGCTCACTCTCTGCGCCCGGTCCAGGCGCAGTTATGAAGTCAGCGTCGCCTCCGTCACCGCCAATGGAATTAGTCTCTCCTGGCGCCTTCCAGTGCGGTGTAGTTGCCTTGCGGCTCACTCTCTTCTTCTTGGACATAACAATTCTCCCTTGCCGGCAAATGTGCCCTTTAGCTATCGCTCTCTTTTGGCAGAGTTTTACAGGCCATCGCTCGATCACATAGCTGATTCGCTTTTTCAAATCGTCCTTGCGCTCTGTGGACACCAGAGAGCCTCGCCAAAGTGGTTCCCACTTCCTTGTGATGCTGTCCGAAAACAGCCGTTTGATTGCGTAGCGCATGATTGAGCGAACGTTCCGCCTTGTCGAATCTCTTGGTCGCACAAAACAATTTACCTAGACCGCCGAGGGTCTCTGCCACCGCTAATGACTGATTTCCAAAGAGTTTCTTCCGCAGGCGCAATGCTTTGTTGTAGTAATTCTCTGACCGTGCGTAATTGCACTCAGCGTAAAACACATTCGCTAATTGTTGAAAGATCCTTCCTAGCTCATCATCTTGAGCGCTCCCAAGCGTCTTGCGCATGTCCAATGCTTTTGCCAACAGGGTTTTGCATCTACCGTAATCTTGTTTATCGAAGTGCAGTGATGCAAGCTTTCTTAGCAACATCGCGATCTGATAATGCTCTGAACCAAATAGATATTCTTTTATGCTCAGCGCTTTCTTGTACTGAATCTCTGACCACCCGAGATTCCGTTGCACTTGGTTGATGGTTGCCAGATGTTCAAGAGTATCCGCGACTTCGATGTTATTCACTCCGAGCATTGTTTGTTGGAAAATCAGCAAACGTTCGGCAAGTTCTTTAGCGCGCTGCTGAGAGCCGAGCAAGTGCTCTACACGAGTCAGGTTGTACAGAATTATCAATCTCTGCCAATCGTCTTCGACGAACCACTCGTCCGCGATCATCAAGGCGTCATCAAGCAGTTCCTTGGCCTCATTCATTTTATTTGCCGCAATATACATTCCCGCGACATGACTCAAACGCTCACATTCAGCCTTCTGCGACGTGCTCGCCTCTTCTTCCATTGCAATAATTCTATTTACAGATGTAATTTTTTGCAGCAACGTAGTCGCCGCCATGTCGCTGTTCGCGTCTTCCGTTTGCACATTCCTGGCATCTGTTACCCGAGACTTCCTGCTCGAATGCAGCTGCTCGGTTGTAACCGCACATCTGTATGTTTTAACTTCATCTGAGTCCCCCTCTTTACACATAGCGATTACCTCTAGCTGATTCGTCCGTTATTGTCACGTCAGGCAGTTGCGCGTCATGCGTCGTTCTGACTAAGCCGTACTCGGTTACTTCAGATTGCAATCTTTGCTGGCACTTTCGAATGATGTCCTCGACAAGATCCGTGCCGGTAGGCGCAAAGATCTCGAACGTCAATGTCACACCGGTAGTCGATCCATGAGGAGTCAATTGTGCAGTTGCCGCGATCGTTTGTGGAACAATCGCTCCATTTGGACCGCAGCCGCCGTGCTCCAATAAATTCAGCACCGCTGCAAGCTGGCCGCGCGACTTGTCGTCCCGCTTCATTGCCCAGGCGGCAATCACACCTTCCTTGGTGCGAACTATCGATCCATCAAACACATCCTTTAGAATGCCCCAGGCAACTGGCATTGGCACTTGCCAGATAGCTGGCTTGGGACGCAATAAAGCATCAAGTCGCCGATCATCAATACACCGGAAGAAGTACCAAACACCGGCGCCACATACACAACCAATTATTGCGGGAATCCCGGTGTCCACGAAATTACTGGAAATCCAGGTGACAGACACAAACACAATGAATGAAAGCGGTATCCCTACAATCTTGGCTAACATTCCCACCCCCCGGCCATCTCTCTTGGTCCGTCGTCCTTAGATACTGGTTCTATTGGCTGCCGGCACAGTTCCTCAACGAAGAACTGAACTGAATTCTTCTCTCGCTTCTTCAATGTTTCATCTACTTCAAGCAACCTTGGCTCCGGCAGTGGATAGATATCGAAATCAGTGGCTTCCTTGTACGACTGCCAGCCAATGACGCCAAGTTTCACAGGGCGGGTTTTGGGCATGAAGGCGATCAGCTCTGACGGCTCAAGCGATAGCAATTCCTCTGGTGGCAGAAGCAGCTTTCTATCGCGAGTCTCTTGCAATTGTCCTGAACTGGTCACCCTCACCTTTTCTTCTGCCATGCCCAGCGCCCGACTGATCCCTTCTGCGGTTCTTAGATCATTCGGACGGAAAAATATCCGCGTTCCAGGCTGACTGAGAAACAGCCCCGCTTCCTTGCCATAGACTAATTCCAGCTGCGTGTAGTCCTGGATGCCCAATACTGCCGGAATGTTGTCGTGCCGCAATATCGTCAGTTTCTGCGGCATACCGCGCACATAGCCGAAATTGGAAAACTCGTCCAGGAATAATGCAAGTGGAAACTCAAACTTTTGCTGCGTCAGTACATCAAATACCAAGTTGAAAATCAGCGAAGCCAGTGGCTTTAGTTCGGGCTTCCCAGCAGGAACGCTCAAATACAGGGTGAATAGTTCTCTTCCAAGATTGAGAAAGTCGATGTCATTCGCCTCAGTCAGAGCCCTGATGCGTGGGTCACCCCACAGCGATAGCCTTGTGACTAAACCCTGTGCTACCAGGTTACGGTAAGCTTCAGTCGAATTCTTGAGGAAGCCTCGATAGCTGGCCTCTGCTTCAACTACCGGACTATCGGCCATAATATTGGCGACCTTCTCCTGACCTTGAAAAAGCAGGTCTCGGACTCTGCCGAGATTGCAATGACCGCCTTCGGTTTCACCGGATGCGTGCAGAATAAGCGATGTCAAAAGAAGTTTCTCTGACATTTCCCAGGACTGGTCGCCCTTGTGTGTCGCCATCGTTGTGGACTGCATGATGATTTCCACAACGCGCACAGCCTGGCTGTAGGTCCTGACAAAACCAAGCGGATTGATGCGGTGGCTGCGTAAGTCGTCCGGGTTGAAATAGTAAATCCGATGACCGCTGGCAAATCTGTAACCCGATGTGCGCTTATACAAATGCGCGATTCCCTTGCCGCCAGTGGCTTCGGTTACGATCGCGCTCGTGCTCGTTCTTTCGATGAGATTTGGAATGAAAACACCGCTAGTTTTGCCGGCGCCCGTTGGTCCGCAGATTAAAGCGTGTTTCACTGTGTCTTCTTGAACAAGCTGCACTAAGTCGCTTCCAATCCTTCCCAGGATCAATCCTTGTCCGATCTCTGCCAAATATCCAGCATCTTGCAATTCACGCTCTGTACTCCAACGAGCGCCACCGCCATCTGGAGTTTCTGCCGGCGCCCTACTGATGCCTTTGTCTATGGCTGCTTTCAGAGATACAAACTGCTTGTGGCAACTTCCTTCTGTCCAGTCAAAGTTGAGCTCGGACAATTCGATTTCAATAAACGTCCCACTAGCAGCCTTATCCCAGGTGGCTCTGAGCAGAAAGTGATATTGCCACAGTTCGCCACGTACTGTTTCTTCGCGTTGTAATTGCGAGCTAATGGTTTGCAGCTCGTTGTTAATGAAAGACTCCTGCCAGCCCAATTGCTTCAATGCAGTGACGAAGACGGCCGCACATTTGTCGGTCTCCACTGTTAACTCAAGCTGATCGTAATAGCTGCTCATCACTCTTTCTCTCTGCGCCTAGCGGCCGGTTGCCTGAATGTTCTAGCCAGCGTCTTT
>JAIEQI010000028.1 GCA_019747875.1 Candidatus Obscuribacterales bacterium
AACATCAAACGACAGATCTCTTGATAAGGTGGCCGACAATTACCAGTCCAGGTGGCCGTTTTCAGTGGAATAAACAAGTATTACAAAGACCCTAGCAAGTTCAAAGAGACTGCCGATTATATAAAAGCAAATGCGGATAATCCTCTCGGAGCCGAACCAGGCACTAAGTTCGCTTATAGCAATTATGGATATGTGTTGCTGGGAGCCATAATAGAGAAGGCTTCTGGACAGCCTTACGAGAGCTTCTTGAAAGAAAAAATATTCGACCCGCTCGGGATGAAGGACACAGGTATGCGTCCGGAGCATGAGCATGTTGAGGGGAGATCAAAAGGATATACATCTGAGACGCAAGCGAAAGATGAAGCTAGCGCGGGTCCCCCCTATAAATCCAATGAGGACACATTGCCGTACAAACCCACATCTGCGGGTGGTAGCTATTCGACAGCTAATGACCTTCTGAAGTTTGCTAATGCGCTCAAGGACAACAAACTCATCAGTGAAGAGACCAAGAAACTGATGATCACCCCTACGCAGAAAGACAATCCTTTTGCGTACGGATCCATCGAAAGAGAAAACAACGATGGCGAGAAATCTTATGGTCACGCAGGTGGTGCAGAAGGCATGAGCTCTGATCTCCAGATATTTGAGAAGTCTGGTTACGCGGTGATTTCACTGTCTAACCTGGATCCACCTGCGGCAATCTGGATGTCGGAGTACGCAAGCAAGCGACTGCCCAGCCGAAAGTAACGACGGCTGTATTTTATCGCCTCTGAAAATAAGCAAGGCGAAGAGTTTGGGACTTGCAGTGAGCATCTTGCGTACAGCTTGACAAAAAAATGGATCAAGTGAAAGATAGATTCTATAACTCCTTATCTCATAATCATCATGCGCAAGAAGTAGTAAATATAGCTCCGAGTAGACCACTGGCGTTAGTATGACGATCTCCGGATTGACGCCATGAATCTGGCTTCTTATGTGGCGCCTAGCACACAGTGTGTGCGCCATCACACATATTATTCTTCACGGTTAGCTTCGTCAGAATTCAGAGCCTGCCGTATTTACTCTTTACTCTCGTTTTGCTGATGCGAAAGGAGGACCAATATGAATGAAACGACTCCCTTCGAGGAAATTCAAGAATCGAAGGACAGATCCTGGACTCTACGGCTTGTGGCCATGATAAGTTCAGGCGAACTTACTGACCTCAAAAAGGTATCGAGGACGCTATCCTATTTGGACGATCCGCGAGCTCTGCCGATCCTTACGTCAATTCTTGAGGATCGCCAGAACTCATTAGAAGTTAGAGAAGCTGCCAGTGACGTTTTGTGTTCTTGCCTAACCTTGGACACAAGCGAAATCCGTCGAGGCTGGTGGTTTTCTGGGGATCCAATATTGATGAGGCATGCCATCCGTAATGCAGAGCGATCGGAGAAAGAACTAATCGCCGCAATCGCTTCCGATCCAGAAGACGAGAACCACATCAATGCCATTTCTACATTGGCGCATTGGGAGGAGCCCACTTACCAGAGGCTACTCATTGCAGCCCTGAATCATTCAGATGCATCTGTTCGCGAGGCTGCTGCTGACGCGTTACTTTGGGAGCAACCTGTTGCAGCCGAGAAGAGATTGTTGGAAATTTCCCAAGAATCGGATGAGGAAGCAGCCATAGCCGCTCTTAATACGCTGTGTTACTGCGCAAGTAAAGAAATTATCCTCACTTTGGATGAGTTACGAAAGAATGGACAAGAATCAATTCGTTCAGAATACGAGAATGCATTCTTTCACGTGAGAGAGGAATTCGCATCGACGATATCCAAAAATTGGAGGACTGAGGCGGCTAAGAAACGCTTTCTTGCGTGGTTGGAGCCATTAGCAAATTGTGTTTCAGCCAACGAAAATGTTGAGTGCAGATTGGACGATGAGGATCTTGCGAATGAAACTCCGCCATCGTCTGCGCCTCCTCAGAATGCCAAGGTCAATTCAACGTCTAATTCGTTTTCGGTTGAGCAGATAATTGAAGACCTCTCGCAACTGGATGCGAAATGGAACGAAAAACTTCGGCGTTATGCTCATATTGAGCATTGGAAGGATATGGAAACTAGTGATAGGAATCGGCTAAGCAAGTTTCTTTCCAGCAGTAACGATCCTCTTGTTCGTGAAATTGCTGCTGGCGCTTGTCCAATTTGGAATGATTGGCAAACGATGCTAGTCTTGCTGCATGATCCTCTTGTATTTATTAGAAAGACCGCTTCCTACTATTCAAGAGATTTGGAACCTAACCAGCTGATTGCCGAGAGGCTCTGGGAGGTTTTTCAAGATGATGCGACAACAGGTTGCTTTGCTACCGAGTCGTTGCAGAGCTATTTGATACATGCCAGAGACATTAATGAGGAAGTGTTGCTGTTTGACTTGGCGAGGAACGATCCTCGACCCTCTGTGCGTTTGGAATCGATTTATCAACTGCATAACCTAAAAGCAGGTGATGCCATAACTCAGCTAAAACCTATTCTGCTGGAGCCTCCGTCCAATACTTGGTCTGTCCACATTGCATTACTAGACGCCCTGACTGATCTTTGTATTGAGATTCCGAGTTTGGAGCACTTGAGGAATGTGGATAATCTTTACCTGCAGGAGGCAATCGCAGAAGCTCTTGAGAAATGATCCCGGGGAGAATCATCTCTTCTCCTTTGCCCGTTGAGTCAGGTGCCTAATGGCGGCGTTGAGTTGGGCGTCTTCTGGGGAAGCAAACTCTGTGCGTGGGTCGAACTCGACATGGATGTCGGGCTCGATGCCATGTCTGATTGTCGAGCCGTTGCCGAACCATCGATCTGCCGGACTAAATCCGCGGCTTGCTGTGATTCTGGTTAAACCGCCTTCTGGAACGTTAGGAATGAACTTTTGGCCGTCGCTTTTGCCGAAGGTCTTGGTACCAATTATAGTGGCGATCTTGTGGTCCTGTAGTGCTCCGACCACGAGCTCTGAAGCCGATGCCGAAGCACCATTCACCAATACAGCAAAAGGCTTTTTAATCGCTTCAAAGCGGTACAGGTGCTGCTCGGGCATAACGGTAGAAGTTGTGATGATGCTATCGCTCGTGAGCTTTGTTTCCCTTTGCTCGTAAAGTGGATTGTCGACCGGAGACTCGATTCGGCTGGTTGTCTTGTGAATAACTCCTGATTCCAGGAACAAGCTAAGAACCTGATATGAAACGAGATCCAATCCTCCCATATTGTTTCGCAAATCAAATATTACGGCATCGGCATCTGGATACTTGTTCAGAGCATTTTTCAAACTTGCAGGTCCATTCATTTGTTCGAAGTTATCCAGGCGGACGTAAGCGAAATTTGTGCCCGGAAGCATTTTGTCTTCCACAGCCGGCCAAGCAATCCTGTCCCTAGTTACGGCTACTGGCTCGTCTTTGCCGACTATAGTTATTGAAACATCTGTACCAACTTCTCCCCGGAGCAATTCGACCATTTCGGGAAGTGACTTGTTCGAAACATCTGTGCCATTAACTTGGGTGATTTGATCACCCGGTTTTATGCCTTTGAGATCCGCCGGACCACCGTGTATGATTTTACCGACGATGAATGGTCCTTTTGCTTCAGGTACTCCTTCTGCATCCTTCCGTCGGTTTATGCTGGCACCTATTCCGCCAAAATTTCCTGTTCTCCTTTCTGCCAGCTTTTGGATTTCTTCAGGCGTGTGAACGACGCTGTTCGAGTCTAATGACAGGACAGCTTCCCTTGCATACTTATGAACATCGGCATCTGACTTGATTTGACAGTTGAACCGGCTTTTTATCTCTTGTGCGTCCCCAAGTTTATGTGGCTCGAGCATATGCCTTGCAACGGTATCGATAATCCTTTCGTATTTAGGCGACGGCTTGCAGTCTGCAGATGCATTGTCTTGCATCTTTTGAGTAGGTGGAGCCGGATAAAGCTCTCGATGCCAATCGATCCTTGTGTCGGCTTCGGTTCTCTGAAGGACAGAGTCATTTTGACGGAGATTAAGTGTTTCGTTTTCTCGCGGCATGAGGTTTGGATTCCGGACCTATCTGAACACGGAATGCCTTACCCGCTAGTATATTCGCTTGAACCTCCCTCCAAGGGAATGGCGAATCTACGTACTACTATTCGCGGAGAAGATCCAGTCGCACACAGCAAGAAGTCCAGTCCATGGCGACTTGGAGATTAACGGGGGGTAGATGATGCCGGCGGGTTCCTTAACTGAGAATGGAACACAAACTGCAATTAGCCAGTCCTTTTCGGGATAACAAAGCTGTACCCATTGCTGTTTACTACCTTCTCATAGTCGGGATCGACCTCTGTCCATTTTCGTTTTACTTCCCCATGCATACTGGATAATCGACCACCAAGGAGGAACGACATTGCATTTAACTTGGGGTCCCAAATGTTTTTTGCATCTTCGTATAGTTTTTGCGGTACTTCCAGTTCGATTCGATGTTTAGTGCTTGCGTTCCGGATGTGCTTAGTGAGATCCAGTGACAAGCTTGAATTTCGGATTTCTACATCAACAAAAAATCTTTGGTGTGGCTCGCGGGAGACTATGTTCATTTCGGAGATTGGACGATCCGAAATATAGTTGTGCGTAGAGCCAGCGTAATGCGTCGCGATGAGACTGCGCCCGTGCCTTTGCAACTCATCCCTGATAGCTTCATATACGGGAGGCGAAATGGGATGCATATTTTTTTTTGCATCTGTCCAATAGTGAGTAGTTTCTACTCGTTTATTGGAAACCGAAACGCTGTAGCTGTCTAAGGTGCCATTAAACAAAATCCCAAATCCATCTACTTTGTTTGACAGCGTCTGTCCAACTTCGTATTTCCCAAATTGCCGTTCGCCAACCAGTGTCGTCTTATGCTCTGCTTTCAACTCATTTCCAAGGTGCTTAAATGGATCGAGAGAGAAACTATGTTTCTTGAATTTTAGGTCAACCAAATGCAAACGCTCTTCAGTCAGCTCCTGTGCTTTGCGGAGCACGTCTTCATAGTCTCTGGATGCCAAACTATCATTGATTGACGTAGTCAGTTTATCTGTTGGAGAGTACTGGGCTCTGGCATCCAGCGCGTCAATGTCTTTTGCGCTGACTCCTTTCGTGTCCGAGAACACGAGGAAACCACCCTCATCTCTGCTGAGTGCCTGAATTTCAGGTAGCTTTTCGGAGAGGGACTCAGCTAGTCGATATTCTTGACTAATCGGATTTCGTTGCGCTTTAAATTTTACTAGTTCTTCTTTATCCACATAGCCATTGCTATCTGCATCGAGCGCAACCTTATTTGCTTCGTAAAACAACTTCAAACTTGAGGCACTTAACCTTTCTGAGCGCAAATCCAACAATGGCTGCAGAGTTGCTGGTCGCTCCACTCTTTCAGCTTCACTAAGCATGTTCGTACTCCCAAAATTATCGGTGATGCGCATCAGTGAATCCAATCTATCGCAAAATGCTCAAGGTGAAACTGACAAGTTAGAAGGTAAGTCTTTCTATCCGGCTCAGCCAACTAGTAGACAAGTCGTCAATTTCTTCACATCAGAACACAGCTGTTGAAGGGGAAGTTAACACTTGCAAATGCATAAATACACAGCCGTAGTTTCAATTACCAGCGAATCTTTCTGAACTGCTGGCCAAAGTTCAGCTAGTCGCGAAAATTTAGAGTGCTTAAAATAGCAAGAGAGATGCCTTTTGGGCATCTCTCCGCGATTTTCTTTGAGATACTCTATAACTGTCGTGTCTTAGTAGATGTAGAGCATTTCACGGAACTTCGGCAGTGGCCAAAGCGAGTCGTCGATGAGACCTTCCAGTTCGTCGGCAACTGTGCGTACTGCGTTCATTGCTGGAATCACTTTCTCTTGATAGAAGCGAGCGTGTGAAAGGAGATCGGACTCGCCTTCATCTACTTCATGGCTGATTGCATCAAGATGTTCGAGATTCAGTTTGAGTCTATTGATTCTTTCGGTGACTTCGCGAATCAGTTTCTCTTGCGGTCCCAGCTCCAGTCCTTGGACAGCATTCCTGGTTTGGAGAACGGCTGTCGCCAGTCTCGATTGGTATTCCATTGCGGCAGGAAGTATCATCGTTGTGCCGATCTGAATCGTGATCAACGCTTCGATGTTGATTGTCTTGCAGTATCCTTCCAGCATCACATTGTATCGACTGGTCAGTTCGTCTTCACTAAGAACGTTGAATCGTTTGAAGAGTTCTTTCGTTTCGGCGCTGACCAGAACTGGCAATGCTTCAACTGTGTTGTGCAGATTAGGCAGTCCGCGGCGAGCCGCTTCTTCATGCCAATCTTTCGAGTAGTTGTCTCCATTGAAAATGATGCGCTGATTCTCAGTCAGAGTTTCTTTGACGATCTTCTGAACAGCGGTCATCAAGTCTGCTCCGCCCTTCATTTCTCCCTCAATCTTCGTAGAGAGATAGTCGAGAGAATCTGCCACCATTGTGTTGAGAATGGTGTTCGGCCAACCAATTGATTGACTGGAGCCGACAGCGCGGAATTCAAATTTGTTTCCGGTGAAGGCAAAGGGTGATGTACGGTTGCGGTCAGAGTCATCACGAGGGAGCTCAGGAAGTGTGCCGATTCCAATCGCCAGGGTCCTTGGTCCCTTATCTCCTGGTGATGCTTTTCCGGAGATGATCACTTCAACGATCTCTTTGAGTTTGTCGCCGAGATAGATGCTCATGATTGCCGGCGGAGCTTCATTTGCTCCGAGTCGATGGTCGTTTCCAGCTGTTGCAATTCCGGCTCTAAGCAAGGCTCCATACTTGTTGACTGCGCGGATAACGGCGGTTAGCACAACGAGAAACTGTTTGTTCTCGTAAGGGGTGCTGCCTGGCTCAAGGAGGTTGTTACCCTGATCATCGGCCAGTGACCAGTTGTTGTGCTTGCCACTACCATTGATGCCGGTAAATGGCTTCTCGTGAAATAGGCAGCGGAAGCCGTGCTTCTGTGCTGTCTTTTTGAAGACCTCCATCAGCACCATGTTGTGGTCTGTTGCAATGTTGCTGGATTCAAATACCGGTGCAACTTCAAACTGGGCTGGTGCGACTTCGTTGTGTCGTGTTTTTACCGGCACACCGAGTTTATAAAGTTCAGCTTCGGAATCCATCATGAATGAAAGAACTCGTTCTTTGATGGAGCCCCAGTAGTGGTCTTCCATTTCCTGACCTTTTGGCGGTCTGGCACCGAAGAGCGCGCGCCCGCAGTTGATCAAGTCTGGACGCAATACATGGAATGCTTCGTCGATGAGGAAATATTCTTGCTCTGGTCCAACCGTGCAAATCACTCGTTGTGCTTGTGCATTGCCAAGCAATTTCAAAAGGCGAAGTCCCTGGCGGTTTACTGCGTCAAGCGAGCGCAACAACGGCGTCTTCTTATCGAGAGCGTGTCCGCTGTACGAGCAGAACACCGTCGGAATACAAAGTGTTTTTCCGTTGATGCTTTCCATAATGAAGGCGGGGCTGGTTGGATCCCATCCTGTATAGCCGCGAGCTTCAAATGTGGAGCGGATTCCGCCAGATGGGAAGCTTGATGCATCAGGTTCGCCCTGAATCAGGTTTCTTCCCGAGAATTCGAGGATGGCTCCTTCATCGCCGCTGGAGGTAAGGAATGAGTCATGCTTTTCAGCAGTCAAGCCAGTCATAGGCATGAACCAGTGGGTGTAGTGCGATGCGCCACGGCTGATTGCCCAATCCTTCATCGCATTTGCAACCACGTCAGCAAGTGCTGGATCAAGGCGCTCACCATAATCCAGGCATCGAACAACTGCCTTGTAAACGGTTTTAGGAAGAAGCATCCGCATAGTGGCGCGGTTGAATACATTTGTCCCAAATACCTCTGCAATTGGAGTTTTTGTATAGTCAAACGCAGCTTTTACTGGCTGTCTTTCCTGGACAGTCTGGATAGCATTTTGTCTCTTGTCGCCGGCTCCGTTATTTGAACTCATTCTTGAAGATGTCCTGTTAATCGTTGAGTTGACCATGCGATTTGATTACCCCCTCTTTTGTGTCCTAAATAGCATCATTCAAACTTTCTGTTGCGCTAAAGAGCGCTCAATATTTTGGCAGTTATGCACCCATCGCTTTGAGAATCACGCGTTTCTTGCGTTGTCCATCAAACTCTGCGTAAAAGACTTGCTCCCAGGGACCTAGATCGAGCTTGCCATCGGTGATTGGAATTGTTACCTGGTGGTTGATCAGAATGCGCTTCAAATGCGCATCTCCATTTGTTTCACCAGTGCGATGATGCTTATAATCAGGATTCTCAGGTGCAAGTTTCTCCAGCCATTGATCGATGTCTTGAATAAGTCCATCTTCCCAATCATTGACATATACGCCCGCGGTGATGTGCATCGCTGATACGAGGACAAATCCTTCCTTTATACCGCTTTCCTGCACGAACTCGGCAATATCATCAGTTATACGAATGTATTCGCGAGTCTTTTTTGTATTGAACCAGAGGTATTTCGTATATGTTTTCAGCCCGTCTGAAACCTTCATTGATCCTCCGAGAGCCTTTCAAACTCAGGTTCTGCCGCATTTAATAATTGCGGTAGCGGCTTCCAACTTAAGGCGATACGAGATCGGCTTGAAAAGAAGTCCGGCTGAGAATGAGCACCCAGACAGTTTAGCGCTTTAATCTAGAAACTACATTTATTTGTTGCTGAACGCTTCAAATCTGCTAATAACCGCGAATGCGATGTAAGAGCGAGGGCATGCCTGGCTTGGTAAGCAGATATGTAGGCGAGTTCAGGGCATCAATGTTAAGACGCCCAGTAAATTTTGATAGATTATTTACAGCTTCCGCATAGTTCACTGGCTTGGCATTCACCGGAATCATTCGGTTTTCGGCTCCGGACCAACGTAGATTAACTCCGACTGCCAGTTCTTTCTTCGGATCCAATATCAACGTTGCCATGGTGTTTGATTCCAGATCCGCAGCTAATGCTTCTGCGGCTACCGTATTGCCTGTTTTCCGTAATTTCAAGATTTCATCTGCTTGGGCGGCTTTGCCCTCGTGAAACACAAGAATTCCTTCTTTTGGAACAGAGACGATTCCAGCCTTGCGAACAGAAAGAAAATCGGCGCTAGAAGGTAGAAGTTCTGATTCATGAGTGTGGAAAGCCAGGTCCTTTCTGCTTCCAATGAAGGTTTCATGCTGACTGCCGGGAAGTCGTGCACTGGCTTTGAGGTTAGCGCCTTGAACCTTCAAGATGCGAGCATCCTCGATACCCCGCCAGGGAGTGGCTTTTGCGATATCCTCTGCTGCTCCGAATAGATTCAAGCCACGTTCGGAATTTACGGATGCAACGGTCTTGCTGTCAGGTCCCAGATAATGAAGTTTCTCTGGAACAACCGTTCGGAGTGGAAACTCGACTTTGTTTTGAACGGCATTTGCCAATGAGTTGAGCGATTCAAATTTCGGTGAGATACGCAAACCGAGTTTGACTCCTGCCATCATCGCCGGTGCCGTTTCTAGAAGATCGGCTCCAAGTCTGGCAATTGATGAGCTGCCTCTATCGGCAAGCGCCTTTTGAGCAAGCAACGTTTCTGCAGACATCGCATCGGCAGAAAAACTCAACGTGGATTCTGCCGCCACCGCGGTTGAAGCTATTCCAATCCCTGAAAGGAGTGTTTTAGCTGCCACAGGAGATCTTGCAAGTAAGACGGCCGAGGCAAGTCCAATACCGCCAGCGATACCAAGCTTGATTGCGGTGCTGCCTGCATTATTTGTAAAGTCGTCGGCGATTGTAGAGAAAACTTTTCCTGGAACCTGGCGTAATGTGTCTGCATAGACGGTGTTTAGCCGGCTCAATGAACTAGTAACTGGAAGCGTAGTATCTAAAAGATCTGCTGTTTTCTGATTGCTTTGGGATAGCTCAAGCAAAGACAGGCGACTCTCTGATGGATTCGCCTTATCGTGATTTTCAAAAAGCTCGGACGGTTCTCCCATGACCCTCCCAGGTTGGGCGGTGCCGCCGCCCCACCGAATATCCTAAGACAGCCGCAGGATGGTGTCTTTGGGGAAATTACGCGTGGGAGAAACTACTGAATTGGAGCCAGGGTCGGATCGAGCGTCAGCGCCTGCCTGAAAGCTTCTTTGGCTTCAGCCTTGTCGCCTTTTTGGTCCAGAACCCGTCCAAGATGCTGCCAGAGATTAGCGTGAGTTGGACTGAGCGTGACGGCGACTTTCAATTCGCGGCTTGCCGTGTCGAGATCGCCACGTTTTTCAGCCATCCAACCGAGGTCGACGTGATAAGCCGTAGCTTTGGGTTGCGATTTTATGGCTTCCTCAAGAGCATTCTCAGCTTCGCTCATCTTGCCGTTCTCCGCAAGGAAGTAGGCCAGGTCGGCTCTGGAAGCGCCATCGTGCGGTGAAAGCTCGAAAGTCTTCTTGTAATGCGCTTCTGCGCGGCTGAAATCGCCCATGTTTGAATAAGCAAATGCCAGCGAACGCTGGATGGCACAGTCTTCAGGCGCCAAATTCGCGGCCCATTCCAGTTCGACTGCGGCTTCCTTCCATTTTTGCTGGCGGCAATAACTAAGGCCCTTTTTGTAATGCTGGACCATGCCGTTCTCAATAAGATTGTTAGCTTCCTCATCGCTGAGTGGAACCGGCTCACCAAGTCCGACTGTCATCATGAACTCGGCCACTGAGCGCAGGAGGTTCAATTTCATGAGTGAAACAAGGCATTGATCGCGGTGCGCTATCTGCAATTCCGGCGAGGACAAAAGTGCCAGGTCAAGCTCTGTCTGTGCCAGGTCCCAATCAAACTGTCCCATGTACACACGAGCAAGGTTCCAGTGTTGAATCGCTCTGTCTCTAGCAAGCTCGGGGTTCTCTCCGCCTGTGAGCTTTTCTTTGCTTTCAAAAACTGATCCGCTTTTGGGCGCTTCGTTTTCATCGGAAGCCACTGTCGCAGACGGGGGTGCGGTTTGCGTTGCGTTGGCTTTCTCGGCGGCTGTGGCAGTCTTTGCCGACTCTTCACTTGTTGCGGGCGCCTCGGCCTTGGCTGCTGGCGCTTTTTCATTTGCTGAGGGGGCTGCCCCTTGCTCGGCGACTTTGCTTTCAGCCTTCGGCTTTGTAGTGGCATGTTCTTGAGCCACACCGCCTTTGCTATCTTGTCCTGGCGCCGCCAGAGACATAGGAGCTAAGACCAAGCTTAGTGAAACGGCTAAAGGAATGGACTTTGAAATGAACTCGTTAATAACACAGCGACTTGCCGACATGCAAATCCCTCTCAGGTTGCCTACAAATAAATTATGCCATTAACCGCGTTTCAGGTCTAAAGCATTTTCTCGGCAATTTCCTCAGGTTTTTCCCTAGTTGACTGAAAACATTGCTCAGCCAAATTTCCCGGAGCTGTGCCGCTCGTCCTTTTTGTGTTGAAAATTAGCAAACGAGCTGAAACGGCGGTTAAACCCTGCGGGCAAGTGCGTTTTGCCTAAAAGGACGCCATTTAGACCGAAACGATGCACATTTGGTGTTTTTCGGCGAACTCGATCATTTCTTCACGATCTACTAACATTGTGGCGTTGGCTTCGATTGCCAGAACGCCACCCGGGCGAGGCCCGCACATCGAGTTCAATGTGTTCAACCCGACTGTGGGAATGTCGAAGCGTTGATCATGTCCGGTTTTTGCTACTTTAATCACGACAACCGGATTTCTAGCTAATTCAACGGCTCTGCGAATTGCTTCGTCAGTCCCTTCGATGGCTTCAATAGCTAAAATCATCTCTTCGCGAACTACTACGGTTTGGCCGATGGCAAGACGTGCAATTTCTTTTGCTATGCGCTTTCCATAGGCGATATCTGCGTATTCCTGTGCTGTTGGCTGACGTTTTGTCAGAACTCCGACATCCGGGAATAGCTCGGTCAAGAATTCCGCTTGAGTCCTTACTCTGATGCCTCGGCTCTCAAGCAAGTCACCAGTCGCTTTCTGGATGCTGTCGTCACTGAAATCGGCTAACTTGCTCATTTCCCGTATGGCAGTCCAGTCGAGTTTTGCTATGTTCTTGAGCAAATTTAGCTTCGGCATTTTTCCAACCAGAACAATCTGCTTGACTGATTCTTGCTCTAGCAACTTCAAGTTGCGTCCGACCTGTCCTGGTGCAACTACATACGCTGCGTGGCAGTGAGCTTCAACGCGGGCATGCGCTTCTTCGCTAAGGCAGAGGGCGACGACTTTGTAGCCCTTCTCATGGGCGTTGCGGGCTAGAATACCCGGTAATTTGCCATCTCCGGCAACCAACCCTAATTTTTCGCCATTCCCGGCTTCAGCAGCGATGGGGTGTCTTTTAGTAGTGCTTGCAGTTGTCACGATAATCAATCCGTATAAAGGGGCAAGTCGAAATTAGCGAAGGAGTTTGACTCCAAGGCGTTTATTCAGCGAGGAGTTGAGACAGGCGGCAGCCCAGCGAAACTCCGGAGCGTTTAATTAGATGCCAAGTTTATCATTGGGTTGTTCAAGTTTCCCGTCCCTGTTTCTAATGCAGGAATCGCCAGAACTCATGACAAGCCTCCGAAGTGCTACACCTTTGGCTTATAGAGGATAGACATCAGTGTTATGGTCCTTGACATGAAATCGTCTTTGTGGCTTAAATTGGGTTAATAGATGCCACTATCCAGGCTCTGGGAATGTAATAACTAAGCTTAGAAGGTTTCGAGGACAGGGTCGATGAAAAACGAATTAGTAAGGGCTATGGCACTGACAGTGTTGGTGTCGAGCGCGACTCTTCCGGCGCAAGCTCAGTATCGCAACGACAATCCGAACATGCGTAACTTCTATATGGCACGGCAGCAGGTCCAAATCATGGATGACGCCCCGCAAGTGAACGACTTGCGCACCAATCCGTCTGCGGCTCAGGGCGGCGGCGCTCCAGCTGTCTCCGCGCCTCAACCATTGCCGCGGGCAAGTTTTAACAGCTATATGGGGGCTTACAGTGGAGGCAACGCCAAAAATGCTTTGCCTCAGGTTAATAACGGCGTCCCGCCGAAACTGCCATCTGCTCCCGAGCGTACTGGATTGAAAGCTAACGCTGGCAAGCTGAAGATGAAGAGCACTCCGTCTGTGGCAAAAGGACCAACGGTTGCCAAAAGCTATAAGCAATATCAAACTTACGCGGCTGCTCCTGCCGCCGGCTCACCGCCTGCTGGTGGGTCGCTGCTGAATGCGAACACATCGGTTCGCGGAAGTGTTCTGCATTGGAACAAGCGCCGCTCCGGTGGATATTAGAACTCTTCGGCCCGCAGTCTGCAGCAACCGTTCATGTATTCGAGCTGCTTCCTTTGTGCTGCGCCATCCTCTTGTCTAAATGGGGTTCGGCGTATGACACCACTAAACAGATCATCGAGTCCATATGGCTGTGCGATCTGTAGTATCCCTTGCCGATCTAATTTAACTCCCACAGCGGTTGCCGTGTGGAGGAAGTGAGCGATACCATCTATGGTGTCAGTGAATTTCCATGGCCAATTGCGCCACACACCAAAGCTTGATTGATTTTTAACATCGAACAACCAGTTCTGATGGATCATGCTCAGCTTTTTTTTCGCGGCTAGTTCAGTTTCCCTGGCAGTCTTTTCGTCGAAGAAAATGACATCGATGTCTTTTATCTTCAGATTGCAATCGCTCCTATATAGGTGGCACCACACTGTGGTTCGCACTGCGCCGCCTGCTACCCACCAGTCGGGCAGGTCAAGATCCCGTATATCAATTAGGGTGCGGTACCAATCCGATGCTTCGACAATCTCTGTTAGCCAACTTTCAAGAGACGAGTGTTTTGCGGGAATGGAATAGCTCATGCAGAGTTCTTTGCAGGGAATTTTTGTCGCTGCGGTATTATAGTCCAGCTTCCCTTTGGCGAATCCAGATATGACTACTCAAAAAGGCAATTCAGTTTTTTTCATGGTCTATGAAATTGTCATGCAAATTCCCAAAGGAAAGGTCTTTACCTATGGCGCGATTTCGAAACTGATCAACGGAAGGCTAAGCGCACAAGGTGTTGGTTGGGCTTTGAATGCTTTGCCTGAGCGCCCCAAGAAGTTGAGCGATGACAGTCCTAAATTCCACTCTGGAAATGTTCCATGGCACAGGGTCATTAATGCCAAAGGTCAAACAAGCACTAGCAAACGACCGGATATGCCAGAAGACCGGCAGCGCCGAATGTTAGAGTCAGAAGGAGTCATCTTCAGTGCGGACGCTGTGGACCTGGATAAGTACTTATGGACGGGTCCAAGAGCAAAGCGTTCTTAGCACTTTGCCAATTCTTCCACTTTAGCTAAACTGGAAGAACATTCTTAAAGGAGAGCGAAAATGCTTTTTGCCGACACAATGGCAATTTTCTTTGTGATTCTCGGTCTCCTACTAGCATTTCCATCCTTGTGGCTATTCTGCAGAGCGCTCTGGCCTGAGCAGGTTGCACGAACAACGGAAACGGTTGGATTGAAATCCTTCTTTGTTGGAGTGCCCGTGACTGCAGTCGCCGTGGTGGTGGTGATTGTTGTCGGAAAATTGCCGGCTTCGGCTGGTCAAATCGGCGGCGTAATAGCATTTTCTGCTCTTCTGCTTTTTGCTCAAATAGGAGTCGCAGGAATTGCCACACACATTGGCAATCGGTTACCTTCACCGGTGGATAAGGATAAGCCCTGGCGAGTCACCTTGCGAGGGGGCATAATTCTTGCTTTGACGTATCTGCTTCCGCTTTTGGGTTGGTTTTTGATAATTCCTGTTTCTGTTATTACCGGTGCGGGATCGGCCACGCGCGCGCTCTTTCCCAGAAAGAAAGCCAAGACCAAGGAGCTTTCGGGCTCTCTTGAGAAAGTAATAGTAGATAAAGATGCTGCTTCTGAGCCTCCTGCAGATGATTCGAATGCTTTGGCGAAATCAACATCCCAAGATCCAAGCTCAGCTGTCTTAGGTAGAGAAGAAGAGAGCAGCGGAGTCGCATCATGAAGAGAAGATCCCTGCTAAAAGCTGCTGCAGTCATTTGCGGTGCAGCACCGCTGGCTGCTTGCGAAGACTTTTATAGTGGTGTCACTCGTGACATGATGGGGCAAAAGATTCCGGACAATCTTGAGCTTTTTTCAGACATCAACATCGATCCAATCCATCACCTCCTTTCGCGTGCAGCGTATGGACCGTGGCCAGGCGAACTTGATGAAGTCAAAACGATGGGCATCAAGAAGTGGATTGATCAGCAATTGGAACCGGAAAAGATTGACGACCGCGCGTGTGATGTTCGCGCCAGGCGCTTCGAAACAATTCATATGGAGCCAGGCTCTTGCTTTGAATTCAAAAAGGAAGTGTTGCGTCGTGATATTGTTCGCCACACGCTTCTTCGTGCGATATACAGCAAGCGTCAACTTCTGGAGGTTATGGTTTCATTTTGGACCGATCACATTAATATCAACTTGGACAAGGGCGATTGTATCTATTTGAAGCCGTCCGATGATCGCCTGGTTATTCGTAAGCACGCTCTAGGCAAGTTTCGAGATCTGATTCGGGCTTCTGCTTTGTCACCGGCGATGCTTGTTTATCTAGATGGCAAAGACAACAGAAAATCCGGCCCGCATGATGTCCCGAATGAAAATTACGCAAGAGAACTTTTGGAGCTGCATACGCTTGGCGTTCATGGTGGCTATTCACAAAAGGATGTTTTTGAAGTTGCCCGTTGCTTAACGGGATGGCGGCTGAAAGGCGAATGGGAGCGGGGTGTTGTTTATTTCGATCCGGCTTTTCACGACAATGGCGAGAAAAAACTGCTTGCTAAGACGATTCCAGCCGGTGGCGGCGAAAAAGACCTGGATAGAATTTTAGATATTCTGACGCGCCATCCGTCTTGCGCGAAATACATTTCGACAAAGCTGGTGCAAAAGTTCGTGGCTGATGATCCACCCACATCGCTGGTTGAAAGTTGTGCTGCCGAGTTTTCCCGCACCGATGGCGATATCAAGTCCGTGCTTCGCGTCTTGCTGAATTCAACAGAGTTCCAGGAATCAAAAGGTGGAAAGCTCAAACGCCCCTTTCATTTCGTCGTCAGCTCATTGCGATCTCTTGGAGCCGACACTCATGCACACGATGAGTTAATTGAATATCTTCAAAGAATGGGGCAGGCGCCCTTTCAGTATCCCACTCCAGATGGATTCCCTGAAGAGCCAGGACCATGGCTCGGCTCCTTATTGTGGCGATGGAAATTTGCCCTTGCACTCACAAGGGGGCAGGTCCCACACGTAAAGGTTCAGATAAGGAGGCTAGCAAAATCAATCTGTGGTGAAGGCGACTTTGATAATACAAAACTGATCTCATACTTCTTGGGACGCAGACCAACCGATGTCGAACTTCAAACTCTTCAAGAATTTCAGAAAAAATGTCCCCCTTCTATTCCATCTTTATCACGGAAGGACGAAGATGAAAACGAGGACGAAGAAGAGAGACCGCATGACGCGCATCGTGAGGAATTGCTCGGCTTGATTCTTTGTACCCCTGCTTTTCAAAGGTTTTAGTCATGGGAGAAGAACGGTCACGTCGTGCATTTTTAAGTAAACTTGTATTGGGCACTCAACAGGTCGTCGAGAATGCAGGTGGACACACTCTGGTTTGCATCTTCTTGCGCGGTGGTGCCGATACACTGAATATGGTGGCTCCCTATGGAGACCCTACTTACTATAAAGTCAGACCTACAATTGCAATTCCAGCTCCAGGTAAAAAGCCGAATTCCGGTCTCAAGCTTGATGATTTCTATGCCTTCCACCCCAAGCTGGCGCCCCTGCTGCCAATATTTCATAGCGGTGAACTTGGTATTGTACAGGGCGTCGGCACTGACAATCCCACCGGTTCTCATTTCGACGCGCAGGATCAGATGGAGCATGGATGTGCTTACGGCATGCCCGTTAACGGCGGGTGGCTTGGAAGATATCTGCGTACTCGCGTTGGAGAACAGTTGACGCCACTGTCTGCAGTGGCGATCGGCGAGGTTATCCCGGAATCCTTCCGCGGCTCTCCGGTGACTACCGCTATACGCGCCATCGATCAGATTCACCTCGATTTACCAGCAGAAGACACGGACGCAGTTTGTGCGGCTCTTTCAAAAATGTATGCTGCAGATGTCGGAATATTGAAGGAACCTGGTAGCTCGACTGTGCAACTTCTAAAGCGGGTTGAAAAGCTCAAGAGCAAGTCTTACAAGGCGGAGCAGGGAGCGGTTTATGCCGATGATCGCTTCTCTCAGGGGCTGAAGGAAATAGCGCGTCTAATTAAAGCTGATGTTGGACTGGAGGTGGCTTGTCTTGATTTGGACGGATGGGATACCCATTTCTTTCAAGGTGGCGCAGAAGGGTTGCAAGCTTCACTGATTGATCAGTTAGCAAAAGGAATGTCGGCCTTCTACAAAGATCTGCATGCGTACAACCGGCGTGTCACCACAATTGCAATCACCGAGTTTGGCCGGCGAATCTATGAAAATGGATCGCTGGGAACGGATCATGGGCGAGGCTTCGCCTTCTTCGCGATGGGCGCGGGTGTATCAGGTGGAAAAGTGCACGGGCTTTATCCAGGTCTGCAAGATGATCAGTACGATCTTGGCCCAGGTGGAATGAAAATTACATGCGATTATCGCTCTGTTCTAGCTGAGATTCTTGCCTGGCGCAAAGCCCCAACTGCTGAGATCTTCCCGGGTCTGGATATGAAACCACCGGGACTAATTGTGGCTAGTTAACCGAATTCTTCTTGTTCTGTTCCTGACCTAACATAGGCGGTCATTGGTTCGGTACTCTTTGGCTCAAAAGGCATCTACCCTTCTTTCTTCTCTTGCATTTGCCGCGTTTCTCCATTTGCCTATGTTGCATATGGCATTTCATTCAGATGTTTGCGGGAACGAAGCTTTCCATCAGCCGTCGAGGCAATCGAATAGTGGAGGAGGAATGAAAATGGCAGAGCCCATGTATAACGAAACGCCCACAAGAGCGGACTATAATCGTTCGGCTGAGTTTAAGGTGGACAAGAAGGACGATTTTTGGAAAATGGCGATCCCATTTGTTCTCGGCTTAATGCTAGGTTGGGCCGGTAGCGAGATCGCAGACAATGCAAGCAGAGAAGCTACGAATTACCGCGGCGATGGCTATCATGGTGGTGGATTAAGTAATCCTAGTAATGTCCCTGGTGGCAGCGGCGTTTATACCACGCCAGGAAGTTCGTTGAATACAACACCTGGTAACAGCTCCGGATTAGATACATCCGGCAGTCCCTCCGGTAGCACTCAGGACGGCAGCTCTGCTGGTTCCGGCAGTATTGGAAGCCCGAATACCGATCCTAGTGGTATCAATGGCGGTGTATCAGTTCCAAATTCACGTTAGGTGAAAGCCGATGATCATTGAAAGCATAGTACTGAGTATCATTTTGAGCATCGTGGCGACGATTCTCTTAAATCTTGTTCTCAGAGGAATGCTCCGCCGATAAGTAATGCCGATAAGTTCAGCCAAGTTGGCAAGCTGGCTTGGCTAGGCCTTCTGCATAATTTTGTCTGCCGCCTCAAGTAATGGCGGCAGATCTGGATGGCGCAGCAGGTATCCGTGGTTGCCGATGGCGCGGGAGAAGGCTTCGTTCATTCTTTCGCTGTGCACAATCATTTCACGGAAGTTATGCAAGACATCGTCGTGTGAAAGCGTGTAGTGCAGCCTGTCTTTACGTCCAACGTAAATGATGAAGTATGGTCGTTCCGAGACCTGGGTTGTCTTGCCGTGTACGATGATTTCGGCCCAGGCTTTGTAAGCGTCAAAATCATTGGCGAAGTTGAACATGTCGAGCGTGAAGCCACCAGGTGGGCGCATATTAACTTCTAGAGGTTTGATACTTCCGTCGTCCATTTTGAAAAATTCGAAATGGAAGAAGCGCTCGCGCACGTCAAAGGCTTTCAAGGTTGCAAGACCGGCAGTTTCAATGTTCTTTTCAATGTCGCGCGTGCCGTAATAGTAGATGTCGATGTCTTTGTTGACAGCATCCATTACACCTTTATCGTAATAGTGCGATGCTGAGAAAACGACATTTCCATCTCTGTCGGTAAGCCCGTCATAAGTCACAATTTGAGCTGAGATGAACTCTTCGATGATGTAATCGACATCTTCCGGTTTGTCTTCCAAATAAGCTTTCAAATCATCGTCGTTTGTTATCTTGTAGGTTTTGGCAGCACCGACACCAATATCTGGTTTAGCGACGACTGGGTAGCCGACTTCTTTAACGAATGCGCGTAGCTCTTTCTCTTCGCGGCAGACTTTGCCTCGACCAGGATTTAGACCTGCGTCAATGAACACTTGCTTCATCAGCGATTTACGCTTGATCTTATTAATACCATCCATGGTGATGCCCGGAATGTTGAAGTCAGTGCGCAGTTGCGCTTCAGTCTCAAGCCAATATTCATTTTGTGAATCGATTCGGTCCAACTTACCAGAGCGATAGGTGAAATAACCCAATGCTTTGACGAGTTCGTCATAGTTGTGCATATCGTGTACATGAAAATACTCATGCAAGCAATTGCGCAATTCCGGGCGCAGATTGTCCCACGGTTGGTCGGCAATGCCGTGAACCCGCGCTCCTTGCTCCCTCAGCCTGACGCAAAAGTTGTAAAAGTTTGGCGGAAAGTGGGGAGAGAGAAAAACTATGTTCATGGTTTGACCTTCTTCAAACGCAGTGGTGACGGCTCTCACCCCAGTTCATGCCTGGGGCGACTGAATAGATTATCATAAATTGCAGCCCGTATAAGGATTTTGGGCTGATTTGTAAATTCGCTTGCAACTAGATTTCGATGAGCATTGGGCTGTCCAGCTGAACAACAGTGCAATCTTCTTTTGTATCGTCTTCATAGACCAGGCAGGTAAAGTCGATTTCGCTATCCAGGGCGGTCATCGGATAGTGCCAGACGCCAGGGTAGTAGCTGATTCCCTGGGCTCCGGTCACGATAAAAGCTTTAAGCGTGTTCAAATCAGGCCTATCGCCACCGAGGCAGACGATGGCCAGGTAACGGGCGTTCCTGTCCATAGGGAGGAAGACCTGCGTCGAAAACTGATGCTTTTCCAAAAGCTTCATTTCGAGCGGTATTGTCTTGAGCGCCGAGCAGCGGAAGATGCAAACGTTAAGCTTTGCTACATCCTGTCTGAGGTTCTCGACCTTGCAAAGATGATTGAAGCGCTTAGATGTGCCCATGTTTGCTGGACGCCAAGGCTTGCTATCGCTTGCTGCGATTACGTTTCCGTAATTTGCGTATGCGTCCTCGCTTAGAGGTTCTGTTTTGATCCGCGTCCTTGCTTCCCCGGCGCTCATGATTTTCCTGTGCTCACGTAATACAATGTCGCCCTGTAGTCTAACATAGCCATCTGGCGGCTTTCCTCGACGAGTCGAGTGAATGAGCGAGCCGATGAGCGCGAGTTCTTAACCGTTTCCGGTAGAACAGCGCATGAATCTTGGACCATCCCAAGAACGGAAAAAGTGCGGAGGAGCAATAATGGCGACGACAACCAATCAGCTGAAGATTGAAGGCAGCGTTTCGAAAGAGTTTGCCGAGATCTTGAATGATGATGCTTTGGCCTTCATTCTCGAATTACATAGAGAGTTCAATCCTCGACGTAAGAAGCTGTTGGAAGCCAGAGCTGCCAGGCAGAAGGAACTCGATGCTGGTAAGCTGCCGAGCTTCTTGGCTGAGACCGAAGAGATTCGGAAGTCTGATTGGAAAGTTGCAGAAGTGCCCGCTGATCTGCAAAATCGCCGTGTTGAAATTACCGGACCTGTCGATCGCAAGATGGTCATAAATGCACTCAATTGCGGTGCTAATGTGTTCATGGCCGACTTCGAAGATGCCAGCACTCCGACCTGGACAAACCTCATTGAAGGACAGATCAATCTGAAGGAAGCTGTGCGCCGAACACTGTCTCTGCAAACGCCGGAAGGAAAGTCCTACAAACTTAACGATAAGCTGGCAACTCTGGTAGTTCGTCCACGTGGATGGCATCTTCCTGAAAAACATGTGACCTTTGAAGGTGAGATGATCTCTGGGAGTTTGTTCGATTTTGGATTGTATTTCTTCCACAATGCCGCTGAATTGCTAGCGCGCAAATCCGGACCGTACTTCTATATTCCGAAGCTGGAGAGTCATCTGGAAGCGCGTCTGTGGAGCGATGTCTTTAAGTTTGCAGAGAAAAAGTTGGGAATTCAGCAAGGCAGTATTCGAGTAACTGTTTTAATTGAGACGATTCTTGCTTCGTTCGAGATGGATGAAATCCTGTATGAATTGAGAGATTACATTGCCGGTCTGAACGCAGGTCGTTGGGATTACATGTTCAGTATGATTAAGAAGCTGAATAGAAAGTCTGACTTCAATCTGCCTGATCGCGCTCAAGTAACGATGAATGTACCGTTCTTGCGTGCATACTGCGATCTTCTTGTGAAAACCTGTCATCGCCGTGGTGCGCATGCAATGGGTGGAATGGCGGCGTTCATTCCGAGCCGAAAGGATCAAGAACTGAACGAGCGTGCTATGGCTAAGGTCACTGAAGATAAACAACGCGAAACAAGCCAGGGCTTTGATGGCACCTGGGTGGCGCATCCGGACCTTGTACCTGTAGCGCGCAAAGAGTTTGATCATGTACTTGGTACAAATCCGCATCAAAAGAACGTGCTGCGTCAGGATGTGCACGTTACGGCAGAGCAACTGCTGGACGCCACTGTTGAAGGCGGCAAGATTACAGAGGCTGGTTTAACCAACAACATCAACGTTGCTATTCAATATATAGATAGCTGGCTGCGTGGCATTGGGGCGGCCGCTATTCATAATCTGATGGAAGATGCAGCTACAGCTGAGATTGCGCGCGCACAATTGTGGTTGTGGGTAAAACGTGAAGCCAGTCTAGAAGATGGAAGAAAGATAACGGCTGATCTCTACACGCAGATTCGAAATTCAGAAGTGAATCAACTCAAGTCACTGGGTAGTCCACGTTTGAACGAAGCTGCTGAGCTTTTAGACAAACTCGTTCTTTCTGCAGACTTCACGGAGTTTTTGACGCTACCGGCATACGATCTCATCGATTAGTTGCCGCATGAATTGTGGACATCTCCTCCGCTCCTGACGCGCATTTGTGTGCTACAGATAGCGCTTGGCCTTCAAGCGCTTGGCCTTCAAACGATTTACGCTAAAAAGCTAAAACAGGGTGGATGAACCACCCTGTCCCACGATTCACACCGCTGGTGCGATCGTGCCCCTTTGCCGATCCTCTTACTCGCGTGATCGCGTCGTAAGATTCATTGAATTCTGTCTTGCCGGATTATTTCTTATCCTCAGAACCGCAGCATTGGTCGCCTTTCTTCTTTTCGCTGCCAGATTCCGATCTCGTTTCAGAAGCTTCTGACATTTGATCTTCTTCGGCGCCTTTGTTCTCGCCTGTGTCAGGTTTCTTTTTGTCTTTCATTTCTTCTGATCCAGACTCTTCGCCCTGCATTTCAGGCTTTTCTGTTTCTTTGTCCTTCTCGTTATCCATAGGTTTATCCTCATTGATATCCATCAATAAATCTCCGCTGTCCCGGGATAGACGCGAGCACTAGGAAGGCAGTTCCCGTAGACGTAACCATATATAGTGGCAAATCTGCAAAGGCCTGACATACAATGAACAGCGAGCCTACTTGCAGTCAGCTGCATTTATTGAGAGAATGAAGATCTTGTGGTCCACTTTTTGTATCTCTAAATTCAGCTGGCTCAACGAAAATATGGGATTCATCGACAAGAAGCTGAGGGAAACTGCTGCAGGACGGCTGTTAGCCGAAATGCTAAGTCTAAATTCAGGACGGGGAATTCCAGCCAAGGAAAAAAATTCCAACGTCGAAGAGTTGGATAGCGTGATGTTTGCTGATCTTCTTAGCAAGAATTTCAAGCGCATCGATACCAACGGCAATGGAATTAGTCGGAAAGAACTTGCGTTTGCAATGAGCAAGCCACATGAATATAGCAAGGATGAGTTCACGATGCTGCGCCTGCTCAGCAAATATTTCGACACCATCGCCAAGATGTGTGATGATCAAGCAGAAGGCGAAGCGGTGGTGATCACGGAGCTAGACAAAGAAGTATTGGTACAGTTTTTGAAACACGCAGGTATGACGCTTGCTGGTATCCACGACTGGTTGAGCGTGAACGATCGCGCAGTCGGTCCTCCCCCGTCCAGCTCAACATAGTATCCACCGGCCACCGTACTCTCGATGGCGTACAGACGGTCGAATCGCAATGCGATGCTTCTCACCGTCGCTTCTATGGGGTGTTATACGCCCACTTGGTCACGTGTTGAATGTACCGATCTCGTTTTCCTGAGGATCGTACTAAAGCAAATTAATCGCAGGATTGTCCGTGCTTCTTGAAATAGTCTTGATGATATTCCTCAGCATCGTAAAACTGTCCAATTGGTTCAAGCTTAGTCACGATTGGGGATGAAAACTTACGCGACTTTTGTAATTCCGCGAGGTAGTTTTGGGCTTCTTCTTTTTGTGCTGCATTGGCATAAAACACTTCCGAACGGTATTGATCTCCAATATCAGGTCCTTGCCGGTTCAACGTAGTTGGGTCGTGATGCGACCAGAAAACTTCAAGTAATTTTTTATAGCTAACCTTTTTCGGATCAAACTCTACACGAACTGTTTCTGCATGACCTGTGGTGTGGCTGCATACTTGCCCATAATTAGGATTCTCGGTTTTACCTCCGGTGTAGCCTGCTTTAGTTGCAATAACGCCGGGAACCTTGCTGAAAATATATTGCACTTTCCAGAAACACCCAGCTGCAAAATAGGCGTTTTCGACCGACTTTGTCTCGTCCGAAAGGGCTGTCTTGCCCTGCTCCGCTGTCTTTGACTTGGCTTGCTTGGCAGTCTTTGCTGAAGCGCTATCTGCGGCGTTGACCTCGCTCGTTGTCGGCAATAGTAATGCTGTGCAGCAAATCGCGCTCACTAGGGAAAACCGCCAAACCAAGACAAGACCAGCAATTTGAGATCGACGCACGAGACTACCTCCAAATGATTTCTTCTATCGTATAACAAATTTGTTGGTCATGCGCGGTTTAGACCATGGATTTGTCCTCAAATTGTCGCCAAATTGTCTCCAGTGTATTCCCAATTTGTATCCAAGTTGTTTACTAACATCGATCCCTCATACTCCAGTCGTAAAGCGGTTTTTCGGAAAATAAATTAGTGCAAACTTATCGATTTTCTACCTAATTCCTTTGGTCGAAACGTTGATTCCCAAGTACCCACCAATTACCTACAAATTCTCTCTAGTCTGTTGACTATGCACGAGACAAAGTCATGAGGAAAAACAATGTTCAGTCTGAGTGATCGAGTAAGCAAAGTACAAAGGACGCAGAAAGCGCAAGCCTGCTTGCCTTTGATATTGATAGCACTATTTGTAGTGGCAGGGTTAGGATTCTTCGCTTTCGAAGTTGCCAGAACGACGATTGTAAGAAACCAATTGAGAACAGCCGCTGAATCTGCTGCGCTTGCAGGAATTGCCGCATTATCCGGGTCCAGCTTGCTCGACCCGGCAACTTCGCAAAGGCAAGCTATGTCCGCAGCACGTATGGTGTTTGAAAAGAACGATGTATTGGGTCAAATGCTCAACAATGTTGAAACAGACTTCTCCGCCAATCCCGCTGTTAACCATGTCAAACTACAAATGCGTTTTCTCAATCCAAAAGCAGCTAATGCACCGGTTGATATCGGCGACCCGAACGGCAAAGTTCTCGAGATCAAAGCTAAGTTTGGTATGACTCCGTTGACCGCATCGTTTATCGGGATGCAAAATTCTGTCCTGCCTCTTGAAGCTGAGGCCCGTGGTGGTGTCGGCGATTTGGATGTTGTGCTCTGCTTTGACGTGTCCGGTTCGATGGATGACCAAACAAAGATGACGCACGTTCGTCGCCGTTGGGATGCAGGAAGCAACAGGATCGTTTATGACATTGTCAATCAGGGTCGACTCGCTACGGGCTCCGGTGCTGTTAAACCGCAAGCATTGGAATACGCAGGGTTGAACGCTGAACTTCGTGGACCTGCTGAAGCTGGAACCCCACCAGGAAATTATTCTGCAGCAATTCCTGAAACGGGAATGACCGATGCGGTTGTAAATTTGGATGAAAACGATACATTCGCAGGAGTTACCGAAGATGGATTTAGCTTTCCGAATGTCGCGGTGATGGTTGAAGCTTCTCGCGGCAATCTCGAAAATGCAACTGTCTTTGCAGATAGTAAAGCTAATACTGGCGCAGCAGCTGCGGTTGGACCGAGAGCCGGTTACCAGGCCAAGTACTTCGAACTTGCCGCTAAGCACACCCATCCGATCGCTGAAGCCAAAGCAGCAGCTCAAGACTTTTATCAGCTGATGAACAAAAATGCAAACACGCACTTTGGTTTAGTAGCATTCGACAATATCGTCGGCGAGGACACGAGCAGTGGTTTCAACGAGAACAACATCGCAAGTTCGTTTCCCGCTGGTGGCGTCGGTCGCTTTCCAGTTCCGGCTGTCTCACTCAATAGCACTGAAGCAACCACGAACTATGAATCCTGTTTGAGCAATTTGAGCGGATTAGTCGCTTTCCAGGGCACCAATATCGGTGGCGCCACCGAGCGAGCTGTCCGAATGTTCGATACTGGAGCTCGCCGAAACTCCCGCAAAGCAATCATTGTATTTACAGATGGTGAACCAACTGTCGGATCGCCCCTGAGTCCTAATCCTGAAATTAATTGCCGCATGGCTGCTCAAAGAGCCAAGGAAAAGGGCATCGCTGTTTACACTGTCGGCTTAGCTCAAAACCCTTCATCGATACCAGGTCAACGAGCCGTTCTAGGCGATGATGTTTCGACTGGAATGGCTTACATCGCCGGCAACGGAAGTAAGTTCTTCCCGGTAACTAGTTCAGCCGGGTTACGTGGAGCCTTCGCGAATATAGCTCGCCACCTGAGCCAGCTTGTTCAGTAGGAGAAGGTCATGACTGAAAAGAATCCAAAAAAATTGATTACTGAAAAGCTTGAAGAAATGAACACTACAAACGGAGCAAAGCAAATGTCCAGCAAGAACAGAACGAGAAAAGGATCATCCCTACTGGAACTCCCATGTACGCTCTTCGTTTTCCTAATCATGTTGTTGATGCCGATGCTGAATCTAGCAACTACGACACTGCGATGCTCGTTGATGGGTATGGCCGTGACAGAGGGCGCGCACGTCGCATCAAAGGCTCATTCTTATGAATCAGGAACGACTGATAAGCCTTCTGCCATTACATTGGCGAACGATTTGACAAACGCAGCTGCCAGCCGCTTCGGCGGATTGCACATTGATAGTATCGAAACTGCAATTATCATTACCAATGCGGCTACCGGTTCTGTAACACGTCAGACTGGACGATTGACCACGCCACCGGATTCCTCGCGTTTCATTTATCAGATTGAAACCAATGTAAGAGCGCACATTGATCCCCTCTTTCAGTTCACTAATGCATTCGGAGATATTGCTGGACTGACAGCAGCTTTGCCGATGAATTATTCGTCCCGAGAAATGTTCGAGAATCCCTCAGGATTGACCCAGTAGAAGCGAAAGTTGAATTATCCCAATTAGACAAAGAGAGAATGAAATGAATACCACAAGCACAGCGAAGTCAGTAAATGCCAGCAAGTCTAGAAAATCAAGAAATCAGCGCGGAACGTTGTTAATTGATCTTTCGTTCGCTTGCATGATATTGATTGGATTTTCAGTACTTGCACTTGATTGCGGTGGCGCAATAATGGCTTTTGGAATGACTGATAGAGCTTGTCGCGATGCTGCTCGTGCCGCTGCGCAAGGAAGTAATCCTACGGAAGCGCGCCAGTTGGCAAATGCCATTATCGGGACTTACGCCAATTCGTCGGGTGTTCTTACTTCTCCCCGCATTGAAAGTGTAACCTATACGGATTTCGGTGGGCACCCTCCTGATGGCTCTAGCCCCTTTGTGACAGTTACAACTTCCGCCAGTGCGCGAGTTCTTGCTCCTTTGAGTTTCTTTGGTCACGACCTGCTTTCCAGCAGCTTTCCGATGAGAAAGACTTACACATTTCCGATCGTCAAGTTGGACGTTGATTCCTAGTTCGGGGCCCCTGGACAGTTGATGAGCTGTTCTGGTGAGCTTATTGGCTGCCGGCTTGTTGGGCTAAGCTGAATGAAGTAATCTAGTATAAATTCGCTGTCACAGCTGACGTGCGCTAGCAATAGAACAGAAACCGTTATCACCAGGTAAGCATCGTGACTGTCCCCGAAACCAGAGCAAACTATTTTCCTCTCCTTTTGTTTTTGCTCGTACTCTTTATTTTCCGTGTCGTATGCCAGTTGTTGGTAGCGAACTTCGAAGTAAGCTTTTTGCCTCCGATGAACCAGTGGCAATCGGGTTTGCTTCCTTATCCACTTCTTGTGTTCTTCCAATTCCTAATCATCGCTGTCTATGGACGTGTTTGCCGTGACTTTTGGTTCGGCAATGGATATTTTGTTCAACCGAACGCGAAATTGGCGAAGTTTCTTACTATATTCGGGAGCGTATATTTCGTTGCCATGATTTTACGCTATATCATTCGGATGGAAATGTTTCCGGAGGCGCGCTGGTTTGATGGAACCTTGCCGATATTCTTTCATTTAGTACTTGCAAGCTTTATTCTCACTGTAGCTAAGTACCAGCGGGCAATAATTAGCCAGTTGACTGTCTCAAGATCTGAGAATGCTTGAGTTAAGACGCAAAGCTGAATGAGGAAGCTCGATACACATAGACGGCTCTATTTGGGCGGATGGGACGTCAGCACTTTCTACGAGAGCACCTTTTGATCTTATAGCGCTGAGCACTGGAAGTTTCGGTGCCTGCCGCTGCAAGATCGGATCACGTGCGAATCACTCTGCAATTACCTTAACGTTGTTGGTCTTTTGCAGAATCTCTGCGTGGCGTAATTCGTCTTTGCCAGTCGGGAAACGCAAGGTCGCCGTACCATTGCCCACATGTAAACCGTTGACAGATAGTTCGCCGAGTGATTGAGGTAGTGTTACCTTGCCCACGTGCAATGTACCTGCCGCGTCTATGCTCAGATGTAGATTCGCGAACAGCATCTGGATCATACTACCTGCGGCCCAAGCTTGCGGGCTGCAGGACACAGGGTAAGGAACTGGTTCTGAAAATTGCTGTTTGGAAAATCCGCAGAATAGTTCAGGTAGGCGCGCATTAGGCTGATATCCTGCCGCATCAATCATGCCTTGCATTACTTGTTTTGCTGGGGTTTCCTTTCCAATTGCAGCCATTCCTGCCACTATAATTCCATTGTCGTGCGGCCAAACCGAACCATCGTGATAACTCATCGGGTTGTAGCGTTTCTCATTGCTGGACAGCGTTCTGACACCCCAACCACAAAACATGTCCGGTTGGATCAGGCGCTCAGCAACTTTTTGTTCTTGTTCCCTGCTCAAAATGCCTGTTCCGAGCAGATGTCCAGCGTTCGATGCTACCACGTCGCATTGTTTGCCGCTGCCGTCCAGGGCAAGTGCAACCGTGTTTTTGTCAGCCATCCAAAAGTCCTTTTGGAATTGCTCTCGGAATGAATCTGCTCTTTTGTGAAGTTGCTCGGAAAGATCCTTCTCACCGAATTTTGCCGCCAGATTTGCTGCAGATTTCCAACTTTCATATAGATAGCCTTGTACTTCGCAGAGGGAGACAGGTGACTTTACGAGTTCGCCATTGGAGTACATTATGGAGTCGCCCGAGTCCTTCCATCCTTGATTGCTCAATGCACCGCTGCCACCATACTGGAGGTAACTACCAGCACGAGACTGCTCCAGGAAGCTCAGTGCATCTTTGACATGAGGCCAAAGTTCTTTTGCCAGAGCCTCGTCGCCCGTCCATTGAACATATCTGCCTAACAATACCAGGAACAACGGTGTTGCATCGACTGTTCCGTAATATGGAATGAATGGGATTTCCTTGCAGCGAGCCATTTCGCCCAGGCGTAACTCGTGCATAATTTTGCCTTTGCGTTCTTCCGTGAATGCATCCTCTTTCTTGCCCTGATAATTCGCAAGCACTCTCAAGACGTCGCGTGCAAGATCTGGTGCTACTGGCAGTGTTTGCCATGCCGTAATCAGCTCATCGCGGCCGAATGCAACAGCAAACCATGGTAGACCGGCGGCTATGCACCAGCCTTTTGGAGTTGGTTGGCGAAGTATATATAGATCGCGAATGGCTTGATCGTATAAAGCGTTCAAAGTTGCATTGGCGCTTGTAACTGATGCTACGTTCTTTTTCCATGCATCGAAGTCGGCGCGATTGTCACGCAACTGCTCAGCGAAGGGCGCCATATCGGAAGCTTGCAAGAGTTTTTCATCGTTAAGTTGGGTTTGAACGGAAAATTCAAGGCTAGCTGATTTTCCCGGTGGCAATTCCACGTGAGTGATTGCTTTTGTCTTTTCCCATCGCAACGATTCGCTGCCACCACCTGAGATGCGACTGTTGATCGGGATTCCGTCAAGACCGGTATATTTCAAATTGATAGAATGAGCATGGACCTCGACCGGTGAGAATGTCCCCCGTTTCCTTCGGACAGAGCCGCGTACTTCGAACATGTCTGCAAAATCGGAGCCATACTCGACTGACAAGTCGACAGCTTGTTTCTCCGTGCTGTAATTGGTTAGCGAAATTCGCTCGTGCATTCCGTTTCGTAAAGTGATTTCTCTTTGAACGAGCACAGTTCCCTCTGCCGCATTTGGTCCGCGTAAGTTGGAATAAATGAATTTGCCCGCGAAGCCTTCCTTTGTATTGGCGCTCAGTAGTTTTGCTGCCTTATTGTCGATTTTCACCTGCCAGTTACTCAGATAGCGGGTATCGTCGGCGTAGAGTCCGAAGCCGCCTGCCCCATTTCCCGAAATCATTCCTTGCGTATCGAGCACAAGAAAGTGCTTTCCGTTCTTGACGAATAAGCGATTTTCCGCAAGCGCCGGCTTCTCTTCATTTGGGGGCGGCGAATTCTCTTTTGCTTTTGCTTGAGCTTCTGCTTCTGCTTCTGTTGTTTGCAGTTTGCTTGATGATTCCGTTTTCGTTTTAGCCGGAGCCAGAGTCTGTGACACCTGTGCCATGCTCATGTGCACAGTCAACAAGTTGAAAATTGTGACGACCAAAAGCGAACGTTTTAAAAGCACTATCAACTCCTCGAGAACTTGAGCTTGGGCTTACATTCGTGTTCTGCCGTGGGGACCGGGGATGCAAAGCCTTGTGCAGTCACGTTTGTCGCCTAGATTCTATCATTGAACAAGCTTCATTTCGGGAACTAATCGCCGATAGTCGTGTCTAGAACTGTGAAATGTCTGCGAAACTCTTTATTCGCATAGCAAAGGCGAATATGTGCCGTCGGCGTTGCCGATGGAGGAGGAAGTAATGGGTTTAAAGGAAGCGTACCTTGATCGCGTAGAGGCTCAAATCAAGGAGTGGGATGCGGATTTTGAAAAAATGAAAGCCAAGGCGCAGATTGCGAGCGCTGAAGCCAGAATCGAATACTACAACAAAATGGAAGGATTGAAGGCTCGTTCAGACCAGTTCAAGACTGAGTTCGCCAGAGTTAAAGAATCGTCGGGAGAGGCTTGGGACGAATTGAAAGGTGGGCTCGACAAAGCATATAATGAGCTTTCGTCCACATTCTCTGATTTCAAAGAAACCTTTCACCAGGCGATTGGCAAATTTCATAAAGATCAGCCAAGTTCGACTTAGGATTGTAACTGACATTTCGTCAAGTTTGACCTTGTTCAATATAATAAACAATGGGCGACCAGCGAAGAACGGCTCAGCAGAAATCCCAAATTGCAGTTGCGTAGATCTCTATAATTGCGGAGTACTATAGGATCATTCGTTTATGCGTTACATGGCATTGGCTTGCGACTACGATGGCACAATTGCTGGACACGGCATTGTTGCTCCACAAGAAGTTACATCACTGAAACGACTTGCTGCCTCCGGGCGCAAGTTAATACTTGTTACCGGTAGGCTCCTGGAAGATTTAATTCAGGTTTTCCCGGATGTTTCAATGTTTGACATTGTTGTCGGTGAAAATGGTGCAGCCTTGTATTGGCCTTCTACCGGACAAATAAAGGTTTTGGGCGAATCGCCACCGGCTCGAATGATACAACTTGCGCGCGCGCGCGGTATCGAACCGCTAAACGTTGGACACGCAATTGTTGATACCAGAGTGCCTCATGAGAGCACCATGGTTGAAATTATTCGCGAGCTTGGGCTGGAATGGCAGTTGATATTCAACAAGGGTGCTGTCATGGTGCTTCCTACCGGTATCAACAAAGCAACGGGATTGAAAGCTGCTCTGAGAGAACTCGGACTTTCTCCTCACAATGTTGTTGGTGTCGGCGACGCCGAAAATGATCATGCGCTGTTGAGCCTTTGCGAGTGTGGTGCGGCTGTGGCGAATGCTCTTCCTACCTTGCAGGAGCGCGCTGATCTTGTCACGACTGAGCGCGCCGGTTCAGGGGTGACTCAGCTGATCGATCGAATGATCAGCACGGATCTCTCCGAACTTGAAACCAAACTTGTAAGGCACGATTTGAAAATCGGTTCCGAAGCCGATGGAAAACTTGTCGCCCTCAAACCTTATCGCAGCAATGTGTTAGTGGCTGGACCGTCCGGTAGCGGTAAATCAGGCGTTGCCCATGCATTGATTGAGCGCTTAGTTGATAGTCGCTATCAATTTTGTTTGATTGATCCGGAGGGAGACTTTCAGGAATTGGATAAAGCCGTGGTGCTTGGTAATTCGCAGCGTCCTCCCACCTTGGATGAGATTATGCATTTGCTGCAAAATCCATCAGAGAACGCAGTCATAAATCTAATGGCTGTGCCGATTGGAGAGCGTCCTAATTTTTTTGCGATGTTGACTCCTCATTTACATGACCTTTTCGCAAAAACAGGCAGACCGCACTGGTTAATAATGGACGAAGCGCATCATATGCTTCCGTCCGATCGCACGAAGGGCGGAGGGGCAAGCGCCAGTTTGAATAATCTGGCTGGTAGTTTGATGATTGTCACTGTCCACCCCGAGCATGTTTCGCAGGCCGCCCTCTCAATGGTCGACTCACTTATCACGGTCGGTCGATATCCCCATCAAACGGTTCGCTCGTTCTGCAATGCGGCCGGAATCACTATTCCTGAAGCGGACATTCCCGAGTCAAATAATGGAAACGTGATTGCATGGTTCCGTGGCACGGCGCGCAAGCCTTTCTCTGTTCATATTGAACCTAGCAAAGCCGAACGCAAGCGTCATCGGAGGAAGTATGCCCAAGGTGATGTGGGATACGAGCGTAGCTTTATATTTAGAGGACCGGAGTCAAAGCTCAAATTGCGGGCTCAAAATCTCGTTATCTTCTTGCAAATGGCAGAAGGCGTTGACGAGGAAACCTGGATGTTTCACTTGCGCCGACAGGACTACTCCCGCTGGCTGCGTGACTCGATCAAAGATGACGAGCTTGCCCACGTTGTCGCTGGAGTCGAAACGCAAAGTTCCACAATGAATGCCGAAGATAGCTTGAAGGCTGTGAAATTCGCAATCGAAGGTCGCTACGGCGGCACGGAATAAGCAGTCTCGGCTGCCATCTTCATTCATACGTGCATTCGTGCACCATTGCCCAATTCGATAGGTCATGAATGTTGTGGGGCTTTAAACAGTTGAGGGCGACACGTCATGTGCCGCCCCCAACTTTCCAATCGATGGATTATTCCTACGCTGTAGCCGGGCGTGGTTTCGATGCCTTCGGACCCTTCTCATTCTTTGGCGGGGTGGCCGGAAGGTCCTTCGAGGCTTGCGGGAATATGCTTCGCCGATGGTGCCATACCAATATTGCAGCGATTGGGGTGCCGATCGCAATCAACGCCGCTGCAAGGTAGATTGATGTTAATACCATGGCGATCATACTTTTGAGTTCAGCCAGATTCCTATCTAGAGCATTCAGGCGTTGTCCCATTGTTGAAATTGGTTCAGCAAGGTCATTCAGCGGTTTCTGCAATTGAATAATTGGCGGGCGCAGATCCTTCATCGGCTTTTCCAACCTACCCATTTGTTGGCGCATGCCAGAAATATCTGCGCGCATCGAGTTGATTGCACCTTCCACGTTCCCCATTTGCCCGGTGATATTCGTCATGCTGCCCTGAACTAACTTCATGCTTCCTTGCATTGATGTCATCTTTCCCTGGACATCGGTCATTTCTTTGGTAACGCCTTCCATCTTCTCTCCGACGGTGCCCATCTTTTGACCGACACCATTCATAGATGTGTTTACTTCACCCATTTTGTTTTCCAGACTTTCCATCGAAGGCTGCAATGCAGCTATTGGCCCCGTTAGTTTCATGATCTGTTGTTCCAGCCGAACTGTTTGTGCCTGCAGTTTTGTTACTGGTCTGAAGAGCCAGCCGAGTGGATTGAGCCCAGGTCCCTTTTCTACAGGCTCTTGTTTAAGATCCTGCGGATGCACTTTGACTCCCGGGATTTTATTTACGACCTTCGCCTGTGTTGCTGCCATCTTGTCGCTTTGTTTAACGGTTTGTTTGTGCACTTCCTCAACAGCTTTACTATCATTTGTTGGCGGCACCGGTGGCACCGCCGGTACCGGTGGCACTGTTGTGCTTGGCGTTGCTTGCGATACAACGGCTGTACTTGATCCTGCTGCTGTCGTATTTGACGCACTGTCTGCCGCATTCACTGCAGGCATGAATATCGTCAATGCTAGTAATATTCCGGCTAATTCTCTTGAGCTTGATGTATCAAAAGCTCTCGCGTTAGAAGCGAACATACGCTAACCTCCCAGTCTTCACCTCGTGTGTGGCTTGCGACGGGCTTCTCGCGTCTTTGGTTCCATTCAGCGGTTAAGCGACGACTCTGAAGGTCTGCACTGAGAGCCGCCTTTGCTGTTCTATGATTGTGGATGAGCTCGAAAACCTTTGCCTGAGCCTACGTCGCGTTAGTAGGACCTGCATATTGACTGATGATGTTTCGCAAATCGTCTAACTTGAATGGTTTGCTCATATATCCATCCATTCCCGCTGCAAGACAGGTATCTTTGTCGCCTTGCATAGCATTGGCTGTCATGGCGATGATCGGAATATGTTTGCCCGATGCAACTTCGAGTTCTCGAATTGTCTTTGTCGCTTCAAGTCCATCCATCTCAGGCATTTGCCAATCCATGAATATCAAACTGTATTTTTTGCTATTGGCCGCGTTAACTGCTTCTTTTCCGTTAGCAACGATCTCAACTGAACAGCCCAGCTTCTCTAAAAGCGATTTGACCATTCGTTGTAGTACGACGCTATCTTCTGCAACTAAAATTCGAGTGTTTGAAAATATAGCTTCACCAACCTGTGCATCTTTATCGATCTTATGGCTTTGATTGTTTGGCTTATCAGTCTGTCCTCGAGAAAGGGATACCATCCATCGCACTAAGTCATGTTGATTGAGTGGTGTTGTCAGCGGTGACGCATGTAAATCGCGCGGCGGCTTGACTGAATCGGAGTCGCGCAGAAACGCAATCGATATCCTCGCGAATTCTGGATTTGCCTGTATGACTTTAGAAAGCGCCGATGCGTATACGCTATCAACCAAGATAGCGCTGAAAGGACTGGAACTCAAAGTAGATTTTATGGCGGATTCTTCGCCTGATCGCAATATCTCTGCGTTCAGTCCTACGGTGGCTAAATGTTTGCTCAAGATTTCTGGGAAATATGCTTGAGGCGAGAGAATCAATACCCGTTTATTTGGGGGAAGCGTTCCCTCGACCCGTGCAGCCTCTCCAGCGACGCCGGCCCAAGCAGGTAATTCGAACCAGAATGTGGATCCTTTTCCTTCTTCGCTGTTGATGTGGATTTCGCCGCCCATTAGTTCAACTAAGCGCTTGCTGATAGATAAGCCTAATCCCGTGCCGCCATATCGCCTTGTGGTGGAACCATCGGCTTGTACAAATGGTTGGAATAGTCGGGACTGGGCCTCTGGTGAGATGCCGATTCCGGAGTCTTGTACGGTGAATCTGACTCGCTCAGGTCCATCCTTGTCGGCCACTCGTGTTACGTGAATGATTACCTCACCTACGGCTGTAAATTTAACTGCATTTCCAGCAAGATTTATCAAAATTTGGCGCAGGCGGGCAGGATCTCCACGGAAGTTGTTGCTAACCTCAGGATCAATAAAAGTGAATAACTTCAATCCTTTGCTTTGTGCAGCAGAAGCCAAAATGTCGGAGACTTCTTTCATCACTGTATCAAGTGAAAACGCTACAGAGTTTACTTCAAGTTTCCCTGCTTCGATCTTTGAGAAATCGAGGATATCATTTATGACAGTGAGCAATGACTGCGCTGATTCGTTCACCAGTCGGGCGTAGTCTTTTTGTTTATCATCAAGATTGGTATTGAGAAGCAGTTGGTTCATGCCGATGACAGCACTTATCGGTGTGCGAATCTCATGAGAGATGTTTGCGACGAATTCAGATTTCAAGCGCGATCCTTCTACAGCTTGATCTCTTGCACTTTCGAGATCCTGATTCAAGACGGCAAGTTCTGCAATTCGCAGCTCCAAATCTTCATTTAGGTGCGTTGCATGTTGCTCGAGTTGCTTGCGTTCGGATACCTCGGCTGCAAGACGCGCGTTCATCGCTTCAAGTTCTTTTGCACGCAGAAAAGCAGCGCGCGCCAGTGCTAAAGACAATAGCATCAAGGCTCCAATTACAAGACCAAGTGCCATGAATATTTCAGGGAATCGGCGGATCGTTTCTTTCGCCGATCCAAGAGCGCGCCCGACAGCGCCCGAGGATTCCTTTTGCACTACCTGCTGATCGGAAGTCAGAGCATAAGCGGACTTCTCGCTTGCTACTTTTGCCGGAGCAATTTGTTCTGTAGCTTGTGAGTTCGCAATTTGAGGAAATGGTCCATAAAGCTCATGAGTAGTTGTTGATTTCTCGTTTTCAGTCTCGGGTCGAGCTTGATCTGTCTTGGAGCTTCCCGCACTGCTCTGATTGATAGGAGCAGTCGCTTTCTTCTTGGATCTTCTTTCTTCCGCACTCAGTGCGACCTCGCGAAAGTTCGAGCGAAATGCATTTACGCGAGTTTGATCAGTTGGTACTATGCCTTGTACCGGCGCCGATGCCATTGATTGGGAAGCCACACTTCCTGCAGTATTAGTGTTCGCGTTCGCAACAAGTACGGATTGAGACGTTGCTGTTGCAGAACTTGTCGTTATGCCCGAGCCACCGCCCGGACTACCACCACCGTTGCCATTTCCGCCTCCAGGCAATCCGGGATTGTCAGGAATTGGAGGTATCTGACCTTCAGATAATGCTGCAAGAACACTGTTTGCTGTTTGACCCGCGGCAGATACGACGCCGTTGACTACTCTTGAAGCTGTACCCAAACCTGTACCGGCAATTTCCGCTACTGGGCTGGCGAGTTCTGCGGCTACAAATCCAGCTCGTCCGCGAGTCATGTCCAAAATTGCGGCAGTTTTCACCAGACGATCGAAGACCCTGCGTTCTCCGGCATTTGAGGAAGACTGCAATGAACTTAGTAAAGGCTGATTTTTGATCAAGCTCGCGAGGTTGATCTCGCTAATAGCCATGCGGTTGTTATCCAACATGATTTGACTTCGGCGTGCCACACCGTCTGCAGGACGAACTGTCGCGAGCTGCAACGGATTATTTGAAGCCAGCAATTCAAATCCAGGTCGGACGCTCACTACCTGTTGTGAGCCTGCCATCTGGAATCGAACATTCTGTCCTGCGCTGTCCAGATTTTGAATCTTAAGGACACCGTTTGCCATGTTTACCAGAACATTGGCTTGCTTGCCCACCCAGACTTTACCCACCACGGATTCTAGGAGCACGGAATTTCTAGACGATGGCAGAGAAAGAAGAACGCTTCCTTGTGTAAGCTGAATTCTTCCAGAACCCAAATCCTTTATATGTGCGTTGGCCGAACTGAAAGTGAATTGCCTGGAATCAACGTTCTGTAAGGAAGAGCCAATTAGCTGTCCATTAAGAAGATTCAGTCCGCGCACTGGTTGCAGTGTCGCTGAGTTAAATATGGGCAGAATCTGTCCCGGTTGGGCTATGCCACTAGTTGGAATCATATTTGGGCCGGCGCGATTCAGAGCGCCATTGACGTTTATCCCCACATTTCCATTTAGGAATTGACCCGCCGCTGAATTATTCACGCCGTTCAGTATGGATTGACTCGAGCCCAAAGCACTTCCTGCAACACCGTTTACACCACCGGTAATTCCATTTACCGTAGCACCGATACCAACTCCTGCTCCGTTAACTGCTCCACCTACTCCTGCTCCCAGTCCACTCATTACCCCACTTACCGGACCTGTTACAGGTGAGAGAACACCACCGGCGGCGCCAAGCGCTTGGTTTCCTGTGGAGACCGTCGACTGAACTAGTCCGCTGACACTGCCAAAGATACCACCAAGCCCAGAGCCGTTTTGCCCAATCATGACGTTGTTGTCGGCGTACACGAGACTACTGCCGATTAGTGAAATGGAAACTGACAATGCTAAAGCAGTAGCTATTGTCCTTTTATGTTGGCCGACGGCACTAACAACTTTGAAGCTTTTCAATTTTGTCTTTGTCATCCTGGAGGTCCTTAAGCCTTGCCAATCCCTGAAGTTCCGTTTTGTTCGGAGTAATTTATTACTAGACTGAACTAAAAGATATCCATTCGGAACCGGCTTGCCTTCCTGTTTCTATCATGGATGATCTCAAGAATTTTTGGGCCTGATTAATGAAGATTTTTCTAATGGATGACTATAGGAGTAAACCTGAAGACGGAGGACTACCAAAGCTCTCCGGCGTTAACTTTGCTGTGGGTTCCCGCTTCCCACGAAAAGAGTACGGAAAACCCTAGCGATTGCTAAGGCTACCCCATCGACCGAAAACGGCATTGTGTGAGGGAATTTATACTTCTGTTTCCTTAAGTGTACACCCTAACAATCGAGTTGGAAAAAGATTGGCGCTAACTTTTTCTGAATCTGAATAGATTTGGAGACCATCGACTTAACTGCTTCGGCGGAACCGAAACACCCTAACTTTCTCGTTGGAAAATGTCTCCGAATGTAGTGGCACTTAATATCAATTTTCTCTGTCCTGTATTGCTAAGATTAAGAGTAGAAACAGAAATCTGAAAATAATCTGCTCTTTTTCGGCTAAAAGGAGAATTTCGATGAAAGCAAAAATGTCGAATAAACCGCCGGAAACCGCTCGATACATGTGTATGCAGTGCAACAAGCAATTCGCTTTTGGAAAAGGCGATTTGGTTTGTCCAAAGTGCGGAAATAGGAAGAGATCGGAACTCGTTCCCATCTATGTTAGAAACAATCCAGCAGAAGACAATATGTACACTGCTGAAGATTGGCACGGCGGGTAGTTTTTAGCTACCCGTAACAATTTTGTTTGACTACAGTCCGGCCGACTGTAGCTGCTGCTTGGGAGGAATGATTTATGTCTGAACACATGGCTGGATCAGGAGGGCAAAGTTCAGGCTATCCGCTGAACGATACCGTATGTCGTCTTATTTCGTTGATCCACAAGAAATCTCAGAGCCTCGGCGCTTATGGAAGTTGCGAGGAGTCGGGATCCGCTGAAGTAACGGAGCTTCTCTCAAAAATGAAAAAGGATGATGAGGAAGCTGTCAGAGAACTTGCGCGCAAACTGCGCACGGAACTGAACAAAGAATTCTGTGAATCCAGAGAGGGGAGTGGTGAGACTGATCCTCTGATTAATTGCACTGCATTACCGTTACCGAAGGAAGAGGCTATTGCAAAAGTAGAGAGCCTGAAAGACGAACAGCTTGTGGACGAGAACGAATCGATGGAAGCCGTAAAACAAGCTGCTGAATAGTTTGTCCATCATATGAAACCAGGAGGTGGAGATGTTAGATTTGCGATCAAATCAAAATAAACAGGTGACCCCGCTAAATGTAGCGATCAGAAACCGCAGAGCAACGCAAGGATTCAAACCTGATGAGGTCCCTGAAGAGATTTTGAATGAGATTCTCGAATCGTCCCTTCTTGCTCCATCAGGCTATAACCTGCAACCATGGCGCTTCATTGTCGTGAAGGATGCAGATTCCCGGAAGCGATTAAGAGCCGTAGCCATGAATCAGCCGAAAGTTGAGGAGGCACCAGTAGTGGTGATCGCCTGCGCAGATCCGAATTCATGGAAAACGGATATTGAGCGTGTTATAAAACTTGGACAGGAAGCTGGGCAGATTAAGGATGACAAATCCGCCGACTTCATTAGAACGAATGCCAACAAGTATCTGAGTTCGATCGATACTAAAGTCTGGGCGACAAAGCAAACGATGATTGCGTTTACGCATATGATGCTCCTTTCTGAGACTTTTGGCTTAGATACCGCGCCGATGGAAGGTTTTTTCGAGGACCAGGTCAAAAAGGAATTTCAGATCCCAGACGATTTGATCGTATTGGCGCTGCTAGCAATCGGTTATGCTGGGAAGCCAGATCGACCCTTTGGCGGTCGCTTTGATCTGGGTGATCTGATCAGCCTGGATAAGTTCGGCATGCCTTATGTCGCGAGCTGAGTTCAGTTCGTTGCCAGTATTCGACTAAAGAGCAATTGTGCTAAGAGCGTGTCTGCGCTGTATCTGAGCGCAGCCAGCTAAGTATGGTCCGTGATGATTCGTCGCCCTTTTTGTGGTGGCGTAGCGGCTCGGTTCGATCATGGGATCGCCGGAGCTTCTAAATCTTGAAGCAACCGACTTAAGCCGCTCCGCGTTTCTTCGTTCCAGTTTTCTTATGAGTCGTTTTACTTGCGGTGGCGCGCTTTCGTGTCGTGCGTTTAGTTTCGGTGCTAGCTTTACTGCGTTCCCCAGTCTTTCTGGCTGATTTTGAAGCAGCTTTCCGACGAGCTTTTTTCGGTGTCTCGTTTTCGTCATGCTCTTCTGCGGTCTCTTCGCTCTCTTCTTCCTTAGTGGGTTTTGCATTTGCCTTTTTGCCTTCTTTTAAGTTATTCAAGCTCGCATTTAGAGCATCCATCAAGTTCAGCACTTCACCGCGTCCGGCGCGTCGAGGCTCTTCTTCAACAATCTCTGCGCCTTCTAACTTCGACTCGATAACTTTATTTAAGGCTTCCCGATAGTTATCCTTGTATTTCTCCGGTTCGAATTCTTCTGCCAACATATCGATGAGGTTCGAAGCCATCGTCATTTCTTGTTTGGAAATCTTTGCTTCCCGCGGTGAGGCATCAATGTCGATCTTAATCTCATCCGGATACAACAATGTAGATAAAAGCAACGTGTCTCCAACTGGACGTAGAGCGCATAGCCTTTCCTTTGTGCGAATTGCCACTGTACCGAGTCCAATCATGTTTTTCTCTCGCAAAGCATGAACGAAAAGATTGTAGGGATGTGCTCCGGTCTTTTCAGGCTCAAGATAGTACGATTTCTCGAAATAGATGGGATCCATTTCTTCCAATTTCACAAATGCAGTGACCTGTACTATGTTCTTGCTTGGCAGTGGAAGTTGTTCAAAGTCCTCGTCACTCAAGGGGACGTATCGTCCTTTTGCATACTCATATCCTCGTTCAACCTCGCCCCAGTCGATCTGTCTATCGCATGATGGGCACCACCTAACTTCTTTTATTCGGTGTTTGCATTTGTCATGCAGAAGATGGAAGGAAGTATTTTTATTGTCGGTAGCAGTGTATAACTTGACGGGTATATTGACCATCCCGAAACCTATCGCGCCGCTCCACATTGCTCTAGCCATAATGCGTACCTTCGTAGTCATCACATACACCTGACCCAGGTTTAGACGCTGTATGTGTCTTTGGAAGTTCCGCTCGGCTTTAGACTTCGCCTGAAGCCGCTTCTAGACTGCCAGAGGAACTGACCCATGACAGAGTCCGTCTAGATTTTGGAATGGATGGGATAAAAGACATCACTATAGGAGCAAGCTGGCTTGCTCCTGCAGTGTATCGGAGAAGTATTATGGCTTTAGAGAAGTATAATAAGATGCGTGATTTTTCGAAGACGCCCGAGCCGTCAGGCAAGGCAAAGCGGACTAAGTCGCGCAAACTTCAGTTCGTAATACAGAAGCACAACGCTACCCGATTACATTATGATTTCCGCCTCGAACACGATGGGGTGTTGCTATCATGGGCGGTGCCGAAGGGACCGTCTCTCAATCCTGCGGATAAGAGGCTTGCCGTTCAGACGGAAGATCACCCTTTTGAATATCGAAAGTTTGAGGGATTGATTCCCAAGGGAGAGTACGGTGGTGGCGAAGTAATCATTTGGGATAAGGGGACCTTCTATCCTGAACATAATGGTGAAGCGGTCAAAGATATCGACGAGGCAGAAAAGCTCATTAAACAAGGAATGAGGAAAGGCACACTAAAGTTTGTTCTCGAGGGCGAAAAACTTCATGGCTCATGGGCACTTGTGAAATTGAAAAACAAGGAAAAGGACTGGCTTCTGATCAAGCATAAGGATGAGCACGCTCTTTTTGATCGTGAAGTCATAGACGAAGATGAGTCAGTGGTCAGTGGTAAAACGATTGAGGATCTGCAGGAAGAATTCGGTACTAAACCGGAAAAGAAGAAGGTGGCAAGCAAATCTATCAACGCAAAATCCCGAACGAAGTCTGCATATCCGCCCGTTATTCAGCCTATGTTGGCCAGTCTTGCTCCCGAACCATTCTCCAAGGACGGCTGGATTTATGAGCCGAAGTTGGATGGAATTAGAGCGATAGCTTATGTTTATAACGGCGATGTGCGCCTCTTGTCGCGGCGCGGGCTGGATCTGACTGGGCGCTATCCGGTTCTTACCGATGCGTTGGCAGAGCAAGAGGGGACTTTGGTGTTAGATGGTGAGATAGTAGCGTTTGACACGCAGGGGCGCCCATCTTTCCAACTGCTACAACAGCGTTCCGGATTATCACGGAATAGCGATGTAAAACAAGCTGAAGGTACTATTCCTATTCAGTATTATGCGTTTGATATTCTTTATCGAAACGGCTCTCTGCTTGTTGGCAAACCGCTGTCTGAGCGGAAAGCCGAATTGAAAGAGGCTTTAAAGCAAAGCGATAGTATTCATTTAGTGGATAAGATCCAGGGGACTGGAGATGATGCTTATCGCGCTTGTGTTCAGAATGGTCTGGAAGGCATTCTTGCAAAAAGGGCTGACAGTCTTTATGAGGTCGGCAAAAGAAGCAAGAGCTGGTTAAAAATCAAAGCCACAAGAAGTGACGATTTCGTGGTGTGCGGTTATACGCTGGGGAATGGATCTCGCTCAAATTTATTTGGTGCAATCATTCTTGGTTATTATCGAGATGATGAGTTGAAATACGCGGGCTCCGTTGGAACAGGTTTCAACGAAAAATCAATGCGCGATCTTTTGAAAACTATGAAGGGATTGGAAACAAAGACATGCCCATTTAATGATAAAGCGATTTGTAAATTGAAAGCAATCTGGCTGAAGCCTGTAATGGTGGCACAGGTGAAATATGCGGAATTGACTCGCGATATGATCTTGCGCATCCCAGTTTTTCAGCACCTTCGCTCGGATATAGATCCCAAACAAGCTGGACCGAATCCGATAGTGAAGCCGGAATCGACTGGCGATGATCAGTACGGCGCGGAAGAGGTAAGGAGAGAGCCTATTCAGGTGGATCGAAAGGGCGAATTGGAAAAAAAATTCGGAGCCGGCAGGATGCCGGCGCTCCCGGGATCGAAGCAAAATCGAAAGGGTGAATCGGGCAAAAAAATCGGAGCCGGCAAGATGCCGGCGCTCCCGGGATCGAAGCAAAATCGAAAGGGTGAATCGGGCAA